>CAMAUV010000008.1 GCA_945861415.1 Akkermansia muciniphila | reverse complement strand
TGGTGTAGCCGTTTTGCTTGAGCAAGGAGGCCACGGTCATGCGGCTCGCGGGAATGATGGGCTTGGAAAATGTCGTCAGCACACCAAACTGCCCGATGCGCGAAGGGTAGCGGCCGGTGAGCACGCCGTAGCGCGTGGGCGTGCAGACGCCGGAGGCGGAATGGGCGTCGGTGAAGCGCATGCCCTGTGCGGCGAGCTTGTCGAGGTTCGGTGTGCGCAGGGCGGAGTCCGGCTGGTAACTCTGCGGCTGGCCCCAGCCCATGTCGTCGAAAAGAACGAAGACGATGTTGGGCTTGTCCGCTGCGGACATGGGGGCGCTGCTGATGAGGAAGAAAGCAAGAAAATGGAGCACCGATTTCATGCCGAGCTTATTTCGTGTCGTGCGGGATGAGTGGCTTGGGGTTTTGCACACGGCCAAGCTCGCGGCACGCGGGGGTGATGCCATCGAGGCGGGAAAGTGGCGGACAGAGAGGGATTCGAACCCTCGGTGCGGTTTAGCGCACACACGCTTTCCAAGCGTGCGCATTCGACCACTCTGCCATCTGTCCTGAAGCGGCTGTGGGAATGGTCAGATCCCCGATTTGCAGCGGGGAGCGCTTAAAAGCCGAAATGCCCGGGCGCAAGGAGGATGTTTCATTCTCCCAAAGTTCACAGGGCTGCGCCGGCACCGAAAGGTGTCCTCAGATGGCGCAGGTTCTCATAGAGGGTCAAGCAGGGAGGCCGCTCTGTTCTGGGCGGAGCAACTTGACGCGATTGATGGCGAGCGCGGTAAGGTGAGTCATATGGGCCACTTTTTGGATTCGAAACGCAAGGACCATGCGAATGCCGACGGCAAAATGACGGATGCGGAGAAAGTCGCGTTTTTGAAGAAGTTTGAGGCGGATCTGATTCCGCCTGCTGATGTGGCGCCCTGGAAGCGCGGCGCCTCCAATGCCGGCTACCATTACCTCGGCTGCGCAAAAACTTTCGCCCTCATGGGCAAGGCGTTTGCCAAAGCCAATCTCAGCATGTTGCAGAAGTAATCCAGATTCCCCTATGAAGCATACTACTTTCCTATTCGTTTGTGCCGCCCTGTTCGCCTGTCCACTCGACGCCGGAGCTGGTGGCGGGGGCAAAATTGAAATGCCTGACTTCACCAAAGGCGGCGTAATTCCGGCGAAGGCGAAGAAGGATTGGAATCTGGGGCCTACGGGTCTCCGAGGCTGGATGTATTGCGACCGGCTCGTCACCACGGATGCCCGGCAGATCGCGGTGACTGCGGTGGAAAAAGGATCGCCGGCGGACGGCAAGATAGCGGTTGGTGATGTCTTGCTGGGCGCGGGCGGAAAGGCCTTTACGTTTGATCCGCGCACGGAACTGGGGCGTGCCGTCACGGCTGCGGAGACGGAAGCGGGAGGCGGAAAGCTGGCGCTCACTTGCTGGCGTGCGGGGAAGTCGGAGAAGGTCGTGCTCAAGCTGCCGGTGATGGGGTCATTCAGCGCCACGGCGCCCTATGACTGCTCGAAGTCGAAGCGCGTTCTAGAGCAGGGCATTCAGGCCCTCGCGGCAAAGATAGCCGGGCCTGAGTATGCGAACAGGACTGACGGCATCCCGCGCTCGCTCAACGCCCTTGCGCTGCTGGCCAGCGGAGACGCGGCGCATTTGCCTCTGGTGAAACGCGAGGCGCAGTGGGCGGCGGGGTTCAAGGCGAACTCCATGCAGACGTGGTATTATGGCTACGTAATGATCCTGCTGGCGGAATATATTTCTGCGAGCGGCGACGCCTCGCTGCTGCCCGGATTGCAGCGCCTAGCGCTGGAAGCGGCGAAAGGACAAAGCGCAGTGGGTTCATGGGGGCACGGATTCGCGCTGCCCGACGGACGGTTGCGCGGCTACGGGATGATGAATGCGCCCGGGCTGCCGCTCACGGTTGGTCTCGTCATGGCCCGCGATGCCGGTGTGAAGGATCCGGAGGTGGCGAGGGCGATTGATTTGAGTGCCAAACTCATGCGCTTTTACATTGGGAAAGGGGCCGTTCCCTACGGCGACCATCCGGCGTGGACGGAGACTCATGAGGACAATGGAAAATGCGGGATGGCGGCCGTGCTGTTTCAGCGGCTCGGGGAAGCGAAAGGCGCTGAGTATTTCACGCGCATGGCAGTGGCCTCTCATGGCAACGAACGCGACTGCGGGCACACCGGCAACTACTTCAATATGACATGGTCGCTGCCGGCCATCGGTCAGGGAGGGCCGCAGGCCACCGGCGCGTGGATGAGCGAATTCGGCGCGTGGTATCACGATCTCGCCCGGGGGCATGGCGGGACTTTTGCCCACCAGGGCCCGCCTGAGCCGGATCATGACAGCTATCATGGCTGGGACGCCACCGGCGCCTATCTGCTCGGCTACGCGCTGCCCCTGAAGAAGATTGTGCTCACTGGCAAAAAGCCGGGCGTCACCTCAGCGCTGACTGCGTCAGTTGCTCAGGGCTTGATCGCTGACGGACGGGGCTGGGACAACAAGGACCGCACGAGCTTTTATGCAAAGCTCCCGGAGGCCGAATTGCTTCAGCGACTCGGCTCATGGTCGCCCATCGTCCGCGAGCGGGCCTCGATGCAATTGGCAAGGCTGAAGCCGGCGCCGGTAGCTGCCATTGCGGAGATGCTGGACTCTGCGTCGCTGGACGCCCGGATCGGTGCCTGTCAGGCCCTGCAGGAGCTTGGCGTTGCAGCCGCCCCGGCGATGCCTGGGCTTCGCAAGGTATTGCAGGATCCGGATCTCTGGCTCCGCGTGAAGGCAGCCGGTGCACTGGCGGCTATTGGCAAAGCGGCGCTGCCCGCTTTGCCGGAAATGCTGGATCGTATTGCACGTGATCCGGAAAAGGATGACTCTCGGGCGATGGAGCAGCGGTATCTGTGCGGCGCTGTCTTTGAAAAGTTGCTCAGAGATGCGAAAAATCTGGAGGGCGTGGACCGGGGGAAACTGCGCACGGCCATTGCCCGGGGGCTCCAAAATCAGGATGGTCACGCCCGGGGCAAAGTCAGCAGTATTTATCAGCGTCTCACTCTGGAAGAGATCAAACCTCTTCTCCCCGCTGTTCGCGAAGCCATTCTAAAGCCAGCCCCCAGCGGCGAAATGTTTGCCGACGAAGTGCGGCTCAACGGTCTCAAGGTTCTCGCCAGGCATCACATTGAGGAGGGCATCATGGCCTGCGCAGATTACATCCGCACGCAAAACCCGTGGGCGAGTGAACACCGCACTCCCGATATTCTGAAGATCCTCATGCAATATGGAGCCAGTTCGCAGGTCGCCGTGCCGCATCTCACGGAAACTGCGGCCCTTTTTGATAAAGGCGAAGTGGATTTCCCCAAGAAACTCAGCAAGCAGAAGGCCGATGCGGTAAGGAAGGCGATCGCCGACATAGAGGCTTCCTCCGAAAAGGTCCCGCTGCTGAAGATTCAGTAGGGAAATGCAGGCCGTTTAGTCCGTGATGGGCAAAATCAGGTGCGTGGAGTCGCTCGAGACAGACAGTAACTGATAGCTGGAAACCAGCCCCCGGGAGCACACGGAGAGCCGGAGCGAAGCGACCGGATTTATAACCAGGCGGAGCCTTGCCCCACCGTAATTACTTTTCCACGCCGGCGCGATAGACGCAGGTTTGGCGGTAGGTGTCTCCCGGTTTCAGGACGGTGGACGGAAACGAAGGCTGGTTGGGGCTGTCTGGATAGTGCTGGGTCTCAAGGCAAAATCCTCCGTGCTTCGGATACTTGCGGCCATCGCGGCCCTTGTCATCGGCGCCGTGGTTCAAGGTATAGAGCTGCACACCGGGTTCGGTGGTCAGGCACTCTAGGGTGCGGCCGGACTTTGGGTCTGCTACTTTGGCGGCGGTACGCAGTGTGCCTGCGGGCGCGTCGATGACGTAGTTATGATCGTAGCCACCGCCGTATTTGAGGGGCAGAAAATCGTGCTGGCTGATGCGTTCACCGATGACTGTGGCCTTACGAAAATCGAGGGGCGTGCCGTCGAGTGACTCCAGTTTGCCGTTGGGGATGAGGGTTGGATCAGTGGGCGTGTATTTTCCGGCGGGAATTTGCATCACATGACTAAGAATGTCACCCTTACCATGGCCGGAGAGATTGAAGTAGCTGTGGTTGGTGAGGTTCACCACAGTTGGCTTGTCGGTGGTGGCGGTGTATTCGATGCGAAGTTCCCCTGCGTCGTTAAAGGAGTAAGTCAGGCCGCATTTCAAGGTGCCGGGATAACCTTCCTCGCCGTCCGGACTGGTGTAGCTGAGGCTAAGTGTGGGCACTCCTTCGACCATCCCCCGAGAGGCTATGGCCCACAGTTTCTTGTCGAATCCCTCTTTGCCGCCGTGTAGATGGTTGGGGCCGTTGTTGACGTGCAGCTTATATTCCTTGCCGTCGAGGGTGAAGCGGCCTTTGGCGATCCGGTTCGCATACCGGCCGGCGATGACTCCGTAGAATGGGTGGCCGGCTTCATAATCAGCGAGGGTGGATTTGCCGAGAACGATACTGTCCAGCTTCCCTTCACGGTCCGCTACGTTGAAACTCACGACGGTGCAGCCGTAGTTGCTAATTTGCACATTGGCGCCTTTGGCGTTGGTGAGAGTGATCAGCTCGGCGGCGCGTCCGTCTTTGAGATTGCCGAAAGGGGTGGAGGTGGTAGCGGCCTGACTCATGGCGTTGGTTGTGGAAAGGGCCAGCGCGGCGCTGGCGGCGATGGCAAAAACGGGAAGGTGGTTCATAGGTGAAAGGCGTTAAGCTTCTCCGCCTCATGCGTAGCAGAGCGTAATTTGGCAAGGCATAAACTGGGGCGGATGTCCGGCCCGCGGGACATAAATCCGGGGTTGCAGGATGGCGCAGCCGTGAGCGTGCGGCTGAGGATTTTCAGGAAGAAAATAAAGGTGAGACTTGCACCCGGCGCAGGGTGATTTAGGGAAGATGTGTCCCACGGCTAAGACCGCCCCTCTGTGCTGCCGCTGTGAACTTTTCCTCTCAACACCATATTTACCACCGTGAGCGATTCCGAGCCTCGCAGCATTGAGCCCATCAATGTCGCGGAAGAACTGTCCAAGTCCTTCCTCGACTACTCCATGAGCGTCATCATCAGCCGTGCGCTGCCTGATGTCCGCGATGGGCTCAAGCCTTCCCAACGTCGAATTCTTTACGCCATGAGTGAGCTTTCGCTCTGGCCCAACCGCAAGCACATCAAGTGCGCCAAGATTTGCGGTGACACCTCCGGCAACTACCACCCGCACGGTGAGTCGGTGATCTATCCCACTCTTGTGAATATGGCGCAATACTGGAGCATGCGCGACACTCTTGTGGATGGTCAGGGTAACTTCGGCAGCATGGACGGCGACGCTCCCGCAGCCATGCGTTATACGGAAGCGCGTCTTACCCATTTGGGCACTCTACTCATGGAGGACATGGACAAGGAAACTGTCGATTTTGTCCCCAACTACGACGAGCGCCTCATGGAGCCTACAGTGCTTCCTTCGGCATTTCCGAATCTGATCGTCAACGGCGGCACGGGCATCGCCGTGGGCATGGCCACGAATATGGCGCCGCACAATCTGGGCGAAGTGGTGGACGGCATCTGCGCGCAAATCGACAATCCGGGTATTACCATTCCGGAATTGATGGAGCACATCAAAGGCCCGGACTTTCCCACGGGCTGTACCATCTACGGGCGCAATGGCGTGCGGCAGTATCTCACTACGGGCCGCGGGCAGGTGAAGGTCCGGGGCAAGATGGAGATTGAATTGGACGAGCGTGGTAAGGAGCAGATCGTGATCACTCAGGTGCCCTACCGGGAAAACCGGGCGGTCATCATGAAGCGGATCGCCGAGCTGGTGCATGAAAAGATACTGCCGGAGGTGAGCGCGGTGCGCGACGAGTGCGATGAAAACACGCGCATTGTCATCGAATTGAAGCGCGATGCCCGGCCTCAAGTAGTCATCAACAACCTCTATAAGTTCACAGCGCTGGAGAATACCTTCAGCGTGAATATGCTGGCGATCGACAACCGCCGGCCGCGCCTTCTGAACATCAAGGACGCCATCTCGTGCTATATTGAGCACCGCCGCGAGGTTGTGCTGCGGCGCACCCGATTCCTCCTCAAGAAGGCTGAATCCCGCGCGGAAGTGCTGGAGGCCCTGCTGCTGGCACAGAGCCGGATTGATGACTTCATCAAAATCATTCGGGATTCGAAGAACCGCGACGAAGCCGAGCAGCGGATCAAGGAGTATCCGTTCACCGTAGAGGCCGCGCAGGCACTGGGCATCATCATTCGCGGCCAGCCGCAGGTGAAGGGAGATGCCTACCGCTTCAATGACCGGCAGGTAAAAGCCATTGTCGAACTGCAACTCTACAAGCTCACGGGCCTTGAGCGGAACAAGCTGAAGGAGGAATACGACACCGTGATGGCCGAGATCCTCGACCTCATGGACATCCTCGCCCGCGAGGTGCGCGTGCTGACCATTATCAAAGGCGAGCTGCAGGCGATTAAGGAAAAATATGCATCGCCCCGGCTCACGGACTTTGCCAACGACGACGGGGAAATCTCGACGATCGACCTCATCGCGAATGAAGGGCAGATCATCACCATTTCCCACCGCGGCTACATTAAACGCACGTTGGCCACCGAGTTCCGGAGCCAGCGGCGCGGCGGTAAAGGCCTCAAGGGCATGGAGACGGGCAAAGCGCTCGCGGATGAGGAGTCAGAAGACGATTTCGTGGAGCACCTCTTCACCGCCTCCTCGCACGACTGGCTGATGTTCTTCACGAACACCGGCCGCGTCTATGCTGAGCGCGTTTATCTAATTCCGGAAGGCAGCCGCACCTCCAAGGGCCGGAGCATCAAGAATCTCCTTAACCTCAAGCCGGAGGAAAAGATTGCCAGCGTGCTGCGCATACCAGCCGTGGGAGAGGGCGATAAGGACACGACATGGACGCCGGAGAAATTCGTCATCTTCGCCACCCATGGCGGTACAGTGAAGCGCACTAATTTGGGTGAATTCCGCAACATCCGGAAGGACGGCATCATCGCCATCAACATCAAAGATGACGATTTTCTCGTTGGCTGTGCGCTTACGGATGGAAGCAACGAAGTGGTGCTTGTCACACACGACGGCATGAGTGTTCGTTTTAAGGAATACGCCGAGTCCGCGGGTTCCAGCAGCGATGTCACGTCCGAAGTCGAAGACGAAGGCGAGGCAGAGGACACCGCCGATGGCGAAGACTCCGGCGACGTCGCCAAAGTGAAGAGCAAAGGCGGCCTGCGCGACATGGGCCGCCAAGCTACAGGCGTGCGCGGCGTGCGTCTTTCCACAGCGGACTACGTCGTTTCTCTCGCGGTGGTGGATACTTCCGCGCAGTTCCTCGTCGCCAGTGAAAATGGCATCGGTAAGCGCAGCCAGTTCGACGAATACCGCATCACCAGCCGCGGCGGCAAAGGCGTGCGCACCATGAAGACCACGGACAAGACGGGCAAGGTAGTCGGCGCGCTAGTGGTGCATGAGGCGGACGATGTGATGCTCATGACCAATACCGGTCAGAGCGTGCGCATCCCTGTGGCCCAGATCCGAGAAGCTGGACGTAACACGCAGGGGGTGAAACTCATCACCCTGCGCGAAGGCGAATTACTCCAAGATATTGCACGCGTGGTAAACGAAGGGGAGGAGCCTGGGGCCGCAGCCGAGGGCGAGGAGACTTTCCCTCCGGAGGAATCTGATGCTGCACACCGTGGGGACACCGCTCCGCCGGCGGAATAGCCCCCGGCCGCGTCCGGTAAAAACCCGGTCACACACGGTGGTCAGCCTTGTTTTGATACCGCATCTTTCCCGGATAAACAGCCCAATTGGCGGGCGTAGACCTTAATGTCATGGCAGGACACCACGATCCAGACTTCAGTCACATCTTCTCAACCCGTCGCGACTTTTTGACGCGCTGCGGCATGGGACTGGGGGCGCTGGCATTTAATGCGCTCGCCGGACAGCAGGCAGCCGGGGGGGGCAGCGCCCTGTCCTCGCGCCCTCCTCAGTTTGGCGGGAAGGCAAAGCACGTGATTCACATTTTCGCGAATGGCGGGGCCTCTCAGGTGGACACATTTGACCCGAAACCGATGCTGACAAAGCTGGACGGGAAACCAATGCCCGGGGAATACATGCCGACCGAGCGCAAGACCGGGGCTCTTATGAAGTCGCCTTACTCTTTTAAGCGCTATGGCAGGAGCGGGCTGGAGGTCAGTGAGATTTTTGATAAAGTGGGGCAGTGCGCAGACGACCTCTGCGTGATCCGTTCCATGCACGCTGATGTGCCAAATCATGAACCGTCTCTGCTGCTGATGAATTGCGGTGAAGCGAGGCTTATCCGTCCCAGCATGGGATCGTGGGTCACCTACGGACTGGGCACCCTGAATCAGAATTTGCCGGGCTTCATTGTGATGTGCCCCGGCGGCTATCCCATTCAGGAAAGTCAAAACTGGCAAGCCGGGTTCCTGCCGGGCGCTTATCAAGGAACTTACATCGACACGCAGCACCGTGAACTGGACAAGCTCATAGAGAACATACGTAACAAGGGGCTGCCGATGAAGGAACAGCGGCGCCAACTGGATTTGCTGCAGGAGTTGAACCGGCAGCATGAGGCCCGCCGTGAGGGTGATGCTCAGCTTGAGGCCCGCGTGCAGTCATTCGAACTCGCTTACCGGATGCAGATGGATGCCACAGACGCCTTCGATGTGAGCCGTGAGCCGCAACACATTCGTGACATGTATGGCGACACCGTTCACGGCCGGCAGACACTGATTGCCAGGAGGTTGATCGAGCGCGGAGTGCGCTTCGTCCAACTCTGGCACGGGGAGGGTCAGCCATGGGACAATCATGACGATCTGGCGGTGAATCACCGCAGGCTGGCGGAACAGTGTGACCAGCCGATTGCGGCGCTGCTGAAGGATTTGAAGCAGCGCGGGATGCTGGACGAAACCCTTGTCATCTGGGGAGGGGAATTCGGCCGGACTCCCGTAGTCGAACTGCCTCAGGCGGGTGCTAATGCCGGCAAAATTAATGGCCGCGACCACAATCACTACGGTTTTACCATGTGGCTGGCGGGCGGCGGCTGCCATGCTGGCACCGTCTATGGTGCGACGGATGATTTCGGATTCAAGGCAGTGGACAAGCTGGTGCATGTCCATGACCTGCATGCCACGCTCATGAAACTGCTCGGTTTTGACCACGAAAAGTTTACCTTCCGCTACGCCGGCAGGGATTTTCGCCTGACCGATGTGCACGGCAGGGTTGTGAATGAACTGATTGCCTGAAGCCCCGAAATTCCTTAACGCTGGGGTCTCTAAGGCGGATTAAGCACTTGCGAAAAACGTTAACAGAGTCGTTTAACATTCCCATTATGGATCAAAACACGAAAGCCCTAACCATCGACCTCCAGGCGTTCGACACCGACTCGCTCCACACACGGCTGGGCGAGCTTCGGAGGTATCTTTGACTTGCCTGCACTGCAGGCGCGATTCGCAGAGCTCGAACTGCAAATGCTGGCGCCTGATTTTTGGGAAAACGGAAATAAGGCGCGCGCAGTCAGTAGTGAACGCGCTGTGATCGGTCAGAAGATCGACACTTTCCAGAAATTAAATACCCGGGTGCAGGACTTTGATGTGCTGCTGGAGCTGGCCGGAGCGGACGATGATCCCGCATTGAGGGTGGAAGCGAAGGCAGAGTATCCGAACCTTGCCAAAGCGATCGAGGACTTCGAAATTGTCATACTGATGAATGGCCCTCTAGATACATCGCATGCCTTCGTGAACATCAGTGCCGGGGCCGGTGGGACAGAGGCCTGCGACTGGGCGGAAATGCTCTACCGGATGTATGCCCGCTGGGCAGAGCAGCGGGGGATGACGGTGGAGACGATCGACTACACGGAAGGGGAAGGAGCAGGGTTTCGTTCGGCTACCATGAAAGTCACTGGCACCTATGCCTATGGTTTTTTGCAAAATGAGCGGGGCGTTCACCGGCTGGTCCGCATTTCGCCATTTGATGCGCAGAACCGCCGTCATACCTCCTTTTGTTCTGTGGACGTGACCCCGGAAATCGAAGATGCCCCCATCGAGATCAAAGAATCAGACCTCGACATCGATACCTACCGGGCCGGCGGCAAAGGAGGCCAGAACGTAAACAAGGTGGAGACCGCTGTCCGCATCACCCACCGGCCAACAGGCGTAGTGGCTGCCTGTCAGAACGAACGTAGTCAGGGCAAGAACAAGGACCTCGCGATGGGTATGCTCAAAGCCAAGCTCTATCAGCTGGAACTGGACCGGAAGAAAGCCGAGGCAGAGCGCACCTACGGAGAGAAGGCACAGATCGCATGGGGAAGTCAAATTCGCTCTTACGTTTTTCAGCCTTACCAGATGGTGAAGGACCACCGCACCGGGGTCAAAACCGCGGGCATTTCCTCAGTAATGGACGGTGACCTTGATCAGTTCATTGAGGCCAAGTTGCGAGGAGTAACCAGCGACGGCGGCGGCGACGATGATATCTGAACGAAGACCCACAGTCGGCAACATTGGGAAGCCGTTGAATTTCCCCCCCCTTAACACGGAGCTGCTAATTTCCTCTGTCGTCCCGGATTCTTCTGTTTAAGTCCCTACTATTCCATGGCTGACACCCTTAGCGAAGTCCTCAAAAAGGTACGCAAGATCGAACTGATCACGCGGGGCATCGTGCGTGCGGCGGTCGGAGGAGAATATCACTCTGTCTTCAAGGGGCAGGGGATCGACTTCGATGATTTCCGTGAGTATGCACCCGGCGACGAAGTCCGGGCCATCGACTGGAATGTGACGGCGCGTATGGGATTTCCCTATATTCGTAAATTTGTTGAGGAGCGTGAACTCACGGTAATGCTGGCTGTGGATGTGAGTGCGTCGAAGAACTTTGGCGGGCGGGACCAGTCGAAGCGCGAAGTGGCAGCGGAGATGGCGGCGCTTTTTGCTTTCAGCGCCATCCACAATCAAGACAAAGTGGGCCTACTTCTATTTACGGATGAAACGGAACTCTTCCTCGCTCCCCGCAAAGGCAGCACTCACTGCCTGCGAATTATCCGGGAGATTCTCTACGCCCGCCCCAAAGGCCGGGGCACGGACATCGGCATGGCTCTGGACAAGCTGACCAATCATTTGCCCCGGCGGAGTCTGGTGATCGTAGTCAGCGATTTCATCGCGCCCGACTTTTCCCGGTCGCTCGGCGTGGCGTCCGTGCGGCATGATGTGGTGGCGGTGCAGATCAGTGACCCTTCGGAGGAGGCGCTGCCGGATGTCGGCTGGATCCGCCTTCAGGATCCGGAGACCGGGGAGCTGATGGATGTGAATACGGGTAGTGCCAGAGTGCGGCAGGAATATCAGCGCCGGCGTTCGGAATGGCTCTCAGGGCTGCAGGCATCGTTCAAGTCTGCGTCAGTGGACGCGATTCCCATCCGCACCGGCCAGAATTACCAGCCGGCGCTGCACGCATTCTTCAAGCGCCGTGCCTCGCGGGCGTGACCCCGGATTTTGTTCCCTTTAAGGTAGAACAAGGCGGAAGTAACGTTTGGCCGTCGGGCGGGTAAAGGTCAGCGAGTAGCCCAAGGGGCCGGCGACAGGGGTGCCGGGTTGCGCCGTCCATGTCCGCAAGTCGCTAGAGGACTGCACTTGCCATGCCTGCGCCCACAAGGGCCACGAAACTGTCAGAGTGCGGCCGGAGACCGCGCTGGAGAGAGGCGGCAGGGCATCGGCACCGTATAGTAATAGTTGTAAATCAAAGCTGATATCTGAGCTGGTAAGGCTGCTTTGGTGGATTTCGACGGCCAGTTGATTGACGCCGTCGACAACGAGAGCGGGAGACAGCCATGCTGTCTGCCAAAGAGCCTCGGCGGCATTGCTGATGGCGGCAGTGGCCAGCGTCGAGGAGGTGGCCGTTGCCGGGAGGTTATTGAGGTAGAGCGGTTGACCATTGAGCCATACTCTTATGCCGTCGTCGCGCAGGACGCGCAGACCTATTCCGATGATGTCTTTTGAAGAGAAGACATCGAACTTTTTGCGGAACCACGTCGTGACGTGGCGTGAGGAATCCGGCCCGCCATTGATCACCGTGGTTTCATCTCCGTCCCCGTAGCCGAACTGGCCCGTGCCTGTACCCCATGTGGAATCATCAAAGACGGCGCTGGTCCATGCGCTGCCGGGATCGGTGCCAGTATCCAAATACTGCCACGTGGAGCTAGGAGCGATCACTTCCTGAGGTTCCGGATTGGCGCCGCGCGCTTCGAAGTCAAAACTAAGATCGCTACTGGTGTCCCCTTTCTGGTGGAGTTCCACGGCGAGCACGTTGGTGCCGGCAAGGAGCGGCGGCCGTTTCACTGTGTAATAATACCATGCGTCCTCCAGCGCGCCGCCGACGGCAGCGGAGGCATCGGTGGAGAATGTGATGATGCCCATGGGCATGTTCGACCGCCAGATTTCCTGGCCATTCAAATATACCACTGCTCCATCGTCGCGGATCATGCGGAGTTGCAGCCATTGGTAGAGTTCGGGATTTGGCACCCTGAAACTGCGGCGGAAGTAAGTCGCCTTTCGCGAGGCAGTGGCGTTCACCAGCGTCTCTTCATCCCCGTCCCCAAAGCCCAACTGGGCGGGCCCCATCGGCCATCCACTGTCGTTGAAGGCGTTGGTATTCCAGCCGGCGGGAGAGAGGCCGTTGTCGAGGAAGCGCCAGTTAGCCCCGTGGCTGATCAACTGCGCAGGGTCGCCGGGTGAAGCGCTGACGTTGAACGAGGTAGTAGCAGTCATTCCATTGCCATCGTTCACCGTCAAAGTGACGACGGTATTGCCGGTTTCGCCCCGGACCGGTCGCACCTGAACGGTGCGCTGGCTGCCGGTGACGGAAATGACGATGCGGCGGCTGGGCAGCAGGACGCTGTTGGTGGAGGACGCGGTGACAGTGATGGCTCCGGCTGCGGTGTGCAGATCGCCAACGCTAATGGTGAAGGCGGCAGGCGTCTCCCCGCTCACAATGTTAATGCTGGGCGCCTGAGTGACCGTGGGAGGAGTATTGATGTCTACGACCGCCAAAAACTCACCCGTGCTCTGGAAGGAACCGTCGCTCACGGTAAGAGTAACACGGGCAGTGCCGGACTGCCCGGGCATTGGAGTGAGGGTAACAGTGCGCTCGTCTCCCGATGGTAGCAGTCCTCCGATATTGTCGAACGCTGCGGTGGCCCGGGTGGCGTCCACATTGCTGGTTACGGTAAGCCCGGCTCTGGGGGACACCGGCAGCGTGAGGCCTGTGGCGCTTCCCGCAGGGCTCCATGTGCCGGGCTCTCCGTTGGTGTCGGGAGCGTAGAAGCCTTCTACCAAGCCTACCGTGCGGACCAGCCGCAGCCACACGGGGGCTGCTACGAAATTGATCATGGAAGAGGTGGCCGTCGTCCCTGCAGTGTCGCGGCTGATAAATTGAATGCCATTTGCGGCGCTGATCGCAACCATGACAAAGGGAGCGCTGGCTGCAGTGCCATCGCGCAACATCAGACCGGCGCGGGCAGATGAATGAGTGACATCCAGTTCCGCAACGCGGCAGACGAATTCCCCGTCTCCGGTGACATCCTGGCTGACGAAGCGGAATTCGTCTCCGGTTCCGCCGATGCCTGCGCCCGCCCCGCTAATGTGGAAGGTGCCGTGATCCTCAAGGTGGTTGCCGGCTGCACCCACAGTGCCAATATCTGCGCTGTTCCATGCGGGCGGGGCGGGACTGATGGTGATACCGCTGAGCGGGATGAGCGCAGGGTTGGAGGAAGCGGCGCTGACTGACAACGTCCGGTGCTCACTCTCCGCATCCGTTACTGTGAAGGGCAGGGGAGCCGAGGCGGTGTCAGCATTCAACCCTGTGTCGGAGGGAGGAAGAATCACCGGGGCATTGTTGGCTCCATTCACAGTGATATTGACCGTGCCTGTGTCGCTGATACCCAGAAAGTGCGCGGTTCCCATCGTCGCCAGCTGACGGATTTCGGTCCGCCCGAGGACGGAGCCTGCAATCATTACGTCATCGACCCGGCCATCCAGCCAGCGGTCGAGGTTGGAGGTTTCCGCATGCCCGCCAACAACCATGCTGCGTGTTTGGTTGACCGCCATGGCCACACCCGTCACCGAGTCGGCAAGAAATCCGTCGACGTAGAGCGCAAGCGTGGCGGTGTTAGCAGCAGTGCGGTCACAGGTGATGCTCAGGTAGTGCCACCCGCCCGCGGGAACTCCGGGATGCACGATGCTGGCCTGCACGCCGGCGGCGTTGTATTTTTCGAGTTTCAACTGGTCAGAGCCGGAGGAAAAATACAACTCCAACTCATCATTGGCGCCGTGGCCGTCGCCGTCGCCGAGATGAAATACGAAATCTTCAGTGTCTGAAGTAGTTCGTTTTACCCATGCGCAAAAAGTCCAGTCGGCATCGTTCCAGTTCAGATCGGATGCCGCAAAGGTGCGTTTCAATTTGGCCGCTCCGGTAGTTCCGTTGCTGGTGAGATTCAGCGCGGTGGTGCTGTGTGGAGCAAGTAACGCAGGGACATCCGCCACGCCGGAATATTCGCCGTTTCCTTCTATGATGAGAGAACCGGAGCGGTTGAAATTTGAGTAGTCGGGCACTGTGCCGGTAGTGATGACATCGCCGCCTTCATCCGGCTCAAAATCGTAAAGCAGCAGCGTCCGCGAACTCAACGACTGGTCGTGCGCCGTGAAGCGGAACGATGCGGCTCCGTTGTGGCCCGGAGCGGGCGTGAAACGTGCCGTGTAGCCGTCCGGCTGAAGCTTCACTGTTCCATTGCGGGAGCGGTCTGCGCTGAAATTGATCGCGTTGCTAGGAGTGCGGTCATCGGCTGTCATTGTGCGCAAGTCGATGTCCACCGGTGTGTCCTGAGCGGTGATCTGCAGGGCCGGAGCAATGACCGGCGAGGCATTCACGGTGACGGGCCAGACGTATGTGCTGGTGCTGCCTTCCGGGTCCCGGGCCGTAATGGTGATGTCCACCACGCCGCTGCTAGCAGATGGTGCAGTGACAGTAATGGTCCTCGGGGTCCCGGCGCCAAAGGCGATATTGGCGGCGGGAATGGTCGCCGTGTTTGACGGGACAGCGGTGAGCGTGATGTCCGTGACGGCGGTATCGTTGTCAGTAAGAGCCAGAGGCACAGCCCCTGTGTTGCCGCCCGCATCCGCGAGTCCCGGTTTGATGGCGCTGAAAACCGGCGAGCCCAGCGGCGCAATGAAATTGATATTGGATTTACTGGGGCCAACGCTCACTGGGTTGGTGAATCCGGAGGGATTGATGGTGTAGCCCGTTTTGGTAGCGCTGACCGTATGATTCCCGGCTCTGAGTCCGGTGACGGCAAAGAAACCTTCGCTGTCAGTGGCGTCATTTTTACCGCCGCTGGTGACAGTGACCCCCTCCATGGGCAGGCCGGCGGCGTTCCGCACATAGCCGCTGATGAAGAAGGTGCTGCTGGTGCCCACCTGAACGAGCACCGCTGCCGTGGCGGCCATTCCCTTCATATCGCTCACAGTGCAGCGCACCGTTTTGATGCCGGCCGTGTCCCAGTCATGGCTGGCTGTTGGGCTGTTATTGGCAGTCCATGTCCCATCACCCCAGTCCCAGAAATAGCTCGGTGCATCACCGTCGGGATCGCTGGCAGTGGCGGTGAAACTGGCCGCTGCATTCACTGCCGGTAGGGACGGACTGTAGCTTAGCGCCGCAGCGGGCTTGCGGTTTCCGGTAAAGGGGCCGCGATTCACCGTGACATCCATCCAGGGTACACCGTCCGCGCCGGTGCCCCGTCCGCTGGGCGTAATGTGAACGCCGCTTTCTAGGGCCGAAAATGTTCTGCCGATGAGTATAGGGCAGTCGTCCTTGCTGCTGGTGGAGGGAGTGAAATCGAGCAGTGAGGGCTTGCTGTTGTTGATGCTCACATCGCCAAAGTTCACCACCACGCCGTCCTTCATCCATTCATTGGAAGAGTAGGCGCTCCGGTATTCGATCCAGAAGTCCTGAGAGGTGCCGCTGCGGTCCACAGCGATGGCGCGGAAGCCGGTGGCATTCTCGCGGTCCATCGCGGTGATGCGCTGCGAGACCGTGCCATTGGCCGTGACCTTTTTCACGGCACTATCCGGAATCCAGTCCAGATAGTTCTTCTGGCGCGCATTGAAGTGGGCGGCGGTGCTGCTGCTGGCACCGCCCATGTGGTCGAAGGGATTGCCATATTCGACATTGGAGCCCGCTCCAATTGCGGTGCCGTCGGTGGTGTCCCAGAATCCGGAGTGATTGAGGCCAAAGTTGTGGCCCACTTCATGACTGCAGATGCCGAGATTCCATGAGCCGTTGGCCAGCCATGCGCCGCGGCCGCCAACGTAGGCCACACCGCCAAAACTCACGTCCGGTTTGTCACCGGTGACGACGACGTCGAACTGATAGTCCCGATAGTCGAAACCTGCATCTTCGGCTGCCGCCCGGGCCGCGGCGAGCATGGTGCCGAAGCCTGTGTAGCTTGAGTGGTTTTTGGGGAGGCGCAGGGTAGGGGTGAAGTCGGAACCTGCGCCTCTCAGAGTCCATGTCGTCTTGCCGTAGGACATGTCAGACCATTGATTCGCCATGTTGCTGATTAGCGAAGTGAGGGTAGTGTCGCTTACCACCTGTCCCTGTTTGTCTGGAAAATCCACGCGGATTATCAGCATTTTCTTGGTTCCCTCCGTGTAACTGCTCTTCGCCGCCGGCACTTCTACGCCCCCTCCGCCGATCCCGCTGGCGGCCACTCCCGGTGGCAGCGCGGCTTCGGCCGCAGCGGCGGCCAACAGTTCCTGAGTAGCGTGGCCCGCCTGACAATACCAGTGTGCGGATTCCAGACTCCAGTCCAGAACGATCTCATCCCCGTTCTCATCCAGCAGACTTCCAGAGACGGGGCAAAGTGGGGGCGACGCCAATTTCGCACGGGCCTCTTTGACTTCCAATGGTTCCAATCTCCGTGCGGGCCACTCACTCAGTGCCAGTTGGCTGTCGAGTGCGATGCCATGAATGGCCATGTCGCGGCGGGACATGGCGGACGCCCGGTTTCCATAGGTGAACGCCTCCAGTTCCTGCCCGTCGATGTTGACCTGACGCGAAATGGGAGGCACCTCGTGTTCGCGGCCGGGCAGTGCGACGGCGGCCGCCACCAGCAGATCGCCCCGGCCGTTCACCGGAGTCTCCAGTTCAGCTTGCACTGCCGCAGGCAAACTGCGCCGCACGCTCTTCGGCACGGCCAAATCGAGGGCTCGTTGAGGATCTCGGGAGATGAGGTCTTTCAATGCCGCCCGCCGTTTTTTTGCCAGAACCACGCCATCGGTTTCGCCTCGTCTGCCGTCCGCATACTCAGCCGTCCATGCCTTGAAGTCGGCAAATTCCGGTTCTGACACCGCCCGCTGCCATTCCCCATCCGGGCGCATCAACGGCAGCCTCTGCTCCGTATCCGGGACTTTGGCAATCGGCACAGGCTCCGAGTCTTCCCAGTTCTGAGCGGATCCCGACCCGGATTCAGGGCGGGCAACCGGCGGCGGAATATCGGTTCGGTGATTTATGGAATCGCGGCTCCAAAAAAGGAGAGCAGCGATAGAAAGGCTGAGCACGAGAAGGCTTCGTTTCATGCGGATGAAGACCAGTCTGTCAGAACAGGGGATTTACGTCAAACCATGAGTTTTTCGAAATGCCGCGCCCGGGGCGCCGTATTTCGTTGATAATGATCTTGTCCCCCATCAGCGCAAACCACGTCCGCAGTCTTGCCTGAGAGCAATAAGGAGTAATTACTCATGGTCAAAACCGAAAAAATCGCTCTGCTGCTTTGGTTTGCGTCTTCAGGCTTCACAGCCCGCGCCGATGAAGCTCACAAGAAGCAGTATGAAGCCTTCGTCCGGCCGATGATTGAAAACTTTTGTTACAAGTGTCACGGCCCCGAAAAGCAGAAGGGTGATCTCAATCTCAGGGATCATGCCAGTTACGACAGTATTTTGAAGCACCCTAAGCTGTGGAGCGATGTGAGAAAACGCGTAATGGGCTTCGAGATGCCGCCTGAGGGCAGTGCGGCCCCCATGGGCGGGGAGCGTCAAAAACTCCTCCAATGGCTGCGCAAGCTGCCGGAGCCTCAACTTGACTGCGAAGAGATCGCTTCCGATCGCAACACCAGCTTTTATCGCGGCAGCGTCATGAGCCGGCGCCTTACTCGGGGGGAGTATGAAAACACGGTGCGGGACCTGACCGGCCTGCCGTCCCTGAGCGTGGCCCATCTCCTGCCGGCCGATGCGGCGGGCGGCGAGGGGTTTGACACCACGGGAGACACCCTGTTCTCTACCCCGCTGGCGGTCGAGACCTATTTGCAGGCCGCCGAAACCATTGCCCGCACACTACTGCCGGACGATCTTTCTAGCCTCTCTCCGGAGGCCCAATCCGCCCGCCGGCAATTACTATGTGCGGAGCCTTCGGACAAGTTGCCCCCCCGCGAAGCGGCTAAGGCCATCCTCATGCGCTTCCTGCGCCTCGCGTTCCGCCGGCCGGTCATTGAGGACGATGCGGCAAAATTCCTCGCGCTATACGATCGCGGAGCGGCCCGTGGCGACTCGCACCATGCCTCTGTGCGTCTGGCACTCAGTGGCGTATTGATCGCTCCCGCATTTCTCTTCCTTGTCGAGCCGGAGCCTGCCGAGCCCGGCGTTCAGCCGCTGGGAGCGTATCCTCTGGCCAGCAGGCTAGCGTATTTCCTGTGGGCTTCCATGCCGGATGAGGAACTCTTCGCCGCAGCTGAATCCAGAGCTATCCTTGAGGATGACAATTTGCGTGCGCAAATTCGCCGCATGTTGCAGCATCCGCGTGCCGCCTCATTGGGGGAGCGTTTTGCCAGTCAGTGGCTGGAACTGGATCGAGTGGGCGGAGAGGTACGGCCTGATGCAAAAAAGTTTCCCGAATTCACTGATGACCTCGCCGCCTCCATGCGCCGGGAGGTTACCACATACTTCAATCATCTCATCCGTGAAAACCGGCCACTAACCGAATTGATCGACAGCGACTACACATTCGCCGATCAGCGTCTGGCGAAGCTTTACGGGCTGGAAGTTCAAATCGGTGACGCTTTTGAAAAAGTCAGCTTTAAGACGAAGGACCGCGGCGGTCTGCTGGGTATGGCTGCGATCAGTACCTCTACCTCCTTCCCTCTGCGCACCAGTCCAGTGCTGCGCGGGAAATGGGTGCTGGAGGTCATCCTCGGCGAGCACGTGCCGCCGCCGCCGCCGGATATCCCTGCGCTAAAAGAGGAGGCGGTGAACAGCGCCGCCAACCTGCGCGAGCAACTCGCTGAGCACCGCAAAAACCCCGACTGTTCCTCCTGCCATAACATGATGGATCCGCTGGGATTTGGAATGGAAAGCTACGATGTGCTGGGCCGCCTGCGCCCGGACACCGATGCCAGGGGGACACTTCCAAATGGCCGCAGTTTCAACGGTCCCGCCGAGCTCAAGCAGGTGCTCATGGAGCGCAAAGATCAGGTTCTGCGCCACCTCATGAAGAAGCTAACCGGCTATGCGCTGGGACGCGAGTTGAACCGGTTCGACGACTGCATCATCCAGGAAGCCATGAAGGCGATGCAGGGAAGTGATTATAGACCGCTCGGCCCACTGGACGCTATTGTCCTCAGCAAACCATTTCGCTTCCGCTTCTATCCCAAATCGGAAGGCGCTAAAGAAAAGTGAGACTGACGACTGAAGGCCAAGAGATCAGAAGCCGCTTGATATTATTGACAGGCTGCGGGGTTGCGGGACGTTGAGTAAGGGGTATAGATATCCCGTAAATTATGGCTAAAAAATGGCACATTCCCCGCCGCACGTTCCTCAGAGGAGCGGGTGTTTCGCTGAGCCTACCTTTACTCGAGGCGATGGGCCGTTTGATGCCCGCAGCAGCGGCTGATGCACCTGCTGCAGCTGATGCTGCCTCGAAGGTGAAGGCTCCGGTGCGGATGGCCTGTCTGTATTTCCCGAACGGAGTTTGGAGGGACTCATGGTTTCCCAAAAAGGACGGAGCTGATTGGGAAATGACGCCCTCACTGGAGCCGCTGGCCCGCCACCGGCAGAGCCTGCTGGTTTTTTCAGGGCTGGACAAAAAACACAGTCACGGCGGCGATGGCCACTATGCCAAGACGGCCAATTTCCTGACCGGCCTGCACGTGCATAAGACTACCGGCAAGGACCTGAGCGTGGGCAGCATGTCCATTGATCAGCTCGCGGCGCAAAAGATTGGCGCGCTCACCCCGCTGCCAAGCATGGAGTTGGGCGTGGATCCCGTGATCTCCGGCATCGACAGCAACGTGGGCTACACGCGGCTTTACGGTAGTTACATTTCATGGAGGAGCCCTTCGGTCCCGGTGGCTAGGGAAATTAATCCGAGCGCGGCCTATGAGCGCCTTTTCCGCGTGATCCGCGCTTCGCAAAACCCCACTCCAGCGGACACACGGGTATCCGGCGACCGGCAGGCGCTCCTTGACCTTGTGCTGGACGATGCGAAGTCACTGCGCCGAAAACTCGGGCGCGATGATCAGTTCAAACTGGATGAGTATCTGGATTCCGTGCGCGAGGTGGAGCAGCGCATTGAATTCTTCTCCAAGCCGGATACGCGTCCCTATCGCCCTGCGCAGCCCGGGGAACCGGATTTGGCCGCCCCGAAAGGACAACCCGGTGACCACCAAGAGCATGTGCGTCTGATGCTGGACCTCATGGTGCTGGCTTTCCAGACTGATAGCACAAGGATCAGCACCTTCATGTTTGCCAATGATGTGAGTGGTAAGAATTTCGGCTCGCTCATTGCGGGGACTGCGGGATCGCACCACGAGTTCAGCCACCATCAAAGCAAAGCCGAGAAGTGGCAGCCCTACCAGAAGATCAACCGCTGGCACAACGAGCAACTCGCCTACTTCTTGGACAAACTGGCCGCGATCAAGGAGGGCGAGCGCACGCTTCTTGATAACTCCATGATCCTTTTTGGCAGCAGTATCAGCGACGGCAACAGTCACCAGCCGGACAATTTGCCCATACTGCTCGCCGGAAAAGGCGGCGGCCGCATCACCCCGGGACGTCATCTTGCCCACAAGCAAGGCACGCCACTGTGCAATCTCTACGTTTCGATGCTTGAGCGCATGGGGACGCCGGTGGATTCCTTTGGTGACAGCGCGGGTGCGATGGATATTGGCTAGAGAGTCATCTGTAGGCTCACGGACTCAGGCAGGCTCACGCCGTCGGCGGGGCAGAGCAAAGTCGGGCGACTTAGCAGGCTTTACTTGCGCGCTTACTATCAAGGATGGCATTCCATGGGCTGATTTTCTGGATGCGATCACCTACTAGGCTGCTGTGGAAATTTATGACTCCTGGAAAATTCCGGTATGTGGTGATGCTGTTCCAGTGCCGATGATGCTTTGGAAGCGGGACGTGTCGAAAAGGTCATGTCATGTTCCCGCTCACGGACTCCTCAAGAACGGCTTTGGATCCTGCCACGCTTAGCCTTTCTGGCTCGGCAAGCCGCACGCTCAGGAGAGATGCCACCGGTGCCGATGGGGGGGCGACTTGTCCGAAACTACTTACAAGCTTACGATCAATGTTCGCGGCTAGCTGGCGGTCTTGCGCATG
Organism: Akkermansia muciniphila; assembly: GCA_945861415.1. Lineage (GTDB taxonomy): Bacteria > Verrucomicrobiota > Verrucomicrobiia > Verrucomicrobiales > V1-33 > V1-33. The sequence continues at coordinate 74,358 of CAMAUV010000008.1, read as the reverse complement.
TTAGCAGTGAACGGTTTAATGGCAGAGGGGGAAGTGTTACACGTAGCACGCTCAATCACGCGCCTTTTTAGATCAGCGCCACATCATGGAATCCACATTTTCACCGTATGACCTTCAAATTCAATTCGCAGCCGGGAAAAACTTACCATCTGGAAATAAGCGGCAGCAATGCATCTTGGGTCTCCCTCGCTGCCGGTATTAACCACGCCGGTGTCAGCCACACGTGGACAACATCGACCCTTCCTTCGGCCTCGCAGAGGTTTTCCAGGATCGCATAGGAGTAGACGGCCCTGTTCACTAATCAATGCGGACCTAGACTGGGTGAAGCCGCTCCAGTAAATTCTCAAATAAAACCCTTGGCGGGCAACGCTTTCAATTATGTTAATTTCCTGACTACACCAAGCCGATGCCCCCCCCCCACTCATCACCCCCGACCGCATGGAGGCAGTGGTTCCAGAACCACGGATCCCGGTTGCTACTCTTTGCGCGGCAACAAACGCGCACCCCGGAAGACGCCGAAGATGTTCTTCAGGACGCGATGGTTCGGCTTTGGAAGAGCGGCATGATTGACTTTAAAGCTGAGGGCGGCAACGAACCGTGCCTCGCAGCTGCCTTCACTCAGATCCGCCGTTCCGCCATTGATCTCGCCCGCAAAAATATACGCCGGGCCAACCGCGAAAATCGGGCCATGGAACTCGACGGTGTCACGGACGCTGTTTGGTTTTCCGACACGGTAGAGCAGGATGAGCGCTCTCAGTTAATTGAGGCTGCGATCCAAAACCTCCCGGACTACTACAAAGAAGTTATCATTCTCAAAATTTGGGGGGACCTGACCTTTGAGCAAATCGCTGAGACTCTCGATATTCCCATGAATACTGCCGCCAGCCGCTACCGTTACGCGCTGGAAAAGCTCCGCAGAACCCTAACCCCGGCCAAACTCGCGTCATGAACTCTGAATTTCCCGATGACGTCCTCCTCCAATTGGAACGCGAGCTGAAGTCTCTCACTCCCGTGGCCCCCAGCCGGGCTCTGATGCAGAGGCTTACACCGGTGATGCATCCAACTGCTGCTCCGGCTGTTACCTCGTCCAGTTTATCAAGTAGCATGGCTCACTTCCCTTGGAAACGCATGGTGACCCCTGCTGCTGCCGCCGCGGCAGCAGTGGCCGTGATGAGCCTTCTACAACATCGCCGCGGCAACGCAGTTGCTGTTGGTAGTGCCGCCCCGGCGGATGATGAAGCCGCGCCCACCATAAAGTGGACGCCCATGCCGATGAAGAAGGAATACCGTAGCTTGGTCGACAGTGGTTACATGCTGGACGAAAATCATGCTTTTCATCAGGGGATCACTCTCGATGCCCTTGAGCAGCACGAGTGGCGCAATCCTCAGGATAACTCCTCCATTCGACTGATCATTCCTAAGCAGGAGAGCTTCTTGCTTCCAGCTGCTGCCGACTACCGCTGAGATGCCACTACAGGGCGGCGTCACCTTAGACCCTAGGCTTTCGCCTAGGGGGTCATGCGAAATCTACTCCGGACAAGATCAATTTCGCGGCTTCCTCTGCCTGCGTATTTTTCATGGCATGAATCCGGCAAAGGGACTGTCCGGCCACCAGCATGGTGCCGGTTTTAACGATACGGTCGACGCCCACGGCGTGATTTATAACATCTGTGGCACGGGCGCGGCCAGCTCCGAGCTGCAATACGACCTGCCCTACAGTTGCAGCGTCCATTTTTACTAACACACCACTGGCGGGCGCCGGCAGATCAACCACGACCGGCGCGGTGGGCATGGAAGTGAGCGCATTCGCATCCGCTCCCTGGCCGACACACATCTCTTGGAACTTCGACCATGCAGTGCCATCAGCGAGCCGCCGGGCGTGGACTTCGCGCGGGGTATTGGAAACTGCGCACGCGAGGTCAAGGGTGAGATCCACCATGTCCGCCGGACCGCGCCCGTGAAAGGCATCGATGCATTCCTGCACTTCCAGCGCATTGCCGGCCGCACAGCCGAGAGGTTCGTTCATGGTATTGAGAATGGCGCGCACTGGCACCCCGCCCAGCGCGCCAGTTGCCGCGAGAGAATCCGCGAGTTGCTGCGCGAGTTCCCGTGTCTGCATGAAGGCCCCGGTGCCCCATTTCACATCAAGCACGAGACGGTCGAGCCCCTCCGCCAGCTTCTTGCTCATTATGCTCGCCGTAATGAGGGCGATACTTGGCACCGTGCCGGTGACATCGCGCAGGGCATAGAGCTTGCGGTCCGCGGGACAGAGCGTGGCCGTTTGGCCGGCCATGAAGCATCCTGACTTCTCAAGTTGCGCCCGCATTTCCGCGGCGCTCAGCATGGTGCGGAATCCACGGATGCTCTCCAGCTTGTCCAGCGTCCCGCCGGTGATGCCGAGCCCGCGTCCGGAAATCATGGGCACCCAGAGCCCGTCGCAAGCCAGCAGCGGCGCGAGCAGCAGCGAAGTCTTGTCCCCAATCCCGCCCGTACTGTGCTTATCTACCGCCACAGGACGTGTGCCCGGAACTCCCCAGTGCATCACTTCGCCGCTATCGCGCATAGCCCGGGTGAGTGCCCAAGTTTCCTCCGCGCTCATACCGCGAAAGTAGATAGCCATCGCAAGTGCGCTCCACTGGTATTCTGGAATGCTGCCGTCGGTGAGTCCGGTGATGAGGTGATTGATCTCCACCGATGTGAGGGTTCCGCCATCGCGTTTCCGGGCAATGAGTGTTGGGATATGCATGACGAAAAAATGACGAAAACAGAATGCCAAAAGACGAAGGGATGTCGGCGGGGGCAAGTGCAAGGCGCAATTCGCACGCAGGGAGACCAGCGAGGTGCTCAAGTTTTTGCAGGCGATTTGTCGAGACCTGTGCTCAGAATGGCCGTTTGCGTGCTATAGTCGGCCTGCTCACTTCGTCATTCCTCATTCTGGTTTCGTCATTTATCCAATGCTCACCCGCCGGTTTTTCGATCGCCCTTTTCTTACTGTCGCGCAGGATCTCATCGGCTGCACTTTGGACTGGGGCGGCTGCGGCGGGCGCATTGTGGAGGTGGAGGCGTATGGGGTGGAAGGTGATGACGCATGTCACACGGCGCATCGGCCCAGCAGCCGGGAATTCGTGCGCACGCAGCCCCCGGGCACGGCGTATGTATACCTCAATTACGGGATGTACTGGTTGCTCAATGTGCTGGCGCGGGATGGCATCATCCTTTTCCGGGCGGTGGAACCCGTAATGGGTATTTCGCTCATGCAGCAGCGGCGGGGGAGGGAATCGCTGCGCGATCTTTGTTCTGGGCCGGGAAAACTGGGGCGTGCGCTTGCGCTGGAGAAAGCACATCACGGTATCGATCTCACGCGCGGGCAGTTCCAGGCCCGAATAGGGGGCGTGGATATCGCGGCCGGTCCGCGCATCGGCATCAGCAAGGCCATGGAACTGCCGTGGCGCTTTGCCGACCTGAAAAGTCCATTCTTAAGCGTCAGGATTTAGCGGCGGGTGCTGCGTGCGGAAAGCACGGTGCCGAATCGGGCGCGGTGTTGCAGAGCGGTTTGGACGAGAGCACAGTATGACATGGCCCGGCTTCCAACGCCCCGCCGCCGGTTTGGTGGCGTTTCTCTGCTCGCGATCTTCATCGTGCTGGTGGTGCTTTATGCCCTGAGCCGCATCCAGCCTAGGGGGCCACAGCGGGGAAGCGAAGCGCCGCCTTCCGTGCAGTAAGTTTACCACCAGCGGTATTCGTGACCAAGGTTGTCGTCCGTAATGGCACTGGCTCCACCTTCACGGCAGGCGTGTTGCATTTGGACTCTCGTTTGGAGGCGGAACTGCTGACGCTCTTTTTCGCTAGGCCACAAAGGTTTTCCTTCACTGTCATTGATGGAGAGAAGGTCTCCGGGTTCTTTACTAGGAGTATCAGCTAAGGCAAGGAACAGATCGAAGACGCGCCGGTGCCGCGGGTTGGCAAGGTCGAAGACCTTTTTGCCGTCGATGGTGTAATTCTCCAGCACTGGCCGCCAACGTTTCTCGTCAAAGACAGGCGGGCCATTCCAGATGACTACGTTATTCACCAGCAGGTTGACGTGATCGAACACCTCCAGGGCCGTCTGGTGGACTCGAAGGCTGTCCGTGGCGTTGTATTGGAAGACGCCGCCCGGGTTGAGGTGGGCGGCGGCCATCGTGAGATACTCTTTACTAAGCAGATTGCCCGCGAACTCCCGCCAGTGGTGTGTGGTGTTCATGAGAATGGCGTCGAATTTCCGGTCCGGATTTCGCTCCAGCCAGCGGCGGCCATCGTCGATAATGATCTCCACTTTCGGATTTTGCAGCAGGCTGCTAACAATAGGATGGCTGGCGATGACTTCTTTGTAGCTGTGATTGATTTCTATACACGTCACCTTCTTCACTGCCGGATTATTCGCAGTGATCTGCGCCCATGACCCGCCGCTGAGACCCACGACGAGCACTTCCTCGGGGTTCGCGCACATAGCGCTCAGGGCGTAGGCGCGCACAAGCCACGGGGTGTTCACCGGCGAGACATCCACCACGCCATCGTAGGCGCCGCCGCCGTAGATATGGCCTTCCTGATCTATGGTGATAACGCCGCTGCGGCTTTCGATGATCTGGGTAAAGTCGCGGCCTTTGCCCCAAGTGTATTCGTTCTGCAGACGTTCCCAGAACTGCCAGTAAAGCGGGGGCGTGGCCGCTGCGCCGATGCCGACCACCGCTACACCGCGCAGCAAGGCCTTCCGAGTGCAACTGCTGAGCACCACGTAGATGGCGGTGCCAAGGAACAGAAGGAGCCATGAGATCCAACGGATGGGGATATACTCCATGAGTACAAATCCGGTCAGCAGACTGCCTGCTCCGGCCCCGACAATATTCGCGAGGTAAAGTTTGGAGAGCCGGGACCCGACTTTCGCATCAGGCGGCACGGCGAAGTGACAGATCAGCGGCAGGAGGGTGCCCAGCCACCCGGCTGCCAGCGCAACGAGGGGATAGGTGAAAACGTAGGGCGGGATGCCGTTCTGGAATGGCCCCCATGTACGCGTGGCGGCCATCCATGAAACCAGTGGGGTGAGCGCCCAACCGGCTATGTTGGCCCACAGCACCAGCCTTGCCACGCTGGCGCTTTGTTCTGCTGGGGTAGAATTTTCACAGCGCCGCTGCACGCGGATACTCCAGAGCGATCCAATAGCGAGCCCCAGCAAATAAGCGGCCAGCATGGTAGCGAAGGCGTAGGCCCGCGTTGCTGAGAGAAAGTAGTAGAGCCGCGTCCAGACCAGTTCCAGACTGAGCGCGATGAAGCCCGTCAGCGCGACGAGCAGGGAGGCGGCGCGGAAATTCAAGAGGCCCTCCTCTCTCGCAGCCAGTTCAGGAACATGAGGACGGCTGCGAGTAGGTTGAGGGCTGCGCCGATGATGACCGTGGTCTTCATACCAAACACCGCCAGCAGAAGTAGTGCGGCGATGATGGCGCCGGTGGCCGCTCCTAGCGTATTGACGAAATAAAGCCAGCTCACGCTCTTGCCGACATTGCCCATGGATTTCACATGGTGTGTGACCAATAGTGGCAGCGTGCTGCCCATGAAGAGTGTGGGCAGCAGCAGCAGCAGGAAACACACTGCGGCCGTGACGGCGAGGTTGCTGCCGCTCACGGAGGCCGCGGTGGCTTTGAAAATGTCGAGCGAAAACACACCGAAGGTGCCGATGATAAATTCCGCCAAACTGAACGCTAGCAGCAGGGGCAGTCCCGGCCTTTCGGAAACCCAGCCGCCAAACAGGCTGCCTATGCCGAGCCCGACCATGAAGGAACTGACGACGATGGCCGCGCTTTCCACATTGCTGCCGAACACCGTGAGGAGCGCGCGCTGCCAGCAAAGTTGATAAATCAGCGCCGAGACGCCGCTGAGAAAGAAGATGGCGTAAAGCACGGGCCGGGTTACGGCGAATGTGCCGGAGCCGGGAATTGCTGTGCGGGGTGGGTCGGGAGGGATTTCCATGGAGAGCGCGCCACTTGGCACAGCATTCGCCATGCGCCAGTCGAAAGGGCGGGAGAAACAGAGCAGATCCCTGACTCGGGGAACCACTTCAAGTGGGCTCTGGATTCTATTCTTCCTCGGAGACCGGCACTGCCTTCGGCGGACGAGCGGCAGGGCTCGTGGCTTTGACTGCGGGCCTGCGGGGCGCCGGCTTGGTCGCTGGCTCTGGCTTTGTCGAGGGCTTCGTCGGTGGCTTGGTTGTCAGCTTGGCCGTCGGCTTGGGCTCGGTGCTTGAGGCTGGCGCTGGCGTTGCCGCTGATGTGGCGGAATCCGGAGAGGATGCCGCCGGATTGGGCGGCACACGTGGGACTGGTTCTGGCTCAGGAGGAGGGGGAGCATCGGGAGTAGGATCGATCGGCGAAATGGGCCCTGCGGCATCGGTTGGCTCTACCGGGCCAACAATGGGTCTGATCTCGGGATTCGCCGCCGGTTCGCCTGGCGGGACAGTGGTTTCGCTAGGTTTAGTGTTCGAGCTCGCGGGAACCGGCGATATAGTTACAGAAGGGGGCTCCGGCGAGGTTCCCGGTGCGTTCGTAACTTGTTCAGGACTAAGCGCGGGCTTGTTAACGGATTCTTTGTCCGTGCGACTGAGCCAGACGAAGAATCCGGCTATTCCAAGAATGATTGCAGCCAAAAGGCAAAGTCTCATCCTTCTGGGCCGGCCGGAGTCTGTCAAGACCGCCGTGGGCAGGTTGCGCGTGGTTTTGGCTGTCTCTACATACTCCCGTCCCGCTGCCTTGGCAAAATTCGAGATATTTAATTGGCTGAGGTAATCGCTGATGTCGACGTCGAGGTAGCGACTGTAGATTTTGAGAAAGCCCCGGGCGTAAGTGATATTGGCGAAGTGGGAGAGGTCGTCGTTTTCGAGATCACGCACCAGTGCCACTGGGATGCGCGTGTGGAATGCGGCTTCCTCCGGTGTAATCCCTCGCGCATGCCGTGCCTGTGCGAGTTGCTGTCCAATGCTTAGCATCTTCTTAGAATGAGTTGCGAAATTGAAGGCGAAAGGGAAATTTTGAGGGATCCGTCCCACCTTTCACTGAGCCTAAGTGAGGAGAATCCGGTCATTGATTCCGATGTTCTTTGCGGGTGTGGTTGGGATATTCCGGCAAATTAAAAAGTCCGCTCGCAAATCTTCGGAATATGCACACTGAATCTGACCACCGTTTTAAAAACTAGCTTATAATCAACACCATGGCCCACACACTTCCCCCGCTGCCCTACGCCCACAACGCACTCGAGCCCCACATCGATGCGTCTACAATGGAAATCCACCACGGCAAACACCACCAAGCATACATCACCAACCTGAACAACGCCATCGCCGGCAATGCCGAGTTGGAAGCCAGTTCCGCCGACGCCCTGATCCGCGATTTGAGCGCGGTGCCCGAGGGTATTCGCGGGGCCGTGCGCAACAACGCGGGAGGTCACGTGAACCACACATTTTTCTGGAGTGTCATGGCTCCTGGCAAAGGCGGCGCTCCCTCCGGTAAACTCGCCGCCGCCATCGACGCCGCGTTCGGCAGCTTTGACAATTTCAAAGCCGAGTTCGCCAAGGCTGGCGCCACCCGATTCGGCAGCGGCTGGGCATGGCTCGTGGTGCAGGGCGGCAAGCTCGGGGTCTGCAGCACGGCCAATCAGGACAGCCCGCTCATGGGTAAGGCTGTGGCCGGTTGTGAAGGCACGCCTATTCTCGGCTGCGACGTGTGGGAGCATGCCTACTATCTCAACTACCAGAACCGCCGTCCGGATTACATTACCGCTTTTTGGAATGTGGTGGACTGGGATGCCGTCGCCGCGAATTTCGAAAAGGGCGCGTAATCTCACGCTCTGAATACTCATGGCTCCCGGAGAAGCTCATCCCGCAGGGACCGTAGCGCTCCGGGAGTTTTGCTTTCCGGACATTCGCAGCCATTCATGAGCAGTGATTCACCGCTGGCGCCGGAAGCTGCCGCTGCCCACTTGAAAAGTGTTGCGGCCGCACTGGGACTGGATGATTGCCGTATCGCGGAAATCACTGGCCCGGCTCCACATCACGGGGCTTTTGCGCAATGGATAGCCGCGGGTGAGCACGGCGACATGACATGGATGGCAAAAACCCCGCACCGGCGCATGGATCCGCGCGAAGTGTTGCCTGGCGCACGCTCCGTGGTGGTCGTCGCGATTAACTACCATTCCCCGGCCCCGCAGCCGCGTCCGGCGGAAGCTGGTGTGCGCGGGCGCATCGCACGCTACGCATGGGGGGACGACTACCACGACCTCCTCAATACTAGGCTGCGCGACCTCTGCGCCGTGATGGAGGACATGGGCGGCACCCAGCGGCTTTACGTGGACACTGGCCCGGTGCTGGAGCGTTCGTGGGCCAGCGCCGCTGGCATTGGCTGGAATGGCAAAAGCACCGTGCAGATTCATCGGAAGCTGGGCACGTGGACCTTTCTGGGAGAAATCATCACTACCCTCGCGCTCGCACCGGATGCGCCGTCCCGGGACCACTGCGGCAGTTGCACGCGCTGCATCGCCGCATGCCCTACGCAGGCCATTACGGAACCGCGACATGTCGATGCCCGGCGCTGCATTTCCTATCTCACCATTGAGCACCGCGGATCCATCCCGCACGAATTCCGGCGCGCTATGGGTGACCGCATCTATGGCTGCGATGACTGCCTTGATGTGTGCCCATGGAATCGCTTTGCCCGCGACTCCCGCGAAACGGCCTTCGCCGCCCGCCCGTTCGTGGCCGGATGGACACTGCGTGAGTTTTTGAGCCTCGACGAGGAAGGCTTTCGTGCGCTCTTCCGGCACTCGCCTATCAAGCGCATCCGCCGTCCGGGCTTCCTGCGGAACGTATGCATCGCGCTCGGCAATACAGGCACTACCGACGATTTACCAGCCCTCCGAACCGCTGCGGCAGACCCGGATCCGCTAATCTCAGAACATGCCGCATGGGCTATTGCGGAATTGGAACTTCGGCAGGCTAAAGCCGCAGGCGTTTGCCCGCCGTTCCTCCATTGACCAGCGGAAGCCTGCCCTCTAGAAGCGCCCCGTCTTTCCCGACACAACTAAACACCAACTCATCCCTCAACTACTATGGCTCTCGCAACCGGCACCACCGCCCCTGATTTCAAGCTCACCACCCTCGGCGCCTCCGGCCCGGAATACGTCACGCTCAGCGGCAGCGAGATGAACACCGTCCTCCTCTTTGTGCCCATGGCTTTCACCGGCGTCTGCACTAAGGAACTTTGCGAAATCTCGGGCGGCCTCAATGAATTCAACGCACTCAATGCCCGCGTCCTCGCCATCAGCGGCGACAATCCTTTCGCTCAGAAGGCATGGGCGGAAAAAGAAAACATCACCGTCACCCTGCTTAGCGACTACGATCACAGCGTTGCCCGTGCCTACGACATCGCCTATGATGCCTTCCTGCCTGAGAAAAACCTCGGCCAGGCTGGTGTGGCCAAGCGTAGTGCTTTCGTCGTCGACAAAAACGGAGTGATTCAATACAGCGAGTCCCACGACAGCCCCGGCACACTGCCTGACTTCGCAGCCATCAAGGCCAAGCTGGTTGAACTGCAGTAAGGCCCCAGCCGACGGAGATTTTTCCATTAAAACGAAGAAGGCGCCCGCACGGGCGTCCTTCTTTTTGATCTTTTGAAAGCGAAAGTTGCTCCTTATTCTCCGCCGCCGCGGGACTCTGCCGCCGCACGGCAGATTTCCCAGAAACTACCGCTTTCAAGGCTCGCGCCGCCAACCAGTGCACCGTCCACATCCGGCTGTGCGCAAAGCTCGGCCATATTGCTAGGCTTCACACTGCCGCCGTATTGGATACGCATGCGGCGAGCCGTCTCCGCGTCGTAGAGATCGGTGAGCACCTTGCGGATAAACGCGTGGGCCTCCTGCGCTTGTTCCGGCGAGGCGGTGCGTCCGGTGCCGATAGCCCAGACGGGTTCGTAGGCGATGACGAGGCTGGACAACTGATCGGCAGTCACGCCTGCAAGGCCGCCTGTGAGCTGCGTGGTGAGTATCTGCTCGATCTTATCACCGTCGCGCTCTTCGAGGGTTTCTCCAACGCAGAGGATTGGGCGAAGCTTGTAAGTCAGGGCGGCCAGCACTTTCCGGTTAATGATGTCATCGGACTCGCCGAAAATAGTGCGGCGCTCGCTGTGGCCAAGGATCACGTAAGTGATGAGCATTTCCCGCAACATGAGCGGACTGATCTCGCCGGTGAAGGCACCGCTCTGTTCATAGTGCATGTTCTGGGCGCCCAGTCGGATGCCGTCATTGTTCGTTAGGGCTGCGCTGGCGGCGGCAAGGCTGATGAAGGGAGGCGCGACCACAATATCGACACGATCTTCGCCCCTGGCCAAGGCGCTGAAGCTCTTCAAAAACTCCGCCGTCTCAGTCGGGGTTTTGTGCATCTTCCAATTGGCGGCGATGATCGGTTTGCGCATTTTCTTGGGTCGTTAGGTAAAAAGATTGTCCAGCAGTTGGGTGCATTCTCCGGCACCGTCAAACGCGAAGGGCCGCTCTCTCAATCGACATATGGCCACGTCCCGCGGCACAGAGGATTTCCGGCTGGACTAATCGACTGCACAAGGCAGTGAAGGCGCATGTCTTTTCCTCTTCGCAGTCCCGGGGTCACCGTCGGTGACATTGTCATTTTCGGTCGAATCCTTGATAAGATCCGCCTCCATGCTGAAGGTAAACTACCTGCCGGATACCATCTCGGATTTCTCCCCGGCAGCCGCACGTTTGATGACCGGGTGTGTCGTTTTCTCAATGTAGCCTTTGAAGACCTCACGCGCCGTATGTTGGAGGGCGGAACAGATGAAGATATGCTCGAGTGGTGTTTCACTACCGGTCGCCGTCCGGATGCGGAGCAGATCGAAGTCTGGAACGCCTTCATGCAAAAGCGCGGATGGAACGACCCCGCCAGCGCTGGTTTGGCAAAACAAAAAGCAGATGCCGGTCTCGCTCACCGCGAAGACATTGTCACATTCTTCCAACTCATGGACGCCGAAGAAGGCCGTAGCTAAAAAGCTTTATACCAGCGCGGTAAAGAGGTGGTCATTTCTTCGTCTGCCATCTCACTGGAGTCGAGCATGGCCATCAATTCCGCCCGCGGTTTGTTGCGAAATCGCTGACGCGGCCGGTGGAAAAGAAATTCATAATGACGGGCCCGCGTTCACCGAAGTGCCGCAGCAGCCAAAATCCCGCCGATACCATCCGCACCGGAATCGCGCTCCACTGCCCGGCCTAAGAAGGGCAGCGCCTCCTCTCCTCTGGCACATGGGCAAGATCGCCTTGTGCACCACGGGCACCGTCCATGTGGACCCCATCGCTAGCAAACTCGCCACAGCCTCCAGAGAATTCGAAACCCTCTGGATCAAAGAATACCGAAAAGACTGGGAACTGTAGTGCAGCCACTTCGGCCCTGAAACCTCTACTCCCCCTGCTCAAAGGCCGCCAAAGGCGGTGGTGCGACGCTGGTTGCTGGTTCGGGAGGCTTGTCACGTTGGGTTCTTTTGTGGTTTTGGGCGCAATACCTCACGGTTGCCGTGGCGATGGGGGTATGGCAGGGAGTAGAGTGTTCTCGCTTCTTGCTTCCATCCACCGGTTCGATCCGGTGATCATCCGGTTTAACGATAGCCTCCAACTGCGCTGGTATGGGCTCGCCTACGTGCTGGGGTTTCTTGCGGGCTTTTGGCTGCTTCGGCGCTGGGCGCGGAGGGGTGTGGGAGGACTGAAGGAGAAAGAGGTGGCGGATTTCATTACCTATGCCGCGCTGTTTGGGGTGCTACTGGGGGGAAGGCTGGGCTGGGCGCTGCTCTACGGAATACGGGAGGAAAACAGTGACCCGTGGTGGTGGGTAAAGGTATGGAAAGGCGGAATGGCCAGCCACGGGGGAATTATCGGGCTTTTCTTTTTCACGCTCTACTGGGCCAGGACGCGCAAGGCGTCGTGGACGGGGCTGGGGGACAATCTGGTGGTGGCAGCACCGGTGGGGCTGTTTGCCGGGCGTATGGCCAATTTCGTTAATGGGGAGCTCTACGGGCGGGCGACAGATGTGTCGTGGGCGATGAAGTTTCCGGATGAGGCGGAGCGGCTGCTCAATTCTGCCCGGCCGGAGGATCTCGACCGGGCAATTGGGATTCGCACGCTGCTGGATGAGTTCGGCGGGGGCGATGGCTCGCTGGGACGGCTGGTGCTTGAAAATGATGAGTTTGCGACGCGGTTGGAACCGCTTCTAACGTCGCGGCATCCGTCGCAGCTTTATGCGGCGGCCCTGGAAGGGGTGGCCCTTTTTTTGATCCTGTTCATCGTGCGGGAGAAATGGCCGCGGGCGCCGCACGGGCTGCTGACCGCGCTCTTTTTTCTGCTCTACGCTGCGTTCCGGATTTTCGGCGAGCAGTTCCGCGAACCGGATGCTTACATCGCGGGGCTGACGGAGGGACAGTTTTACTCGACGTTCATGATCCTCATAGGGGCGGTGTTTCTCGTTTTCGCGCTGAAGCAGAAGCGTTGGCCAGTGGAGGGGTGAGCATGGATTTCCTTTTTTCATCCGGCGAATTCGCGGATTATGCCTAGGGGTGGACTGTTCGCGACCACCTTCGACTACGCGCGATACTGCTGGCGGCGGGACGGTGGACGGATAGCAGCGCGGAGGGGTTGGAAAAGTTGTGCCCTGCCTACTGGCCCCCGTTGCATGCAAATGTGCGCCGGTCGGCCTACAGTCTGCATGAGGCGCAGGACCTGACGCAGGAATTCTTTTCGCAGATTTTGGCGGATGATTCACTCGCCGCGGTGGCTCCGCAGAAGGGCATGTTCCGTTCATGTCTGCTGGCGTTTCTTAAGCATTTCCTCGTGAAGAAATGGAAGCGCAACAATACGCAGAAGCAGGCAAGCGGCAAAACGATTGTCTGCATGGACGCGCTAGAACGTGGGCGGCGAAACATACTAGAACCGCGCGATCATGAAACTCCGGAAACGCCCTGCGACCGGCGCTTGGCGAGGACAGTGCTGTCGCGGGGGGCGGGGCAGGGGATCTGCTTTGGGTGGCCGAAGGTTTATCTTTTGCAGGGGCTGTAACCAGTTGCGCATGCAGATAAGGCGTCGGCCATGGGGCTGTCCGTTAGCGCGGAGACGGTGGAAACGCCGGAGGAAGTCCTGTGGCTGGTCTTAACCTCGCGGTGAGGCTGAGGCTAAGTCTTGGCGGTAAGACTACGGATGCCTAGCGGAATTCCTGCCGGCGAGGCTCTCCAAAGGAGTGAATCCATAGCCCGGCGCAGCCGGAACCACGAGACGCGTCTAAATTATATAGGCTGCGCCTGGAATGCAGAATGACGAAGACCGAAAATCCCCTCAAACCTGTTTTGAGGTTTGGAGACTGCGCGGTGAGATCAAAGAAAATAGCCGGAATCTTCTGGGGATTCCGGTCATTCGTTTGAGTCTGAGGAGCTAGGGGAGCTTAATAATTACTCCGTATTTGGAAGAACCGGCGAGAGCCGGTGCCGGTATCTTCATGCACCTGCACGTCATCAATGCCGGGGTAGGGTGGTGTGTCCGCCCATGTCACAAGGTCATCACTTGCCCGCACCGAGTAGCTGTGGAATGGGCCGCCAGTGGAGAACTCCAGACGCTGAACTGTTTCTCCCGGGTTAGCTCCCGGGCGGATACTGTGAGAAAGGTAGCCAGGGCGGGATGCAGGATCGCCTCTGTCGGAGCCCCACTCCTCTTCCTGTGAATTGGTAGCGCCGTCGTTGTCAGAGTCTGCGTCCGGATCAGCACTGGCAATTTCGATCTTAAGGTCGTCGAGCAGAATGTTCTCACTGGTGGAGAGGTCAGCAGCATTTGTGTAGCGCAGGCGCACAGAGGTGCCGCCGCTAACTGGAACTGTCTCCCGGCTGAGGGTGATGTAGGCCCCGTTGTTTACGCTGGAGGCATCATCGCCGAGCAGGTTGACGATGCGGTCAGCAGCCTGATTGGCAGTGGCATCCGGGCTACCATTGAGCATCGGCAGAACGTTGCCTCTGAGTGTCCATGTAATGCCGTCCGTACTGGTTTCCACTCCCAGTGAGATGGCGTCGGCAGTTTCAAAGCTGGTTCCGGAGGTGGTAAAGGCCCGAGCCTTCATGGTGACTTGCACACCTTTGACCGAGGGATCGAGGCCGATGGCCTCTGTGGTCAAAGCGCAGGTGCCGTTGACGGCGCGCCAGCTCTTGTTGGTCTCTGGGGTGACTGATGCGGCGTCTTGATAGACGCCGCCCGGGAGCGTGGTTCCCCCTGGTGACTGCGGCCCGGAACCGGCTGTTGAAGTAAAGCCCAATTCCGTATGATAGACCTTCCGGTTGTGGTTCTGCGTCGTCACCGGCGGCTCTTCGAATCCGGTGCTGAACATGGGAGTGGCAGGAGCCAGCACCAGCGGCGCACCGTTTGGAGATTCAGGGGCGGTGACGGTCACTGAAGTAGTCACTAACGTATTGACGCTGTCTGTGAAGGTGATGGTGTTGGTATTTACCGGAGCTGCACTGTTTGCCTGAGCAGGGTAGGTGAAAGTGGAGGACACCGAGTAGATACCGGTGACGGGGTTGGGCGCAGCGGCATCACTCGTCCACGTCGTGGAATCAGGCAGGTTAATGGTGGTCACGTTTACGTCGAAGGAATAGGTGTCATCCGAAACGTCGAGAATAGTGCCATTATCGTTTCTGGTAACATTGCTTACTGCCGCGCTGAGGCCCGCGTCGTCGCCGAGCAACTGCATTCCGAATACTTTGTCGGAACTGTTGCCCCCGCTATTGCGAACCATGACAGCGATGGTGCGCTCGCCGGCAGGGAGCTTCGGGAGGACTGCAACGACGAAGGAGTCAGCGGAAGGAGCCGGTCCACCGGCCTGATCCAGACGGAAGGACTGGATGACATCTTCGTTGCCCGCAGCGTTACCGTTTTCGTTATTCGTAGCAGTGGTGTCAGAGTTGCCGGTATCGTTGTAGGTTAGGAGATTATTTGTGCGATTGACCCGTGCGACTAGGACCCCGTCGATGAAAATGACCGCGTTGTCGTCAATCAGTATACGCACCCGTGGCTTTGTATGGTCCTGAGTCGTAGTGAACGTGGTGCGGTAGTAGGAGGCCCACCTACGGTTGGCTGGAGTAGTGGTCAGGGTCGTACCAAACATCAAAAATTCTGGTCCAGACGCAAAGTAAACGATAGCTCCGAAACCAAACGGTCCCGGTCCCCGCCCGCCATCGTAGGAACTGTAGTTGGCCGGATTCCCGGTCAGGGAGCCGTCAATATCAAATCCTCTGGCAAATACACTTTGATAGCCCGTGGCACTGATGAACTCCGCCTCAGGAGCAAACCATGCACCAGGACCTGAATCGAAGCTGGTATGAATCAGATCAGGTCCGGCATTAGGAGCTGCGCCGTCGCCAGCGTTCGGGATGGCGGCGTCATCGGCGCCGGGGTCATCACTCATGGGATGGAAGTAGGCCCAATCGGCTCCCCAGTCGAGGAGGACTTGTTCTACAGCACTGGCAGGAAGTGCCGCCGCAAGCAGGCTGAGCAGGGTGTAACTCGTTTTTAATTTCACGGATTGAGTGTGCTTTTTTGGAGTATTTTAATTTGCCAATAATGACATCTAGGATTATCCCGCCGGTGTCGTCAATATTATTTATTGGGAAATACGCGGTCTTTTTCAGGTCTGCTAATTTTATGAAATTCCCGCCATTTCCGTAGTTTAAAGAACCGACTGCGTGGCAGAGTAACGATTCTTAGGAAGAGAGGTCTAGAATGCACAGATAGGGCTTCGTTCTTCGCGGCTCGATCCGGCGACCGACGGATGCTAAGCCGCGGCGGGTATGCCGGCACCCTTCCGGCTCTGGTTTTCAGGCGGTGGTCGTGACGAATCAGGGCACGAGGCTCCCTTGCAGCCCAAAGTAACGGTGACCAGAAGCCGGGGCTGGTATTAGCTGAATAGTATCGTTTCAGGGGGGTGCGGTGCTGCCATTGAGCTTTTCCATCGGCTTGCGAGCACGAGATTGTCAGTTGCTTGAATGGAGTGGTGGCGAATGCGGTTGGCTTAGCCCGGGCCGCTGCGCGGAAGGATGAAGAGTTGCGGCGCGAGGTCGAAGACCAGTGGCCGTGTGCCTAAGACAAATCCTGCTTCGTTTCTCATGGCATCGCCAGAGGGTTTTACCGAGGGGCCGGAGCGATCTGAAGAACGGTAGTCACGCCCGGAACGGAATCAAATGCGCCCAGCCTCGCCACGGCGGTCACCGCGGACCTCATCGCTTCGGGGAATCCACTGGAGCTGGTGATGCGGGGTTCCGGCATCAAGATTTTCACGAGGGGAGAGCGTTGAAGGAGAAGGATCAGGGAGTTGGCGGGGGAAGGAAGAGCGTGGCGGTGCTCACGAGCGCACTGCCCGGTGAGAACGGGTGTGGTCATGGAACGAGTCCGGTCTTTGCTGGGGAAAAGTTTTAATTGCAGCCGCAGCCACCGCCGCCCACGCCGCCGCCGCCGGAACTCGCTTCGCGGGAGAAGTAGGCGTGTTCGGTCATGGCCATATGAAGGCCAAAGTGCTCACTACTCATCACGGGTTTGGCGAGGCGCCCGCGTTCAAACTGCTTCACTCTAACGAGGGTGGGGGAGCAACTGGAGAGCGCGAGAGCGGCAACGAGGGCGGAGCTGGAAAGGATCGTTTTCATAAATTGTTAGGTGATTGTAGATTGAGAAAATCAGGCTGCTCGGACCTGCCAGCGGACAAACTCACGGGTGTCAAGAACGCCGCGATCTGTCTGGGCGCTCACAGCTATGTGGGGCGAACGTCCGGCGAGTAACATGCCTTCTTTGCCGCCGAGGATGAAGATAGAGGTGCTCAAAACGCCAGCCTCAAGGCAGGACGGCGCGATGACGGTCACGGCGCGCATTTCATTACCGACGGGCCAACCGGTGCGCGGGTCGAGGATGTGCCCGTAACGCACGCCGTTGTGAGTGAAATGTCTGGCGTAGTCACCGGAAGAGGCCACTGCACGGTTGGTGACGCCCAGTCCGCCGCGGCACTGGCCCGGATGGATCCCGTCCTCAACGCCCACATGCCAGAAAGGATGCACGCCATTGCCGCCCAGCGCCATGATGTCGCGTCCGAGATCAATGAGGGCATCGCGAATCCCGAAGCGCTTCGCAATCGCCGCCAGTTGGTCCACGGCAAACTCTTTGCCGAATCCGCCGAAGTCGAGTCCCATGCCGGCGGTTGGCAGAAACACCGCGCCTTTGCGGCGCTGCACCTTTTTCCAGCCGGTCAGGGCGTGCGCGTTTTTGACCTCCTCCGCGGCGGGGAGACGGGTATGGACTCTCTTCCAGTCCCAGACATGGAGCAGTGGAAGCATTGTCGCATCGATGAGCCCGGTGGTCAGAAAATAGAGACCGTCCGCTATGTCGAGCAGGCGCTCCATTTCCGCATCCACCGCCACCCATTCCCTGCCAGCCGCTTCATTGATTCGCGAGACCATCGAATTCGGGCGGAAACGGGAGCACTTCGCGTCGAAGTCGCTGAGCCAGTTGATGGCCTCGGCCGCGAAGAGCAGGGCGGCCTTTTCTTCCGTCAGCCGGAACTGAATATTGCACGGCGTGCCTAGGGCGCGAAAGGCCAACCGGCGCACGCCTCTGGGGTCGGGAGCGAGATCCGGTTCTGGAGGGACTGCTTGCATGGAGGAGTTAGAATTCGGCTGTCACGATGATAGTCCACATGTCGGCGTCCGGGTAGGCCTGCGAGGGCGCGGCATCGGATCCGCGGCCTTCCATATCGTAGAGCTCGTAGGCGGCGTTGAGGGAGAAAGTCTCGTTGATTTGCCAGCGCAGTTTCAATCCGATGCTGGTGGCATCCATGGCCGAGAGCCGGTAATCCGCCGAGTAGTGCGGCCCCTGACCGGATGGGTCTCCGTAAGGCTCATCAATGGGCACGTCGTCCAGAGTTTGCACAAAGAAATCCGCCTCGCTCTGGCGGTAATAACGGAAGAACGGTGTGATGTAGAGATGCCCTCCAATAGCCTGCCGCCACTCCACCTGGAAAGTATGTGAGTTGACTCCGAAGTCGTCGTGGCTGTAGCGGTAGATGGCATCGAGGGCTCCGTTGACGCGCTCGAAATAGTGGCGGCCTTCAAGCTGGAACACTTGACGCAGGCGGCTGTCCGGACGGTTTTCGCGGTGAATATCCGTCACCGGAACGGAGATGAAACCGCCGCCGCCATCCGGCACCTGCACGAAACCCGATCGCTGCACCACTTTGTAGGGATCGTTGAGATAGTCGTCCGCATATCCGAGGGTGAAGTTGGCCGTCACGAAGGTGTTTTTGTCAATGATCTGGCTGATGCCGGCGAACACATCGTAGGTATTCTTATTCCTGAAGCCCAACTCCGGCACCGTGACGGTGTCATCAAGGTAGTTCAGTCCAAAGGTGAGAGTCGTATTCTGTTCGTTTAACTCCCACACATCTTTGAGCGCGTAGCCCCGTGAAAGGTAATCCTCCTCGCTGCTGCGGGAGATTTCGAGTTCGACAGTATGGCGGCCGAATTTGCGGGAAACCGCTCCCATGATCCCGATCCGGAGGTCATCCAGTTCGGCATAGAACGGTTGGGTGCCGCCTGGTTGGGCTCCTGTAGGGGATGAGCCGGAGATGGCGTCGCTCAGCCACTGAAAGCGGAACTGGGTCTCGTCATCAAGGCTCAGCCAGCCGCGAAAGTAATGGCTCTCGATGTTGATGCGTTCGCCGTCCTCTTCGTATAGCTGGAAGGCGTATTCGTATTGCTGCGGTATCGCCGTGAAGGCCGGAGCAGGGGCTGTCGTGCAGGCCAGAGAGCTGAATAAAATGGGGCGGGGAAGGGTCATGAGCTCGTCGTTAGCGGGTTTATAATCTTGTGTGGTGTTGGGTTGCATTAACTTAACCCACAGAAGAACATCAATACTGTAGCGGTCCCGTAAGAATCCGTCCAACTGGAAATTTGGACTAGGGAAGGCCAGTTATCCGCTTCAGGCTGAAAGGTGCGCGGACAGTTTCCGTAGAGAGCGCAGCATGAAACTGTCAGCAACCATTTTCTCCCTTTTCGTTCTAGCCAGCCAAATCAACACCCGCGCAGGAGTCGGTGTGGGCGCTAAGCCGATAGAGGGGGCAGAGGTTGTTCTTGATGGAACCCGTGAGATGCTGGACGCAAAATGGACATATTGGCAGGGGCCGCGCTTCAGTTCCTCACTGCCGATTAAGTGGAAGGTGGTTGAAGATACAGTGGACAAGGGCACCGCGGTCCAATCGGATGACCCGGCAGCGGCCGGTGGCGCGTACGGGTCCGCGGACATCGTGACGAAGGAGGAGTATCGTGACTTCCGGCTGCATGTGGAGTTCCTTGTTGCCAAGCCCGGCGGCAACAGCGGCGTTTACCTCCAAAACCGCTACGAGATTCAAATCCTCGACGGAGACAAAACAAATCACGGAATGGGCGCGGTCATCAATGAATCCGAATCTCCTTACGAGGCCTACAACGGGGCCGGGAAGTGGAATTCATACGACATCCTCTTCCGGGCGGCGCGTTTCAAGGACGGCAGGTTGGTGGAGAAAGCGATGGTGAGCATGTATTTCAACGGCAAGAAGGTTCATGAGAATGTCTCCATCAATCAGGTGCACGGGGGGGCCAACTCCGGGATTGATGGCGGCAACGATGGCGGCAAAGGCATCACCGACACGCCCGGAGGCTTGAAGCTTCAGTGTGAAGGGCATGATGTGCGATACCGCAACATATGGATCAAAAAAATGAACCTCGAGAAGGCGGATACCGCCTTCACCGAGTAGCGCGTTGCGGCATCAATCCTCCACTTTGATGCCCACGATCCGGCCGATTGCTTGGACGAGTTTGTCCAGATGGAAGGGTTTGGGTATGACTCCAAGAAAGCCATGGTCGCGATACGTTTCCATGAGCTGGTCGTCGATGTAGCCGGTAGTAAGGAGCGCCCTGAGCCCTGGGAATTCCCCGCGCAACCGGGCCACGGTTTCCTGACCGCCCATGCCGCCTCGGACGTCGAGGTCTACAAGGATAAGATCAAAGGGTGAGCCGAAGTCCCGGGCGCGCCTCCACGCATCAATAGCCTCTAAGCCGTCCGCAGTGCAGTGGACGTCGTATCCGTGGGCCGTGAGGATTTTCTTCAACACATTCCGGATGGGAGCCTCGTCGTCCATAAAGAGCACGCGCGGTCGGCGTTGCTTCTGGCGGGAGGGCATTTTGGGCAGAGCTGCAGTGTCCGGGAGAGCGGCGATCCGGCCGGGCGCGCCAGAGACAAGCGCGGGGTTGACCGGCAGCCAGATACTCACCGTGGTGCCCTGGCCGTTGCTGTCGATTTCAATGTGCCCGCCGTGGGCGCGCACGATGGCGGCTGCCAGGGTCAACCCCATGCCTTCACGACCCTGACGGGTGGAAAACCACGGATCAAACACACGCCCGAGATGCTCTGCCGGAATGCCGTGCCCCTGGTCCCGGAAGCGGAGCAGGACGCTGGACGCTACGCCGACCACGGCGGTGGGTTCATACACATTTTGGGCATCCACGAAGAGCGTGCCATTAGCCGCCATGGCATCCGCGGCGTTTTGAGCAATCCGAGTAGCGAGATCTTCGATCGCGGCTTCGTCCGCCTCAACCACCCAGAGGTCTTCCGGAAGGTGAATCACCGGACGGCTCTGCGTCTGAAGCAGGGCAAAAGGAACGGCCTTTTCAAGTGACTGTTTCAAATGCATTGGCCGCTTGCGCAGGTCGCTGCCGTGGGGAGCGCGGGCGAGGCGCGAGAGCTTTCGTGCGAGGCCTTCGGCGGCGTCGCAGGATTGCTGCGCGCTGAGCAAAAGATCGCGGGTTTCTTGACGCGGAGCGGGTTGGCGAGTGAGCAATTCAAGGTGGCCGCGCAAGGCGGTAAGTGAGTCGCCCAGTTCCCGCGCCGCTCCGGCCATGACTCGGGAGGCGGTGTCCATGCGAGCTTCGTGTAGCCGACGGGTCTCACGTCCTTTGATGGCGGAGACGTCGTGAAATTTTAGTAGGAGCGCTTGCCCGGGGGTCCACGGAATGCGGGTGACCAGCACATCCATCCACACACAAGTGGAGTCCGGTCGACGGTGGCGCACCTCGGCGATGTGCATGGTATCGCTCACCGAGAGCACCCGGGGATCATAGTCGTCGCGGTCAAAAAGGTCCGGCAGCACCAGCGAGAGATAGCGCTGGAGCATTTCGCCGCGGGTAAAACCGAGCGTTGTCTCCGCGGCCACGTTGGCCTCAAGGATCAGGCCGTCCCGTGCCGAAATGACAAGATTGCCTTCCGGCGATCGGTGGAAGATTTCTTCGTAGCGGCGCGAGTGGCGCACTGCTTCCATGTCCACGTGCTCGCGATCCCGCCGACGCAGGATGGAGTGCTCTGCGATGGCTAGGCGGGCCATGGCGGCATCTTCCCCGGAGCGCGAGGGGTCGATCATGAATTCATCAAATCCCCTTTTTACCCACGCCTCTACGCGGGCAGGGTTTTCGTCGCCATCGGTTACGGCGGTGATAAGGCACGGCAGGCTGCGGGAACGGACGAAGCGCACAAGTTCCGCCGCATCCGGAGCGGTCTGGTGATTGAGCCGGACCATGACACAATCCGGCATAGCTGTGTTGATCACTTCCGCGGCGGCGGCGAAGGAGGAACAGTGAGCGAAGTCATGGCCGCGTCCGGCGAGGAGCGAAAGAATGGCGCTAACCGAGACCGGGTTGGGGTCCACGACCAGAGTGCGCAGGAGCTGAATGGGGGAGCCGACAGCAAGGGCTGGCAGCACGGAAGTGGTGTCCTCGGAGTTTTGGCTGGGCACGGTGGGTGCGGGAATTTCGAAAGTTGGCGAGTCTATCAGGTAATATAGCAGCTTGGAGGCGGGCGACAAAGGATTTTCCTCGTTAACGGCAACATTTTGGGTAACGGCTGGCTTGAACCTACGGCTAAACTGGCTAGAAGAAACTCCATGAAATTCGCCATCCTCCTTCTGCCCGTGATCCTTTTCTCTGCCTGCGATAAAGCGGAAGAGAAGCCCGCTTCGCCGGTAACACCGCAGGGGCCAGATTCGAAGCGCATGGTGCCGGATTCAGGCCGCCGGACCGCCATTCTTGCGGGAACAGTGGCGCCCGCCCAAGAGGTGGCTATGATTTCATCTGAGGAAATCCAGACATTTACAGGAAAGGCGGACGAACTGGCGCAGCGCTGGGATGCATTCCTCAAGTTGCCGGCGGATCAGCAAACAGACGAAGCTCTTAATACCATAAGGTCAGAGCATCAAGTCCTGGTTGTCGAGCGGGGAAAATTTCTCAAAGGATTCACCGCTGGGCAGCGTAAAGAGCACACGCGCAGGTTGATCGGCTCCGTAAGCAAGGTCGGCAGCGGGATTCTGACTTATGGGCTCAACAAAAGAAGGAGCAGGCTCACTCGGCCCACTCTCCATCCTCCGCTGGCACCGGGCGCGGGAGACGCCCCTCCGCCCGTAGCCCTACCGCAAGAAAATTCCGTTCCGGAAGATGTTCAGCCTGTTCCTCAGCCCGACAATAGCGGCGGGGTTCCGGATAACGCGCCGTAGTTTGTTTGGGGTGGCGCATCTACACTCTCTTTTGCCGTGCTGCTTTGTCGAACCGCCGAGCGGTTTTGTGTAGAGACAATGTCTAGTGATTGAACATGAACTCCTTGGAGTTCAGCAGAGCCCAGAAGGTGTCTTCAAAAATCGCTTGGGTCTCCGCCGGAGTGACGGCGATAGCTTCAAGCGTCGCTTTGATTTCCCCGTGGGTGGGTTTGCGAGAGAGACAGCGGATGTAGAGGGATTCCAAGACTTGTTCCTGCGTCTTTTTGGCATCGAGCATTTTTTTGATCACCTGACCTTCGTTGATGCGGTTTTGGGTGACATCACCGTTCAGCAGGTGAAGCGCCTGGCCGAGGTTTGGGTCCATCTTCACTTCGCAGGAGCAAACCGTGGCCCGTTCGGCCCGACCGAATGTGCGCAGGAAGTAAGTGCTCACATTGCCATCGGCTATCTGTACAGCGCGGGCTCCAAGTGGCAGACCTTGGAATTTGTTCCGCGTATCCGTGACACTGCTGATACTGTCGAGCATGACCTCTGCGCGCTGGCGGCGAAGGATGGCTTTGGCGAAGTTCTTTTTGTCGCCTTCGTTGCTTTCATTCACCCGGCTGCTGAGCTGATAGGTGCGGCTGGTGCAGATGTCGCGGACGAGGCGTTTGAAGTCGTAGTTATATTCCGTGAGTTTTTTGCCCAACTCGTCGAGCAACTCGCGGTTGCTGGCGGGGTTGGAAATGCGGACGTCATCTACGGGTTCAATGATGCCCACACCGAAAAAGTGCTGCCATGTGATGTTGGAGAGATTTGTCGCGAAGTATGGATTTTGCGGACTGGCAAGCCACTCGACGAGGATCTTGCGTCGATCTTTTCCTGCGGTGTCCGGCTCTGCGGCTCCAAGGAATTTGGGCTTTTGGGGAGCTTTGGTGACGATGTGGTTCACTTCGCCGCCACCGCTGTTGTAGACGACGGTTTCGCGGGGGTCTTCGGCCTGTTTGCGCCCGATCTGACTGAAGAAGGAGGCGAAGCCGTAATAATCGTTCATGGTCCAGCGGTCGAACGGGTGGTTGTGGCACTGTGCGCACTGCATGCGCATGCCCATAAAGACCTGAGCGACGTTTTCCGAAACCTTGAGGGTATCCCGCTCAATCTGATAATAATTGGTGGCGGGATTAGTGAAGGTTCCGCCGTCAGCCGCGAGGAGTTCCTGGACGATCTTGTTGAACGGAACATTCTGGGAGATGCGGTCCTTGAGCCAGTTGAAATACAGAAGGGTGGCCTTGTAGCTAACCTGATTGGTATTGTTGGTTTTGATTTGAAGCAGTTCGGCCCACTTCATGACCCAGATTTCGGTGAACTCTTTGCGATTCAGCAGTTCGTCCACGAGTTTGGAGCGCTTGTCCGCAGAGGCGTCAGCCATGAAGTTAGTGTATTCCTCTTCGGTGGGCAGAGTGCCAATAATGTCCAGCGACACGCGGCGGAGGAAAGATTCATCATCACATGGCTCGCTGGGCAGGATGCGCAGGCGGTGGAGTTTGTCCGCTACAAAGGCGTCGATGTAATTGTTCGCCGGGAATTCCGGTTTGGTGTATTTCAATCCATCGGGAATAACGATCACGGGGCTGCCAACGGTGAAGACGTCAAAACGGGCCATGACGAAGGCTTCGCCGCGAGCGGCTGCCGTGACGGTGCCGTCGGGAGAAGCCTTGGCGGTGGGGTCGTTATTGGAAAAGAAGACCACGAGCGGAGTGATGTCTCGGTCATGGCCGTCGGCATAACGGGCGCGTACTGTGAACCGGAGTTTTGAGTCTGCTCCTTCGAGCACGGCACTTTTCGGGAAAATGTCCACACCGACCACTTTTGAAGCCGTGGCACTGTCCTCGGCGGCACCGTTAGTAATCCACTCCACCAGCGATTTATACATCGGGGAGTCCTTTTCCATTTTCTTGCCTCCGGTGTGGGGCACGGAATTGATAGATTTTGTTATCAGCAGACTTTCTTCAGGCAGCGCCATATTGAGACGGCGGCCGGCGATTTCTTTGGTGAGTCGGAAGTGGTCGCCTACTGGATCAAAGCCGAAGAGACTGAGATTGAAGCCGTCCTGCCCGCGCGCCGAACCGTGGCAGGAGCCGGTGTTGCAGTTGGCCCTCATGAAAACCGGCATGACGTCCATGCTGTAACTGACGGGACGGTCTTTTGCGGCATCCTTGACGGTCACCGGGATGTCGACTTTTTTGTCCAGCCATTCCACGGTGAGTGTGGTCACGCCGTCCTTGAGAGGCAGGAGTTTGAACCCGTCGAGCTTTGCCACCGCGGGATCGGCGAGAGATATCTTTGCTTTCGCGGTCACGTCTTGGGTGACGTCGTCCTCGAAGGTGGCCACGGCCACAAATGAGTGAAAGTCCCTAGCCGTTTCCAGTGTTATGGTGTCCGGGTAGGCGGCCAAGCTGCGTAGTTTAGTGGTGGTTTCCTTCGCGGATTTGACCTCGGTGGGTGATTTCTTTGCCGCGGTCAGGGTCACTCCTTCCGGCCATTTGGCCCCGTCGGTGACCCATTTCCTGAGAATGTCAATATCCCCGGTAGTGAGCGGTTCGCCCTCAGGAGGCATGATGTCATCGTGGTCTTTGGGAAGATTGATGCGCTGAATTATGGAGGACTCGTCCGGTTTGCCGGCGACGGTGGCGGCACCTCCGTCGCCGCCTTTGCCGATGCCCTCGGCAGTGTGCATTAGCAACTTGCCCTTAGCTTTTTCCGGATTGTGGCAGCCAACGCAGTTTTGTTCAAGGAGAGGCTGGACCTTTTCTTTGAAAAAAGCGTCGTCTGCGGAAACCGTTAGCGCAGTAAAGCTGAGGATGAGGATTGATCGGGTCATGGCTTGAGGAAATGGGTGCGTAGGGCCGACACCTTAACTACGCCCCCGATGCGGGATGCCGGTGAAAACCCTCTCGTCTGATAGTACGGCAAGGGGGGTAAGCCGCAAGTCGGGATTCCTCACAATTGTTTAGGGAATTGCCTGATGGCGGCGTGGTTGACCGCGCCATCAAAAGGGCCGCTTACTCCATAGCCGTATAGCTCAGGCAGTTGATCTCATCGAAGGTGGTGTGGCCGCCAAGGACTTGGATCAACCCTTCCTGATAGAGCGACTTGAATCCATCTTTCACTGCGACTTTTCGCAACTCATTCACCGGGGCTCGCGTGGCGATGAGGGTGGAGAGTTCGGCTGTGATGAGGGCAACTTCCATGAGGGCGATCCGTCCGGTGTAGCCCGTGCCATTACATTCCTCACAGCCCACTTTCTGGTAAATGGGTTCAGTGATTGGTTCGGTGATGATTCCCTGATGGTAGAGGAAGTCCTGGACCTCCTGGCTCGCAGGCAGCGGGTGCTTGCAGTAGGGGCAAAGGCGGCGCACGAGACGCTGGGCCTGACTCATGCACAGTGCGTCAGCGAGTAGATAAGGTTCCACACCCATGCTGAGCAAACGGGAGATGGCGCGCAGGGAGTCGTTGGCGTGCAAAGTGGTGAGCACCAAGTGTCCGGTGAGCGCTGCATTGATGGCGGCACCGGCAGTTTCTCCGTCCCGGGATTCACCGATGAGGATGACATCGGGGTCGGCCCGGAGCAGTGCCCGCAGACCATTGGCAAAAGTCAGATCATGGTAGGCGTCCGTTTGCGTTTGATTAATGCCCTCGATTTCATATTCAATGGGGTCCTCGATCGTTTGGATGTTGATGTTGTCATCGTTGATCGAATTGAGAAAGGCGTAGAGCGTGGTGGTCTTGCCGGAGCCGGTGGGACCGGTGACGAGCACAAGTCCTTGGTCGCGTCCCATGACACTTTTGATGATGCTCGTCTGGCGCGGGCCGAGATTGAGCTCGCTGAGTTTGCGGATGCCGTCCTGTTTGTCTAGGAAGCGCATAATGATCTTCTGGAACTCTTTGCGGTGGGGCACGGCAGCGACCCGGACGTCCACGCGGCGCTGGCCGATGCGCATTGCAAAGCGACCGTCCTGACAGGTCTGGCGCTCCTGGCCTAGGTTGGCCCAGTTTTTGATCATCGCGATGTAGCGAGGGAGGCTTTCCTCTGAGCAGGAATGAATGACTACCAGTTCGCCGTCGATGCGGGCGCGGAATCGGGCGGTGTTGTAGAATTTCTCAATGTGAAGGTCGGACGCGCGCATCGTCAGCGCACGGTAGATCGCCCACTGGACCAGTTGCTCGGCGGTATTATTGGGATTTGCCGGGTTGATTCGGGAGATATCGACCGGGTCGATTTCCACCATGCTCTGGGTGTCCGAGTAGGTCAGTTCCCCGACCTTCGTGCCGCTGGTTTCACGGGCGGCCTTACTGCGGTTGCGGGCAATAGCGGCGCGGATGGCGGCCGGATCGGCGAGAACGGAAATGATTTTGACGGGGTCGTTCCCGCCGGAGAGCCACTCGTCCTCGAACGCATAGTTCGAAGTCACCGGAGACATCATGTATACATGGCGCCTGCCGCAGTAGAGAGGGAAAACGGTATGCTTGTCCAAGAGCGTGTCCGGGAACATGTTTTGTGAGGGAGCCTCCTCCGGATTGAACGCCAGTTGTCCGGTAGCGATGCGGAGGATGGCCGCGTTGTAATGGCGGGGGAGGAACTTGAGGTCATCGAGGGAAGCGAGCGGCTTGTTCTCGTTCTCCTCGTAAAGCCGCATCATTTTTTCTTTCTCATCCTGGCTGAGCGGGTAGTTCTCGGTGAACCAGCGCAGTGCCGCCTTCGGTTCGCCGACGGGCGGTGCCGGCAGGTTTTCCACTGGATTGGAATCAGCCAGAGGTTTATGGCCAATGCGGGAACAGAGATCTTTGAGGATTGAATCGTATTGGGCGACATCGATCATGATGGGCACTGTGAGCGCCTTTGGGACGCCCCAAAAGTCATCAGAATCCGTGCGGCAGTGCGCCATGATCAGCAGTGGACCAAGGGTGCCTACTGGTATCCATGGCTCCGATGTGCGTGGTTTACGGCCAAGAAGGCGCAGGAGGTTTTCCGCAGGTATGGAACAGGTTCCGCGAGGCAGTTTGACCGGCGCAACGGAAATGGAGGAGGCAAGTTGCTCAATGTCCACCTTGTCCGGACGGGCAACTGGAGCCGGGGCAGGGAATCGGCCTCTTTCTGCTACTTTGTTCCAGAAGTTATCTTCCATGCCGCTCGAATCCTCGACTGGATAGCGGGAGGACACGGCGGGTAAGATGTTGGCTGGATTGGTCGGCATTTTTTACAGGTGAAAAAGGAGTGTGGCGGCTGTTCTTAGGAAGCTGTTCAAGGCTGGTAGCCATTCGGGAAACTGGAGGGGGGCGTGTATTCGTTGCCGCCGTTGTATCGCAGTCCGCTTCCGGCTGTCCCGGTCTTGAGCAGTTCGAAACCAGTGCCGTTCCAGCGAATCCGCAGATCATTCGTGCTGGAGGATGCGGTTGGGTTGTATCGTGGGTCGAAATAGGGTGATCCGACTTTGGGATTGGATATCGGGAACCTGTATTGAATGCTCCGCAGAACCACAAACTCATCGGTGGTGACCGAGTTATCCGCCGGGGAGGGCAGCCTCCAGCAGTTCTGGGAAAACTTTGCCACCGCCCGGTTCAGGCTCTCCACGTGGTCCGTGGCGATCGTCTCCCCGGAAGATTTCGTCACGTTCGAATATACTGGAATGGCGACGGCAGCCAGCAAGCCCATGATGGCAAGGGTGATGATCAATTCAACAAAGCTGAAACCGGCGCGAGGCTTCCGTTGGATGAGCGTTTGGAGCATATAATTGCCTAGGATGCGGTTCTAGTACAGGAGCTTAGTAGAAAATGGATTCCGCGCTGGTGCCGCTGCCTCTTGTGATGGTGACCTTGGTATCCGGCGTGAAACCAAAGTTGTAGGTATACCCATTAGGCATATAGCTGCCCACGGTTGCAGGAGAATAGGCCAGATAGCCCTTCACCAGAGCGTATTTTTCAGCGTTGTCTTTGCCCGTCCATGTCGTGCCGGCGTTGCCGCGGCCCACGGACTGAATATACTGGCTGACGGCAGAATTCAGGGCCTCAGCCCGGGCGATGGCGAAGTGCTCTTCGGCATCCCGCCGGGATTGCACGACGTTCGGGATGGCGATGAAAACGAGAATGCCGATGATGGCCACGGCTGCGAGCACTTCAACGAGTGAAAAGCCGGAGGATTTTTTGCTGGAGCGAGTCATTCTCTCATAATGGTAAAGGTTGGCCGGTGCGAATTAGTTGAGTTGGACTTTGGGAAAGGATCCTGAGACCCAGTTGGGAAGGGTCATGTAGTTGTTCGTATCGCGCATGGCCTTGGTGGTTATCCTCTGGGTAGATAAGTTGAACTGAAGATTCTCCGTCCCCGTCGGACCCGACCAGAGCGAGTCATCAAGGAAAAGTTTTAGGGTGTCGAATCGCTGCTGCCCAGCCTTTGCATTGTAGGCGATCATGACTTGAGAGACTGTCTGCGGGGAGCCACCTGAGTTAGTGACTCTGCCGATTTCTTTGTTCACGTGGTGGTTTAGCGCTTGCTGCAACACGGCCAACTGCTGCCGGGAGATGATGTCGCGGGAGTCCTGAGAGGCATTTGAGAAATTGCTAATGGCCATAGCAGCCAGAATGCTTATGATAGCAATGACGAGAAGCATTTCCACGAGGCTGAATGCGCGTTTCATTTTGGTCTTAAGCATATTCTGGCGAAGGCATGGAGTTACAGGATGGGGGCAAGTTACGCTACTGTAGCTCAAATAGCAAGGATTTCAAGAATTTCCATATTTAAAGTATTGGCTCTGCCTAAATTTCTGGGATCAAGTGCCAAATCGTCCTCTTTGGCGCTCCCTAGGGCATCGATTTCTGCTGCACGGTCTCTCACCGTTTTGCAGGTTATGGGGTGAGGACAGCCCGTTGGCATATTTCGAGGGTTCTGGAGAAACGCCACGCGGTCAAAGTGCTGAAGGCAACGGCGCTCAAAGGCCGGGATGATCTTTCCGGCCCGTTGCTTAGCTGGACCGCGGACATCATGACCGGCGAGGGCGTAAATCATCCACTGGAAAGAGCGGAACGGGGCCATGGCCACTTCCTTCATTTCAAATTTCACCGATATGCTGGCGTCATTAATTGCATCAAGCTTATCAACCACAGCAAAGAGTTTATCGTGCAGTCGGATCACCCCGGAGTTGTGTCCCTCGTCAATGTGAACAGCCTAAAGTTGAGTGCGGACCAGATGTTACGGGGGGTATTTTTCGAGAATATCCGCGAGGATTTTGTTCCGGTCACTCCATCCCTGCGTGCGCTGATTGCCCCAGACACAGCACATGGAGACAAGGAAGGCCGCAGCATGAAAGCCCACAGTTTTTAACCCGTTCTTGAGGTCTTTGATTGCCTCGGAACTGCCGTGGATTCCGGCATAGACTCCGGGGGCAGCCAAAGCGAAAACTACCATAATGGCGACCGTCTTCAGGAGTTCGAAGTCTGTAAACCGCCGGTAGCGCAGCTCTCTGCTGGTTAGGTCCAGCGACTTGGCGGCTAAATTAGATCAGATGGCCATAAGCTGAAAGCAGGAACCATGGTAGATTGCCTCCCGGGGATCAAACAGTAAAACCTTGTCTGCGAAAGGAAGTAGGTCTGGCCCGAGGCCTAGAAAACAAACTTGCGCCTACCTGACTACTAGGCGGCGCGCCAAAACCGTGAAACAAATTGGGTTCAAAAAGCCCCGCCCGGTCTTTAGACCGGATGGGGTTTGATAGGGAGTCTCAAGCTGACGACTAAGGGGCGGTGCCGGTATACTTCAGCACACCGTTGATGATGTCAGCAGCATCGAGAAAAGCGGTAGCTTCCATGATTTCGGTGGGGGCTAGGGAAATCTGGAACTTGCTGGTGCTGAAGCTTCCGGAACCGTTAATTCCTGATGCTAGTTGGCTCGTTATATCCGACACAGTGGTTCCATTTCCGCCGTTGCCGATGAAGCTAGCGCCAGCAGCGCGCGCTGCAGAGTAAACGCTGGCGATGTTTTGGGCATTGCGCTTGCTCTTAGCCGTGCGGCTGTTGCCGAAGATGTTGGTCATCGCGGGAATCGCGATAGCGGCGATTACGCCGATCACTGCGATGACCACGAGGAGTTCGACAAGACTGAATCCCTTCTTGTTGCTGACTTTTAGGTTTTTCATATTTTCGTTTTGTGCTGGTTGCTTTGGTTATGGTGGGTATGGTTAATGCGACTATCGCACATAAAAGGTTCACGTCAATATAATTTCAATAAAAAAAAGAAAAACTGCTTTTTTGGGGAATTTAAGCTAAGTGGCGTGAGTTTTTCTTGAATTGGTGCCTGCGAGGTCGCGCGAACTTTACTACCTGAGGTCCTGCCTTGCCGGAGCTTTTGGGTGGCACTTCTTGGGTGCTTTCTTGGGAAACGCCGATTTAATCGCCGCAGGCAAAGTAACGGGTCATCTTGCCTAGAAGTCGGTGGTTCAGTTTGTGGTGGAGATGCCCACGCTAGGATTCCTCACGCTGAAATCATTGTCTCCAGACCGGCGGTGCTGGAACTGTCTGATTTCTGAACACTGCGCCGGGAATGACGAAGCCAGAACAATGAAGCCCAAAATTCGTCGAGAACCTGTTAAATATTCATCAGCGAGTTATAAAATTCCGCAGCGAGCAACGATCGCTGTGGTCACGATCCAAATATTGAATCAGCGCCAGAGCTTGTGAAAGATTTCACAAAATGCCCTTGCCGCCGGGGGGCGCATTCAATAATCGGCAACCTGCCGCACGGAGCGGCACCAACACCAACGATCCCGACCGCTTGAGTCCGCTCGACCTGCTGATTTTCCTCCCCATTATCGCCGCTGTGGCGATGGCATTTGGAGCGCCTGCGCGCTCAGCCGCACTGGCGGCGGCTGGGGCGAATCTCCTCATCGCTCTCTGCCTTGCGTTTACTTTTGTGCCCGGTGATGGCTTTCAGTTTGAGGCCAGACGGGCCGTGTTGAATTCTCCGGCCATGGGTTTCAACGTCGGAATCGACGGGTTGAGCTTGGTCATGGTCCTCTTGACGGTGCTGGTGACTTTGGCTGCCGTGTGGGTCAGGCCTCCAAAAGAGGGCGGCGAAGGCTTTTGGTATAGCAGCGCCCTGTTGATAGCGGCGGGGGCCATGGGGGCATTCGTTTCCACGGATCTCGTCTTCTTCTATGCCTTTCACGAACTCGCGTTGATCCCCACCTTCCTCATGATTGGGATGCGCGGCACAGGTAACAACAAGGACGCTGCGTGGAAGATCACTATCTATCTGGGGTTCGGGAGTCTGGTCCTGCTAGCCGGTCTTGCATGGCTGGTGGTTGCAGCTGCTGCGAAGGGAGGGGAGATGACCTTCGACATGGCGAAACTCGCGGCGCAGGCTAGGGGCATAGAAGGGGGCACGCAGGAGCATATTTACCTGACACTGCTCATTGGATTCGGTATCCTGATTTCACTCTTTCCGTTCCATTCATGGGCGGCCCCGGCTTATGCTTCGGCTCCGGCCCCGGTCGCCATGCTCCATTCCGGGGTGCTCAAAAAGTTCGGTCTTTACGGCTTGTTGCGGGTTGCGGTGCCCATGCTGCCGCTGGGGCAAAGCGCCGAGTGGATTCAGCATATTCTGATCATACTGCTCCTCGGGAACATTCTCTTTATCGGTCTCGTGACCATCGCCCAGAAGGAACTTGACATGGTGTTGGGTAATTCCTCGGTGATGCACATGGGATACATTTTCCTCGGCATTGCCAGCGGAAATGCTATCGGCTACGGGGGGGCGGTCCTGCTTATGTTCGCCCACGGCATCAGCATTGCGCTGCTCTTTGCGCTGTGCGCGGCGGTGCGGGAGAAAACAGGTACGCTGCAATTTCACCGTCTGGGAGGAATGGCGAAAGGCGCCCCCGTCCTTGGATTACTTTTCGGCATGGGAGCTTTTGCCAGCATCGGGCTGCCGGGCTTTGCCAACTTTGCTGGTGAGGTGAACATCTTCTTTGGCGGATTCGCCAACAAATCCGACTGCGGATGCCTCGGCTGGCTGGAATGGGCGACCATCCTTGCCTTGTGGGGCGTGGTGATGAGCGCTGTTTATATGCTGCGCGCCTACCGGGCCGTATTCAAAGGCCAGCCGGGGCAGGCCGTCTATGGCGTGACAGACATTGGTCAGGACACACGCATCCCCGCGCTGCTCCTCGTCGCCGCGCTGCTCATCACCGGCTTCTTCCCGAATCTCCTCCTCGACCTCGTGCGTCCCGTCGTCGAAGCCCTTGCACCCGTCTCCCGCTAACTTCCCATGCCGGCTTACTATTTGGAAATTGCAGTTGTGGTGCTCGGGCTGGTCCTCCTGCTCGTCGAAGCCTTCACCCCGCCGCAGCACAAGCGCCGCATCGGCTGGGCCGC
The DNA here is from genome assembly GCA_945861415.1 of Akkermansia muciniphila. GTDB lineage: Bacteria > Verrucomicrobiota > Verrucomicrobiia > Verrucomicrobiales > V1-33 > V1-33. The sequence continues at coordinate 41,300 of CAMAUV010000008.1, read as the reverse complement.
TCTCGCCGGCATCGCCGCCACCTTCCTGCTCCTGCTCACCGTCAAATCCCACTGCGGCTGCGACTCCCCCATGTGGCAGTTCTATGATGACAGCTCCCTTTCGCTGTTCTTCAAAGGCCTCGCGCTCCTGTGCACGGCCTTCGTTTTGATGCTAGGGCTCGAATACCTTCCAGTGCTAGAAAAATACAGCGCCCGCGCCGGCGGCGGGCCGGCCACCGGGGAATTCTTTGCCCTGCCTGTGCTCATCTGCGCGGGCCTCATGTGGATGGCCTCCGCTATCGACATCACCACCATTTTCCTGAGCCTCGAACTCACCACCATCGGCTTCTACATCATGGTCGCCTACATGCGGCGCAATGTGGGCAGCCTTGAGGCCGGGGTCAAGTATCTGATCCTTGGCGCGCTGAGCACCGGTATACTCGTCTACGGTCTCTCATGGCTCTTCGGCGCCACCGGGCAGACCGGACTTGACGCTATTCGCACCGCCCTCCCGAGTGCCGCTCGCGGGCCGGCGCTCTTTGCCTTCGCGCTCATCCTCATCGCACTCTGCTTCAAAATCGCCGCCGTGCCCTTTCACTTCTGGGTGCCGGATGTGTATCAGGGCGCACCGACCCCAGTGACAGCGTTTCTCTCCGTGGGCTCGAAAGCCGCCGGTTTCCTCGTCGCCATTCGTCTCATGGAGCCCTTCCTTGCGGTCGAAAGTTTACGCACCACTTGCATCGCCATTCTGGTGGCCGTCGCCTGTGCCACGCTCATTCTCGGAAATCTCGCCGCCATTCCGCAGGGGAATTTCAAGCGTCTCCTTGCCTACTCTTCCATTTCCCACGCGGGATTCCTTCTGCTCGCACTGGCCAGCGACCGCCACACCGGTGAACTGACCTCCACCCGGATCATTGCTTTCTACCTAAGCGCCTACCTGTGCATGACCCTGCTCGCCTTTGCGGTGCTGATCATCATCAACAAATCCACCGGGAGCGATGAATTGAAAGCCTTCGACGGACTGCACCGGCGAAATCCGTTTCTTGGTTTCGCCACTCTCATCGCAGCGGCCTCGCTCGCGGGAGTGCCGCTCACGGCTGGTTTCCTTGGCAAATTCTTCGTCTTTATCGCCGCCGCCGGTGCTCAGCAATGGCTGGCCATCGGCATCGCCGTCGCCGGAGCCGCCGCGGGATTCTACTACTACTTCAAAGTCATCCGGCACGTCTACTGGAATACCGCACCGGAAGGGGCTGCCGCCATTCCCGTCAGCCCGGTCGCCAAATCCCTACTGATCATTTTGATCGCCGCGACGCTGGTGCTGGGGGTTTACCCGCAACTCATTCTCGGTCTGCTCTGACCCTGATCGAGCGCATCCGGATTGGAAGCCATTACTCTCCAGCGTCGTGATGAACCTGCGCTCTACTCCCGATTGCGCCGCGGTTGGAGAAAGCCGCCGATACCGTGCGCCCGGCTAGCGGAAAGTGCTGCTGTGCCCGCCCGCCGGTCCAATAGCTCTTGCCGCGTTCATCATCGACCTCGCTCGCGATCCCGCCCGCTGTGACCGTTTCGTCGAATGCCTTCAGGCTCATGTCGCTACCGCACTTTCCATGAAACGCATTACGGCGACCTGCCGATTGTTTTCTATACCCGAGCAGTGACCATGAAACTGTCCTGACCGGCGCTGTAAAACAGGACCGCGAAGGTCGCAGGAGGAAATTGATAACGCCTTGCGCCGCGCAGGCCGTTGGGGAAGTCTAAAGGTCTAGCCCTATTCTTCATGCGCTTGGGGCGCGAACTCAGCATGTCAGACCACACCAAACCGGAAAGTAAACGTATCAGCGCGGGCGACCTCGTTGCTGCTGCCCGTGGCCCCTACCGGCGGCTCTTCGAATTCATCCTGCCTTACAAGAAACGCTTCTTCCTCGCCCTGCTCTGCGGCGCGCTTTTTGGCGTCAGCAATGGCCTCATGATCTACGGAGTGCACAAGGTCACCGAGAAAGTCCTGCCCTCCGGCGAGGTGACCGGGCGCAATGAAACCACCGTGGCGGAGTCATGGCACGCGGAGAAGGAACTGCCCGTGCTGCGCTCCGCCCTCGCTGCTGCGCCGGAGACCGCTGCTCTTCCCGAGGCTGAGCACGAGGTCATCGTGGCTGTCTACTCACGCTATCGCAGCATGCTGCATGACCATTCCCTCACCAGCGTGGAAACACCGCTGCCTGCGCTGCCACCGCTGCCCGCAAAGATGCCGAAGGAATTTCGCCTCTGCCTCGAAGGCGAGGCTGAGCTGCTTTTCAAACGCGACCACGGCGAATCCCTCGCTGCAAATCTCAGCGAGGACGGGCTACCGGAAAACATCCGCACCGCCCGCGCGAAATGGAAAGCCCTGCTGGACCTGCCGGAGTCTCAGCGCCGTCACCGTACCCTCTGGGCGCACTTTCTCCTCACCCACACCGAGCCAAACAAAAAGGAGCGCAGCACCGGGCTGGAGGCCATGCACGCGCAGGCAGACCGGAAGATATTCAACGATGAACTCAATCTCGCCTTGGCCGCCCCGCGCCCCGCAGCTGTCTGGCAGATTCTTATGCTCTGCGCCCTGCTGCCGCTGCTGATGCTGCTGCGCGGACTCTTCAGCTACCTCAACAGTTACAACATGACTTGGGTCAGCCTGCGCGTGCTCAATGATATCCGCGGGAAACTCTTCGCCCGCATCATGGGCCAGAGCATGGACTTCTTCCACCGGCGGAAATCCGGCGTGCTCATGCAGACCCTGCTCGTGCAAACGCGCACCGCCCAGGAATCCCTGAGCACCGTCGCCAGCGAAGTCGTGAAGGAACCCGTCGCTATCCTCAGCGCCCTCATCGTACTCTTCGCTATCGACCCGGTGTTCACTGCCATGGCCTTTGTGCTATTCCCCCTCTGCATCGTGCCCATCAGCATCGCCGGGAAGCGCGTTAAGAAGTTCGCCAAGTGTGAGGAGCAGGAAGCTGGCAATATGAGCGTCATCATGCAGGAGGCGCTCGTTGGCGTGCGCGAAGTGAAAGCCTACAGCCGAGAGGAACACGAGATTGAACGCTTCCGCGCCACCAACTGGCGAATGCTGCGCAACATGCAGCGCTGGCGGCAAATGCTCGAAGCCGTGGGGCCATCAGTCGAAGTCATGGCCTCCGTTGGTGTGGCGCTGGCGCTGGTTCACGTCTATTACAACGGAATGTCCGCCTCGAAGTTCATCGCGCTGAATGGCGGCTTCGTCATGCTTTACCCTGCGGCTAAAGGGCTGAGCAAAATCCCCGTCATCCTTCAGCGCTGCCTCACCTCCACGCAGAATGTCTTCGACCTCATGGACAGCGTTCCCCAAGTGCAAGACGCCGCCGCTGCCAAAGTCCTCCCGCCTGCGGAAGGCCGCATCACCCTCGAAAATGTCGGCTTTTCCTACACCGAGGACTCCACCGCGCTGAGCGGTGTGAGCCTCGACATCGCCCCGCGCGAAACCATCGCCTTCGTGGGCCGTAGCGGTGCGGGTAAGAGCACCATCTTCAATCTTCTTCTCCGCTTCTACAATGCAGGCGCCGGACGCGTGCTCATCGACGGACACGATATTCAGCACGTCACCCAAGACAGCCTCCGTGCTCAGATCGGCGTCGTTAGTCAAGACGTCTTCCTCTTCCACGACAGCATCTACGAAAACATCCGCTACGGACGCCTCGACGCCACGGAATCCGAGATCCATCAAGCCGCCCGCCGTGCCCATGCGCACGACTTCATCCGCGCCCAGCCTCAAGGCTACCAGACTGTCATCGGCGACAAAGGCTGCAATCTCAGCGGCGGCCAACGCCAGCGAATTTCCATCGCGCGTGCCTTTCTGAAGAACGCGCCTATCCTTTTGCTCGACGAAGCCACTAGCGCCCTCGACCCGGAAGCCGAGCGAGCCATCCAGGAAGCCATCCGCGATTTATCCGAAGGCAAGACCGTGCTGGCCATCGCCCACCGTCTGGCCACCGTCATCAAGAGCGACCGCATCGTCGTCATGGAAAACGGCGCTATCTCGGACGCCGGTCGCCACGACGAGCTCCTCACCCGCAGCGAGATTTACCGTACGCTCTACAACATGCAGTTCCACGGAGCCTGAGGCGCAATTCTTCGCCAGAGCGAACTAGCCCAGTTTATCTTAGAAGGCACAGTGCCTTCTTCCCGTGCTGAGCATCGTGGCAGTGGTGCTTTCGCCGTTTTAGAGTGCGCATGTAGCAATAAAGCGGGCGCTTTGCGCGCACCTTGGATTGTCGCCCGAGGCTGCGGAGAGGGGTGGGCCGGTGTCTTCTCTACGTGCTGCGTCTAGGACTTGGCTTCTTTTCGCGGGCTAACGTGTTTTTCCGCAATTGGCTGAGGTCCGGTGTTCTCGGAAGTGATGGCCGGCGGCGTTTCTAAGGGAGAGGAAAGGGCGTGGCGACGGGAGCGCAGGGTGGCGAATTTTTGCCGAAGGGTTTGCAGCGATTTGCGGGAAATGTTCGCGGCTTTGTTGCCCCACTCACGGGATTTCCGGCCAGCCATGCGACAGAGAAGTTTGGCGCTTTGGCAGGCGCGTGTGGCAAGAGCTACGCTCAGCACGGTGGCCGCGATTCCGCAGGCGACGGCGAGAGTAATGCCATCACGTATGCCTGCAATGAGCTTGTCCACGGGAGGCGGCGCGTCGTAGGCGGGCGGTGGTGCGCGCTCCGGCTCCGGTGTGGCACCGGTCAATTCTTTCGGCCCTTCAATGAGGCCGGGTTTCGGTGAGGTCGCAAGGTCAGGCATACGGGGAGGCAAAGACTGACTTTTTGGACTGGGTGACGAAGGCGGGTCCGAGGTAAATGGGTTCGACGGGTTGAGCGGCGAGTTGTGCCACGGTGGCTTCGGATAGGCCGGCGGCCGTGGTGGCGAGGATGTCAGCGCGTGGCCATGTGTGCGTGGCTTCGCAGAAAGGCGGGGAGGCCGGGTCGATTGTAAAAATCTGACCGCACCATGCGGACGCGCGGGCCGCGGCCTCATTCGCGGTGCCGTTGAGCGGGGGCACCGCCAGCCGGCCATTTACTACTTCGGCCCACCACCACGACCCACGGCGGGCGTCGCCACACACGGCAAATCGCTCAAGGCCCTGCGTGTGGCGCAGAGCGAGCAGGGATGACAGTCCGATGAGGGAGGTATTTTTGGCGAGGGATACGCCGATGGCCGCCGCGATACCAACCCGGATGCCGGTGTAGCTACCGGGTCCGGTGCCGCAGACGATGCATTCGAGATCTTGTAATTCTTTCACCAGAGCGGCGAGCGGCGCGAACAGCACGGCGTTGTGGTTGCGCTCGCTTTGAAAGTCCTGCACATCGACAAGGCGACCGTCGCGCCAAAGCGCGGCGGAGCCGAGCGCGGTGGAGGTTTCGATGGCTAGAATGTCCATGCTTTGGAGTTAAGGGAACGGTTTCCTGTGCAACTGCTGATCAGGGAAATTCTGGACTTTAAAAATGCGCCCATCCTCCATGGAGCGGGGTGCGCTGTGATTTGTTCTGAAGCATGATACCGATGACAGTGAGGGGCACGCGGGGGAACGCTCTACGCCATGCTTTCAACGCCGAGACCGCACGTCGCGGCGGGAGTGTGAAAAGAAGTTCATAATCCTCGCCGTCGCCAGCGGCCTGCGCGGCGGTGCAGCCGGGACTGCAGGGCAGGGAAGAGAGATCGATTTCATAGCCCGTGCCGCTGGCATCGGCCAGCCGAGGAAGGTCTTTCGCAAGACCATCGCTGAGGTCTATCATGGCTGTGGGGCGGGCGTGCTGCACGAGCCAGTGTGACTCGGCGATTCGCGGAGTAAACTTCAAATGATGCCCTCGGATGCTGCCGCCGAGCCGGCCGGTGACAGCGACGAGATCGCCCGGCGAGGAACCGCTACGAAGGACTAGTCTTCGCCGCGGGACTTCTCCGGTCATGGCCACGGAAATGACGACAGGACATGCATCCGGAAGGGAGGAGGTTTCTCCGCCGGCGATGCCGCAGCGGCATGCCTTCGCCGCTTTGCTAATTCCATAGTAAAGCCGCTGTAGCCACTGCACGGAAGTGGTACGCGGCAGAGCGAGCGTGATCAGGGCTTCGCGAGGTATGCCTCCCATGGAGGCCATGTCGCTGACAAGCCGGTTGAGAGCCTTGCGGCCCGCGAGCGCGGCATCGGTCTCCGCCGTGAAATGAATGCCGCTGATGACGCAGTCGGTTTTAAAAAGAAGCAGCGGCCCGCGACCGGGATCAATGACGGCGCAATCGTCTCCGGGGCCATGCAGGGTGCGGTCGGATTGCGGGAGACCCTTTGTGAGCAGTCGCACCAACTCGTTCTCGCCCAGTGCGGAGACAGGATCAATGGCGGAGTGCCGGAGGGCCATAAAAGAGAACAGCAAACTGGAGGCCATTGAAGATAGAGTGCATCAGGATGGGCACAGCGAGGGTCTTCGTTTTGTGATACGCAAAGGCCAGAGCTGTCCCAAGAAGGGTGAGGGGTAGAAGCGCATACAGACTATTGTGGATGACCGCGAAGAAGGCGCCAGTGGACACGGCCGCATAGACGGGATGCGTGAAGCGGGCGGCCACACTGAAGAGGATTCCGCGGAATACGATCTCCTCCATCAGCGGGGCGCCGACGGCCAGCGTGATGAGCATCCACAGGCGGGTCGTGGAATCGGTGATGGCGGAACTCTTTTCCACGATCATCTGCGGCTTGAGTTCACCTCCGGCCATCTGCTCCATCAGTGGCATGAGCGCGGCGACGATGACGCTAAGCGCGACCGTGCAAAGCACGATCAACATGAGGGCTAGGCCGAGGCTCAGAAAAAAGCCTTTGTTTCCGATGCCGAAGGCGCGCCATGGATCCAATTTGCGAAACACTCTCAGGTAAACAAGGACAATACCGACGATGGCACCGTGGAAGATCAACTGGCCAATGAATAGTGCGCTGGTGAGGTCCAATTCTACGCCGTCCATGGCGGCAGGTCCGGAGACAAGCGGCCCAAGCAGCACGGCCATGAGGCACATGAGCACGATAGCAAACCAAGCATCCGGGCGATTCCAGTGATTGTGCATGGAGCCTCCAAGGGCATGAGGAGCTAGTATTGGTATATGAGTTTGCGGGGCGGCATAAGGGCTGGCCATTCCGTAAGAGGGCGCCAGTTTGGACACGGGAGCAGGGAATGGTCCTTCGGGCGTCATCCACATGGGTCTGTCATCCGGCGGTGGCAGAAGCTGTGTCTCCTCTGGAGGAAAACTGGCGCGGCGCGTCCCTGTGAGTACAACCGCTATTGGCAGCGAGAGCAGGATTACGCCGAGATAGATGAGGAGAATGAGGTTTTCCGTAGCCGGAGACATAAGCGCGATGATGCAGGTGCAGGTGCGGGGCGCAAGGTGTAACGCAGTCCGCCCTTTGTCGCCGCGAATCAGGTTGGACATTGCTCATTCGGGTTTCTCAGGGTAATTTGATGCGCTCCTCCTAAAAAGTCCAGTTGAAGGTCACAGAGCCGAAAATTTGCTCATTCCCCTGCGTTTCGAATTCGCGCGAGCGGCGCACGAGGGAGTAAGTCATGGAGGTGTTTCTCCAGTTGAAAGAAAGGCCGGCGGAGAGGTCGAAGACGAAAAGTTCCTTCTCCACGGCGTGACTGTCGCGCCATGTGTTGCCGTCCAGAAAGATGTCATGGGCAAGCCCCCGGGCCTCTCCGCGAATGAACAGATGGGCACCGAATCTGTGCCGCCACCGTTTGGAGCTAAACCCTTCGAGAGGTGAGGAGGTGGTGGAGGCGGGATCAATGGATCCCATGCCATAGGAGTCCGGCAGATTAAATCCGAAGCGTAACTCGCTACCGGCGCGGACATTTATGGCGAGATTTCCCAGCGTGAAACCAGCGTAGGGAAAGACCTGCCAGTCCCAGCCAGTGTCTCTGGTCGTTGGCCGCAGTCGCCACATCCGTTCGTAGGCAAGCGCGATGAGGGGTTCATTTCCCAACTGATTGTCCCATCCCAGCGCTTCGGCGGAACCGGTGAGTTCGTGAGCCAGCTTTTGCGTTTCCTCCGCAAGAGACCATGGCCCCACGACGCCGAAATTCAGCACTAGGGAATTCCTGACGCGATCATTTTTCCAGATCAGCCCGAGGCCCGTGTAAAGATAGCCCGAGTAGGGCCTATCGTCCGGCAGGAGCGCGGTCGTCTTGGTGTCTGCCGGTGTATACATGGCCTGGCCGAGGATAACGGCAACGTTGCGCTCATATTCGTAAAGTCCGAGCCACGGTAGGGTGTCCAGCCATTTCCCAAACCGCCCCATACTGGATTGCTCTGAGAACTTCCTCAGCGAAGGAGAAGTCCAACTGTAGCGCAGGCCATTAGAGTAATTCTGATCTTTTTCGGAAATGATGTCGTTCTCAAATGATAGTGAGTAGGTGCCATAGAGGGGGTGGTCGGGAGTAGGTTTATCCTGAGCAACCAGGGAGGCCGTCAGGAGTGCGAAGGAGAGAGCGATTGCGGGCAACTTCATGGTCGGCGGAGGGATGGATTCAATCAAATCGCTTACTGTAGCGATTGTGTGTTGGCCACTGGCCAACGGACAATCAGTCTTTTGATTCAGGCAAGTGAGCTACAGATTGAAGGGCAAAGTGTGCCTTGCCAGTGCAGTGTCAAGTGCTACACCCCCGCGTGCAATATACCAACTGCCTGTGAAGACCGGACTCTCCGACGCCACTCCCCCCAAAAAGGATTACCCCAATGAATTTCAGCGTCGCATGCTGTGGATGGCGGTTACGGCCGTGTCGATGCTGGCTGTCGCTGCAGTAATCGTCTATTCTGTCGGCATCTTTACGGATGTGCTTCAGTTTTTGCAGCCGGTGCTGGTGCCCATCGCTTTCGCTGGTATTCTCGCTTATCTACTGGAGCCGCTGGTGAAAAAACTGACCGCCCGCGGCACCCCTCGCTTTCGTGCCATGATATGGGTGTGGGTCAGCTTTCATGGGATTCTGCTGCTGCTCTTTCTCTCGGTGGCCGTGCCAACAATTCGCAGCGCAGGTCAGTATTTAAGTCCCGAGAAGCGGGGGGAACTGGTGAGCAGTGTTTCCAGCTTTGTCAGCGACACTATCGAAAGTGTGGATCGTCTGGTGGAACGCATCAAGGGCCAGTCGCCGGCGAAAAAAAGTGATCCTGCCACTACGCCGATCCCGTCGAAAGAGCTAAGAGCGCACACGGTCAAATCTGGAGAAACCATAGCCAGCATCGCCGAACATTATTCAATCCCGGCCGAAGCCCTACAGAATGGCAATACCGGCCGGACCTTCGCTCCAGGTCTCATTCTTTCCCTGCCTCTGGAAGCAAAGGCTCCGGATGCCGTTAGCCGGTCGAAGGAATCGTGGGTGCGGGCGAAGGTAAACTCATGGATTGCTGTTAATGGAAGCGAAGTGGCCGCGAGAATCAGTGGCGGGCTAAGCCGTAGCTTTCAGGGGTTTGTCGGATTGTTCGGCTACCTTGTCGGATTTGTCCTCGTTCCACTCTACCTCTATTACTTCCTCAAGGAGAGCGCGGCTATCAAGCAGGGTTGGAGCCACTACATTCCTCTACGCGCCTCCCGATTCAAGGCTGAACTGGTCGATGTGCTCAGTGATATCAATGGATACCTCATCGCGTTCTTCCGGGGGCAGATGCTAGTGAGCATGATTGATGGGCTACTCGTCGGTGTGAGTCTGGCGTTGATCGGACTACCCTACGCCATGCTTATTGGTGTTTTTGTGGCGATGCTCGGTCTCATTCCCTATGTTGGCAATGTGATCTGCTGGTTTGCCGCAGTCGGCATATCAATTTCCCACTTCGGTATCACAAAGGAAGGTCAGTTGGTGAATACTCTGTGGGGCATCCAGGAAGTGTGGGCCTATCCGGTGATCGTCACAGTGATCTTTGTTTTGGTGCAGAAATTAAATTCTCTTGTCACCGCTCCCCGTATCGTGGGAGACGCGGTGGGACTACATCCCCTGACGGTGATTTTCAGCGTGTTGTTCTGGTCTCTCCTCATCGGCGGATTGCTGGGGGCCCTGCTTGCGGTGCCGCTCACGGCCTCACTCAAGGTTCTCTTCCGCCGCTACATCTGGGAAAAGCGCGTCCAGCCTCAGCTTACTGCTCCGTCCGACTATGTAGTCAGGTAAGCCCTCCGGGCGGGCAGGGCTAAAACAGCTTCGACACTTGAAACACGGCCACTGCCAGCAGGTAGCCGGTTCCGGTCATATAGGCTAGCTGGAAGAGGGGCCACTTCCAGCTTTGTGTCTCCCGGCGCACGACGGCGACGGTGCTTAGGCACTGCATTGCAAAGACGAAGAAGACAAGCAGCGCCACGCAAAGGCCGGGGGTATAGACAGGCCTTCCGTCGGGGTGTTTTTCTAGGGCGAGTCGGTCACGCAGGCGGGTTTGGCTTTCATCCTCATCCTCGGTTTCCTCGACGCTGTAGATGATGCCGAGGGTGCTCCCGAAAACTTCGCGAGCGGCAAAGGATGCGATTAAGCCTACTCCGATCTTCCAGTCGCCACCCATGGGCCGTACGACGGGCTCAATCGCCTGGCCGAGTCTTCCGCCAAGACTGTGCTCAAGCGCAGCGGACTTAAACGCTGCTTCGCTGAGAGGTTTTGCAGGATCAGCCCCCAGTTTGGGATAGGTGAGCAGCGCCCAAAGAAGAATGCTCAACCCCATGATGACAGTGCCCGCACGTCGGATGAACATCCACGCGCGGCTCCACATTTGGCGCACGATGTTGCCCAAAGCGGGCAGCTTATATGCCGGTAGCTCGAGGATCATGGCCGAAGGAGCGCCGGGAAGAAGTTTCTTGTTGAATAGCCAGGCAAAGAGAAAAGCCCCGATGATGCCCATCGCATAGAGCCCGAGTAAAATGCTGGCTTTAGTCAGTGGCGGCACCATTTCACCGGGTACTAGAGCCGCAATGAGCAGCAGATACACCGGAAGTCGGGCCGAACACGCTGCGAGCGGGGATACGAGGATGGTGATGAGCCTGTCCCGCGGACTCTCAATCGTTCGCGTGGCCATGACGCCGGGCACTGCACAGGCGTGCGAGCCTAGCAGCGGCAGAAAGCTTTTCCCTGTGAGTCCTACGCGGCTCATGATGCGGTCCATTAGAAAGGCAATTCGGGCCATATAGCCCGTGTCCTCCATGAACCCGATGAAGAAAAACAGGATGAGAATCTGTGGAAGGAAGACCAGAACTCCGCTCACACCCGCAAGAATTCCATCGGTAATGAGACCGCGCAGATCGCCATCGGCCATCCAGCCCTTCACTATATCATTGAGCCACTCAAAGCGTCCCTCGATCCAGCCCACCGGGATTTCCACCACGGAGAAGATCAGGTAGAAGAGAAACCCGAGAGTGCTCACGAGCGTGAGCCAGCCCCAGAATTTGTGGAGCAGAAAAGTGTCGAGTTTGTCGGTGAGCGTCGCAGAGGCATTGTCCGGACGCCGGATAATGCCGTCGAGAGCCGCGTGAATGGCATCGTAGCGGGCTGCCACCAGACGATCTTCCCATCCGGGGATTTCACGCTCCACCTGTTCGCGGGCCTGCTCTATGGCCTTCACCGCCGAGGCTTCGATCCCGTAATGCGTGGGATCGTGGCCGGAAATTAGATAAAGCGGCTCCAGCGGGGAGGCCGTGGCGCTGACGATGCCCGACGTGGCCAGATTTTCCCGGCTGCGCACGAGCGCTCCGCGTATAGGCACGGGCATGGCATCAAGGAGCGGTTTGGGTGCCGTGAGATCAGGGCGGCTCATGGCCATTTTTAATTCCACCAGCCCCTTCTTTTGACTCGCCACCATCGGGATAACCGGCATGCCGAACCTATCGGAGAGCCTGTCGATATCAAATCGCGTCCCGGCTTTCTCCGCCACATCCACCATATTGAGCACGAGAATGCAGGGAACGCCCAACTCAAGGATCTGAGTGAAGAGGTAGAGATTGCGCTCCAGATTGGAGGCATCTACCACGCAAATGATGCGGTCCGGCCGAGGGGTGTCTTTTCGGCGGCCGAGCAGGACATCGCGCAGAATGGCTTCGTCCGGCGAGCGGGCGTTGAGGCTGTAGGCACCGGGCAAGTCGATCACTTTCAGCCGCACGCCGTGTTGCGAAAAGCACTCACCCTCCTTTCGCTCCACCGTCACCCCCGGGTAGTTGCCCACGCGCTGCTTGAGGCCAGTGAGGGCATTGAACAGTGTGGTTTTCCCACAGTTGGGATTCCCTACCAGAGCGTAGACCATGCCTTCCTTGAGTGGGGTGAGCATCGTGGTTGCGGTCATGGCAGGGGGTCAACTTCAATGTGTATGGCCTCGCTGTCGCGCAGCGAGAGCAAAGCACCCCGTACACAGATTTCCACAGGATCTCCCAGCGGGGCACGGCGAACAAATTGCACTCGTGTGCCGGGCAGCAGGCCCAATTCACGGATCCGCGTCAGGCTAGGGATGCCTTCCGGCAGGCTGGCGATGACAGCCCGAGCTCCGGGCTTGAGGTCGGAAAGGCGCGTGCGTTTCATGCCGTCAGGCCGGGGCCACAAGGATGGTCTCAGCCAAGCGCACGCTAAGGCAAACTTTCGCGCCTTGCACGTGGGCAATCACCGGTCCGCCTCCGCAAACCATGTGGACTTCTACTTCTTCGCGGATTCCCATTTCCCGAAGCCGCGTGCGGTCAGCCTCCGCGCCTTGCAAGTGCCTGACCACCACCCGATCGCCCCTTCGGGCGGAGGTTAGCGGCTTGCAAATGCAGCCATCGTCGGGGCAGGAAGGTGAAAGCATGGATTACTGATGTGTTGAGATTACGTCTCAGATTCAATCCCATTTCAAATTTCTGGAAGATTGGCAAGGGGATTGTGGGAGTCTGTGCGACTCCGTGTCCCTGGCGGGCGATAATTGTAGGCCGGACAGCCCCGAAAGCGCGGGCTATCGCCGTAACAGAGCAAAAGGATTTTGGAGCGGGCGCCTGCGGGCTCGCTAGATTGTCGACTCCGCTGTGTGATCCCCGGCGCACCGGCGAATTTTGTTTGCAGCCCCGGACAGTCCAGCCGATACCGGAGTTCATGTCAGCCGCTACCTCTTACCGCACCACTCCGGAACCGACGTCAAAAATGCCATCAGGCATTCCGCCAATCATTGGCAACGAGGCTGCCGAAAGGTTCAGCTTTTACGGCATGAGGGGGATCCTTTTCGACTTCATGACGCTGCACCTCATGGCAGGGGGTGTCCTCGCAGCGATGAGCGACGGAGAGGCAACATCATGGTATCACGCATTCATTACAGCGGTCTATTTTACGCCGCTCCTCGGTGCCATTTTGGCCGACAGGTGGCTGGGTAAATACACGACCATCATGCTGCTTTCTATTGTCTACTGCGCCGGGCATCTTGCTCTGGCGCTGGATACCTCAAGGGTGGGGCTGTTTACAGGACTGGCTCTTATTGCTTTTGGGTCGGGAGGGATCAAGGGCTGCGTGTCTGCGCACGTGGGGGATCAGTTCTCCTCGCAAAATCAGCACCTGCTGCCCCGCGTGTATCAGATGTTCTACTTTGCCATTAATCTTGGCTCTACACTGGCATTTCTGATCATTCCACGCGTGCTGAACCATCACGGTCCCCATCTTGCTTTCGGCATACCGGGCATCCTTATGGCGGTGGCGACCTTTATCTTTTGGCTTGGGCGCAGGAATTACGCGCACATACCTGCCCGGGGCCCTGCTTATTGGGGAGAGACCTTCAGCCCAGAAAACCTCGCGGCGGTGGGGCGAATGGCCCTTCTTTTTATCTTTGTGGCTTTATTCTGGGCGCTCTTTGATCAGTGCGGATCCCGGTGGGTATTGCAGGGTAAGCATCTTGACCAAATATTGCTAGGAATCAAAATTACTCCAGCTCAAATGCAGGCCGCCAACCCGATCATGGTCATGCTCTTTCTGCCGCTCTGCGCTTTCGTTATCTATCCGGCAATCAGTCGGGCGTTTCCCCTCACTCCTCTGCGAAAGATCGGTATCGGCTTTTTCCTCGCCGTGATATCGTTTCTTATTCCGGCGTGGCTCGAGCACCGCATTGCCGATGGAGCTACCCCATCGATTGCATGGCAGATTTTAGCCTACGTATTCATCACGATGGCGGAGGTGATGATCTCACCCACCTTACTGGAGTTCTCCTACACGCAGGCGGCAAAGAGCGGAAAGTCACTCATGTTGGGGGTGAATATGGCCAGCGTGGCTCTAGGGAATGCATTTACCGCCCTGGTGAATATTTTCGGAGCGTCACAGCTTACGGGTGCCTCCTATTACCTGTTCTTCTCGGGATGCATGCTTGCGGCGGCGGTTTTGTTTATTCCTTTTGCTGTAAAGTTCCGCGAACGGCTGATCCTGCAGGACAGCAATCCTTAGGTCGCGGATCAGGGGCGCGTTTTTGATTCGCTGCATTGGACCGCTAAGCCTGCGGAATGATTATTCTGACCACCGAGCAGGGACTACGGGCAGAACCCTTTTTGGGCCCGGATTTCACCTTAAGCTGATTCTTTGCTGGAAAAGTGCTCTGTGGGCCGCATAAGCATGGTAATCATGTCAGAATCCGGCAACCATTTCTACGAGGAGGTCAGCGAGTCACCCAAAACGGTGTTCGATATTTCGCTGCGCCCTCCCGGGTTTGAGGACTTCGTGGGGCAGGCAAAGGTGGTAGAATTGCTGACCATGCGCGTGGAGGCGGCCAAACAGCGCGGGGATGTGCTGGACCACGTGCTGCTGTGCGGGCCTCCGGGCCTTGGGAAGACGAGCCTCGCGCACATCATCGCCGCCAGTATAGGCAGCCGTATCCATACTTGCAACGGACCGCAGATCGAAAAGGCCGGCGACCTCGCAGCCATTCTCACTAAGCTGGAACGCAGTGATGTGCTTTTCATTGACGAAATCCACCGACTCCACCCGAAGCTGGAGGAGTATCTCTACCCGGCGATGGAGGACTATAAGCTGGACATCATCATCGACCAGGGGCCCAGCGCGCGCAGCATTCAACTTCCGCTGCCGAGGTTCACGCTCGTAGGCGCAACGACGCGCAGCGGGATGCTCACCGCGCCGCTGCGCAGCCGTTTTGGCATGGTGAACCGGCTGGACTATTACCCCGCCACGGAACTCACTAACATCATTGAGCGTAGCGCCAGTCTCCTTGATATGCAAATCGAGCGCGGCGGCGCCGATGAGATCGCCTTGCGGGCTCGTGGCACCCCTCGGGTAGCCAACATGCTCCTTCGCTACGTGCGCGACTACGCTCAGGTGCGCGCCGATAACATCATCACGCGCGATGTCGCAGACGCAGCGCTCACCTTAATCGAGATCGATGCCGACGGCCTAGATGAAATGGACAAGCGCATCCTCGAGGCCATTATTCACCGCTTCGACGGTGGCCCCGTGGGCCTCAACACGGTGGCTGTGGCCGTGGGCGAAGACTCCACTACGCTGGAGGAAGTGAACGAGCCGTACCTCATTATGAAAGGCTTCCTCAAACGGACCCCCCGGGGCCGCGTTGCCCTCGCTGCCGCCTACGAAAAACTCGGCGTCCCCGCACCCGTAAACACCGAGCGGCAGCAGGAGTTGTTTTGAGAAGAATGCTGGCTAAGCGGTTTGGCGCGGCAAATTTTGCTATGTGATCTAGCGCTCAGCCATTGGCGCCTCTAAAGCCGATCAGATGCGCCGCCAGTTTCTACCGTCCTCTTCGATTAGGCGGTCGGCTTCTTCCGGTCCCCACGATCCTGCAGGGTATTCGCGCATGGGCGGGCTATTAGGGCTCTGGTGCCATGCATGCTCAATGAGGTCGATATAGCGCCACGCATTCTCCACCTCGTCCCGGCGGGCGAAGAGCGTAGCGTCGCCTGCCATAGCGTCGAGGAGCAGGCGCTCGTAGGCTTCCGGGCTGCCTTTCCCGAAGCTGTTTGCGTAGTGAAAGTCCATCTTCACACGCTCTGTGACCACACTTGGTCCGGGTTTCTTGACCTGCACGCGCAGGCTTATGCCTTCGTCCGGTTGGATGCGGATGACGAGGACATTCGCAGGATCGTCCGCCGTGCCGCGATTGAAAAGTACGTGAGGCGGTCTCCGGAAATGAATGCTGATCTCCGTCGCCTTCTTTGGCAGTTGCTTGCCGACGCGCAAATAAAAGGGCACGCCTTCCCAGCGCCAGTTGTCGATGTTGATGCGCATGGCCACGTAGGCTTCGGTCATGCTGTCGGGGGGGATACGGTCCTCTTCGCGATACCCTTTGGCTGCCTTGCCGGCTACAGTGCCTGCGGTGTATTGGGCGCGGATTACATTGCGCGCCACATCGTCGGCGTCCTTGTAGTGCCGGAGACTCTTAAGCACCTTCACTTTTTCGTCGCGAATGCCGTCCGCGGTCAGATCGGCGGGCGGTTCCATGGCGATTAGCATGACGAGTTGCAGTAGGTGATTCTGCACCATGTCGCGGAGGCATCCGGCCTTGTCATAGTAGCCGCCGCGGCCGCCTTCCATGCCCAGATTTTCCGCGCAGGAAATCTGGACGTGGTCGATGAACCGGTTGTTCCAGAGCGGCTCGAACATGGAATTGGCGAAGCGCAGGATCATTATGTTCTGCGCAGTTTCCTTTCCAAGGTAATGGTCTATGCGATAGGTGTCTGCCTCATCGAAAGTTTCGTTCGCGGCTGTGTTGAGGGACTGGGCGGTAGCGAGGTCGGTGCCAAAGGGTTTTTCAATGACGACGCGCGCCCACTTTCCAGACTTCGCCTTGTGCAAACCCGCGGCGGCGAGTTGCTGAAGCACTACCGGAAAGTATTCCGGAGCGGTGGAAAGATAGAACAACCGGTTTCCACCGGCACCCTGAGCGTCCAGTTCCTCAAGGAACTCCGCCAGTTTTCGGTATCCTTCGGCTTCCTCAAATTCGCTGCAATGATAGCAGATGTTTTGGGAAAAGGTGCGCCACAGGTCGTCATTGTGTCCCTGGCGGGAAACTTTACGGTTCATTGTTTCCAGTTCGGCCCGGAACGACTCATGGGATTTCTCGCGGCGTGCAAAACCTACCACCTTGAGAGTGGGCGGTAGGTCGCCATCGGCGGCGATATTGTAGAGCGCAGGGATGAGTTTGCGCCCGGTCAAGTCCCCACTGGCACCGAAGATGACGACGCTGCAGGGCTCCGGCCTGCAGCGGGTCGAGAGGTCTTCGCGGAAAGGATTGATCGAGTCCAAGGCGGGTGAGCGGGAGAGGTTAAGAACCGAAGAGCGTCGGTAATGCGCCTTTTCGGAGTATGTGCCGTGCCTTGCGGGTCTGCGGGGCGCAAGCGGCTTTGCGGTGCAATGGGGAACCGACTGCTGCCTTGCGGAAGTGCTACGCATGGGTGGGCGGGGCGTGCTGCTTTCGGCTAATAGGCTGGCCGGGTTGAGGGGATGACCGGTCTGAGTGGGCTGCTCCGGATCAAATATTCGCGGGGGGCAGCGGGATCATTGGAAGGGATGCGGCGCAGTCCGTCCATTTCCGAACTCTTGCCGGCATCCGCTGAATGCTTCAATCCCCGTCGCCGGATTGCACGGTGAGCGCCACGAGTTCGCTAAGCACGCTTTTTGCTCCGGAGCTTTTGCGGTACCACTTGGTTTCATCGTAGTCTTTGCTGGGCACGGATATCACACCCACCTGCCATGAGCTGCCAAGGACATCGCGGTAAATGCGGGCACTGCGCCGTCCATGGGCGCCTAGGGTGTAAAGATTGATGCGGCGCTCCGCAGCGGGGATGTTTTCGGCATCGAGCACCTTTTTCAGAGCCCTTGCCATGGCGCGGGTACGCTCAGTGTTCACTTCATTAGACGGTACCGGACAGATCAATTCGGAATTGATGCCCATCTTGGCGAGAGAGGCGGCGGAGAGGGTGGCGTAGTCCCGGAATCCAGAAAGAAAGGTTCCTCTTTCCAATGGAATGCCGGTGGTGAAAATCCGCCTCACCGGCTGCCCGTTGGCGTCCGCCATCGCCTCCTCTAGGGCATAGTCCGGCAGCCAACCTTCCACGATCATGTAGGGCGGCTTATCGAGAGGCTCAATCACAGCCAGCCAGGCGTGGACTCGCGGTAGCAGTAGCCATGACGCGATTCCTATGGAGGAAAGCACGACGAACCACGTGCGCCATGTTGGCAGCGGAATACTGCGACGGCGGAACCAAAATGTGCGCCTCGCGGCTACGGTGGTGGGTGGAGTAGATTCGACTGACATGCGGCAGACTTTCTAGGAGAAATTGGCCGTGTGCAAGTCCGTTGCCTTTGTCCGCCGGGGCCTTGCATTCCGCCAAAGGGCATCCACTGTCGCGGTTCTTCCAATCCATTCACTGTCTTACTTTCCGTGCCCACCTACGATTACGCCTGCCCCAAATGCGGTCATGAATTTGAGATTTTTCAAAGCATGAATGACGCGCGCCTAACCAAATGCCCGCAGAAAGGCTGCCGCGGAAAAGTGGAGCGCAAGATTGGAATGGGCGCAGGGCTTGTTTTCAAGGGTTCTGGCTTCTACATCACTGACTATCGCAGCGAGGGCTACAAAGCGGCTGCGAAGAAGGACTCCGGCGGCGGCGAGAGTAAACCTGCTGCAGAAAGTGCCCCTAAATCGGAGTCAAAGCCTGCAGAAAAACCTGCCAAAAAGGAAAAGGCCGCGACCTGAGAGGCTGGTTTTTGCGCGCGATGGCACATGAAGTGTTTTGAGGTGCCCGGGCATTTCTCCTTAGATCCGCCGGCACTAGATTTATGGGGTCGGCCCGGTTCAGCGCTCCGGTTTTCGATGGAGTAACATCGTGGTTCAGCCCATCCCACGTGACTGCAGTGAAATCGCTGAGGTCGCCGCCCGCGGCGTTGCCAAATTTCGACCCGCTGCCGGTGAGCACGTTGCCGATGATGGTGACGTCCGCACTTCCGGCGGGCAGCGGCCTTGCCGGGGAGTGTCCGCCACTTATGAGAAGACACTTATGAATTTTCTGCTTTCTGCAAAACGTCTATTCCTTGCATTCCTGCTGTCATGCACGGCATGCGCTAGAGACTACGCTGAGTCTCCGGGCAAAGAGGGCGACGGCATCTTCTCTGTGGGACCAGAATACAAAATGGACCGTGACCTCACGGACCTTGGAAACCCCAAAGGCAAGTCGTTCGACTTCAAAATGAAGCTGGCGGACAGCAAGATTTTCCGGGGGGATGACAAAACGCTGGAGCCTGACAAGAAGGGCGTGCGCATGGAGCGGAGCATCAGCATTTATATTCCCTCCGCATACAGGGACGGGACTCCCGCACCGCTCATGATCATTCATGACGGCCCTGGGCAGATCGGTCTCATCCGCAATGCTCTCGATAACCTCACGGTTTCCAAAGACCCTAAGCGCAAGCTTCCGGCATTCATTGCCATCGCTGTAGAGAATGGTGGCGACGACGGCAAGAACAGCCAGCGCGGTTTGGAATATGACACGATGAGTGACCGCTTGGCTCGATTCATTTACGACGAAGTGCTCCCGGCCCTACTCGCCAACCCGGCGATCAGGGCTGCTTATCCGAAGCTCAAGTTGACTGAGAACCCATGGGGCCGCGGTGTCATCGGCTGCAGTTCCGGCGGTGCTGCGGCGCTGAGCATGGGATGGTTCCGACCGGATATGTTCCGCCGCATCGTGGCCTATTCCGGCACGTTTGTTGATCAGCAGGATGACGATGCGCCGGAGGAGAAGCAGTTTCCGCTGGGAGCTTGGGAATACCACTCTGGCATGAAGCTTATCGAAAAGAGCGAACTTAAGCCACTGCGCGTGTTCACGCACGTATCAGAAAATGACAACGGTGCGCACGAGGCCGAGGAAACCTATCACAACTGGCTCATGGCCGGACAGCGCACTGCCGAGGCTTTTCAAGCCAAAGGCTATCACCACCGCTACGTTTTCTCCAAAGCCACTGGGCACTGCGACAAACGTGTCTTCCAGCAGACGCTGGCTGATACGCTCGTTTGGCTCTGGCAGGGCTGGCATGAATGATCGCCGCTACCCCACGGCGGCGTTGCCTCACGCCGGGTCAAAGACATCCTTCGTGGCTGTGGAAATCTCCGGAAAGAGCCATGCGAAGCCTGCGGCTTGCGCGGCTTCCGGAACCAGACGCTGACTGTGCAGAAAAATGTCGCCCATGCCGCCCGGCAGAAGGCGAAGTAGAAAAGCCGGGGCCGGGAAGATGGCCGGCCGATTGACCGCCGCAGCCACCGAACGGGTAAAATCCGAATTTCGCACACATCCCGGGGCGGCTCCGTTCACGGGCCCCCTCAGCGCCTCATTTTCCACGGCGAAGAGAAACAGCCGCGCGAGATCGGTCACGTGAACCCATGGCATCCATTGCCGCCCGTTGCCGAGCCGCCCGCCCAGTGCCAGCTTAAAGAGTAGCCGCAGCGCGGGAACGGCACCTCCATCCGCGCCCAGAACAACGCCTGTGCGCATTGTCACCACCCGCATGAAATCCGAACCCTTCATAGCTGCCTCTTCCCAAGCCCGCGCCACTTCCGAAATAAATCCGCTCCCGGGTGCTGCAGCTTCCGTTAGTTCCCCCTCACCGGCGTCCCCATAATAACTGCTGCCACCGGCGCTTACCAGCACGCGGGGCGGTTGGGGGAGTTCCCGGAGCCTCGCAATCAGCGCACGAGTGTCGTCAACCCGGCTTCGGTAGATGGAGTCACGTTTCTTTTTTGTCCAGAGCCCCAGCAGGTTCTCACCAGCAAGGTGAATCAGCCCGTCCAGTCCGCTAAAATCTGCTTCCCTAACTGGCTGCCATGCCCGCATTTCAACGAAGCCCGCCCGCGGAGCCGGACGGCGGCTGTAGCCGATCACATCGTTCCCGGCATTCCGCGCCGCTGTGAGCAAATGCCTCCCGATGAAACCTGTCGCGCCAGTGATACCTATTCTCATATGTTGTGCGTTGCCACCAGTTACGCCCGCTGCCAAGCCCGGGCTGCATTTTCGGATAAGGTGCCACCTCGGGAAATCCCTTGAGTCCGGCGCGGAGGATGCCTAGGAACCAACGCATGATTCACTTTTGGAAAATGAACGGGGCCGGAAACGACTTCGTAATGATCGATAACCGAACTCTCCGCTATGACCTTGGCCGTGAGCAAATCGCGGCGCTTTGTGACCGACATCACGGTGTTGGGGCGGATGGATTGATCGCCGTGGAACCGGCGCAAAGCGGCGCGGATTTCCGCATGAGGTATTACAATGCTGACGGCGGCGAGGCGGAGATGTGCGGGAACGGGGCGCGATGCTTTGGCCGGTTTACAAATATGCTGAGCGGATGGTCTCTGGAAAAGGTGGACTTCGAGACGCCTGCGGGTTTGATCGAAGCCAGCTATCACGGTGACAACGTGCGCATCGCCATGAGCGATCCCCATTCGCTCCGGTTGAATATCGCCCTCGATCTCTGCGGGCAGCAGAAGACGGTTCATTTTTTAAACACCGGCGTGCCTCATGTAGTGGTGATCATGGATGATCTCGACGCCGTGCCGGTGCGTGAGTGGGGTGCGGCGCTGAGGTATCACGCGGAATTTCAGCCCAAAGGCACGAATGCGAATTTCCTCAAAGTCACGCCGGAAGGCATCACCATCCGTACGTATGAGCGCGGCGTGGAGGACGAGACGCTGGCCTGCGGCACCGGCATGGTGTCCTGCGCTCTGGTGTATCACCTGCTCGCCGGAGCGGCTTCGCCAGTGAAGGTCAAAGTGAAGGGTGGAGACACGCTGGAAATTGCCTTCGACAAGAACCCGGATGGCACGTTCAGCAATGTCACCCTCACCGGCCCGGCAGACATCGTCTTTGAAGGCGAAATCAAAATGCCCGCCTGATCCCGTTTAGCCCTTAGCATCCATCCTCTATCCTTCCTCATGTATCGCGGTACTTTCACAGCTCTCGTCACTCCCTTCACACCCGATAATCAAATTGATACGGAGGCGTTCCGGAAGCTTGTCGACTTCCAGTTTGACAACGGCGTCACTGGCATCGTGCCGGTGGGCACCACTGGAGAATCTCCAACGCTGGACTATGATGAGCATAAGCGCGCGATCGCGCTGGCCGTCGAGTATGCGCGCGGCCGCGGTCCAGTTATCGGTGGCACGGGTAGCAACAGCACCACGGAAGCAATCGAACTCACTCAAGCCG
Organism: Akkermansia muciniphila; assembly: GCA_945861415.1. Taxonomy (GTDB): domain Bacteria; phylum Verrucomicrobiota; class Verrucomicrobiia; order Verrucomicrobiales; family V1-33; genus V1-33. The sequence continues at coordinate 19,123 of CAMAUV010000008.1, read as the reverse complement.
CTGAAGCTGCCGGCTGCGAAGCAGTGCTCCAAGTGTGCCCTTATTACAATAAACCTTCGCAGGAGGGGCTTTTCCAGCACTTCAAGGCCGTGGCCGACAACACGAAGTGCAAGATCATTCTCTACAGCATCCCGGGCCGCAGCAGCATTGAGATTGGCGTGGATACCACGGTGCGTCTCGCCGCGGCGTGTCCGAACATCGTGTGCATGAAGGAAGCCGGCGGCAGTGTGGAGCGGGTGAATCAGTTGGTTGCCGCGTGCCCGCCGGGATTCACAGTGCTCAGCGGCGATGACAGCCTCACGCTCTCCTTTATGGCCGTGGGCGCCACAGGGGTGATCAGCGTTGCCTCCAATGTGATCCCGCGGGAAATGAGTGAACTTGTGAGCGCGGCACTCGCTGAGGATTACGCGAAGGCGCGCGCCATTCACCGCAAGTATTACGCGCTTATGAGTGCCTTCCTGCGCCTCGACACTAATCCTGTGCCCATCAAAACCGCTATGGCGCTGAAGGGCATGATGCGCGGCGATCTGCGCTTGCCGATGGTGCCTATGTCGGATGCGAAGCGCGAGGAACTCCGCGGCGTGCTGGCCGGGCTCGGTGTAGTTTAAGAGAGTGTCGCTGTCTGCTGGACGGCATAGACGCCGGGCCGTCGGTACCGCTTTATTATCCTATCCGGCAGGCTGAAGGAATTGCGTTCCTGCCAGGCGTGATCATTACGAACAAAAACCCGCCGGCTGCGAGGGGGCCTTCATCTCAGCCGGCGGGCCGCTTTGCTGGTTACTGCTACAAGAGAATGGTTCAGCGCGTCGGCGGGGTTGCGAACCCGCTGCCGACTGGGCTGGCGAGGAAGGGATCGGCGCGCAGGCGGCGGTAGCTGTCGGTGCCGGCATAGGGCTTGGGATTGGTCCCACGTTCGGAGAAGACCGCGCAGCCGATGACGCCGACGTTGCGGGTATCGCCGGTCTTTTTGCCCACGTAAGCGTCGTCCACACCGCCGAATTTAAAGCTGGCCACTTCATTCATGCTAGTGCGCCAGCCCTTGACCTCGCGGCGCTCGCCGGGGTCGAGCACATACCCGCGGCGGGAAAAGCTGCCGGACTGGCCGGAGAGCACATCCAGTCCATCGACAGTGACGACAAATTCCAGCCGGTGATTGCTGAGGTTTTCCACTTCCATGGAGTAGCGCTGGCCTTCTTCGCCGATGCAGACGAGGTTGCCGTTGGTCTGGTAGGCGGAGAGCGCGGCACCGCGGTGGTTGCGCAGACCTAGGCGGAAAATGCCGCCGGCGTAGTCGCGAAAGGAATTGCTGTAGCTGTAGTCGGAGCCGGCCATGGCGGAGGCACCGGCGTTGTTATTGTAGAAGACTTTGGCCACACCTACCGGTTTGCCGCTGTCGCGGTCAAAGATGGTGCTGTTCGCCTTGTCGTCCACTTTGTTGCCCCAGACGGTGGCTAGGCCATAGCGTTCCTGCGGGGCGCATGCCACCATTGGCCTGGCTTCCGTGGAGCGGGAATAGCTGTCTGCTCCGAAGCGCGCTACTGCGGCAGAAGCGTAAGGCGCTCCGCCGGAACTGGCGCAGTTGCTAAGGACGACAGCGGCGGATAGGACGGCGAGTAGTGACAGAAAACGTCGGAGCATAAAAGTTGCAGGAGTTGGAATTTTATGCTAAGATTTCAGCATTAATCAGAAAGAGTCAACTGGAATTCTGTTAAACATTTTAGCATAAAGTCGAGACGAGTGGTTGACGTTGCCGAGTTGTTGCTTAAAACTTAGCAGAATACTCATACAATTTAATGACTCCTGTGAATGACAATCAGCACCTCTCCCGCCGTGAACGCCAGATCATGGACGTCGTATACCGGCTCAGTAAGGCATCCGCGCAGGAAATTCAGGAGAACATCCCCGAGCCACCCAGCTATTCCGCCGTGCGAGCCCTCTTGGCCATTTTAGTGGACAAAGGCGTGCTCAAACACGAGCGCGACGGCCGCAAGTATATTTATAAGCCCACCGTCAGCGCTGACCGTGCCAAACGTAGCGCCCTCCGCCGCCTCCTCGACACCTTCTACGACAACTCCGCCGAAAAACTCGTCGCCGCCCTGCTCGATCCGGATGACGGAAAACTGGGAGACCGGGAAATCGAACGCATCCGCGCACTGGTGAACGCCGCGCCGGATGGTAAGTAGTCTGCGCCCCGCACTATGTGGCCTGCCCAGACATACTTGAAGGGATACGAAGAAGCGGCGTCCACTTACGGCTACTGGCCGTCCTTTCAAGATTCGCCGCTGATCGGCTTTGACGATCAAGGTGATTCCATAGAGATTGAAGTAAGAGCATGTGGTGATCTCAAACTGACGTTCATAACTGCAGGACAGCACCGGGCTGGGCTGGTCAAAAAGGTTCTGCCTTACGAGGGGACCCAACTAAGAAGGCTGATTGATTCGGTTCGCTGGGATAAGATTGTTTATTGCGAGATAAGTGGCATGAACTTCACTCTGGTTAATGTGGCGGCTGGCAGACGGGAGCGGAGGATACGGGACCCTGAAGAGGAACCACGGATGCGTGGAGCCACTACTCACAACAAAGTAGTCGCCGAATCATTCAGGTTGGCTGGTCTTGAGCCCGATGGTCAGCCGCAATTTAAAAACAGTCCCTCAAAAACTGAAAACTCCTTCACTCGATCCTCTTATTAGATTTCCCAGTCACTAGCCCCGCATAGCCTTCATCCTTTAGCCTTCCTCCTATGAACTGGCCACTTTTCTTCCTTGATCTCGCCCTCCGTGGCCTCGTCATCAGCGGCGCGGCCGCATTTGCTGTTTGGAAACTACGTGGGCGAATGCGCACGGTGGCTGCGGCGTTTGGTCTCTTGGCGTTGCTGGCTCTGCCACTGGGGCTGTTTCTCCCGCGCTGGGAAGTGACCATGCCGCGGGCTGCTACGGCAGTGGATAGCGTGGCTGCATTCACGGTATCGTGGAAACTACCCGTCACGGTGTGGGCTGCGGGGTTTTTGCTGGTGGCCGGTCGCCTGTTGCCTGGTTGGATTCGTCTCCAGCAATGGCTGCGCCGCTCGACGCGGGCGACTAACATGCGCATCATGGCCGAGACGCGCGAGGCAGCCATGATTCTGGACCTTCCTGCCGTGCCGGAAGTGCGGCTGACTAAATGGCGCACAATGCCGGCGGCCTGCGGCTTCTGGCGCGGCACCGTTTTTCTGCCGGAGGACGCACTGGAGTGGAGCACTGAGCAACTCCAAATGGTGCTGCTGCACGAGCTTGCTCACCTCAAACGCCGCGATCCGGGCATGGCCACGCTGGGCTACTTGGCCTGCGCGCTGCACTGGTTCAATCCTTTCGTCTGGGTGCTTCACCGCATCTGGATGCGCGAGCGCGAGACCGCTACGGATGCCCTAGTGCTGAGCACCGGCGTCGCGCCCAAATGCTACGCCATGCACCTCATCGATATCGCCGACCGCTTCCGCCACATGACCGACCGTCCGATGCTCTCCGCCGCGATGGCCGGTCCTGGATTGGAACAGCGCGTGCGCAGCATCCTTAGTTATGTGCCACGTCCCCCCGGTGGTCGGAAGGGGATGGCCGTTGCTGCCACACTCACCGCCGGCGTGCTAGCCACCGCAGCCGCGACGTTCATTCCGCGCCCGCCGCCGCCGCTGCCGGGTTCGCCGATGGCCAAAGAAGTGGACCTGCGTCTCACCGCGGATCCTTTCCCGGGCGATACGGTGAATTGATCGCGAATTCTAAGGCGACTCAATCCCCCGATACCGCACACGGTAGAACCGCCGCCCGGCGCTGGCGGAAGTGATGAGCGTGGCGGAATTGCCGCTTACTGTGGGTGTGCCGATGACCGTGGTCCAAGAGCCACTGATTGTTGGGGATGTCTCCAGCACGCCGTTTTCCAGCCCTGCCCACCAGCGAATGGTAAGTTGCGTGGCCGTGCGACTGCTCTCCATGGCGATCGGGTCGCCGTAGATGGTTTTTACCCATTCCGGGCGGTCGATGAAGGGGTTCCGGTTTCCTTGTCTCGCCTGTACGCGGTCATTGCGGATAGATTCCTCCGGGCTTACGGGATCGGCGAGATGCCAGAGCAGCAGGGTGGTGAGCCGGCCCATCACGGGCTGGCTTCCCGTGACGAGCGCCATGTTATCGGTGAGCGTGAGGTCCAGTTCCTGCGAAGCATCGCCATCATAGCGCAGAACCATGTAGAACATACTGCGGGCGATGTCGCCTTTAACCTCCGGAGGAGGCTCCCATGAGTTGACATCGCGGGTGGTCTGCGGCGCCTCTGGGCTGCCAGGAACGACGGCCCCGGATCCCGCAGTGCTGGTTTCTTCGAAGGCGAGGTTCGCGCGGTCGGAGTTCACCGTGACATCCGCCGGACGCAAATTGAAGAGGTCGGAATAATCCGCTCCGTTCCCCAGGATTCCGCGGCTGTCTGGCCAGAGGTGCTCACGATTCCATTCCGTGGTGTTTTGCGGCGGGCTCTTTACAAAGTTCGTCTTTGGTTCGCTCCGGCGAGTATAGATCATGATAAGGTTCGCAGGATTGGCCGGGTCTTCATCGATAGACTCAAGCGCCGCGCGCGAGGGGGTGTAGTCCATGGGGACGTGGGTGGCCTTCACCAGTCGGTGCAATTCCGCGCGCAACGCCGATCCTGAGAGTTCGGCTGTGCTGGCGTAATAGTTTCCCGGCTCTGCATGACCGCAGGCAGCAGAGGCAAGGAGGATGAAAGTTGTGAATCGCATAGGACAGTGGCTGGCGGAACCGATCCACAGGAATCCCTTTTACTCAACGCGGAAAAGTCGGCACCCGCAAGTCTTGCGCATTGCCAATTCCGCGAGACCCTTTAACTCAATAAAGAATGACCATAAGCGACACCATTTTCGCGGCGATCGATTTTGAAAGCGCGGGCGAAGCCCCGGGGCAGACGGATGCTCCGGTGCAGGCGGGCATGGCGTGCATGAAGGGTCCTGAGATGATGGTTGACACGTTTTTTCGCAGCTATCTCAATCCGCGCCGGAGTGTCACATGGGCGGCGAGGAGGGTGCATGGCATCACGACAGAGCAGTTGCACTGTGCCCCGGAAATGTCGGCGCTGTGGCCGGAGTTCCGCAACCGGCTCGCGGGCCGCGTGGTGGTGGCTCATTCGGCCGGGACGGAAAAGCGCTTCCTCCGGTTGTTTCCGGTGCACGGTTTTGGACCGTGGGTCGACACACTGACGCTGGCCCGGCGGGCGTGGCCGGGACTGCCGGACTACTCGTTGGAGGCCCTCGCGGAAGCGCTGGGATTTAGCCTAGAATTAGACGCGCTTTGCCCGCGACTGAAGTTCCACGACGCTCTCTACGATGCAGTGGCCAGCCTACTGGTGCTGCGAACCTTTGTCCATGCTGCCGGACTTTGGGATCATCCTCCGGGGGCTATCCCCGGCTGAGGCGACAGGCTAAAGGAAGCGTAAGGAGTTGATGAAGGGCAGGGGAGGAGGCAGGACTATGGACCGCATTTGACTTCCCGCAGTCTGTCGGTGAAAGGACCGATGTGAATCTCCGCCTCAAGCTTTGCCCAATTTTTGCTGCCATCGCATTTGTCGCCACCACAGCACGGGCGCGCTTTGTTGAGCCGTTTGAAATTGCCAAGGAACCCGTGGTGAAGGCTGCCGCGGAAAAACTGCGGACACTGAAAGACAAGAAAGACGCTGAGCCCATCTTTAAGGAAATCTCAGTTGCCGCCGCCACGGGGAGCGGGGAGGCAAATTTCATGTTGGCTTTTCTCTACCATTCTGGACTCGCTCCGGAGCAGGGCAATGATAAGGCCAAGGCCGCCTATGAAAAGGCCGCCGAAGATGGAGTCCCTGGTGCCAAAAACAATCTCGGCCTGCTGCGTCTCGCACTCGGGGAGGACGCAAAGGCGGCCATCGTTCTGGTGGAGGAGTCGGCCAATGCTGGATATTCCCCCGCCCAAGTCAGCATGGGCCAGATGTTCCTCGATGGCGTGCAGCCTGCCGGTATCGCGCGCGATTTAGATCAGGCCCGTGTGTGGTTTGAGCGAGCTGCCGACGCGGGTGATGACGATGCCAGTCTCACACTCGGACTCATGTATGAAAACGGCACCGGTGTCACGGCTGATCAGGCGAGGGCCACCAGTCTGCTCCAGACCGCCGCGGATAAAGGCAACCAGCGTGCCATGCTGCGACTGGCCGCCAAGCTGGTAGCCGGCCAAGGGATCAAAGCCGAGCCGGAGAAAGGTAAGGCGTTATACGAAAAAGCGATCGCCGCCAATGTTCCGGGATCCAAGACCGCCCTCGCAGCGGTATATGAAACCGGCATCGGCCTCGCCAAAGACGAAAAGAAAGCTTTCGAGCTTTACGCCCAGGCGGAAGCCGAGGGAGACATTGATGCCATCAACAAGCTCGGCTATTTGAACGAAAATGGAATCGGCACCAAGAAAAACGAAGTGAAGGCGCTCGAGTGGTACAAGATAGGTGCGGCAAAAGAAATCCCCGTGTGTATTCACAATCTCGGCATCTTCCATGAAGAAGGCAAAGGCGGTCTCTTAAAGGATGATAAAGCAGCCTTCGGTCAGTTTTATAAAGCTGCGCTCAAGGCGTTCGTCCCATCGCAGATCGGGATCGCCCTCCGCTATCGTGAGGGCAAAGGAGTGATGCAGGACACCCAAGCGGCGCTCGCATGGCTGGAGCGAGCAATGCAAAACAACGATCCGAATGCATCGGTGAATTACGCCTCCATCTTAGAGTCCGGAGAGGCAGGGTTCGTGAACTACGAGATGGCCGTTAAAATTTATAAAGAGCTCGGCGGGAAAGGCCACTTGCCCTCTATGGTTGGCCTAGGTGGAATGTTGGAAAACGGCCGCGGCGTTCCGGCTGACTACCGCCAAGCCTACATGCAGTATCATCTCGCCTCCAACGGCGGCTACAAGCCAGCTGAGGAGCGTCTGGAAAAACTCAAGAAGAGCCTGAATTCCGAGCAAATCAAGATCGCCGAAGCGTTTGTCGCCTCGGGCGGCAAGAACACCTCGGCACCTTCTTCCGCACCTGCACCTGCAGGAGATCCTGCAGCGAAACCCGCCACGGTGGACCCCGCCATGAAGGCGGATACGAAGGCGAACAAGCCGGAGACTAAGCCTGCAACTAGGACCAGGGTGAAACCGGCAACCAAGGCCGCGCCGACCACGCCGGCTCTGAGGTAGTGGTTCCAATAGTTCAATTTGTCGGTTGGGTCCGTGGCGAAGCCACTATCGACTGCGAAGGTCCGTCGTCGCTTTCCCCTCCTTGGGCTCGTGCGCCATGGATCGGCTCGGGAGTAGACTCGCAGAAGTTCATCGACGCCCCCGTCTTCCATGAGCACAGTTCTTGACACTCGCGCCGTTGCCGAAGCCTTCGAACGCAACTTCTCTGAGCGGGGAGAAATAGGAGCCTCTGTTTCCATTTGGAGCGGCGGGGAGGAAATCCTTTCTCTGCATCATGGCTCTCGCACGAAGGACGAAGTCGTCACATGGCACCGCGACACCCTCGTGCCCGTGTGGTCGGTCACCAAGGGCCCTGCCGCGCTCGCCTTTCTGCTCACCCTCCACGAGGCCGGGTTACACCTTGACACCCCCGTGATGGAAGTGTGGCCGGAACTACGCGCCCGCATGACCTTTGGCCAAATGCTCAGCCACCAGGGCGGGCTCCCGGCGCTGGATGCCCCGCCGTCTGTCTTCCATCACGAAGCCGTCGCGGCTGCCCTTGCTAAGCAAGCCCCGCACTGGGAGCCCGGAACCGCCCACGGCTACCACCCGCGCACGTTCGGATTTTTACTGGAGGAATGCGCGCGCCGACTCACTGGCGGGCGGGGTATTGGTCAAATCCTGCACGAGCGTATCACCGGGCCGCTTGATGCCGAATTCTGGATCGGCCTGCCCTTGGAACATCACCATCGCGTGGCCCGACTCTATCCGGGTCGTCTTAGAACACACACACCCGGCGACCCCGAGGGTGCGTTCCTATCCGCCTTTGGCCTGCCCCATTCCCTCACCCGCCGCGCCTTTACTTCGCCCGCCGGACTGCACGCCATTTCCGACATGAATCTCCCTGCCGCGTGGAGCGCCGGCCTCGCTGCGTTTGGCGGCGCGGGGAGCGCGCGTGGATTGGGGAAAATCTACGCCCTGCTCGCCGCTGGAGGCTTGTGGCAGGGCCGGAGGCTGGTGCCCGAGACGGTCATTCGCTGGCTGAGTAGCCCGATTACTCAGGGCAGCGACGTCGTTTTGCTCATGCCCACCGCCTTCTCGGCCGGATGCATGATGGACCCCGTGGACCCCGCCACCGGCAAAAAGCTCACCCATCGCTTCGGCTCCTCCCCCAACGCCTTTGGACATCCCGGTGCTGGCGGCAGTCTCGCCTTCGCTGCCCCTGCCCTCGACCTCGCCTTCGCATACGTCATGAACCAGATGGAACAAGGCGTCATGCCCGGCGAAAAAGCCCTCAGCCTTACCGCCGCCCTCGGTTAGTAGACCAGAGGATAGGAAGAAGGGAGGCCCTCTGGAATGTTTGTAGATGACCGGACGCCGGGGAGCGCTTGGTAATCCGTTTCGCAGCCGCACCGTCTAATTTCTCCGGGCCTAAGGAAGATTAGTTGGTCTGTTTCCTTTTCTCGATATGAGGAAAGGCGGAGGCACTACAGCGCGGCGTCGGAGGCATTTGGCGGCGGCGTGGGGTTGGGTCTCACTTGGCCTCAAGCTTGGCACAAACCCAGGGCGCCGGGAAGCTCTTCATTCCGCGATTCCCATGCACGCATTGACTCAAAGCAATTAACACCGTGAATGGCACCGCTACTCCCGAAGCCTTAACCAGCTTCATCGGGCTTTCAGGCCTCCTGCTCGCCGGCCTGCGCCGCTAGTGATTCGGGCTTCCAGTCCGAAGTGTTCTGCGCGCTGGAAGCCCGAGCCACGACTCACGCGCCGCCCAGAGGAATCTGCCGCGCGCGCTTGTTTCCGGCGGGTAGCGTGCCAAGAGATATGCCTCCATGATCCATCCTGAGTATGAAAAGACCGGCGCAGGTAAGCAGCCGGTTTATGTTATAGGCCACAAGAATCCTGACACCGACGCGGTTTGTAGCGCCATCGGTTATGCTGAGCTATTGCGGCAGACGCGGTATCCGGATGCGGTGGCGGCCTGCTGCGGAGGGCTCAATCAGCGGACGGAATGGGTGTTGCAGCAGGCGGGGCTGCCGGCTCCGAAGCTCTTGATCGATTTACGGCCGACGTGCGAGACGATTTGCCGGGCGGATGTGATAGTGGCGCGTGAGGATGAGACTTTTCTGGACGTCTATCAGCGGATGGTGCGGGCGGGAATTCGTGCTATTCCAGTGGTGGATGATCAGCAGCAGGTGACGGGGTTGGCCAGTGCCCAAGATTTGCTGAAGCTGCTGATGCACAACTTCGAAGATAAGGCGCAAGCCCGGCGGGTGCGGACGACGCTTGCGAATATGGCGCGGACGCTCGAGGGACATATCGACTGCGGGGCACGGCTGGATAAGGAGCAGGATTTTGTGCTCACCGTTTCCGCTAGTAGCGAGCGCACGGTGGATGCGCGCCTTCATGAGTTTGCGCCTGACGAACTGGTTGTGGTGGTAGGGGACCGTCCGGAGGTGCACCGGATGGCGCTTGAGTATAAAGTGCGCGCTATCGTGTTAACGGCGGGGGCGCATCTGCAGCCGGAACTGCAAGAGGTGGCGCGGGCACAGGGCTGCACGGTCGTTTCCTGCACGCACGACACCGCGAGCACTGCGCAACTAATCCGCTGCTCGCGCCGGATCGAGGAGGCGGTGGACCGGAGCTTTAAAAGCTACGGATCCCGTGTGCACATCGCGCACATTCGTCAGGAAATCCAGCATTCCCAGCAGCCATTGTTCCCCGTGGTGCGCGAGGAGAACGGGCATCTGGTCGGGGTGTTTTCCAAAAGCGACCTGCTTGATCCCCCTCGCCAGCGGCTGGTGCTGGTGGATCACAATGAACTCTCTCAGGCGGTGCCCGGGGCGAGCGATGCGCAGATACTGGAGGTGATCGATCACCACCGCTTGGGCGGTGATTTGGTATCTCGTGAACCAATCCGTTTCATCAATGAACCGGTGGGCTCGACGTCGACGATTGTGGCGCGGTTGTTTCAAATGGTAGGCGAACGACCGTCGCCGGGAGTGGCGCTGTGCTTGTGCGCTGGAATCGTGAGTGATACTTTGAAGCTCACATCGCCCACGGCGCGCACGATGGACCGCGAGATGCTGGCATGGCTGGCGGGGCAGGGGGGCATCGTGGTGGATGATTTTGCGCGGGACTTTTTTGCCGCGGGGTCGCTGCTGCGCTCGTCACCAGTGGACGTGATCCTGAACACAGACCGGAAGGAGTTTCACGAGCACGGCTGGCACATCAGTATCAGTCAGATTGAGGAACTGGGGTTGGAGGATCTGGCCGCCCGCATCGGGGAACTCCAGGCGGAACTGGAGAAACTCAGGGTGGCCCGGGAGTGCGATTTTGCGTGTCTCATCGTGACCGATATTTCGCGCCACTACAGTGTGCTGCTGACGGCAGGAAGCCGGGCCGTAGATAATGAAATCGACTACCCGCCGCTGGGCCGGGGCGTTTTTGAAATGGATGGCGTGGTGAGCCGTAAAAAGCAGTTCTTTCCCTTCATCAGCCGGGTGCTGGCAAGGGCGGTGCGGGAGGTTCCGCAGTGATCAGGCGACCAGCAACTCCGAGAGTTGCGCCCCCGCGGCGGCCACGGCTTCCTCTACGAATCGAGATGGCGATTTGATGGCCTCCTCGATGTTATCGCGCCGGGCCGCGGCGATGACGGCATGGAAGACAGCATTGAGTCCATTGATGGCGGATTCGTCTACTAAACCACCTACTGCGACAGCGGGTTTCCCCATGCGGCGGGCCATGCCGGCGACGCCTGCGGGCCCCTTGCCGTTCAGGGTTTGGTGATCAACGCTGCCTTCGCCTGTGATGACGAGGTCGGCGGCCCGCACTGCGGACTCCAGTCCGGTGATGCGAGCCACAAGATCAAAGCCGGGCTCCATCCGGGCGCGGGCGAAGGTCAAAAGTCCGAAGCCCAGTCCCCCCGCGGCCCCAGCGCCTGGCGTTTCCGTGGGGTCCATGCCCAGATCGCGCCGGACGATGTCGGCGAAGTGCGCCAGTGCAGATTCGAACGCAGGAATGCGTTCGAGGCGGACGCCTTTTTGCGGGCCGTAGACCGCGGTGGCGCCGTGCGGACCGAGGAGCGGATTGGTCACATCGCATGCGGCGACGATTTCGGGCATCCGAAAATCCTGCGGCGGCACAATCTTTGCCACCGATTCCAAATTCGCGGGCTGCGGCTCCAGTTCTGCTCCGGCTGTATTCAGAAAACGGTAGCCCAGTGCCCATGCCATGCCTGCTCCGCCATCATTGGTGGCACTGCCGCCGATACCTACGACAATTTTTTCCGCGCCTTTGCGGATTGCGGCCTTCATGAGTTCCCCGGTGCCGATGGTGGTGGCGCGCCACGGGTTCCTCCGCTCGGGTGGCACGAGGCGCAAGCCGGAGGCCTCGCTCATCTCAATGACGGCGGTCTTCTCCGAGTTCAGCCACGCCCAGCCTGCCTTCACTTTATCACCCAACGGCCCGGTGACTGTTTCCGTCAGCCATTGCCCGCTGCATGCTTCGCAAATCACCCGCGCCGTACCGTCGCCGCCGTCAGCCATGGGCCGCGTAGTGATGCCGGCAGCGGGCCAAATCCGGCGGATACCCGCGGCTACCGCAGCGCAGGCTTGCGCTGCGGTGAGGGTTCCTTTAAATTTGTCGCAGGCGATGAGCACTGCGGGAGCTGAAATCATGGGAAGTGAGGGATGGGTCGGCAAGCCGAGTGTGTCAGCGGGGCAGGGGGCTTGTCAAATGCCGATGCCCGGCGACTTCCCGGGAATGTAGATAAACGGGGCTGCTACACAGATTTGCGCTTCGCATTTCATCATGAACGGGCATGGTGCGGCCTAACTCCAGTATGCGCCTGCTCGCTCTCTCCACTATCACTTTCCTTGCGGCCGGGTTGCCTGTCTCTGCGCAGCAAGTGAGTGACTTCACTTTCCGCCGTCCCTGCATGGGCACTGTGTGGAGGCTAAAGCTCTACGCTGAGGATGAAGATGCGGCCAAAGAAGCTGCGGAAGCAGCGTTTGCCCGGGTAGAGGCCCTCAATGCCGTTCTCAGCGACTACCTTCAGGAAAGTGAACTAAGCCGACTCTCAGCGACTGCAGGGACAGGCAAGCCCATGACCGTATCAGGGGACCTCCTAGCGGTCCTGCGGCTATCCCAAGCTGCAGCCGTAGAGAGCGGCGGCGTCTTTGACATCACGATCGGCCCGTGCGTACAGTTGTGGCGCAAATCCCGCAAGTCCCACACGCTTCCTTCTCCGGAAGACATCCAGTCGGCCCGGCAGTCGACTGGTTGGGAGTCGCTGGCGTTGGATGAAACCGCCCGCACGGCTCTGCTGAAAAAGCCCGGAATGCGGCTGGACACGGGAGGCATCGCCAAGGGATTCGCTCAGGATGAAGCCCTCATGCTGTTGCGCACGAAATTCAACATCACCAGTGCCCTGCTGGATGCCGGCGGTGCCGTGGCTGTCACCGGAAAGCCGCCGGGCCGCGACGGGTGGAATGTGCAACTGGGTAAAACCACCGACTCAGATCCTGACATCGTCCTCCTAGTCGAAAACACCTGCGTGGCCACTTCCGGGGACCTCCGGCAGTCGGTGGAAATCGACGGGGTGGGTTACAGTCACATTATCGATAAAACGACCGGTCTCGGTATGATCCGGCCGACTCAGGCGTCAGTCGTCGCGGGTTTAGCCGTGGATGCAGACCGGTTAGCTACCACGCTTTGCCTCATGGGGCCGGAAAAGGGTATCGAGTGGCTGATTACGCATCATCCGAAGGCCGAGGCGCGAGTTTTAGCGAAAGGCGGGGATGGCGCTTCAGTAGTGAGGGAAACCGCGGGATTTTCGAAGTTAATACTGCAATCCGGGAAATAGGCTGGCTAAGCCCCAGACTACTGCTTGCCGGTGGCTTCAGCAATCCGCCGGCGGATGCTGATATCCGCATTTTCGCCGGTGGCCCGGTGAATTTCCTCGCCGTCGCGGTAGATGATATAAGCAGGAAGCTGCTCAAGTTTTGCCCTTGTGCGCAGGGCGCCGTCTTTGTCTGCCGGTCCCACCCCAATAATAGCCGTATCCTTGTAGTCCTTGGCCAGTCCGTCAAGGCTCCGCGCCATGCGCTCACCACTGACGCCGCCGCCGGTATAGAGAGCCACCAGCAAAGGCACCTGGTGCTTTACCTTGGCGAGGTTATCGCCATCGAGCCGGAAGACTTTGCCCGGCGTAGGTCTTTCACTTTCTGCCGTAAGGAGACTCAGCTTGGTGTCAGTTAAGAAAAGAAATACGATAACGATGCCGGCGAGTCCGCCGAAGACCCAGAGCAGGTTGGATTCTTTGTTGGTTTCCATGGTTCAGCGGTTGAGTGAGCGAATGACTCCCGAGGCAATGGCGCTGGCCACCCGTTGTTGGTAGATTTCGGTGGTGAGCAGGCGCCGCTCACTGGGGCAAGTGAGGAAGCCGCATTCCACGAGAGCAGCGGCACCGTTTGTATTGCGCAGAACCGAAAAATCGGCCCGTTTCAATCCGCGGTCAGTGGTGGTGGTATTGTTGTCCAAAATGCTGTGAATCGACTTGGCCAAGCGGTAACCCTGCTGGCCGCAGTAAAAGGTTTCTATCCCCCTGGCCCGATGGCTCCGGTCGGCGTTGCAGTGGATGCTCACAAAAATGCTTCGTCTGAAACTGTTGGCCACCGCCTTGCGCGATGTGAGCGAACGGTATAAGTCTGAGCGCCGCGTCAGCGCGGTTTTAATCCCGCGAGCCCGCAGTAGCTTCTCCACTTTAAGGGCAATGCTCAAGGTGACTGTTTTCTCTGAGACGCCTCCCCATATGGTGCCCGGATCTTTGCCTCCGTGTCCGGGATCGAGCACCACCACCGTTCCGCTCCCGGCGGCAGACTGCGCCCACAAAAACAAACCGATGAGGAGGTATCGCAGTTTGGGAGGCATGGTGGTAATCAGAATACCTTGAGATTATAATAATTGTAAAAATATTCAAGTAATTTAAGAATTTAACTAATACGTAGCAGATTGCGGGTGTTTTCTGTTCCCAACAGCCCATGAGAAGGAGATGCATTTCAAAATTCTCGTAATTGGAAAGCCCTCGCTTGTGTGGGCCAAAGCTGGAGCGGAGGACTACATGTATCGGTTGCAACGCTATGGCCGGGCGGAAATGGAATGCCTGAAGGAGGGCACTCAGGCGCAGAATGCAGAGCGGTTGCTCAAAGCCTCGGACGGGTGCCATCGTGTGGTGCTCGACGAACGTGGCCGTCTTTGCGATACCGCCGCAGCACGTGCCTCATTAGACCGCTGGGAAATAGACGCAGGCATCAAGCGCGTGGCTTTTCTCATTGGGGGAGCCGACGGGCATCCGCCGCAACTGCGCAGTGCGGCCCATGAACTCTGGGCGCTCAGTCCCATGACCCTCCAGCACGAACTGGCGCTCGTTGTGCTGCTGGAGCAGTTATACCGAGTCCAAACTATCAGGCGCGGGGAGCCCTACCACCGCTGAAAGTCCGCGTAGACCGCGCTACGGCATTTCCACTCGACAAATCGCGCCGCCACCGTTTGCTATCTGCCCATGTCCGCCGTCGACCCAATAGTTTGCCGTTCTACACCCTGGTATCACAAGCGCCGGATCCCCATGCTTGTGCTGGTTTGGTTCTTTTGCGGTTACTTCCTCTACGACTGGAAGGTTGGATATCCTAAACTGCGGGATGCCGCCGCTAAATTGGAGGAGCTAAAGAAAGACAAGGGGGAGAAAGCCGGGGAAGCCGAATATCTCGAACTAGCCCGCAAGAAGGACTACCCGGAGAAACTGGACCACGACTCCGCATACTACGCTAAGGCCATTGCAGGCGAGCAACCAATCAGTGCCGCGGTCTGCGGGATTATCGGCCTTGGGATGCTTTACTTCTACATCCGTACCTCCCGCGGCACTCTGAGCGCGGATGCTGAGAGCTTTACCACTCACTGGGGGAAACGAGTGCTGTTTTCCAGCGCCTTCCGGATCGACCGCCGTAAGTGGGATCACAAGGGCCTCGCCTATGTATACTACAAGGATTCAGGCGACAAAAAGCAGCGCGCGGTGATCGATGATTTGATCTTTGGTGGCGCCGTGAAGGTGCTGGAGAGATTGCAGGCGAACTTTAAGGGCGAGGTCGTCGATCTGGCCAAGACCGCTCCGGAGGCCTCTGCCGGAGACAGCGATGCCGGCGAGACCCCTACCGAAACGGAGTCAAAAAAGGAAAACGCCTGATGACTGTAGCTCCTCGCCGGCCCCACCCTGTCATTGCCACGGCCGTCCTGCAGACCCGTACCGGTGAACGAACGTGGGCGGCGACCCTGCCCAACGGATGCGAATTCATCGCATGGGTGCCGCAATGGAAAGCGGCCGATTGGAGTTTTGCAGCAGGCGACCGGGTGACGGTAGAATTGTGCACCTACGATTTCGGAACCGGCCGCATCGCCGGACGTGCTGCGGGTTAGCCCCGATGTCCCGTCCGTTATCCTTCTCTCCGCCATTCCCTCTTCTCTGGCACGGGTAGACCGAGCACTTCGTAGGCTGTGCGGAAATGCATTTTGGCCACCTTTGGCAGAAAGTCCGTGCCGCGCTGGGCCACAAGGTCCCTTGCGGTTGTCTTTACCAGACCCGCGCCGCGGGGCAGGGAAACCCCCAGTCTTTTGGAGGCCTCTTGCATCCAATTGATAAACCTCTCCCGGGCCAGAATGGAAGCTGCCGCTACGGCCACGTCGCTTTCTCCCTTGGTGCGCTGCTGCAGTTCCATACCGGCAGCCCTGGCACGTTTGCCCAGCGCCTTCTGCAGCACCTCCTCGCGGGCGAATTGGTCACTCAGCGCCCGCGGACAGTCAGGCTGTTTCTCTAGCAGACCCTCAATGACCTGACTGTGCCCCCACGCCAGCATGCGGTTGAGATTCTTGAATTTCGCATACAACTCATTGTAGCGGTCCGGCCCCCAACTAATGATTGCGTATTCCGCTCCCGGCACACTTCGAATTTCCTCCGCCAGAGCCCGGATCCTTGTGTCGGAGGAGATAGCCTTGCTGTCCTGCACTCCGGCGTCGATCAGCCGGCGTGCGATATCCCGGTCTGTGTAAACTCCGGCGATCACCAACGGGCCGAAAAAGTCGCCCTTTCCGCTCTCATCGATACCAAAGTGTGGAGTGAACATCTCCGGCTGGAGCACTTCATCGTAGCCCAGTTCCGCCGAGCCCAGCACCTCCGGTTCGAGGAGAAACGAGACAAAATCCTCCATGCCCTTGCCCTGCACCAGCACCTTCGGGCCTTTTTCGTAAACGGCCACCGTGGTCTTGTCCTTCCGGGCCGCGTAGAGGGTGTATTCCTTCTTCTCAAAGGCCCAAGCGCGTTCCACGAGCAGGACGCGAAGGCGCTCAGCCTGTTCGTGGGTCAGGGCGCGAGTGTAGCTGTTGGGTTTGGGGGCCGGCATGGAGTCTAACGAGAGGGATAAGAGGCTCGTCGTAAAGCGCCAGAAAAATTAAGGAGAATAATTAGCCTCCAGCTTCGCTCTAATGCATAGTGGCCTCCTAGGCCCTGATCAAAACCAATACGAAACCAAAATCGAAATCCATGAATCGCCCTACACTCCTCTCGTTCGCCGCCGCCTTCGCTCTGGTGGCTCCCGCCGTCTCCAGCGCCGCCGACTTCCCAGAAGGCAGCCCAAAATTCCTCACATCCTATGCCACAGCCAGCGCTGAAGCCAAAAAGGCCGGCAAACCCATGGTCGTCGTGCTCTCCGCCACATGGTGCGGCCCCTGCCAGGTGAATAAAAAGAAGGTCTATCCCTCCGCAGAAGTGAAGCCCTTCCATGACAAATTCGTCTGGGCCTATCTCGATGCGGACAATGACGAGAACCAGAAACTGCTAAAGGAATACGGCGTCAACGGCATCCCCTACATCCGCCTTGTCGGCGCCGATGGCAAGGTGCTCGGTTCCGTGGAAGGCATGTCCAAGCCCGCCGACTTCGCCAAGAAGCTCGAAGCCGCACTCGCTAAGGCCAAGTAATTCGCCAGCAAGCGATTTTCGCAGGAGCAGACCGGCGTTCAACCGGTCTGCTCTTTTCGTTTCCGCAGACAGCGCAGTTTAGGCTCTCCAGCCAAATCGGAATTGCAAAATCCGAGGGAGGCCCCATGACCAATTCCGGTGCGCCCGGCGCTTGGCCTCGCATTCCTTTCCTCCTCTCATTTCCCAACATATGAAAAAGATCGTCGTTGCATACTCCGGTGGCCTTGATACCTCCGTCCTCCTCTCATGGCTGAAGAATAGGTATCAGTGTGAAATTATCGCCTATTGCGCGGATGTCGGACAGGAGGACGAACTCGACGGGCTGGAAAAGAAAGCCACCACCACCGGCGCCTCGAGGTGTTACATCGGTGATCTGAAAGAGGAATTTGCCCGCGACTACATCTACCCCATGTTCCAGGCCGGCGCGATTTATGAGGGGCAGTATTTCCTCGGCACCAGCATCGCCCGCCCTTGTATCGCCAAGGGTATGATTGACGTGGTGCTCAAAGAGAAAGCCGACGCCGTGGCCCACGGCGCGACAGGGAAGGGGAACGACCAAGTGCGCTTTGAACTCGGTGCCGCCATGCTCGCTCCTCACGTAAAAGTCATTGCCCCATGGCGCATGGATGAGTTCCGCGCCGAGTTCCCGGGCCGTGCCGAAATGATCGCCTACGCCGAGAAGCACAATATCCCCGTGCAGGCCTCCGCCAAAAAGCCCTACAGCATGGACCGCAACCTCCTCCATATCTCTTACGAGGCCGGCATGCTCGAAGATGTTTGGTACGACAGCATGGACCCTAAGAAGAACCGTAACTACTTCACCACCCTTTCCTGCCTGCCCGAAGACGCTCCGGACAAGGCGGAATACGTGCAATTGTTATTCGAAAAAGGAAACTGCACCGGTCTCTTCGGCAGCGGGGTCGCGGCGCTGGTAAAAAAATTCAAGCTTAAGGCCACCGGCACAGTCACCCTCGCCGGCAGCAACGACCCCTACATCTGCCTTACCCCCTACGGCGTGATGAAAGTGCTCAACGCTCTCGGTGGTCGCAACGGCTGCGGCCGTGTGGACATGGTGGAGAATCGCTTCGTAGGCATGAAGAGCCGCGGCGTTTATGAAACTCCTGGCGGCTCCATCCTCTATATGGCTCACCGCCAAATGGAGAGCATCACCATGGACCGTGAGGTCATGCACCTGCGTGACAGCCTTATCCCCAAATACGCCGCCCTCGTTTACAACGGCTTTTGGTTCTCCCCAGAGCGCGACGCCCTGCAGGCCCTCGTCACCGAGAGCCAGAAATTCGTTAGCGGCGAAGTGCGGATCAAACTTTACAAAGGCAACATCCTGCCCGCCGGAAGGAAGAGTGCCCTCAGCCTCTACGACGAAGCCATCGCCACCATGGAGAAGGACCCGACGCAGAGCTACAACCAGAACGACGCCACCGGTTTCATTTCCCTCAACGCCCTGCGCCTCAAGGCCAGCGCCCGCCGCGGCGGAAAGAAGGGGAAGAAGTAGTCTTGCTGCTTCCGGCGGTTACGTCCTAGGCACTTTCGCACCGTGGCAGCGCTTTGGCTGCATGATCCGGATCTCCGCGCCCGGATTACTGCTGCCCCAGTGATCCGGGAAAAGCAAAAGGCGCCGTGGCCAAGGGGACCACTGCGCCTTGAGTAATTGAGTGCGTCTGGATGGGTCAGGCGAGCGATTCGAGCCGCTTCACGATTTCGGACTTAGGCTGCACGCCGATGCCCTTGTGCTTCAACTCGCCGTCCTTGAAATAAAGTAGAGCGGGGATGTTCCGGATACCGTATTGCACGGCGAGGTCTTGCTCATCGTCCACGTTCACTTTCACGACTTTGACGGCGGCGCCTTTCTCCGTGGCAACTTCGTCTAGCACAGGGCCCA
>CAMAUV010000007.1 GCA_945861415.1 Akkermansia muciniphila | reverse complement strand
AGCACATTATTCCGGGTGCAGGCCTCCACGTCCACGCTGTCATAACCGACGCCGAATCGGCCGATGGCCAGCAAATCAGCGCTTCCAGCGATGGAGTCTCCTGTCACATGTGGCGTAAGCACTACCACGCCGTGGGCTCCATTGATCTGGCCCGGCTCAATGATGCTCCGATGATGATCAAAGCTGGACGCTTCGATATGCGGATGGCGTTCCAGCACGTCCAGTCCCACATCGGCAAACTTTGGTTTTCCCGTTTCATCACAAAAGTCCGCCGTCATCGCGACGCGAAATGGGGGGCGCCGCATTCCGTCCCTTTTGTTGTTCATTGTAGGCATTTCCATGGGTTCCCCTCTTTGGTAGAGCAGGCGGCATCGACCACGACCCGCTCCGGCATGGGTCCGGCATAGACCCAGATCATTTCCATGGCAGTGGAGGATTCATTGATGAAATAGTGAACACGGCCCCGTGGCACCATGGCCGTGGCGCGGTCCCTCATGGCGTAGGTGCGGCCTTCAACCAGACAGGTGGCGGCGCCGCTGATGATGCAGATTGATTCATCGAAATCATGCACATGAGCCGGAAGCCGCCCGCCGGGCTCGAAGCGACCGTAGCCGCCACTCATTTCGATGCCGGGAACGAGTTCGGCATTAAAGAAGTCAATGAACTCAGCTCCCGGTCCCACGCCGAAGGTGCGTCTCGCCGTGCGATAGCGGGTGACCCTTTCCATGCCCGGCGTGCCGGTGGAGTCGGCGGGCATTTCCGTACGGGCAAAAAGCCGGGTGATCAATTCACGCTCCGGCGCACTCATGGCCAGGGCGACATGCAATCGAAGAGGTGCGGTGGGGCTGGTGTTTCGCGCTGCATGAGGCAGCCAGCGGGGAATGGTGATGTTGTCCAGCGGACCCAGACGATAGGCACGACCTTCGACGGTGACTTCGGCATCGCCCTGCAGCACAGTGATCGACTCGCTGCACGGATGCGTGTGGCAGTCCAGCGCCGCAGAGGGATCCAGCGTCACGATTCCCGTCGTCAGTCCGCGTGCCGTATTGAAATCGCCAACGGTCGCAGCAAACGAAATGCCGGGCTGAATGGTGATCACGGGTCCCTCACCGGGAATCGTCGTCACTTCGTTGCGATCCGGCTTCATGCCAGGCGGAGGCACCGGCAGCACCTCACGCAGAACCCCTCCGTCCTGCGGATCAAGGCTGGTGGAGGGTTTGCGGTCTCGACCTGCGGCCTTGAGCACATCGTGGAGTGCTCGCAGGAACAAGCCAGTGTCGGTCCCAAGCCCGATCATGCGGAACCCCTGCCCGCGGCGTTCGCGAATGTTGTCAGCGCTGGTGGTGAGCAGCCCGCAGTGCTTTCCTGCGGCACGGATTGTGTCTTTGAGTGACAGAATCTGCTGCGCGACACCCGGCCCTTCCCACTGCCCGCGAAACCCGGCACTGGCTGAAAAGTCCGCCGGTCCGAAAAAGAGGACCTCTGCGCCATCCACCCGGCACATGGCCTCCACGGCGGGGATGGCCCGCACGCTTTCGATGATCGGCACCACAAGCACCTGGTCGTTGGCTTCCGCCGTATGCTCCGTGAAACATTGGCCCCAGACCGTCGCCCGCTCCCCACCAATGCCGCGGCGGCCCTCCGGCGGGTAGCGGCAGTCACGCAACGCTTCCTCCAGCTGATCTGCGGTCTCCACCCACGGCACCACGATGCCGTCTGCTCCGATGTCGAGCACCCGCTTTGTCAAGGCTGTGCTGCGTTCCGCGATGCGGACCAGCGTGACCGTATTGCTCCGCACAGTGGCCCGAATGTGCTCCGCGATTTCTTTCCAATCGAGATGCCCGTGCTCAGCGTCGATCACGATCCAGTCCACCGCCAACGCCACGGCCATTTCCGTAAATGATGGAGATTCCAGTGTGATCCAGAGGCCATAGACCGGCTCGTTGGCGGCCAGTTTTCGTCGAAATGCAGTCAGTGCTTTGATGTTCATTCAGTAGATCAATGCTTGGGGAGAAATTATCGCAACGGCCAAATGGGCTCCATCTGCCATGTGCCTCTGATAGGAATTTGCTTTGTCACGGGGGCGGTTGGACGGGAGATCGCAATCGGAGAGTGAGGGGGTCTGATCAGCACCAGCATGTCAGGCATTTCGCCCACAGCCCGGCCCGCAGCCAGCACCAGCGAGGCGGCCAGCAGAAGAATCCGGAAGCTGGAATGAAAGCTGAACACGGTCTGCACTCTATCTAAGGGCAACCTGGAAAGCTATGGTCAAGGCACCGAACAATGGTATTATCCTCTTATGGCAACGGCGCATCTCGCGACAGCATTTTTCAAGGAAGTGGCCGACATCTCGCAACTCCTGGAGGCGCTCGAGCATCTGCCAGGGGCCCTCTTCATGATCAAAAACCTCGACTCCCGCTACATCTACATGAGTTGTGTTCTGAGGGAGGCCATCAATCTGTCGCAGGGGCAGGACGTCGTCGGGAAAAGCGACTTCGACCTCTTCCCAAAAATCATCGCCGAGAGCTTTCGGCAAAACGACCTCCTGGTTTTCCAGCACGGCAAACCGCTGGTAAATGAAGTGCATGCCACCGGATTCTTCACGCACGCCACTAAGTGGACCTACTCCAGCAAATATCCGCTGCACAACCCCGCCGGCAAAGTCATCGGCCTCATCACCATCAACCGTCCCTACAGCGGGGTCATGGGCCACGACGGCGAACTGAACCGCCTCCTGCCCGCCATCGAGCATGTGTATCGCCACTTCGCCGAAACCATCACCATCGCTGCGCTGGCCAGATTGTGCAGTCTCTCCCAGAGCCAGTTCATGCGGGTTTTCCGCCAAGGAATGAACCTGACCGCTCAGGCCTTCGTTGAGCAGGTCCGCATGTTTTACGCCATCGACGCTATCAAACACACCGCCCACAGCATCGCCCGCATTGGCCTGGATAACGGTTTCTACGACCACAGCGCCTTCGTGAAACGCTTCCGCAAATTCACCGGCACCACCCCGCTGAATTACCGCCGTGGGCAGCAGGCCACGCTCAAACTAGGCCGGGCGATTGCCCTTCCTTCGGTGAAGTAGAGGTGGGCAGGGAATCCATGCAGTTCCCGGCCTTTACCTCCGCGGCCTGAGATGGTGGAATTAGAGCGGACGGACCACGGAGAGGCCCCGGGTGTAATCCAGAAATGTTTCAAAGGAGAGGACGCCCCCGCCCATACCGCTTTTGTTGATGCCCGCATACGGCACACCGTGTGGGAAAACATTGTGCGCGTTGATCCAACTGTTCCCGGCAATCATGCGTTCTGCGACGCGCCGGGCGCGATCCAGATCCGTGGACCAGACACTGTTGGCCAGCCCGTAGTCGGTATCGTTCGCCATAGCGATGGCCTGCGCTTCATCGTCGAATGGCGTGAGATAGGCCACGGGGCCGAAGATTTCCTCCCGTGCCGCGACGTTTTTCAGCGTGCCGGCCATGAGGGCGGGTTTGACGTAGAATCCATCACGTCCGGCCACCGTGGCCGGGCCGCCCGGGAGCACCCACTCGGCCCCTTCCGTTTTGCCACGTTCGAGATAGCCCAGCACCCGCTCACGCTGTTTAGCGCTGACCACAGGTCCCATCTGGCTGGCGGGATCGAGTTGATAGCCGACGACCACACTTTTCATGCGCTCCACGCACCGGCTGACAAACTTGTCGTAGATCGGCCGGTGCACCAGCCAGCGGGTGGCATCGCAGCAGACCTGTCCGGTGTGGAAAGTGATGGCTCCGGCGAGCCGCGTGGCCGTGTCGTCGATATCCACATCATCGAAAACCACCGCTGCTCCCTTTCCGCCGAGTTCCAGCTTGGCGGGGATGAGATTGAGGGCACAGGCCCCGGCCACGAGCCGGCCAACTTCCGGAGATCCGGTGAAGGACATGCGTTTCAGCCCCGGATGCGCTGCCAGCGCGGCTCCCGCGGTCTCACCATAACCAGTGACGACATTGATCACACCGGCAGGAATGCCCACTCGCTCCGCCAGCACGCCGAGATACAACGCGGAGAGCGGCGTGTCTTCGGCGGGCTTGATGACCACGGTATTTCCGGCGGCCAGCGCCGGAGAAATGTTCCAGCCGATGAGGAGGAAGGGGAAATTCCACGGCACGATGAATCCACAGGGCCCCCACGGCAGCCGCACGGTGGTGGCTTCGTGGCCGCGGACGGCCAGCGGCGTGCGGTGCTGCACATTCAGCGAAATGCCGATGAAATAACGCAGCGTATCCACGAAATTCTGCACATCCCCTTCCGCCTGCGCGAGGATCTTGCCCGCATCGGTCGCTTCGATGTGGGCCAGCACCGCTTTGTGTTTCTCCACTTCTTCGGCCAGCCGGTGCAGCAGCACGCCACGCTCATTGGCGGGCATCTCGGCCCAGCCTGAGCTGCGAAAGGCCTTTGCGGCGGCCTGCACGGCGCGATCCACGTCGGCAGCACCCATCGACGGCACTTCCGCCAGCGGTGCGTTGGTGCCGGGGTCTCTGGTGGTGAAGGTGGCTCCATCTGCTGCGGCAACCCATTCTCCGCCGATAAAGGCCTTGTGGATTTTACCGATAAAGGCCCGGGCTGTTTCGGCGGAATTGGTATCGATGATTGTGTTCATGGTGTGGTTTGAATGGGTGTATTATTCTTGTGGTGTGCGTTGATCAATCCTCACCGATTCCCATTTCTTCTGAAACGACGGGCGCTGGAAAACCTCGGGATTGACGACGGTGGCGGGGTATTTGCCATGGGCGAGGTCGAGCAGGTTCCGGCAGGCCATGGCGCCGATGTCGCGGAACAGTTCGCGGGTCCATCCGATGTTGTGGGGAGCGAGAATGATGTTGTCGAGGTCAGCGAAGCGGTGCCGGTTGGTGATGGGTTCGCCGGTGAAGCAGTCTAGGGCGGCTCCGGCGATGCGACGGGCGGCCAGCGCATCAAAGAGCGCGTCCTCATTCATGATGCCGCCGCGGGCGGTGTTCAGGATAAACGCGTCCGGCTTCATCAGATCCAACTCGGCGGCGGAGATCAGGTTTTCCGTCTGCGGATTGAGCGGGCAGTGCATGGTGATGAAATCCGAACTCGCCATCAGATACGGGAGGTTGACTGATTGGGCACCGTGGGCGGCGATGGTTTCCTGGGCCACGCCGGGGTCGTAAACCAGCGGCCGGTTCATTCCGAAGCCGCTGAGCATGCCCGCGACCGAGCGTCCGATGCCGCCGAAACCGATGATGCCCACGGTACGTCCGTGCAGCCCGGTGCCCATGATCAGCCCGCGCTGATCCCACCGGGCGTCGCGCATCTGGCGGTCCTTCGCAGGGATCCGATAGGCGAGCGCGAGCATCCAGCCCACCGTGGCCTCGGCCATCGGGCGGTCCACTACGCCGGAGGTGATGCACAGGGCGACGTCGTTCTCCGTGCAGGCGGCGACGTCCACGCTGTCATAACCGACGCCGAAGCGGCTGATGGCCAGCAGTTCCTGGCTCTGCGAGAGACTGTGGCGCGTGACGCGCGGGGTGAGCACGATCACACCGTGGAGTCCGGCGAGCTGCTCCGGCGTGATCTCCTCTGCGTGTTCAGGAAAGGTGCTAACCTTGATCCCGGGTGCGTGTTCGAGCACGCCAGGATCGAAGTCAGGGTAAACCGGAGTGCCGTTGCGGAAGAAATCGCCGGTCAGGCCGATGCGGAATTTTGCAGCTTTCAGGGGGGATGGTGCTTGTATGCTCATTCAGTTAGGAATCGTGGCCGGGTCCTTGCTTCTCGTCAGCTTTAACGGGATGTGTGCGCCACCAGTTGGCGAGCACGGAAGCGGTGAAATTCATGATCGGGCCGAAGACGATGGGTGCGAGACCGAGAGTGGCGACCTTGCCCAGTTTGGTGGCGAGGCCCACGGCGAGGCCAGAGTTTTGCATGCCGACTTCGATGGCAATGGTGCGGCAGGTGATGGTGTCCAGCCGCAGCAGTTTGCAGACGCCGTAGCCAAGGGCGTATCCAGCGGTGGCGTGGATGAAGCAGGCGAGGACCAGAATCATTCCGACTTCAATGACTTTGTCATGGCCGGGGGCAACGGTGACCACGGTGATGACGAGGATGCCCACCATCGAAATCGCCGGCATGATGCGCTCCAGGGACTTCCAGCGATGGAAGAAGAGATGGTGAAAGACGAGTCCGGCCACGACCGGCAGAAGGACGATCTGCGTCATGTCCCACATCATCGAAGGAACGTCGATCTCCACCATTTCACCGGCGAGGGCCTTCATCAGGAGGGGCGTGATGACAGGGGAGAGGAGCGTGGCGAGAGCGGTCATGGTGACTGACATGGCGACGTTCGCTTTCGCAATGAAGGACATCACGTTCGAGGCCAGCCCGCTGGGCGAGGCGCCCACGAGAATGAGCCCGGCGGCGATCGCAGGGGGCAATCCCATGGCATGAGCGAGCGCGAAGCCGAGCAGCGGCATGATAGTGAACTGGCAGGCTAGCCCGATCAGCACGCCGCCCGGCACTTTCAAAACGCGGGCGAAGTCGGCGACGCTAAGCGTTGTCCCCATCGCGAACATAATGATCTGCAGCAGCGGAATGATGAGCACGGTCAGCCGGGTGCCGTCGAGTCCGAAGAACCACGGCGGAAACTTGAGCAGGGAAGTGTGGAAGACCATGCCGATCACCACTCCGGCGACGATCCAGATCGTAAACGCCATCTCGCGCAATTGGCCCCGGCCGGTGGTGGCAGCGAGAGCCAGACAAATGGCGGACCCTGCCAGAATTTGCGGCGCGGATGCCTTGAAGCCTGCCAGCAGCGCGACCACGAACGCGACCGCGAGGAGCACGCCTGTCCAGAGGAGTAGGCGGTGCAGTGAGGTGCTCGCGGATTTCATGCGAAGTGGTGGCGGCTCACTCCGGCAGGTCGAGTCGCGCGATGCCGTAGGGCGGGAGTTCGACCGGCAACAGCGGCCATGCGGCTTTGTTTCCGCCTGACAGATAACGGAGTTCGGCCGCCGGGCCGAGACCTCGGAGCGATGGAGTCAGGGTCTTGCCGGTGAGGTTGCCGACCAGCACGCACCTGCGACCGGATTTATGGAGGACCATGGCGACGGCTCGCAGCGTATCGGAGGATTCGACGTGATGCACCGTGCCGCCGGCGAACTCGCCGAGGATTGCCAGCAGGTGGTAAACGGGGAACCGCTCGCTAGGCTGCGACGGGAATCCGGCTGGTCGCGACCTAGTCGTCTCCGCATCGGCATCCATGACGCCGTTCCAGCCCACCGTTTCGAAAAAAGTCGCGCTGTGCGTGCCCGCTGCGGCGAGCCATTTCACGCTGCCCAGCGTCCATGCCGCAGTGAACGGAGTGCCTTGTCGCTCGTCCACTTGGGTGGGGAATGGTCCGGCTGGCGGGCCTCCGGGAGGGTCCTCGCCGTCAACCAACTGCGGCCTGAGAGTAACCGGGCCTATGACCAGCAGCCGGTCACCGGCGAACTCGCGCGTGGTCTCGACAGCGTGAGCCTGAATCTCGAGCGTCTCGACTATCGAGGGAATGTCGAAGGCGTGGATCTGCGGGTTGATCGCAAAGCCGATCGTCTGAATGGCCGCATCGTCCGGACGATTGCGGTTCAGATCGACGAAATTGGTTGTCTGCGTGACACCGATTTTTGCATCGCCCACGAGCGGTGCGAGCCGCGAGCGCGCCTCCTGAAAGTGCGCCGGATTTCCGCCGGTAACCAGCCAGTGCGACACGGGTGGCTTGAGGTCTTTGATCAAGTCCAGCAGCGGGCCGAACGCGGGTGTCTTGCCAGGATTCAGGCCAACTTGCAGCGAAACTCCGAGAGCTTTCGCCTGTTCGGTGGCGCGGCGCAATCCATCAGCAATGTCGGTGCCGGAAAGCGCAAGGTCCACGCGCAGATGGTCGAGGTGCAGCGCCTTGAGGTGCTTGATCTGATCGTCTGTCAGGCTCTTCACTTCGCCGGACACCTGGAGGCCGAGACGCGGGAGGGCTGATTTCCTGTCGCCCAGCGTGAGCACTACGGGATCGTCGTCGCCGGATTTGCGGGCGGCGGGAATGTCGCCCGCGAGGCTGACTTTGATCTTCTGGGAAATCTTCGTGCCTTTGGTGACCTCTACCGGATAAGGGATCTCCAGCGGCGTGCAGTAGGTCTTGAACGATCCATCCGTCCAGTTGCGCTGGTCTTCCATCTCGAAGACTTCGCCCTCAAAGTCCACACGGGCGCGCAGGCCAGGTGTTAGTTCGTGGGTGATGGCACGCAGATTTTTCGCCGGCTGGTGCGGGGATATGGAGCGCGGGAAGCTCCCAGCGAAGGTGGCACCATCGGCGGTTTTGATGACCCACGGCTGCCCTGCGGCCGAGGGGCCGTGGAGCAGGCAGAATCCGATGCGGTTGCGTTTGAAGGTTGAGTGCGCCTCGCCATCGAAGGAGAACTCGACCACGCCCGCAGCGTTTCCTGTCAACGTGCCCTTCCAGCGGAAATCTATATCTGCCTCCGCGCAGTGCACGTCGAAGGTCACCCGGAAGCTGTCGCCCTTGTCATCGACCACCACATTGGAAACCCGGGGGGCGACCGTCGCCCAGTTCTGGTTGCGCACCGGGGCGTTGATGCCGCGCAGGACTTCGTGCGGACCGGTGCGCAGATAACGCAGAAAGGCATTCTCCGCATCGAAACTCATGGTGACCGGACCGGCGCGCAGGGGGATCGGCTCCGCGCTGAAGGCGGCGGTCGCTGCCATCCATGAAGAGACGAGTGGCAGGAGGAGGTGGAGTGGCTTTTTCATGGCCTGTGGTGTTTGGATCAGAACCAGAGGTGCGGCTTGATATCCCGGCCGAGGGCGCCCAAAGCCTGTTGCAGGCTGCGGATGAGCAACCCAGCGTCGGAGCCCAGCGCGATCATCTGGAACCCCTGTTCTTGGCGCTTTTTGGCATCATCAATGCTTGTGCCGACAACGCCGGTGGCGATGCCTTTGGCGGCTGCTTTGGCGCGGAGATCGAGATTCAACTGCGCGACATCTCCTCCCTCCCATTCGCCGAGGTGGCCGTAAGTCGCCGACATGTCAGCGGGACCAAGGAAGATGGCCTCCAGCCCTTCGATGGATAGGATATTGTCAATGTCTTCGGCTGCTTCGCGGGTTTCGATCATCGGGATGATCATCGTTTCCTCGTTGGCGATCTGGAGGTAATCCTTGAAGCCAAGCCCCCATTTCACGGCCCGTTCGCCGCCGATGCCGCGGGCGCCCCGCGGCGCGTAGCGGCCGAAGTGGCAGCCGCGCTCGACATCCGCGGCCGAGCGCGGCAGCGGCAGGATCACGCCGTGCGCTCCCATATCGAGCGCGCGCTTGATGCAGTCCTCGCGGATGTCAGAGACGCGGATGATGATGCTCGTTCCGGTCTCGCGAACCACCCGGATGTGATCCATCGCATCTTTGTAATCGAGGTGCCCGTGTTCCATGTCCACGACGACCCAGTCGAGGTTCAGCGTGACCGCGATCTCGGTGATGCTGGCGCATTCCATTGTGGCCCAGAGGCCGAGGGTACCCTGGTTTGATTTCAGTTTCTGACGGAGTGGATTCAATGGCATGGGAGTGTTTTCTTTTTCTTGGGCTGTGGGGGAGAATTGGAGCTAGGCGATGATTTCCCTGACGACTTTTCCGGCGACGTCAGTGAGGCGGAACGGGCGGCCGTGGTGCTCGAAGGTGAGGCGTTCGTGGTCGAGACCGAGCAGGTGGAGCATGGTGGCGTGGAGGTCGTTGATGTGAACTCTGCCAGCGACTGCGTGGTATCCGAAGTCGTCGGTGGCTCCGTGGGTGATGCCTCCTTTGACGCCGCCGCCGGCCATCCACATCGTGAACCCGTGCTGATTATGCTCGCGGCCGTCGCCGTTCTGGGCGTGCGGGGTGCGGCCGAACTCGCCGCCCCAGAGGATGAGGGTGTCCTCGAGCAGCCCGCGTGATTTCATGTCGGTGAGCAGGCCGGCGACCGGCTTGTCGCATTGAGCGCAGAGGTTCTTGAGGCCGCCGGCGATGCCGCTGTGATGGTCCCAGCCGTCGAGGGTGACCTGCACAAAGCGCACGCCGGCCTCGGCGAGGCGCCGGGCGAGCAGGCACTGGCGGCCGAACTGGTCGGTCGGTGCCTGGCCGATGCCGTAGAGGTCGAGGGTGGCCTTCGATTCGCTGGCGAGGTCCACGAGGCGCGGGGTTTCGGTCTGCATGCGGAAGGCGAGTTCGAACGACTCGATGACGCCCTCCATCTGCTGATCGGTCTGGAGGCGGTCGAGCTGGCGGCGGTTCATCGTCTGGATGAGGTCGAGCCGGCGCCGCTGAACTTCCCCGGGAATGTCGCGATCGGTCAGGTTGCGGATGGGCGATTGGCCGGGTTTGCTTCCAACGTCTTGGATGGCGGTTCCCTGATGGATGGCGGGAAGGAAAGCGCTGCTGTAATTGCGTTCACCCTCGCCGGGCAGGATGGTGACGTAGGACGGCAGTTGCTGGTTTTCCGTGCCGAGGCCGTAGGAGAGCCATGATCCCATCGAGGGCACGACGTCGAAGAGGTTTCCGGTGTGGAGCTGGCGGACCGCCACAGGGTGGTTAGGGCTGTCGGCTTGCATCGCGCGCAGGATGCAGAGGTCGTCCGCGTGGCGGCCCATGAGGGGCAGCATGTCGGACATGAAGAGGCCAGACTGGCCGTGGTGCTTGAAGCCGGAGACCGGGCCGAGCAGGCGGGTGTTTTCGAGGCCGACCGTCGCTTCGATCCCGGGAAGCTTATAGGGCAGCACGCCGCCCGATCCTTTTGCCAGCAGGGGTTTGTGGTCGAAGAGATCCATGTGGGACGGACCACCCTGCATGAAGAGGAAAATGACGCGCTGCGCACGCGGCGGAAAGTGGGGTGTCCTTGTGGCGAGCGGGGACGCTGCGGCACTGACCACGGCCTGCTTTGCCATGCCCTGCTGCTGGAGGAGCGCGTGGAGGGCGAGCGAACCGAATCCGCAGGCGGAGGTGCGGAGGAAGTTGCGGCGCGAATGGCTGGCAGACGGGATGGAAAGCTTCATGGCTGATTTCAAGTGGTGGTGTCTCTATTCGCGGAAGAGGAAGTTGTTAAATCCGAGCACTGCGTGGCAGAGTTGCGTCCACGCCTCCGTACGCGCATTCTCACGGGCGGGGGCGCTAAGGTCACGGGTGCAGTCGTCGATGAATGTCATGGCGGTTTCGATCGCGCCGGCATCGGCCGGGCGGTTCACGGTCAGGAGGTAAAGGCGGTTGATGCGGGCGCGTTCGTCGCCGGCTTCCTCCTTCGCGAGGCGCTCGGCCAGGTGGCGGGCCTGGGTCTTTACAAAGGGGGCGTTCATGAGAAACAGCGCCTGCGTCGCGACGGTGGTTTC
Organism: Akkermansia muciniphila; assembly: GCA_945861415.1. GTDB lineage: Bacteria > Verrucomicrobiota > Verrucomicrobiia > Verrucomicrobiales > V1-33 > V1-33. The sequence continues at coordinate 90,464 of CAMAUV010000007.1, read as the reverse complement.
CGGACGCGCGCCGGTGATTTCGCTGGGGTGGGGAAAGTCGAAGGTGCTGAGGATCTCCAGATCCCCCTGCGGGCGTTCGCGCTTCAGCGGGAAGTAAATCGTGCGCCGCCGGGAGACCGATTCCGGAACTTTGCCGGCCCATGTGGCCGGGTTTATGTTGCCGCCGAGGCCGGAAATGTTGTCAGGGAGTTCAAGGCCGAGGCTCGGTCCGCCGCGGCCCGGGTCGAGTTGGCCGCTGGCGGAGAGTATGGCGTCGCGGAGGGACTCCGCGCTCAGCCGCCGGCGCGGCATCTGCCAGAGCAGGCGGTTGTCAGGGTCGGCGGCAGTGGCCGCCGCGTCGGGTGTGGAGGCCATTTGATAGGCGCGGGACAGCACCATGCGGCGCACCGATTTCTTCAGCGACCACCGGTCGTCCCCGCGCAGGCGCAGCGCGAGGAAATCGAGCAGGTCCGGGTGGCTGGGCTGTTCACCGTGCACGCCAAAGTAATCGACCGAGCGCACCAGCCCCTTGCCGAAAATGTGGTGCCAGAGGCGGTTGGCGAGGACGCGCGGGGTGAGCGGGTTGCCGGGATCGGTGAGCCACTGCGCGAGTTGCAGGCGTCCGCTGCTGCCCTGCGGAATGGCTTGGCGCGTGGCGGCGGGGACGGCGCTGAGGAAGCCGCGCCGGACGATGCTGCCGGGCGACTGGAAGTCGCCGCGCTTATAAATCGGACCGTCGGTGGGCGAATCGGTGTCGCGCACCGCGAGGGCCATATCCGGGGCATTCAGGGCGTTCAGTTGGGTGATTTTGGAGTCGAGAGTTTGGACTTCCTTCTGGAGTTCCATCGCCCGGGTGTGCGCAAGCTTCTCCGCGTCGCTGACGGGCTTGGCGGAGGCGAGCGAGCCGGCGCTGCCACTGAAGAACTGCACCGCATAGTCGCCGCCGCCGAGATCGACCACATGCGAGTGGTTGATGCCAGCGCCCTCCCAGTTGGGCACACCGGCGCCGGAGAAGACTTTGAATTTCGTGTCCGCCTGCTCGCCGGTGGTCGCGCCGGGCACGATCCCGTCAAACTTGTCAGCGAAGAGGCGGTCCTCGCCGGCGCTGACGACGAGGTCATCCAACGCGCCGCCGAAGCGACCGCTGCCGGGAGTGGAACTGGAGATGCGGAGGCGCACGTCGCCGGAGCCGTCGCCGGTGTAGCGGAAGGCTGCGGATTTCAGCTGCTGGGCGTCCTTCGTTCCCGACCACGGCCCGGGCTTGTGCTGGTGTCCTGCGAGGATGCTGCCGTCGCCACGCAGGATGTCGATTTGCAAACCGTCTACCGCAGTGGTGCGTTGCTCGGCATTCACCCAGACACTCGGCGCGGACTCGAAGCTCACCTCGTAGATCCGGTCTTTCTCATTCGCGGCGATCCCCTTCTGCAGTGTGAGAATGTTAGCGCTCGTGGCGCTGGGGATCATCAGGATGAGCGAGGTCAGTTCGGCCTGAAGAATCTGCCGCCGGGCTCCCGTTTCATCGAGCGCCTTTTGACGCTGCGCCAGCTCCCCGGGGGCGGCTTCCAACTGCGGGAGCGGGATGTGAGTGATCGCGCTCCACACGCCGGGGCCGTCATAACTGGTGGTGCGGGTGCTGTGAAATATCCCCGCCAGCGCATAGTAGTCCGCGGTGGGGATGGGGTCGAACTTGTGATCATGACAGCGCGCGCACGAAATGGTCTGTCCCAAGAACGTGCGCCCGATCCGGTCAATCTGATGGTCCACGACATCGGCGTCGAGCTGTCCTTTGATGTAATTCTGAAGCGTCCACGGCCCGATCGCGAGGTATCCGGTGGCGATGATCAATTCACGGCGCTCTGCGGCGTTTTGTGCGGGCAGGAGGTCGCCGGCGATCTGCTCGTGGATGAAGCGATCCAGCGGCTTGTCCGCATTCAGGGCAGCGATGACGTAGTCCCGGTAGCGCCATGCATCGCGGATCAGGACATTGCCCTGGATGTCGGCAAGATCGGCATAGCAGGAGAGGTCGAACCAGTGCCGGACCCAGTGGTCCCCGAACGCTTCCGATCCCAGCAGGCGATCCACCACGCGTTCGAAGGCAGCGGGCGAAGTGTCGTTGAGAAATGCCGCAATCTCATCCGGAGTCGGGGGCAGCCCGGTGAGATCGAACGTCACCCGGCGCAGCAGGGTATGGCGGTCGGCATCAGCGGCCGGGGCGAGGCCGGCCTGCTCAAGGCGGGCCAGCAGGAAGGCGTCAATTTCATTCCGCGCCCAGTCCGTGGATCTAACGGAGGGAACCGCGGGCTCCCTGATCGGCTGGAGCGCCCAGAGTTTTTTTGGGTCGGGAGCCGTCGCTTTCGCTAGCCGGGGATCCGGCGCTCCCATGGCGATCCATTTCTCCAACAGCGCAATCTCGGCGTCCGGGAGCTTCTCCTTCGGCGGCATCTGGAAATCCTCGTCCTGATAATGCACCGCCTTGATGAGCAGACTCCCGCCGGGATCGCCGGGAACGATGGAAGCGCCGGACTTGCCACCTGTTTCCCAGCCGCTGCGCGAGTCCAGCACCAGACCACCCTTCGCTTTGCCGGACTCATGGCTGTGACAACTGAAGCAGCGGTTCTTCAGAACAGGGGCCACCTCCCGCTCGAAAAATGCGATCCCTTCACCGCTTTGCTCCGCACCCTGAGCCACGCCGGCGAAAAGCATCGCGCCGAAGCAGCTGATCGCCCGAAGTAATGGCTGGTTAAGTTTCACAGGCACGGATTCGTGGTGGTGTCAGAAAGATTAGGACGGTGTGTCTGGAGACGACCACATGTTCCTCAGCAGTGAATCACGCGCCATTCCGGTGTGTTCCTTCATGCGGACGCCCACTTTTTCGACATCGCCGGAATGCAGGGCTTCGAAGAGTTCAAGGTGAGCGTTCACCGTCAGTTCTTTGCGCCGGGGGCTCCACGGGATCTGCAGGAGGTGAGGCTTGAGCAGGCCGAGCAGCGAGCGCAGCATGGTGGTGAGGACGGGGTTGCCCGCGAGTTCGGCGATGGCGAGGTGGAAGCGGATGTCCGCATTGTAGTGCGCCGTGCGCGCCTCGGTGGACGAGTTCTCATCGAGCGGTTCCGCCGCGGCGAGTGTCGCGGCCAGTGCCCCGCGGATCGGCAGCAGGTCCTCCAGCCGCCGCCGCTGCGCCGCTGCGGTGGCGCACTCGACCTCTATCAACTGCCGGGCATCAAGGAGGTGGAACAGGCTGGCGTCCGCCTGCACCAGCGCATTGTCCATGGTGTCGGCCAGGGCACCGACGAGAAATGCGAAATTGACCGACTGCACGAAAACGCCACTGCGCGGGAGTATCCTGATCATGCCCATGGTCTGGAGCTGAATCAGCGCATCGCGCACCGCGCTCCCAGTGACCCCGAAGCGCTCGGCCAAAGTGCGGATCGGGGGCAGCCGGTCGCCCGCCGCGAGGCGGTCCGAGTGTATATAGCGGATCAGACTACGGACGAGATCCTGCTGATGGGGCACTTTGGGAAGGCGTAAGGTCGAAGGCACTGGTATTGGTATCGTGTGAGACGATGGGCTGGCGTGATTGAGTAAATGATACGGCGAGGCTTAAATCTGATTAACAGAACAAATTGTTACGCAGATTAGGTGGTAATTCGCAACCTTTAACTAATTGAAGCTTGGTATCGTGTCTGATAATCAATTTAGAATTATGCCAAACTCATTCTTCTCCGGGACCGGATGGAAGAGCACATTCCCTCCATGGAGTCAGATTTCATTGTCCCAGAACAGCACGGACGCGCAGGAAGCGTCGGGTATCTCCCGGAGTGTCGATGATGCGCGGGTCGCGCCGGGTTACGGTTACCATCGAGTTGATGTCAGCCGTGGAAGTTTGGATGACGGGGGCTTCAATGATCGTCCATGCATTGAGATTGTCCGAAGTCTCGGTGAGGTATTCCAGGTCGAGCGCCGCGGCGCGCTGCTGGTGGGTGAATTCAAGGAAGTTCCCGCTGATGGCGGAGAGCGGCTGGTCCGTAGGGACGCCTGCGGCTCTGGGGTTGGAGCCGAAGGCGTAGTGGTGGAAGTTAGTAAGTCCGTCGCCGTTAGGGTCAGCCGCGGGGCCGGACACAAGCGGGTCGAGGATTTCGGCCTCGCTGAAGTGATGGTTGAGCCATCCCGCGAACTGCTGCCGGATGACGGAGCTGTTTAGTGTGCCCGGGCTGCCGTGCAGCGGCTCGCCGATGCCCCATCCTGCGGCGAAATCCCAGCGGCTCCAGTCGGCCGTGCCGTCAAGGATGACCATGGCGTAGCCGCCGCCGTCGGTGGCGGGATACCAGCGATCGTTGAAGGTGAACTTGAGGATATTCTCGCCCGCGGCGTCCTGCAGTTGGAGCGCTTCGCCGTCGTTGTTAAGACGGCCGGTGTATTGGCCGAGGACACTGGGACCGGCCCCGTAGCGCGCAGTGAACGCATTCGTATTGCTGACGATGACTGCGAGTTCTCCGGTAGCCAGCATGGTGCCGGCGGGAATCACGAACTCGATCCCTTCGTCGAAGTGCACGCCGCCGATGTTGATCGGGGCCGGGCCGATGTTTCTGATTTCGATGAATTCAAAATCGTCGGAGTCGGTGAACCCGGCTCCTATTTCGGCGGCGGAGGCACCGGCGGGATGATAGTGGATCTCGGTGATGCGCAGGAACCGCTGGGCATCGCTGGGCGCGCCGGACCAGGTCGTTGTGGCTGCGATGTTGCCCGTCCTATCGCGGATGGTGATCGTTTCGCCGCGCGCCGACAACTGGCCGCGGTAGTTCCCCTGGACGAAGACCCCGCTGTTGCCGGTCGGTGCCGAGGGCCGGGCACGGAATGAGTTGACGTGCGGCGAGAGGTAGAGCGGCACGTTGCGCGTATTCGATGGGATGACCGTGCCTGGTTTGAAGGTGTGCTCGATCGCACCCTCGACCGTCCAGCCTGAGACATCGACGGCGATGGGGTTGGGGTTGAGAATCTGCACGAACTCCTGGTTCTGGTTGCCGGAGGCGGGGTTGAATTCAACGGTGCCAATGGCCAGCGGCAGGGCCGGGGGCTGAGCACCGGGGATTCCGACCGAGCCTGGCGAAGCCGGTTTTGGCAGTTCGGCCAGTTCCGGCAGGATGAGCATGTCGGAGTTCGTGGCCGACGAATTCAGCGCATGGATGGCCAGCACATTTTCGCCCTGCACGAGGGCGCTGGAGAAGGCGTTCACGTCAATGTTCTGGAACACGATCGCCTGCGCGTCCGGACGGCTCGTCGCTGCCGCGTTATAAGCGACCAGACTTCCCGCCGCGCCGCCGATGTTGCGCCGCGCGATCTCGGTGCCGTTGAGCCATGCGACGACGCCATCGTCGTATTTCAGCCGCAGCTCGAGCGCGTCAATTTTAGTGAGATCAGCGACGTTGAAGCGGATGCGCAGGAAAATCGAGGTGGACGCGGCGTGGGTCTCGCTGGGCCGGACCCGCGTCGCGATGAGCGGCGCGTGGGTGGCCGGGATCGTTTCAAAGCCGAGCCCGGTCGCGCCCGAAGACCATGCGGCATCGTCGAAGTTCTTGGCGGTCCAGTTCAAGCCGAGCAGATTGTCGCCGGGGACCATGTAGCGTGCGATGGTCGCGCCGCTCGTCCCCGAAACCAGGGTGGAGGAAATCCCGTCGCCGCTGACGCCCAAGCCGTGGCGCTGGTAGAGAAAAACGCGCCGTTCGGACAGGTATTTGGTTTTGATGAGATTCATCGCGGTGGCCAGGTCCTGTCTGGCCGGCTGTTCCGGGATCACGGCCGACCCCCATTTGGCCAGATCCCTGGCGGCATCGATCTGGAGTTGCGGGAGGAGCTGGTCGAGCCGCGCCTCGAATTTCAGCTGTGCGGCTGGGGTTCCGGGAGGCTGCAGGAGTTCGTCCATGAGCGTACGCAGCCGCCGCAGATACATCTCGCGGGCGACCGGATGGGCGATGACGGCATCGACCATGTTGTTGACCCCGTGGCGGGCGTGCCCGGTGGCGCACCAGAACGGATGGGCATTGCTGGAGGGGGAGTCCGGCGTCTCGTCGAGGAAGCCGTCGCCGGAGATGTCGTCGGACACGAAGCGCTCGCCAAACGTCAGGTCCTTGTCCCACGGGAGCTGGGTCCACTCGCCGCTGCCGTTGGTGTCGCGGTAGATGTAATAGTTCTTGGTGAAGCGGTCGAAGTCCTGGGTGACGATGGCGCAGGTGAAGTAATTGATGGCCGAGGGCAGGTCCACGTTGTCGAAGATCCAGACGTTGCGATTCGGGTTGGCGATCGCGAGTCCGGCGATCAGCGCCTGCAGGTCGGCGGTCCCTTCGTGGAGGCGCGTTCTCTTTTCGGTATTGGCAGTGGAGGTGATGCCGTTGTTCATCTTGTAGAGCGCGCCCTCTGGGTCCATGCCGCGGGCGGTGAAGAAATCCTCGTCCACCTGCTGCACCAGCGGCGCGACGCTGAAGAACTGGCCGTTCTGCTCGACGTGCACGAGGAAGGCATCGCTCGCGGGCACGCCCACCGCGCGATAGGTCTCATAAGTGAGGGGCTCGCGGACGTAGGATTTGTCCTGCTGCGTGGTGTTGAGGTTGATTTCTTCGACGCGGGGAGCGCCGTCGGCGTAGCGGAAGTGATGGCCGGTGTTGAATTCGAGCTTGTGGGCCTTCTTCGCCCAGCTGACCGAACTCGCGCCGCGGACGCGCACGAAAACGTTGTCGTAGAATTCGCCCTCGAACCAGATCGCGCAGCGCGTGCCGGTCAGCGTGCCGGCGGCGCTGGGCGTGGCGAGGAACCAGTGGAGCGCCGGCAGCGGCGAGGCGGTTGCGGGGTTGGCGATGACGGTGCCGAAGTATTGCGGCGAGTTGGCAGGGTCGAGATACGGCGGTTCGCGGCGCGACCGGGCGAGGCTGTCCTGGGCGGTAACATACCAGCGCACCATCTGCCCTGGCGCCGATGCGGTGTGCGGGATGGTGGCGGTGTATTGCCCGCCGCCGCTGGCGATCATCGGCACCGTCTGCTCGGCGCCAAACATCACCCGATAGCGCAGCGTGACCGAAGCGACCGGGCTCACGAAAGCAGTGACTTGCGCGCGGATCACGAGGTCGTCGCCGTCCCCCGGGAGCGGCAGCGGGCTGTCGGTGACATCGCTGATGAGCGGTCCCGCCGCGGATGGAGACGCAGGGTTCGCGGCCCCCGGAGTCGGCGTGTTGAAGAATCCCGCGATCGCCTGACTCGCTGCGATCCCATAGGAGATCCCGCGCACCTGCGGCGGGAAGGCCGGGGCGAAGGCGTGCTCCACGGTCACTCCGTCCGCTTTGATCAGCCCGAGATACTCGCCGCTGGCGGAGAGCGAGAAGTTAGTGTGCAGCCGGCCGCCGGCATCAGTGTAGTCGTCGCGGCTCTGGTTCGACGCATAGACGACGAGGTAACCGCCGGCCGGCAGCGTCACGCTGGGGAATCTCCACTTGGTGAGATTGTCGGCGCGGTCGGTCAGATACCAGCCGCTGAGGTTGACGGGCGCGGCGCCGAAGTTGTGGAGTTCGATCCAGTCGGAGGCGTTGCCGTCGCCATCGTAGTGGGTGGACTCGTTGCTCGCCATGAACTCGGTGATCATGACCGTGGATGGAGAGACGATCACTCCAAGTCGCAGGATCGAGGTCGAGTCCGGCTCGCCCGGAAAGCTGGCAGTGATGGTGTAGTCCGCCGCGGGGGTGGTCGCGACCGGCGTGCCGGTGATCGCACCGATCGCCGGGTTGAGGACCAAGCCGGCGGGCAGTGCCGGCGAAATCGAAAATCCGGCCGGCGCCGCGCCGATCACTTTGGGCTGGTTGGCGGCGATGGTCACGCCAAAAAAGTAGTCCGCTGGACTTACGGCGTAACCTGTCAGGGTGGAATGCGCGAGCACCGAAAGGACGAGCGTCACCGCCTGATCCGGCGCAGCGGGGAACGACGCGGTGATGGTGTATTGCGTGGCTGGCGAAACTGCGGACGGCGTGCCGCTGATGCTGCCGGTCTGCGTGTTGAACACAAGGCCTGCGGGCAGCGGGGGCGCGATGCTGAACCCGCTCGCCTGGCCGTTGATCCCAAGCGGCAGGTTCGCCGCAATCGCGTGCCCTGCCACGTAGAGCGCAGGGTTCGTCGCGTAGCCGTCGAACGCCGGGGTCTGGACCGTGAGCGTCAGATCGTCCATGGCTCCGCCGAAGCGGCCGCTGTTGAACACCGAGGGGCCGAGGCGGAACTTGATGTCGCCGCTTCCGTCGCCGGTATAGGTAAAGCTGCCGGGTGCCAGCCTGAGATCGCCCGCCACTCCGGCGAACGCCCCCGGCTGGTGGGTGAACGTATGGAGGACGGCATTGTCTGAAGCTCGCAGCACCTCGAGCTTAATGCCGTCCGACGCGGCAGTGGCCTGCGACGGAGCCTCGTAAACGGCCGGCGCGGCGAGGAAGTCCACCGCGTAGCTGGTCCCGGCCTGATTGGAGCCGGGGATCGCCGCCTGCTGCGTGATGACGTTATCCTGCCAGAACATCACGGCGAAATTGCGCGCTCCGGCCGGCCCGGCGGCTCGCCACAGATTGGCGTGATCCACGATGTGGACCGCGCCCCCACCGGACTTGTTCCAAGCGGTCAGGTTGCCGCTGTGCGCGAGGTCCAGACCGGTCCCGACCTGGCCGGACGGGGCGGCGTTGAAGTTCCCCGCCGGGGCGGTGAAACTGCCGAAGTCGTCGAAGAATTTCGCGTGCGCTGCCGAGGTGCCGAGAAAGAGGGTCGCGGCGGCAGCGACGACAGTGGTGAAACAACGAGTGCGTGATGACATGGCGGCGCGGGGTTTAGGCTCGAATGGCTGTAGATCGTCGATGGAGCGCCGCCTTCTCCGCACTAGGGATCAAGCCCCGCGTGGCCGAAAAACGCGCGCGCGGCCGGCTCATGCCCTTTTGCGTCGGGCGATCAGGCCGATCCCGCCCAGCGCGAGCAGGAAGGCCGACGGTTCCGGGACTTGGCTGAGACTCAGATTGTCAATGGCGCCGCCGAAGCGTCCACTGTTGAAGGCCGAGGGGCCGACCCGCAGCCTCACATCACCGGTGCCGTCCCCGGTGTACGAGAAGCCGGCCGCAGCGAGGTTGATGGTTCCGGCCCATGCCCCCGGCAGATAGGTGTGTGTGGCGAGCACGCTGTTGTCACCGCGCAGGACATCGATCAGCAGACCGTCGGTGGTCGTCTGCTGGGAGGGCGCCTGGTACACCGCAGGGCTCGCCGAGAATGACACCTCGTAGGCCGCCCCGACAATGTTCGAACCGGCGGCCGCGCTGCTCTGCGTGATGACGTTGTTGTGCCAGAACATCACCGCGAAGTCCCGCGGGTTGTTGATCCCGTTCGCGAAAACATTGGCGTGATCCACCGCGTGGACGGTGCCGTCTCCCGAATTGCCCCAACCGGGCAGGCTTCCGCTGAACGCCACCGCCGACCCCGACTGGAACTGGCCGCCGTTGAAATTCCCGGCCGGGGCGGTGAAGCCGTTAAAATTCTCGACGAAAATCGTCTGCGCCGCGCCGGGGGAACTCAGGGTTAAAAGTATTCCGGTCGCCAAAAGGCCAAGACTTTTCTGATAGGGTGCTTTCATGGTTTTGTTTTTGTTGGGTTGGGTTTGTTGCAGTTGGTGTAATTGTTAGTGCTGGCCGGACGTCAGAATCTGCCTCAGGCGAACTTCGCAGCCCGCGGATGGTGCTGGTTGAGTTTCGCTCTGATTACCATCTGATTATCAGAATTTCGACATTCTCATTAGACTGATCGGGCATTGTCAATAGAAAAATGTCGTATGCTGAGAAACGTGATGCCAAGACCTCAACTCCAGGCTGCGGTGCCGGGCATCAGGCAGACGCCGGCGATGAAGATCGCCCTGAGTAAATTTTGAATCATAAGGCTGGGGGACATCGCGGCTGTTCGCCGCAGGATCAAGGTCGCCGCACCTGATAAAAGAGCCGGGAATTCGTCGGTGCCAGGACTGAATCGGTGAACGGAGTGCTGTTCCCGGTCCCCACCACCTCGTCGTCCAACTGTTCCCACGCCGCCGGCGGGTTCGCCAGGTTCGAAGTCGCCCAGACCTCGTAGTTAACACCATTGACCGAGGTGAAGGTGAAGGTGACCGCGCCGGTCGCCGGATTGCGGCTGATGCTGATGAATTCAATCGGGGCGGTGGTGGCCGGGGCGATCGAAACGTTGTCGATGGTTCCACCGAATCGTCCACTGCCGGGTGCCGAGGGACCGATGCGCAGACGCACATCGCCGCTGCCGTCGCCGATGTATTGGAAGCTGCCGCCGGCCAGCGCCGGATAGCCCGCCCACACGCCAGGCAGGTGAGTGTGGGTCGCGAGCACGCTGCCGTCGGCACGCAGGACCTCGATGAGGATGCCGTCCGTCGCGCCGGTCTGCTGGCTGGGGGCCTGGTAAACGGCCGGACCGGCATCGAACCCGACTGCGTAGGCCGCGCCGGATGCGTTCGAGCCGGAGACGGCGGCCGCCTGCGTGATCACGTTGTCCTGCCAGATCATCACCGAGAAGTCCCGCGGATTGGTGCCACCGACGAGGTTCGCCCGGTCCACTACATGGACGGTGCCGCCGCCTGCTTTCGTCCATCCTGTCACGTTGCCGGAGTGAGCAACGACCAGCCCCGATTGGAACTGCCCGCCGTTGAAGTTGCCCGCCGGGGCCGTGAAACTCTCAAAGTCACCCGAGAAGATCGCATTCGGATCAACAATGCGCACGATGACGAACACCTTGCGCTGTCTGGTCACTGCCCCCTTTATCGCGGTCAGGGTGTATTCAGTATTGACGCCCGGTGCCGGATTGAGGGCGTAGCTGCCCATGCCCGACGCGTTGGTGAGCGGCAGGACATCGATGTTGCCGGGCGTGATCACCAGCGAATCGAGGGGCAAGCCTCCGACCTGCCAGTCGAACGTCACCGGAGCGCCCGCTGCAGCGACCACTCCGGGGTTCGAGGTGAATGAGGCGATACTTGGGCCGGGCGCGCTCAACTGCGTCACCGTGATGTCCCCCCAGGTGATGTCACCTCCGGCGTCCACCCAGTTGTCGAAGCGGAAGTGCAGTTTGTCCCCCGCCGTCACCGCGAGGTTGTCAAAGGTCCCGGTGGCGCCCTCGGGGTTGCCAAAGGCGCGGAGTTGCGTGTTCGCGCCTCCGCTCTCGTGGAGCACACTCATGCCCACGCCGTCGGTCCCGCTCGTCATGCGCTTCGCGTAAGCCCAGGCAACATCCACGGACATGTTGGCCGGGGCCTGCCAAGTGATGACAAAACGTCCGCCGCTGCCGGCAAAACCCGGCTTCGGATGGAACAACACCTCCCCCGGGGCCCAGGTCACGGCATTCGACGTCTGGGTGGCACCCGTGTCATTCCTCCCGATTCCCCAGAAGCCCGTCCCCTCCGTCCGCATGACCGGTGGAGTGGCGAAGGTGGTCCCCCAGATGGTGTTCGCATGGATCGTATTGTCGGCAATCGGGGTATAGGCCGTGTCGTCGTCACCCGGCGTTACTTCCATTTGATAGGTCCACGCCCCGTTAGGATTCGCCGCGAGGGAGAAATCGGTGGCCAGGTTCCAGACGGTCTGGGCACCTGCGGCGGCAGCGAGCAGGAGGGAGGTAAGGATTCCACAGGCTAAACGGGAGAGAGGATGGGTTGTCGGTGTTCTCATTTTCAGTTGGTTTGTGATTTGATGCTGGTGGAATGTCGGGCTGATTCCCGTCTGATTATCAGAATATCGGCGCGTTTTACCATGCCTGGTGGGTATCGTCAATGAAAATTGACACTGAAAGCCGGAGCGAAGCGACCGGGCCTTAAAGGCTTTAGACCGGTGGGGCGAGGCTGCGCCCGAGCCGACTCTTCTGTGGGCGGAGGGGGCGCGGAGCCGGTGTGGGAAGCAGAGAGAGCGCCCGGGGCGGGAGCCATCACGCTAAACTAAACTACTTCCGGCGGAGAGAGCGTCTCGCGCCGCCTCCGCCATGGAGGTTGTCGTGAGCGGGCTCCGCGCCGCCTCCGCCGCGAAATAGTCGGCTCGGGCGCAGCCTCGCCCCACCTGGTTTTAAAACCGATCGCTTCGCCCCGGCCTTCGGCGATTGAATCAGCGTTTCCCTAAATCCGGACTGCCGGGCTTTACATCGGGTGGGTTCTCGTCAAGAGTTGCCGGTCACTGATTATCAGACGCGTCAGTACCTTCCCCGGGCCGGCCACCGTTTGCTGAAGATTTTTGAGGAAACGCTGATTAGATCGCCGCGCCGTTGGAGTCCCGCCTTCAGGCGGAATCGCTAATCGAAGAAACCTCCGACGACGGTCGATGATTCCGCCTGAATTCGGGATTCCAATACATACTCCTCCGCCAACCAATCGTTTCCTTAAGCCTCCTTAAGCCAACTCCGCATGAATCGCTTCTTTCTTCCTATTCTCCGCCTCGCTGCCCTCCTCTCCCTGTGGGTGTCCGGGAGCGGCCTCGCCCAGACGGCCGGGAAACCGGCCCAAACCTGGTCGCTGGCGGATGATTTTTCGCCCACCGCCAACCCTGCTGGCAGCGCTTGGACCTACCGGATGGATGACTCGTCCAGTCCTTCTCCGGTCTTCCCATTGCTGAGCCATGCGAACCGCGATGCCAACGCGCTGTGGGGCTCCGAATTTTCCAAGCCGCCGCTGATGTGGAGCGACGAGTCAGGCTACTGGGGAATCGGACGGAACACGGGCGACGATGAACAGGTATCGGCAAGGAATGGCACCCGCTGGGCACCGGGCGAGGTGCTTTTGCATCCCAAAGGCGCTGCTCCGGTCTCCGGTCTGGTCATTGGCTGGACGGCCCCGGCGGACATGCAGATCGATTTGAGTTACACTCTGGGCCGGGCCTCGCCCCATGGGAACGGGATCGGCTACGAGATCATCCGTCGCACCAGCGGGGGCGATGCGCGGCTCGTCGCGCTCCAGAACATCGGCAGCAGCCTGACCAACGAATTCAAAGGGATGCCGGTCACGAGGGGTGATCAGGTGTTGTTCCGGTTCCATACCGACGGTGCACCCGAGGGCGATATCACGCGGGTGGGAATCATCATCCGCAGCGGACCAGCCGCGGCCGCTCCCATCAGCGCCACGGTCACGACGGGCAGCGACCTCAGCCTGGCCGGGCCGGCGACCGCCGGAGAATCCGCCCAATGGTTCAAAGACGGCCAGCCCATCCCCGGGGCCACGGGACGGAACTACCGGATCACCGCAGTGAAAGCATCCGATGCCGGCAGCTACTCCGTCGCCAATGGCGCGACTGCCATTTCCGCCGCCACTCTCGCGGTCGTGCCCCGCAACCTCCCGCCGGATCCGTATGCCTCACCGGTGCCGCGCCAGGCATTCCCAAATTCCCTAGCGGAACAGGAGGAGGCGTTGAAGACCGATCCCCAGATGCTGCGCTTCGCGGCTTCCCGAAAACGCCTCTCGGCGGACCGCTATCGCCCGGCTTACCATTTCGTCAGTCCCGAAAGCCAGTTGAACGATCCCAACGGTCTCTGTTTCTGGCAGGGTCGCTGGCACCTGTTCTACCAGGGTTATCCTCCGGACGAATTCCCCGATCCTGCGGACCTCGCCAAACGCCGGCAGCACTGGGGCCACGCGGTGAGCGGGGACCTCATCCACTGGCGGGATCTGCCCTACGCGATTTATCCTGGCATCGAAAGGATGTGCTTTTCCGGCGGCACCGTGGTCGAGCCTGACCAGGTGGTCGCCTACTACCCCGGCATCGGCGCCGGGCAGATGGTCGCGATCTCGAAAGATCCGCTGCTGTTGAACTGGGAGAAGCTGGGAGGGAAACCGGTCAGAAGTCCGTCCGGAGACTCCTGCATCTGGAAGGAAGGGGACACCTATTTCGGCCTCGTCGGTGCCGGCCTTGTCTCGTCCACTAACCTCACTGACTGGACGCCGCACGGAGATTTTCTGGAAGGAAATCCCTTCCCGATCGGCGATGCCTCGACCTGCCCGAATTTCGTTCCCATCGGCAACAAACATTTGTTCCTTTCCTTCAGCCACACCTACGGCGGTCAGTATCTGCTGGGGGACTACAACCGGCAGAGCCACAGGTTCAAACCATATGCCCACGGAAAGTTCAACCACGGCAGAGTCTCACCCGGCGGCGTCCATGCACCGTCTGCTGCGGCGGACGGCAAAGGCGGCGTCATCAACATTCTCAACATCAACGACGGCGAAAGCAGCAAAGAGTGGGATCAGATCATGTCCTTGGCACAACAACTGACCCTGGGGTCCGATTCGCAGCTTCGCATCGCTCCGGTGGAAGCAGTCAGAACCCTCAGGGAAAACCACCGGCGCATCGGCGAGACCATCCTGCCCGCCAATCGGGACGTCGTGCTGGAGCAGGTCAAAGGCAACACCATGGAACTGTCCGTGGAGATCGATCCGAAAATGTCGCGCTGGGTGCAGCTCAACGTTCTGCGATCCCCCGGCGCCGAAGAGCAGACATCCATCACCTTCTCCAACTTCGACCGCAAACTCAGCGTCTGGTATGACACGCCCGCAGTCATCACCCTCGATGGCACCCGCTCCAGCACCAGCCCTGACACATGGATACGCCCCCCGGAGAGCGCCATCATGCAGCGCGGCGACGGCCCGCTGAAGTTGCGGGTCTTCCTCGACCGCAGTGTGGTGGAAGTCTTCGTCAACGAAAAGCTCTACCTCGCCATGCGCGTCTATCCGCATCGCGCAGACAGCATCGGCTTCTCCCTCCGCGCCCAGGGCCGCGAAGCGACGCTGAAGAGTCTGGACGCATGGCAACTAAAGCCAATCTGGTGAGGTCTATGGGCAGGAATGGATGGTGGCCAGGATTACAGCGGGAGGATCGAAACCAGCGAGGGCAGGGTAGCCTGCCTGCTGGTGCCGGCCGGTCACGACCATACAGTCAAAATCCGGCCTTGCGCATCCCGTGGACGAAACTAGATCATATGAACTAGATCATATGAACGAACTCACCGAACGCCAAACCGCCGTGCTGGAATTCCTCCGGGATTTCACTGCGGAGCACGGACACCCGCCGACGGAGCGTGAAATCCAAAACGGGCTTGGATTCTCCAGCCAAAGTGTGGCGAGGCATTACCTCGCTGCGCTCGAGAAAAAGGGTGTTATCACCCGTCGAGCCGGCATGGCCCGCGGGTTGTCGCTGGTCGGGGCACGCCCATCTGCGGTACTTCTGAGCATTCCGCTCTACGGGACTATCCCGGCAGGTCTGCCCGTCGCCTCCGAACAGGAAGCGGATGGCTGCATTACCGTGGATGCCGATACGCTCCACCTCCCCCGCAATGCGCGCACTTTTGCCCTCAAAGTGCGCGGTGATTCCATGACCGGCGCCAACATCGTCGACGGCGACAGCATCATCCTCGAATTCCGCGACCCGAGGCACGGCGATATCGTGGCCGCGCTCATTGACGGCGAGACCACGCTCAAACGATACATCGTCCAGCGCGGCCGTCCGTATCTGCGCGCGGAGAACCCGAAATACCCCGACCTCATACCCGCGCAGGAACTCGTCGTACAGGGCGTCATGGTCGCGCTGCTGCGTGTGCCGCGGGAGAAGAAGCCGAAATGACGAATGACGAAAGGAATAGCGACGCGCTGAATCCCGAATCGTCAACTGAGCTCTGCCATTCGGACTTCCTCATTCCTCATTCCGAAGGCCATGTTCCTCCACCTTGATGCGGATGCCTTTTTCGCTGCGGTCGAGCAGGCTGCGGATACCCGGCTGCGCGGACGTCCGGTGGCCGTGGGCGGGGCGCAGCGCGGGGTAGTGTGCTCGGCCAGCTATGAAGCGCGCGCGTTTGGTATCAGCGGAGCTATGCCCATGGCCCGGGCACGTAAGCTGTGTCCGAAACTCATCGTCCTGCCTCCGAACTTCGAACTCTACGAGCTCTTCAGCCGCCGTATGTTCTCCTATGCGCACGACTTCACGCCACTCGTGGAAGTCGGATCCATTGACGAGGGTTATCTCGACTTGTCAGGCTGCCGCGGGAAATCGCCTAGCGAGATCGGGCACACCATCCGCCGCGCCGTGCAGCAGAGCATGAAGATAACCATCTCCGAGGGCATCGGACGGAACAAACTGGTATCGCAGATCGCGTCCAAGATCAGCAAGCCCGCGGGTTTCGTGGAAGTGGAGCGCGGGCACGAGTGCGAATTCCTACACCCGCTCGCGGCCAAGTGGCTACCGGGCGTAGGGCCGAAACTGGAGGCCGTCTTCCGCACCGCAGGGCTGGAGAGAATCGCACACGTCGCGGCCACGCCTCCGCACTTGCTAGCGCTGCTCGCGGGCAGTGCCGCGCCACAGATTCATGCCTTCGCACACGGTGAGGATGACCGGCTGGTCATTCCCGATCCGCCCGCCGCCAAGAGCTATGGCATGCAGGAGACCTTCGAGCAGGACGTAACCGACGAGGCATGGCTCATCGCCAAACTGCGCACCATGGCCGATGCCCTCATGGCCCGCGTGCGCGGTGATGCCCGCGCCATCCGCACCGTTACGCTGCGGCTGCGCTACAACGACATGAGCGAATGTCAGCGCAGCGACAGCTTGTCCGAGCCGGTGGACCTCGAGCACGAAATCTATCCTCTGCTCCCGCGCCTGCTTTCGCGCGCGTGGGAGCGGCGCGTGAGCGTGCGTCTGCTCTCGCTGCGCTTCACGCAGATATACCACGGCGGCTTTATGCGCGAACTGCCGCTGGAGGGCATCGCTGTGAGCGACGAACGCCGCCACCGCCTTGCCTGCACCGTGGATATTATGCGCAGCGCCCGGCAGTCTATCATGCGCGGCCACGACCTCTGGCTGCGCCGACGCGACGGAAAACCAGAGCCCGCGTTGCTGGCTGGAAAATCCAACGAAGCACCCGACACCCGCAGCAAGGCCGTGCCGGCCCTGGGAAAACGCGCCGTCCGCAACAAAGGCGCGCCATTATACGACGAGCCAGGCAAGACCGCGACCGTCATCGAGCCGCGCGCCTATGCCATGTCCTCCCTGACCAATCGCGCGCTGCTTGAACGCCCTAAATCTTCCACCGCGCCAACGAAACATTCCGGCGTGCGCACCGTGGCCATGCTCAATGTGAAGAGCTGCTACAGCTTCATGGATTCGCTGCTCACTATCCCGGCGATCATCGAAGCCGCCATCGCCCGTGGTGTGACCTCCGTGGCCATCACCGATCCGAATCTCCACGGCGCCGTCCCGTTTTATCAGGCTGCGAAAGGCGCAGGACTCAAACCCATCATCGGTGCGGAGGTGATGATCAACGGACGCAGGATGAACGCCTACGTCGAGAATGCGGAAGGCCACGCGAACTTGTGCCGACTGCTGAGCCGTGGCCCGGGTTTCACGCCCGTGCCAAATTCCGTCCCTGGCCTCATCCTCGTCCCTACCGATACCTTTCCGGAAATCCGCTATCTTTCCCCCGGTGACCGCGTGCGGTATGACATCGTGCAGAGCATCCGAACGCTCACGTTGCTGAAGGAACGCCATCCAGCCAAACACCACGGCGATTTCTCATGGCCGGACACCGCGGACCTTCCGCCGGAACAACTCCAACGCGCCGCGGACATCGCCGACCGATGCGTGTTCGATTTCGATTTCCAGACCCTGCGCTTCCCGCGCTACACCCCGCCGGATGGCAGCACGCCCCCGGCCATGCTGCGGCGGCTCGCCGAAGAGGGCCTCGCGCGGCGCTACGGCGATTCATCACACAAGCACCGCGCGCAGCTCGACGAAGAACTCAGCATCATCAGCGAAGTCGAATACGAGGAATACTTCCTCGCTGTGTGGGACATCCTCCAGGAATGCCGGCGGCGCAGCATTTCGTGGATCACGCGCGGTAGTGCGGCGGATTCGCTTGTGTGCTACTGCCTCGAAATCTCCGGCGTCTGCCCCGTGCGCTTCGATCTCTACTTCCGCCGCTTTCTGAACCGCGAGCGCATGGCGCTGCAGAAGCTGCCGGACATCGATATTGATTTTGCCCACGACAAAAAAGACGCCGTCACGGAAATGATTCTTGAGCGCTACGGCGCGGAGCACGCCGCCATCGTTGGCGGATTCAATACCTTCCAAGCGCGCAGCGCCGTCGCCGAGGTGGCCAAAGTTCTCGGCGTGGCCGAACGCGATATCCGCCAACTCACCACGCGCCTGCCGCACTCGCACAGCCAATGGCTGCCGGAGGCTATCGCGGCGAATCATCTCGCGTTCGATTTTCCGGTAAATGAAGAGCCTTACCGCACGGCCATCACCACCGCGGCGTTCCTCGACGGCTTCCCACGCTACGCCAAGATGCACCCGTGCGGCATCATTATCTCGCGCGATCCCATCCACAGCCTCACGCCCACGTTCGTTTCCCCGAAAGGCTGGCCGACTTCGCACTTCGACATGGATGCTGTGGAGGCCGTGGGCCTCATCAAACTCGACATTCTCGCACAGGGCGGTCTGGCTGTGATTCGCGATGCCTGCGCCATGCTGGCAGAGGGTGGTATTCATCTTGATCTGGAACATCTGGAGCCGTGGGACGACACCGGCATTTGGGAAATGGTGTCTGCCGGCCAGAGCCGCGGCGTGCATCACATTGAGAGTCCGGCCATGTGCAGTCTCGCACGCATGGCCCTGGTGCGGGACATAGATACGCTCATCGCCATCGTCAGCGTCATCCGCCCCGGCGCGGCGAACAATTTGAAGAAACTGCAATTCTCCCGTCGTGCGCAGGGTCTGGAGCCGGTGGAGTATGCGCACCCATCGCTGGAGCCGGTGCTGCGGAGCACTTTCGGTGTCATCGCTTACGAAGAGCACATCTTGCAAATCTGCGAGGCTTTCGCGGAACTCGACGGCGGCCGCGCCGACCTGCTGCGCCGCGCGCTGGTGAAGCAGGATGTGCGGAAGATCGACCAGGTGGGTGAGGAGTTCGTGCGCGCCGCGCTGCAAAAGGGCCGTACGGAGGAGGAGATCAAAACGGTGTGGCAGCTCGTGAGCGGATTTCAGGGCTACGCCTTCTGCCGCGCGCACAGCACGGCATATGGCGTGGAGGCGTATCAGGGAGCGTATCTAAAATGCTACCACGCGCCGGAGTTCCTGGCCGCAGTCCTCACCAACGGAAAAGGTTTCTATTCCCGGCTGGCCTACACCTTGGAATGCCGGCGGCTGGGGATGGGCTTCCTGCTGCCGTGTGTGAATGCCTCACACATCGGCTATTGGGTGGAGGATAGGTCTTATGAGCCGTATCCCCCCTATACGGCCCACCTCCGCCTCCCCCTCTCTGCTGCCAAAGAGCTCACCGAAAGCACTCTCACCCGCGCCGCCGCTGAGCGCATCCGCGGGCCGTTCGCGTCACTGGCGGAGTTTGTGCAGCGTGTGGCACCAGCGCCTGCGGAAATGCTCACCCTCATCCGCGCGGGCGCGTTCGACAGCTTCGGGGAGCCGCGGGTAAGGCAGTTCTGGCAGGCGCGCAGCCTTGGCTTCTGGCCGCGTGATGCCATTTTTCCTGCGGCACCGGACATCACCGGGCTGCCCTCACTGCTCGCGCAGCCTGACAAACTCACTCTGCTGCGCGAGGAACAGGAACTCTTCGGATTCACCGTCACCGGACACCCACTGGAACTTTATCCGGAAGCAGCATGGAGCACTTATTGCCCCATCACGCACCTCACGGAATTCCCCGGTAAGCGCGTCACCGTGTGCGGCCTCATCATTGAAGAACGCCTTCACCGCCAGATCGGCGGAGAGAACATGAAGTTCATCACCATCTGCGACTACACTGGGTTCATCGAATGCGAAATCTTCGCGGAAGCCTATGCCCGCTGGGGCCTCGCCACCGTACGCTGGCCAGTGGTGGAAGTGGAAGCCATCGTCACCGCCTTCGATAATGCTAATGGCTGCACCCTAGATGTTCAGCGCATCAGCCTGCCCCGGTTGTCGCGCCCGCGGCTCAGTCCGCAGGCCCTTCCCATTTAAACCTGCTTAATTTAAATGCCGAGAAGTTTATCGAGCCCTTTGTCGCGCCCGGCACCGGCGCTGATGGCGCTGCGATAATGTTTGCGGGCGGTGTCGAATTGCGGCGGAGTCCCAAGGGTGAAGAGGACGGCAAGATTGAAGTGGGCCTCGGCGCATTTGGGATCCAGCTCCACGGCCTTGAGAAAACAATCCCTCGCCTCACTCCTGCGGCCCTGCTTGTTGGCGATGAGGCCCAGTGTGTGCCATGCCGCGGAATTGGTGCCTTTAATTTTCAAGCCTTCGTAGAGTTCTTCGGCGGCTTCTTCCATGCGCCCGCTGCGGAGCAGGGCCACCCCGCGGGTGAAGTGAGTGAAGTCATTCTCGTAGTCGTAGGCCAGCGATTTCAGGAGGGTGGCGCAGGCTTCATCATTTTGCCCCTGTTTGAGCTGCGTGACACCGAGATTGGTCAGGGCATAGACGTTCTGGGGCTCGGAGACGAGGATCTTGCGGAAGTTGTTCTCCGCAGAGGTGTAGTCGCCGTTGCGGAAGTGTTCCTCGGCGGAGTTGGCGTAGGCTTTGAGTTCTGTGCTCAGCGTGGCCTTGTCGCGGGCACCGGTGGAGGGTGCGGGCAGGTCGGGCGTGGGGGTGGCCTTTGCGCTGTCGTCCACCATGAAGAGTTCCTTCCCGTCCGCACTGGTCAGCAGCTCGTTGACTTTCGTGCTGGTGAGAATTTCGCGCTGCTCTCGGGTGAGCTGCATGGGGGCGGCCATGTCATTGACTGATTTCAGCAGGATCTCCGATTCTACCCCCAATTCCTTGAGTTTGTCGAAGACACCTTGTCGTCCGAGTTCGTCCATGAGATTCTTGCGGGCAGCCTCGCGGCGGGCCTGTTGTTTGAGCTGATTGAGGATGACCTCGCGGAGCACTTCGTTTTCCGCGATGGCTTCGCTGTCACTAATGTCGCCCGGCATTGCGCCGCTGTTTTCCACGAGTGCGCGGGTGGCGTCGAGCTTGGAAGTGAGCGCGGCGATTTGCTGCCTGTAGTCTTCGTTTTCTTGCTTCACGGCGGCGAGCGATTCCTGAACGGACTCGACTTGCTGCTTGAGGGTAGCGATCGCGACCTTGTCCCCATCCTTCTCTTTGGAAAGCTGCGCCATCTTTGCCTTCGCAGCTTCCAACTCGGCTTTGAGGCGGTCATTTTCCTCCACCAGCTTGAGCCTCTGCGGGGCCTTGCCCTCGCCACCCGAGAGGAGTTCCATCGTCTGGCTAAGGTCTCTGCGCAGCGCGTCGCGCTCAGCAGTGACGGAACGAATGGTCTCCTGCGCAGTTCTGAGATCGTTGGCAAGTTTCTCGCGGCCCTCGTTGGCTTCTGTCAGTTTCTTGTTGGCATCACCAAGGGCAGTTTCGAGGTCGCTGATGCGCGCTAGCAGTTCCTTATACTTTCGTTTTTCTGAAGCGTCCGCAGTTTGCAGCCGGCTCTCGGCATCGATGAGTCGCTTGCGCAACGCTTCTTCGGACTTGCGGCTTTCGAGACGCTCCGCGCTGGCTTTGCGTAGTTCCTCCTCGCGCGCTCCGAGCGTTTTGAGAATTTCCTCATTTCGTTTCTCAAGGCGCGAAATCTGCGACATGAGCGCGCGTATCTTTTCCTCCATCACGTCGCCCGTGCGGCGCGGGGCCTCTGCGGGATCAGTCTCGGGTATGACCTGTCGAATTTTATTGGGAACATTCGGGTCCGCCTCCTTCACATTGCCGATGAGTCCCTTGTCGGAAATCTCACCGCCGGCCGCGCGGCGCTCCACTTCCAGTTTGCGTACCTCTTCCATGCTCTCCCGGATCTTGCGGCGGCGGTAATCGATGATGTCCGGATTCCAGCCGGGGTCTGTAGTGTGCACAGAGTCGAACACATTTCGCGAATCGCGGTATTTGTAGTAGGCGCCGACAAAATCTTTGGACTTTAGCAGCTTGTCCCCCTCCAGCATGGTGAGGTAGCCTTGAAGATAAGTATCGCTGGGTGTGGGCTGGGCTTGGAGGGCCGGCGCCGGTGTTTGTGCCAACGCCTGTGGAGTCGGCACGAAGGTGACCGATAGTGCCAGCAGGAGAGCGGCAGAGAGAATTGGGCGATGCATAGCGATACGGATTATAGGGGATTTCCCGATGTTGGCAAATTATGATTCCTGGAGCCACCGGGGTCTTCAAAAACCTCCCAGGCCCGGGGCGAAACGGGGAATTCCTACATCCTCCGGGCGCTGTCCTTTCACCAATGCGCCATGAGTTTCGCTCGTCACGAGGATGGAGGAGTGCTGAACGCTGGAGGTAATTCAGGTGTCGGACTGGTAGTGCCGTTATCGATGAATGCCGCCTCGACGCGGTAGCCGCTGTTTCTTTCTGCGGGAGTGACCCGCAGGGTGATTATGGTGCGTCGAACAGCGGCGCTGGACACCCGCATCGCCAGCCCCGCCGACTGTAATAGGGGCGCGGCAGGATGGGCAAGTTGAGAAATTCATGGGCCCGATACCTGAGGAGCGGGCGAAGTGACGTTACAGAGTTTTTCTGGATGCCGAAGAAAATATCGCGGCCCGGCTACTTCCTAGGAGCGGACTTCTTAGCGGGCTTCGCTCCCCGGGCGGGCAGGAAGGGTTTCACGAAGACGTCGCGAAACTCATATACGTTGTCAAAGTCCTCTATCCGGTCGGTGTTGCTCTTACTGAATGCGCCGGCGCTGATGAGATTGTAAACGAGTTCACCGATGTCCCGGGTGGAGCCAATGCCCCAAGTTTCCAAGATGGTGGGCACCATCGGGCCAAACTGCTCAATAGCGTATTTCCTCACGCCTTGGCAAAGCTCAGGGCCGGTTACATGGCCGGGATCCTTGACGCCGCCTTTATTCACGGCGCCAATGGTGAAGTCGAGAGCATTGCGCAGAAAAGTATAGGCGTCCGTGGGGTAGCGCGGATCGCGGGCGGTGGCACGGGCCACGGATTGTTCGAACGGGACTTTGGTCATCGGCTGGACGGAGTGCTGGAGGTGCTCATGAATGATTCTTCACTCGCCGGTGTCCAGCCCTTTTTACACAGCCGCACGGCTCCACCGGTGATGAGCGCGATGAGCAGTGCGAGAATAATGGCGATCTCCTTTTTCGTGAGGTGCATGGATTAGGGACCTGCCGACTGCGGCCGGCGGTGGAAGAGCCCGGACTTGGGGCTGAATACGAGCGCCAGCAGGAACACGGCTCCGAGCAGAGCGGTGATCGCTGCGCCCGCCGTGATATTGGAGGCATGGGCGATGAGCATTCCACCCACCGCGCTGGCGGCCCCCAGCAAGCCGCCGCCCCAGAACATGGCCCGCGTGCTGTTGGTCAGCAGGAAAATGGTGGCACCAGGGGCGACGACTAATCCCAGCGACAGCATACAGCCGACGGCTCTCAAGGCGCTGACCATGACCAGCACCAGCAGGGTCATGATGAGATACTGCACCGCCCGCACCGGCACTCCCTGAGCAGAGGCCACGGACGGCTCGAAGAGTGTGACGAGCATTGTCCGCTGTAGTGCCACGCAGACGCTGACAGTCAGCACGCCGACCCCAAAGGCCACCCAGACATCACTGCTGTCGAGCATTAGCAGGTCGCCGAAGAGGTAATCTTCCAACTTCACCTGCGACTTCACATCGCCCGGGATGTAGTTGAACAGGATAAGCCCGGCCGCGAAGGCGACGGTGAAGATAACGCCCAGCGATGTTCCCTGATCTAGCCGTGATACGCGCGACACTGCCATGCTGGCCAGCACCACGATGAGCGCCGCAAACAGGGCCCCGAGAAAAGAACTCCAGCCTGTGAGTTGCCCGGCGACGAGCACGCCCAGTACGATGCCCGGCAGCAGCGCATGGCTGAGTGAGCCCGCAATGAGCGCACCGCGCCGCAGGACAACGTAAGCGCTAAAGCAACCGTTGGTGAACCCGATGATGAGCGCGGCCAGCAGCGAGCGCTGGAGCCATGGGGACTGGGCGATTTCGTGGAAAGTGCTCAAGAGTGATGGAAGGCAAAAGAGTTACGCCGCCGGATTTTGATAGGCGGTGTTGAGATTCTCCGGCGTGAAGGCGTCGGATACTTTTCCAAACGCAACCGGCTGGCGGTTGAGGATGAGCACTTCATCAAAGAGTTCGGCCACGGTGTTGAGGTCGTGGTGAGAGGCGATGACAAGGCGGCCCTCAGCGGCGAGCTTGCGCAGCAGAGCGCTGAGGTTCTCCCGTGCGGGCCGGTCGAGGCCGGTAAAGGGTTCATCAAGGAGGAGGACGTGCGCCTCTGAGGCGATGGCGCGGGCGATGAAGGCTCGCTGTTGCTGGCCACCGGAGAGTTCGGATATCTGGCGCTTTTCGAGGCCCTCCAGATGCATCAGGGTCATGGCCTCTGCGACCTTCCGGTCGTCAAGGGCCCGCCAGCGCCGCCACCAGCTGAGCTGGCTGTAGCGACCCATCTCGACGAGGCCGCGAACTGTGACAGGGAAGCTCCAGTCCACTTCCTCGCGCTGAGGCAGGTAGGCGAATTCGCGATGCCACTTCTGCACTGCGGTGCCCCGCCAGCGGATGATACCGGCAGCCCGTGGGATTAGCCCGGCAATGGCCTTGAGTAGCGTGCTTTTTCCGGCACCGTTGGGACCGATGAGCGCGACGCAATTTCCGCAGGACGTGGCAAACCCGGCGTGCTCCAGCGCCGTATGCGCACGGTAGCGCACGGTGAGTCCGGAGATTTCCAACTCATGGTGATGGGCGCAGTGTTCGCAGTGGGCACCATGCGCGCTCATGGCTGGGTGCCCTCCCATGTGAGACTTATAACTTCGTCCGCCGCGGCCCCGCTGCTCCAGAGGTTCTTTGCCTTGGACTCGGACCCCTCCGGCTCCACGGTCACTTCTGCGATGGTGTCGGGGGTTTTGTCCGGCCATTTCACCGCAAGCGAAAACTCAAGCCGCTTGCCGTCTGCTGGCAGATCCAGCGATTCCTCCCAGCGTAGGTCCTCATCGGCATTGGTCCAGTCGGCCACTACTCGGTCTCCTGCCGAGAGCTTGAGGGATTGCGGAGCATGCACGAACTTTACCGTCACCACGCAGCGAATCGTGCGTTCGGAAGGGGCGGGTGTCTTCTTTTCCACAGTGGCGGTGCGTGGCGCAATGTGTGTAGCGCGAAGCACGAGCGGCAACAGAACCGCGCCGCTGAGCAAGAGGCAGATGAGTAGATTGAAGAAAGGAAAACCGCGCATGAGGTTAGGGCTCTGCGGCGGGGAAGAGCAGCAGTAATTCGCAAGTTGATTGCAACTGCTGCCACCGTCAATCGCTCGCCGGAGATATCCGCCGCGTGTCGGCTGCGGCTCAGGCAGGCGGCGCGGAATTGCCGACTCCCGCTTGTGTGAACTGCGGGCGTGGGCAGTGCTAAGGTATTATGAGACGACTCTTTTCTTTGCTTATGCTCTCCCTTTCCTCCCTTCATGCAGCGGTGCAGACAGCTGTCGTTACCTACAAGGACGGGGATCAGGAACTGGAAGGTTTTGTGGCATGGGATGACGCGGTGAAAGGGCAGCGGCCCGGAGTGCTGGTGGTGCACGACTGGACCGGCCTGCAGGACTATGCTAAGAAACGGGCGACGATGCTGGCGGAGTTGGGTTATGTGGCGTTTGCCGCGGACATCTACGGCAAGGACGTGCGGCCGGTGGATCCTAAGGAGTGTGCAGTATGCGCTGGGAAGTATCGCAGTGATCTTCCGCTCCTGCGCCGGAGGGTAATGGCGGCCCTAGATGAGCTCAAAGGCCGCAGGGAAACGGACCCTCAGCGACTGGGGGGAATCGGTTATTGTTTTGGTGGTAGCTGTGTGCTGGAGCTGGCCCGCAGTGGTGCAGATGTGCGTGGCGTGGTAAGTTTTCACGGCGGTCTGGGCACCACGCTGCCCGCCGCGCCGGGTGCGATCAACGCGCGCATTTTGGTCTGTCACGGCGGGGCCGATGACCACGTGAACAAAGAGGTGCCGGCATTTCAGGATGAGATGAAGAAGTCGCAGGCGAAGATGGAGTTCGTCATCTACGAGGGAGCAAAGCATGGATTTACCAAGCCGGGTGGCGGCTATCAGGAGAAGGCGGACAAAGAGTCATGGGCGGCCATGGAAAAGTTCTTTAAGGAAGTGTTCGTCGCGAAATAGCGTGCCCGATTCATGCCGCCCTTCCGCCAGAAAGCTCCCCTTAAGGAATCCACGCGACTAACCGGTCGCGGGGCCGGGCTGTTGCTATTGTCGCTGGTGGTGACGGCTAGCGGTGCGTTGATTCCGGAGGTGAATGCCGTGCGCATCGGGCTGCTGGGCATGATGTTGTTGCCGCTGACATGGCCGCTGGCCCGGAGAAATCTGGGTGGCCTCAGGCTTGAGCGAAAACTGCCGGAGACGTGCTTTGCGGGGCAGTTGTTCGACATGAATTTGGATATCATCAACGAACGGCTGAGGCTGGATGCTTTTGCTGTGGATGTGGAATGCGGGATTGCCGGCCCTGCTGAACGCGGGCTCTCCGCGGCCTGGGTGCGCAGCGGGGGTGGCCTAGTGCGGCGGCGCATTAACACGCGCCTGCTGCGCCGCGGGGTGACGCACCGTATTCGCAGCGTGCTGACCTCTACGTTTCCACTGGGGCTCTGGCACAGCCAGCGGGAGGTCCGGGATATTCTGGAGGTCACCGTGTTTCCGCGGCCGGTAACCCCGAGGGTGCTGGAGGAGGCAGTGGATGCGTCCATAATCGATGTGGAAGAAGCGGAAAGCACGCACCGTCACTGGAGCGGCGATTTTCATGGATTACGCGCCTTTCAGCCGGGTGACCGGATGAAGTCGGTCCACTGGCCGAGCTCGGCCCGCACCGGGGGCATGATGGTGAGGCAGTTTGACCGGCCGCTGCCGGAGAAATACTTTGTAGTGTTTCACAGCATCCATCCCACGCGGCAACCGGGGGAGATGGGGGACGCTTTTGAAAGCGCGATGGAACTGTTGTGCGGACAGATATGTTACTGCCGGGATAACGCCATTCCCATGGATCTGGTGGCGTCGTTCGATCACTGGCGCGGGTTTTCGGTTAACACTCCGGCGCAGATTGAGGACACGATGCTGTTGCTGGCCGGAGCCCGGCGGGCCGGAGAGAGGGACGCAGGGAACCTGTTGCAGGCGCTTAGCTCGGTGGAACGGCACACGCGGGTATTTATTCTCAGTGACGTCTCCGTGAAGGAATGGGAGCCGCTGCTGCCTCCGCTGCCGTTTGAGGTGACTTGCTTCAGTGTGTCGGACCTGCGCATTCGCCGTCCGGGGCTTGCCTTCAGAAAAGCACTTCCGCCCGCCTCGTGAACGAAATGTCCGCCGAAATTACAGCCTGTCCGCCGCTCACCTGCCGCCGGCGCCTCTGGGCATGCGGCCGGCTGCGCCAAAACGGAGGGGTGGCGGTGATTTCTTCTGATCGAGCTGGCTGACGCGGGGGTGGCAGCATGGTGGTATGTTCGGTAGCGTTAAAAGAACTACGGTAAACGCCCGGCGCCGGGAAACCTGCGGGCCAAGGATTTCGGTTGTTGATTTACGTGGCGGGAAGGCATACAGGAATCCCCTATTGGTGAAAAAGCACCGTCTCCTCGATTGGTGGTCAGGTGATCAACTCCCATTTAGTTCTCTTATGAAGCTTACCCATTTCGCTCTTGCCGGACTTGCTGTGACCCTTGCTGCGGGGCTGTATCTTACGCTTAATGCCGATATGGACGGGCGCATGGAACAGCTGCAGGTGCAGAGTGATCGGCAGATGCAGGACTTGCAGCGCTCCATCAAGGAACTCAAGATTCAGCAGGCCCAGGCTCCAACTCCGGCGGAGCAAGTGAAGGAGGCAGTGGCGGAAGATCTGAAAGGAACTGCCAGTGCGGTGAAAAAAGCGGGCGATGCTCTTGTGAAAAATCTGCAGACCGAGGCCAATAATCTGGGCGCCCGGCCGAAAGGGGCGGGGGATATCGTGAACACGGCGGGGACGAAGGCGGAGGAAGTCGGCGCGGCGATCAAGGAAAAATTGCAGATTGAACCGCCGCTTGTGGATAATCCGGGGGATCAGGAAGCCGCCCGCATCGCCCGCGAAGAGCAGAGTGTGCTCAACGCAAATGGAGTCGGGATGGACCGAGTAGCAATAGAAGCCGCCGTAGCCGCCAATGCGGTAGCAGAGGGTAAAGCGCTCAACCCGGTTCAATCAGTAATCGCTTCGACAGCGGCCATCGCTCGTATCAAGGTTTCGGATAATGATGGCTATGTGGTGCTGGATGCCGGGATGAATGTTAGGCTGATGAAGGGTGACCGCTTTGCGGTTCGCCGTGGCACGGCGATCATCGCCCGTGTTACGATCGGCGACACCGTGGAGGCCACGGAGTCAGTGGCGGACGTTGACCCGAATACCCTTGTGACAGGTATGGTTCTGGAGCCCGGCGACGAGATTATCAAATTTGACCGCTAAGCGCGGGGAGCCTCCGACTTTTCCTGAATGAAGCAGCCGGACCCGGTGCAGCGCGAGCGCGAGGAGGCATGGATCGGTGATGCCGTGCTGGGGCTGTTTGCCCGGCGCTGGATTTTGGAGAAATCGGGAAAAATGGACGCGAGCATGTTCACGGCTATGACGTCGAACAGTTTCCTCGCGACCATCGGCCAACCGACGGCCGTGGAGGCCCGGGTGGGAAGGGAATTTCAGGAGGCCGGGCTGCATGCGGCCTTTGCACTGATTGAAGCTGAAATTCTGCCGCGGTTTCTGGCAATGAAAGCGATCCGGCGCAGGTGACGGTTTTGGTGCAGATCCGCGATTCTTAGGTCTATCGGAGGATCTGCTCCCAAGAAAGTCTTGATGCTGTTATGACTGTGGTGGACTACCCAGCGGGTCTTGCCAAATCTACTGTCATCTTGGAGCTTTAGTAAGAATCGGGAACGGCGGGATACCTAAATTGCCGTGATGGCCAAGTCCAGCTTTATTGAGGTATCATGCACGCTAACTCGGCATCTCGTGGAAATCCGGGTCTATTATCGCGCATGACTCGGTTCTGGTTTCATGGCGTGGCATTCCTTGCCTTTTGGGGTGGCGAGGTCATCGCACAACAAGAGTTCCAGTTCGGGGATTTCACCTATAGCGTGAACGGGGCCGATGTAACCATCACGGACTATCCAAAATCAGCCAACTGATAGGAATTTGCTTTCTGGACGCTGCCCGGTTCATGCGATCGCTACTGCTTGTCGAGAACTACGACGTCGGTGAAGGCCTGTCCCTGGGCGTTGGTGCCCTTGGCCGTGCTCGTCAGCGACTTGCCATCGGCCGACACGACGCGTGTGTAGGTCACGACCACCTTGCCGCCCTCTCTGACGGTCTGCTCCGTGGTCGTCGCGTTGATGCGTTTCAATGAGACGGTCTCGTCGGTCAACCCAGTGAACGGAACGTCCTTGCCGTCGTAGTTGGCGGTGTAGGTCGCCGCGAGCTTGCTGCCGTCGGCGGCCACCATCTCCACGCTGAGCTTCTCACTCTGGCCAACCGCCGCGAAGACGACGGTCATGCTCTTGGGCGCCGGGCCCGGGTTGAACGTCGACTTAGCGGCGTTCATCTTCCATGTGCCAATTTCGGGGCCGGTCTGCGCGGACGCTTTCTTGCTGACTTTTTTGTTGGTCGCCTCCCAATGAGGCATCCACGTCTTTCCGTCGTCCGCGGAGGTTTCACCTTTCACTGTGAAGGTTTGGCCATCAGGTGAAAACGTCATGGTATTCTTCCTTTTGTAGCTCTCCTTTGCTATCGATTATGGTGCCCATGAATGTCCAGGTGTTTCCGCTATTGGTCGTAACTCCGTGACCCACATTACCGTCGTTGGCAAAGCCGTTACCCAGGTAGCTCTTTGTGATCGGGTCGAACCACTGCATGCCGACGAATTTGTAAGTCATTTCTTTGCCGCCATAGACACCTTTGTCTTCCTCTCTGGACTCTAAGAACAGACCGTCCAGAACCATTCGCTTGGTTGATTTTCCAGCGAACTTACCTCCGGGCCCCAGCGGCGTTTCGCTCAGCGTTCCCGTATAACTCCATTCGCCAACAAATACCTCTAGTTTCTTCTGGTCAGGGCCGGCTTTCGCTTGAAAGGAATTTGCTTTTTGCGGGTGGCGTCATTGGCGGACTCCGGACCGGGGAGAGAGGGGGGCTGGTGCAATTGGATTCGGAGGTTTCGGCTGCGTTTGTCCGTATAGCATTTTGTAAACTGCCTCGGGAGTACGGTTCTCCCCCGTTTGCTCATTAAACAAAGGTGAATCCCCGATGAAGACGCGGTCGGCAGGAATCTTTTTGCCGTCTTTCATCCATTCCTCAAACGTGGGAACGGCGCCGACAGGCTTCGGCACGGGTTGCTTGGCGTCTTTGTCCAAGTTTTCCTGAATCCAGGCGGCCAACGTGCTGCTGCCCATGCCGTAGCCGCCGGGTAGTGGGCGGAGATCTTTGGTCTGTCTGCGCGGCGGTTCACCCCAGTGCGCCGGGAACGGTTTGCGGCCGCCAGCTGGTGGTGCAATTGGATTCAGAGGTTTCGGCTGCGTTTGTCCGTATAGCATTTTGTAAAC
Organism: Akkermansia muciniphila; assembly: GCA_945861415.1. Taxonomy (GTDB): domain Bacteria; phylum Verrucomicrobiota; class Verrucomicrobiia; order Verrucomicrobiales; family V1-33; genus V1-33. The sequence goes on along the minus strand of CAMAUV010000007.1, from coordinate 59,877 downwards.
TGTCTCGGGAGTGCGGCTCTCGCCCGTTTGCTCATTAAACCAAGGTGAACCCCCGATGAAGACGCGGTCGGCAGGAATCTTTTTGCCGTCTTTCATCCATTCCTCAAACGTGGGAACGGCGCCGACAGGCTTCGGTGCCGGCGGGGCGGGGTTACCAGCGGCATCTTTGTCGAGGTTTTGCTGTATCCAACGCCCAAGCGAGCTGCTGCCTTGCCCATAACCTCCGGGCAACGGGCCGAAGTCTTGGGTTTGAATGGGCGGCGGTGCGCCCCAGCGTGCCGGGAACGCTTTGCCGTTGGGCCCCTTGTGCACCACGGGTGCAGGTTTCGGCGCGGGTTGCTTGGCGTCTTTGTCCAAGTTCTCTTGGATCCAACGCCCGAGCGTGCCGCTGCCCGAGCCGTAATCGCCAGGCAACTGGCGCAAGTCGCGGGTTTGAGCCAGAGGCGGCGCGCCCCAGTGTGCCGGGAACGCTTTGCCGTTGGGCGCACGGTGGACAAGGGTATCGGATTTTTCGCCCTCTTTTTTCTTAAGCTTCTTTGCTGGATCGGACGGCTTTTCGTCAGCCTTCAACTCGGCTCGCGCGGAGGGCAGAAGCGCGAGCGCGAGGGCGAGGGCGATGAGAAGCAATGGATGTTTCATAGGCTAGCGGGGATATTTATTTTCGACGGCATCACTCGTAAATCTCATAGGTCGTCTCGTCGAGGACGAACTGGAGATTAGTGCCGAGGGTGAGCCATGCGTGCGCGGGCCCATTCTTGGCGGCGAGGTCGAAATATTCCTTCGAGCCGAACTGGACGCGCACTTTCTTCGCGTCATCGCGCTGATTCTGCACGGCACCATCAATCCATTGCGCACCATGGGGCTGGCGCTAGCGGCTAACGCCTATGCAACTTAATGTCAGTCGGTTCATCTCAGACTTAAAAAAACCCATCACACCAACGCTGACCACAGGAAATTCTGCGCCCTGCATTTTCAGCAAATCAAATTTTGTCCGCTGCGCGGCAGGCCTTGCTCGTCAGAAGGGTAAAAGGGCAGAGGGTAAAGAGCCTAGCCGCCACCACCCACACCCAACACCACACGAAACCCGAAGTAGACGTAGCGAAACGTAGGAAGGTAGTAGCCGCGATACGAAGAGAGCAGGTTCGTGGGAATATAACCGTCCCACGACCTGCCACGCAGCACCCGCCGTGTTCGGATTTCTGCGTCTTTAGCGTTAGGCTCGTATAGGCTGTCGCACCACTCCCAGACATTGCCGCTCAGGTCGTAGAGTCCGTCTGCGCTGGGACTGAACTGCCCAACTTTGCTGGTATTGTCATACGAGTCATTTGATATTTTATCTTCCGAATAAGAATTGAAATTCCCGCTGCCCTCCGGCGGCGGCCATGCAGTGCCCCAGGGATAGACTCCTTTGATGCCCCTAGTCTTCTCCTTGGGGCTGGCAGCAGCGTCCTCCTGCGCCCCGATGCCCACGGCACAGCTCCACTCATGATCCGTGGGCAATCGATAAGCGCGGCCCTCCTTTTTGCTCAACCATACGCAGAATGCCTGCGCGTCATTAAACGAGACATTCACCACGGGATGGTCATCGCCCTGCCTGAAATCAGGCGCAAAGCTGTCTTTTTGAATATCCCGGCAGAAGGCCTCGTAGTCCCGCACGCGTGTCTCCCAGCGGCTCCAGAGCACCCCGGGCGTCGCCCTCACAGGCACAAACTCCATCTTCAGGGTATTAATATACGGGGCCGCCTTGCTCGCGGCAGGCACAGCGGCTGGATTGGGGGCGGCTTTCTCTTGCGCCATCAGAGGGACTGCAAACATAGAGAGTCCGAGAAGCAGAGCCGTCAGTAGCTTGGAGGTTTTCATCTGTTCTTAGATAGTCACTTCAAAGTAGCACTAGTCAATCTTTCTTAAAGCAGGTCGTCCTCGCTTATCCGTTTGTTCCGCAAAGGCGGGGACTCCGGTCAGAGGATGCACCCATCGCCCCGTGGGACTGGCGGAAGCGGACAGTCTGAGCGAACCGCGACTCAAAGGATGTCCCCAGAAGCCCGCACAGGCCCCCCCAAAGAAATCTTGCCACCCAACCTCAGCCGCGATCTTGTTAAGACCAGACCCCCTCACTCCCCGTTCCGGAACCCGCCAATGACGCCACCCGCAGGGTAAAGTGGGCCGTCCGATGCATAGAATTTGGATTATTCGGGATGCTTTGGGTATTCATGACTCGGCAACCCCAGCGCGGCTATCCGGAACCGCACGGACGGCCCACCAGTTCACAGCAGCGCAGGCACAGGAAATTCTGCGCCCTGCATTGCCAACCCCTCGTCCGCTGCGCGGCATGCCTTGCTCGTCAGAAGGGTAAAAGGGCCGCGGAATAGTCGCCGGCATCTTCTGCCTGATCTGCCAGCGCCAGTAACCGGGCGAGCCATGCCGAGCGCGTAAGATCAAACTCCCGTTCGGCCACCTCTGCCGATGCCACCCGCAGTTCCGCAACCCTCAGGGCAACCTCAGAGTCCCGCCGCAGCAATTGCGACGCCGCAACCTCCGCCGTGCGGTCACTGCATTTCCCGCCAGAGATATGCCGCCGGTAGGATTTCGCCCCGCTGCACTCGTTGAGCGCCACAGCCTGCGCGAAGGCCTCCCGCTTTTGATTCTTCAGTATGGCCACGGGGCAAAGTCGGCTGCTTCCTCTCGCCGGTCGATTGCCGCGCCGCACGTATCGAACCTGATCACCCTTGCCCCGCTGGAATCCTGCCCGGCATGATGTTTTCAAGCGGCCTGCGGATACTCTGCGGCCCCGATTCCCCGAATTTGCCAGAGTGACCGCCACTCTTCGGAATCCTTCCGCAACTTCCCTGACTTGGCTGACTTGTTGTCAGTGGCGTTGTCAGTAGGGGATTTTTCAGTCGTAACTGATTCATTATCAGCATGGAGAGGGTGATCAGAATCGAACTGACGGTTCTCTGCGAAACGATACCATACTCAGAAATCATCCCAGAGCATGACCGTCTACACTTCGGCAAACGAGGTTTTTGCCGTGCGCAGCTTTCGTCAGGCTAATTCCGCAAAACAGGCGCAGACTTAGGCTTGCCATGCAGTGAGCGTCTCCGTTATACGCAGGAACAGTATGACACGCATCTTTATTTGTCTCATCGCCCTCATCTCCATGGTGCGTGCTGAGGAAAAACGCCCGAATATTCTCTTCATCTTCTCCGATGACCACGCTGCCCATGCCATAGGTGCCTACGGCAGCAAGATCAATCAGACTCCCCATATCGACCGCTTGGCGAAGGAAGGTGTGCGCTTCGATAACTGCTTCGTCACTAATTCCATCTGCACCCCCAGCCGCGCCGTGGTGCTCACCGGCAAGTATTCCCACAAGAACGGCACCCCTGTCTTCAACCGCTTCGACGGCTCACAACCCACCGTCCAGAAGTATCTGCAAAACGCTGGCTATCACACCGGCATGATCGGTAAATGGCACCTCGGCAGTGATCCCGTTGGATTCAACTACTGGGAAATACTCCCCGGCCAGGGCGCCTACCACGACCCCATGCTCTACACCGCCGAAGGCCCGAAAAAGTACCCCGGCCAATACGCCAGCGATGTCATTACTGACCGCACCATCCACTTCCTCGAGAACCGCCCGAAAGACAAACCCTTCTTCGTTTTCTGCGGCCACAAGGCCCCGCACCGCCCGTGGGAAACCCATTCTCGCTATGCCGCCTTCAAGGACAAAGTCATCCCCGAACCCGCCACCCTGCGCGATGACGGAGCCACTCGCACCGATGCCTTTCATGAGCAGGAGCAATCCGTGGCCCGCGACCTCACCCGGCGCGATCTCAAACTCGCCCCCCCCGATGACCTCAAAGGCCCCGAACGCAACAAATGGCTTAACGTCGCCCCCATGGAAGTCCAAGTGAACGGCAGAGTAATCACCGGCGATGAACTCGTGAAGTGGAAATACCAGCGCTACATGCAGGACTACCTCGCCTGCGTCCAAAGCGTGGACGACAGCGTCGGCCGCCTCCTTGACTACCTCGACAAGGAGGGCCTTGGCCGGAACACCATCATCATCTACAGCAGCGACCAGGGATTCTTTCTCGGCGACAACGGCATGTATGATAAGCGGTTCATGTATGAGCCTTCACTCCGCATGCCCTTCCTCGTCCGCTGGCCCGCCGGCATCAAAGCTGGCAGCGTGCAAAAAGCCATGACCATCAATCCCGATTTCGCACCCACCTTCCTTGATGCTGCCGGTCTGCCCGTTCCCCCGGACATGCAGGGCCGCAGCCTGCTACCACTCCTCAAAGGCGAAACTCCCGCTGGTTGGCGCACCAGCATGTATTACCGCTACTACCACGACCCCGGAGACCACAACACCCGCGCCCACCTCGGCGTCCGCACCGAAACCCACAAGCTCATCCACTTTTGGAAAAAAGATCAGTGGGAAATGTTCGACCTCCGCAATGACTCTGGCGAGCAAAAAAACCTCTACAACGACCCCGCTCAGGCTGAGATTGTCGCCAAACTTAAGGCCGAACTCGCCCGCCTGAAGAAGGAACTTCAGGATAATGACGAATTCGCCGAAGGCCCCCCCCCCGCCGGCGTGGACGGGGGCGCCAAAAAACGGCCCCCCGGGAACTAAGTCCGCGTGTGTGCTTCATGGCTCCAATAAGCACCCGGCCGGTCGTGGAAAGAGTAGCAGGAATAACAAGAATGGCGGGGCGCCATTTTCTGGGCAGCTGCCGATGTTGGAGATCACTTCCAGCGTGCTGGTCTCTACGAACTCGCGGTAAGGCTCAATGGTAATTGGTGCCTTGCGGCCAAGGCACCGGACAAGCAGAGCTTCTTTAAAATTCTTGTCACAGATGGCGCGGTCGCACAAGCGGAGTCAATCGTGTTGGTAGGCGAGTAGTTCTTCGAGGCTGGCGCGGCCCACCTGTTATTTTTAGTTTGGTTTCCTTGGAGGTGAGCGCGGCTTTGCTGCCTTCGAGGATGTTCTGCCTCCCGTATCGTGCGGATTGGATCCATCTGGTCTACGGTTCGGTCGCCTTTGTTAAGATACTTGTGCGCAAGGCGGAAGATGATGGCGTAGACTACGGCGCATTTTTCGCGGGAGAGCAGGGCCCGGTAATCGCCCCGCGGTGGGATGAGATGAATGGGCAGCAGGGGACGGATATCCGCCGTCGCCCGCATTCTTCCCATCGCAGCGCGTTGATTTTGCCCAACAATTCTATGCTCTCGCCGTCCAGCGCGGTAGCCCAGCGATATAGTGTCGAAGGGGCGGGCATGGGCAGGGTGTTAGTGGGCCAAATTAATGTCAGGCAGGGAAGATTTGAGAAGATATTTTTCTTTGAGGGCTGAGAACGCGGCCGGGAGGGTGATGGCATAACTTTTTCTGGAAGTGTGAAACTGGAAGCAGGGCGGGGGAGTGCGGTGAATAAGCCATTGAGAATAGAGAAAAAGTGCGGTCCTAGGATGTATTTGCCGCAGCCCTTAGGGGTCACCACTTCTGTTGTCCCGAGTGGAGAGGCCTGTGTCGCCCGGCGGCATGTGAGCAATACTCCGCTGCAGTCGCTGACTCTACTAAACGATGTTATGTTCATGGAGGCGGCGCTGGCGCTGGCCAAAGTGACGGCAGTCCAGTCGGGCAGCATGGAGGAGAAGGTCCGGGGACTTTTCCTGCGGCCCGCCACTGCGGAGGAAACGGCCAGCATCGCCGTGTTTTTCGCCAGTCAGGAAGCCCGGGTAAAGTCCGGCACTCTGGATGCCGCAAAAGTCACCAGCGACGGGCATGATGCCACCCTCGCCGCATGGACGCTGGCGGTGCGCGCTTCGCTGAATACGGATGAGTTCGTAAGCAAGCATTAAGGCCGCCTCGAAGACAAATCTGCAGGAGCCCCAGCTTGCGCCGCCGTATGAACGCGTCGTGGTTACCTCCTTCCATTCAACTGAACTAAACCCAACCTCCATTTCTCATGGTCGATGAAAGTATGATCCGCGCTCAGATGAAGAGTGATGACTTCCGCAAAATGGTCGCGGCGTTTTACCGCCGGGTGCGGACAGATGATCTAATCGGCCCGATGTATCCGAAGGACGACTGGGCCGGGGCAGAAAAGCGGCTGGCAGATTTCCTGTGTTTTCGGCTTCTGGGGGAAACGACCTACATTGAAGAGCGCGGCCATCCCCGGCTGCGCGGGCGGCACATGCCGTTTTCCATTGGCGTGGCCGAACGCGACCGCTGGCTGCAAATTATGGAGGGCGCGATGGAGGAGACCGGCGTGCCAGAACTTTCCGCCGCCGCGCTGCGTCCGTTCTTCCGGCAGATTGCTGATTTCATGCTTAATCGGGACGAGGCAGCGGGCGCTTGACGGTAAGCACGGATTGCTGCCACCTAGTTTCATGAAATATGTTCACTTTTTCATGCCCCACATCGTCTTGTTCAGCGTGTTTGTTGTGGTGCTGACGGTAATACTATACTATTACCCTAACCGTCACCGGGACCTGCGGATGCGCCCACTTGCCGGAGAGTTAGCGGTGTTTGCCATCATCGGTCTTATGATGGGGGGATTTGCCTGCTATGGTCTGGGTAACGTCTTTCGCGGCGACCTCGATTTGAAGACATGGCAGGGAACAGCGGACTACGGTGCCGGGTGGTCCTACGGAGACTCACCGCCAGCGCTACAGGGGGATTCCCGCTACAACAGATAAGAATTTTAAAAATCCGCGCACGCCGCCGCCGGAGCGTGTAAACTATCCCCGCTACCATATCGCTCGCTTTCATCATGTCCGTTCCGCAGACCACCATTGCCCTCGTTTACGATTACGATCAGACACTTTCGCCCACTTACATGCAGGACGATGTGCTCTTTCCGGCCTACGGGATTAATCCGGGAGCGTTCTGGAAGAAGTGTCAACTGCTGGTGAAGGAGCAGGGCTGGGAAAGTGAACTGGCCTATCTCAAGACGCTACTCGATTACCTCGAAATGGACCGGCCGACGCTTGCTGATATGGAGCAGTTGGGCGGCGGTCTCCAGTTCTACCCAGGACTACCCGAGATGTTTCAAGAACTGGAGGGAGTGCTCAACGAAGCGCACCGCATGATTGGCATCCGGCTGGAGCACTATATCGTGAGCAGCGGCATTAAGACCCTCATCGATGGGAGTCGGCTCAAGCCTTATATAAAAGAGGTCTTTGGCTGTGAATTTGCCACGGATGAGGAGGGCCGCATCTCATTTCCCAAGCGGGTCATTTCCCACACGCAGAAGACGCAGTATCTTTTCCGCATCAACAAGGGCCTCCTTGATCTGAGTCAGGACGTGAATGATCATATGCCGCAGGACCTGCGCCCAATTCCGTTCAATAACATGATCTATCTGGGTGACGGCCCAACGGATGTGCCTTGCTTCACCATCATGCGGCAATACGGCGGGCAAAGCATCGCGGTCTACAACACCACGGACAAGTCGCTCTCCAGCTTCCGGAAGTGCTACCAGCTCGTGGCACACGCCAACCGCGTGAAGCACATTGCCCCCAGTGATTTCAGCGCCGGTAGCCACCTGCGCCTCCTGCTGGAGGAGATGATCCGAGAAATGGCCGACCGTATCCTCCGCGTGCGCAAAGAGGAAATGGAAGAGGGGCGCGTGAGCGCACCGTCGCATGGGTGACGGAACGCGAGTTTGCACCGACGCAATGGAGATGCTACCCACGCCGCATTCCGACTGCATGACTCAAAAAGGCATCCTTCTCGCTGGCGGCTCCGGCACGCGACTTGACCCGCTCACCCGCGTGGTCTGCAAGCAACTGCTGCCGGTCTATGACAAGCCGATGATTTACTATCCGCTGAGCACGCTCATGCTTGGGGGGCTACGCGATATTATGATTGTCAGCACACCACAGGACCTGCCGCCGCTGCAGGCGTTGCTGGGGGACGGCGCACCGCTGGGCATCCGCCTTACTTATGCTGAGCAGGCGCACCCCTCAGGCATCGCGCAAGCATTCCTCATTGCGGAGGAATTCCTTGCAGGGCAGGGCGCGACGCTCATTCTGGGGGACAACCTTTTCTACGGTCCGCTGGATACCTTTCGCCATGCGCTCCGGCTTGAACGGGGGGCCAGTATTTTCGGATGTCATGTGGCCGATCCTGGGAGGTTTGGTGTGGTGGAATTCGATGCCGCGGGCCGGGTGGTGAATCTGGTGGAAAAGCCCTCGCATCCCAGCAGCAGTTGCGCCGTGCCGGGCCTCTATGTTTATGACGGCACGGTGGTGGAGCGAGTGAAGCGCCAGCAACCATCGGCGCGGGGCGAATTTGAAATCACCGACCTGAACCGCAGCTACCTGCGGGACGGTCAGTTGGAACTTCGCCTGCTCGGACGAGGCTTTGGCTGGATGGATGCCGGCACGCCGGAGAGCCTGCTCGAGGCGGGGAATTTCATCGCCACCATCGAGCGCCGGCAAAATCTCAAGGTTGCCTGCCTTGAGGAAGTGGCGCTGAACCGCGGATTCATCACGCCCGCGCAGTTTGAAAAATTGATCGCCACCGCGAGAAATCCGGATTATCGTCGCTACCTTGAGATCGTTCTCGCGTCAACTTCCCCGGTCCCACCCACAGCCTCACCGTAATGCGCCACCTTCTAATTTTGCCCCTGCTCCTGCTGCTGCTGGCCTGCAAAACCCAGCGCACGGTGCTCGCAGGCCCGCAAAAGGTCAGCATGGGGGAATATAACGACTACAACCCCAACCTTTCGTCGGATGAGATGGCGGCCCAAATGGCGGCCACTGGCCAGATGCAGTCTCACGGCGGGTCCGGGTTCAGTGAACGTTTTGGTTTTGATTCTGGTGGCTATGGCAAAGAGGGCCTCAATGCCATGAGCGGTAAAGTGTTCGGCGGTTCCACTGATTCCAAACAGATGAAGGACTTCACACAAACGAGGGATTTTCTGACCAAACGCTACGGAAGCACCAAAGACTTCTTCACAAAAGACAGCAGTCTAGCCAACTCGCGTTCATGGCTCGCCAACCGCAAGGTGTCCGGTGACCGCGCTGCGATGGAGTCGGGCTCGGAATACACCGGCGGAAATCGTATCCTCGAAAACAAGGCAAACCAGACCGCCGGCCGCATTCTGAGCAACCGGACCTCCCGCGAGGATGGAAAGTCCGCCATCACCCGCGATTTCTACCCTGCAAAGAAGGTGCTGGATGAGGGCGGTGACGCGCCGAAGATGATAGGAGAGGGAACCGAAAAGCAGAACAACGCGGTCTGGAACCTGATCAAAGGGCGGTCGCGGGATAATCCAACCACTGTTCAGCAGATTCGCGATCTGCTGGGCAAGCGGGATTGAGACCGGCAGGACGCGTGCTGGCGATCTGCGAAGGTAATGAATGCTTTGGGCCAACCATATGGGCAGCACCCGTTTTACTTTGCCCCCAGCAATGCAAGGATGGCTTTCTGGGCATGCATGCGGTTTTCGGCCTCCTGGAAGATCGTGTCGGCGTGAGCTTCGAGGACCTCGGCGGTGATTTCTTTTTCACGGTAGGCTGGCAGGCAGTGCATGACTACGGCGTTGCGCCGGGCTTTCTTGAGAAGTGCCGCGTTGATCTGATAGGGCACGAGGTCAGTCATCCGCCGTGCGCTTTCCTCCTCCTGTCCCATACTGACCCACACATCGGTATAGAGAACATGAGCCCCTTTCACGGCTTTGGCCGGATTCGTTTCGATCGACACATTACCACTCCGGAACTTCTTCATAAACAAAGCCGGAGGCAGATACCCGCGCGGGGCGCAGATGACGAATTCGAAGCCCAGCTTTTCCGCGGCCCACATCCATGAGCGCGACATGTTATTGTCGCCGTCGCCCATGAACACGACCTTTTTGCCCTCGTAGCCGCCGCAGACTTCCTGCATGGTCTGGAGGTCGGCCAGTACCTGGCAGGGATGCTCGTCGTCGGTGAGAGCGTTGATGGTGGGGATGCCGCTAAAGGCCGCAAACTGCTCGATCTCCTTCTGAGCATAGGTGCGGATAATGGCCCCGTGCACCATGCGCCCGAGAACACGGGCAGTGTCCTCGATGGGCTCGCCGCGGCCTAGTTGGGTGTCGCGGGGGCTGAGGTAAAGAACACGGCCTCCCAGTTCCTGAACCCCTACTTCAAAGCTTACGCGGGTGCGCGTACTGGCCTTTGTAAAGATCATGGCCCATGACTGCCCTTCGAGCGGACGGTGGGCCGGATTGGCGCGCTCAAGTTTCAGCTTAGCTGCTAGTTCGAGAATGCGGCGCATGTCCCGGGCGGACAGTGACTGGAGAGAAAGCAGGTGCTTCATTGAAAAGACGCAATCTGCTCCAGCATTGAGCTCCCTTGGGGGCAAGCGGTCATTATAATGATTTGTGCCCGCCGCATCGCCACAGCCCCTGCGACTGAGTGAGCAATTTGAAATCCGTGCTCGGGGGAGGACAGGGATGCTCTGTGGGACGGAGGGCAGTCGGCGCTAAGGCCCTCAGTTGGCGCGCACTTCTACGGAACACTCTGGGCATTCGAGCAGGCGCTTCCTGAGGAATCCGAGGATTTCTTGTTCCAGTTCCTCACATTTGCCGCTCCAATGGTGGGCGGCACGCAGCTTTTTCACGCTGTCGCGCGAATGACTTAGCGTGACTCTGCGGGCACCAAGGTTTATGATTTCTCCCAGCCTTTCTTCGAGAAGCCGGAAAAAGAGCAACTCATATCCTTCCGCCTCGTCGGCGAGATCGCGCAGGCTGACCTGCATGCGGGGCGGATTGAGGCAAAGGTGGGTGCCAATGTCCTTGAAGCCCACTTTGGTCAGTATCTGCTGCAGGCGCCGGTTCAGATCCTCCAGCGTGATGACCGTGCCGGGAAATTTGCTACGCAGGTAGATCATGACGCTGCGGGTGATATCCGCAGCGAAAAACCACTCATCGTGGCCGGCTTCGCGGGCCGCATCCCGGATGCCCTCCTCCACCCAGTCCGCATCATAGGCAGGCACGTCGTATCGCCCCACCCGGAGCAGCGGAAGTTGTGAAGGCAGCGCGATCATAGTTGGTCTGGACGAGGTTAGTTGAATTAGAGGGCTAGTTCGGGATGCTTGATGCTGTTCGGTACACGGGTCTCCATGGAGTTGATCTCCTCAATGAATTCCCCCACTTCCTGAAACTGCCGGTAGACGCTGGCGTAGCGTATGTAGCCCACTGGGTCGATGCCGTGCAATCGGTCCATTACTTGTATTCCCAGTAGTTTAGATGAAATTTCACGCGTTCCTCCACCTTCCAGTTCTGCGATGACACTGTCCGCGCACTCCTGCAAAACAGTCAGACTAACCGGCCGTTTCTCGCATGCCTTCACGATCCCGCGCAGCAGTTTTTCCCGGTCGAAGGGCTCCCTGCTGCCATTCCGTTTGACAATCGTCAGATCCCCGGGTTCCACCGTTTCGTAAGTCGTGAAACGATGCTCGCACTGGTTGCATACCCGTCGTCGCCGAATGGATGAGCCATCCCGGGAGGCCCGAGAGTCGATCACCTTATCATCGTCCTGATGGCACTTAGGGCATCGCATTTGAATAATTCCTCACCGCTTCTATCAACCATATCTTGTGGAGTCAATGGCTTTGGGGCGCAATATATAGATTTTCGAAATTCTACCGGCCGAAATCAGGCATTGCCCGGGCCTTGTGTCTGTGATTGATGGACACATGTCTGGAAATTCTGAGCAAATCGCCCTCTTTGGCGGCTCGTTCGACCCGCCTCATCTTGGCCACACTGGCATTGCGGCTGCGGCAGTGGAGCAGTGCGGGTTGGATCGGGTGATTTTCATTCCCTGCCGCCAGTCGCCGCTGAAAGGGAGGTTGCCCGGAGCCCCGGCGGAACACCGGGTGGCGATGCTTCGGCTGGCTCTGGAGCGGCTCCCGTGGGCGGGCTTGGATGAATGGGAGCTTCCGCGCCCTAGTCCCAGCTATTCATGGCAAACGGTGGGGTTTTTCCGCGAAAAATTTCCCCGCGCCACCCTCCATTGGCTGATGGGGCAGGATCAGTGGCGGTCTCTGGATCAGTGGGCTCGGGCCGATTTCCTGCGGGAGCACCTGACTTTCATAGTCTTCGCCCGGGACGGGGTCCGCCCAGAACCTCGCTTAGGTTGGCGCACTCATTTTCTTGAGGGCGAATTCCCGGGTTCATCCACCGCAGCTCGCGCCCTGCTGGCAACGGGAAAGTCGAGCTCTGCTTTGCTTGTTCAATCCGTTGAGGATTATGCGCTTAAACAGGGATTATACGCTCCAATTGAATCTTTCTAGTCCCCCGGTTCACAGCGCCAGCATGTCGCCGACAATCTCCTCCACGCAGAAAATAGGGAGAGAATAGTGTCCCTCCTCGCGCTTGAAGAACGCAGCCCCCGGAATGCGCGCCGCCAAGTTCTCGGCGAGTTGCCAGTGAAAGTTTATGTCCTGCGAGCCATGCCAAATGCGCACCGGCACCCCGATTTCGGCGGGATCGAAAGGCCAATACCGGGAGTAGCATGCGCCGTCCTCATGCACGGCCCGGGTTCCCGAACGCATGGCGTGCTGGAAGGACGGGTAGAATTCCTCAAAGCGCGCCCGGTCACCGATGACCGCACGGTCGCGTGGTCCCAGAGCGAGAGAAGCCAGTTTCATCACCGGCCAGGGCGGGCGCACCCGGGCCACCGTGATGGCCGGTGCCAGCAGAGCGCGCAGCACCACCGGCCAGCGCTCCTGAATAGCAAGGAGCGCGCGATACGTCGCATGAAGCCGCCCTCGCGCCTCCACGGAATCGAGCGGTGGAGCGCCGCAGCAAACGACCGCCGTGCGCACCCGGTGCGGGATGGCCCACGCGCAAGCCAGCGCATAAGGGCCGCCTCCGGACACGCCGATCACCCGGCATTTCCCCAGTTCAAGACTGTCCGCCAACTCATCCACCAGAGGTGGCACATGCAGAAAATTCCGGTGCGAAATTCGGCTGCTGCGGCCGATCCCGGGCCGGTCCACTGACAAAATCCGCAATCCCCGCTGACGCCCGATGGGGTGCAGGAAAATCCCCTGCGGACTGGATGCCGGCCAGCCGTGGAAAAAGATCACCGGTTCGCCATCCGGCTCGCCATACTCCCTCCAGCCCAGCGTATGACCGCCCGTCAATTCCAAAACCGACTCACGGCCCGGCCCCTGTTCCTGCCCGGCGCTCATCATCCTAACGGCGTGATCGGCGCAGGAAAATAACCGCGCTGGCAGCCAAAATAGAAGCCAGCACTGGCTCCGGCACTACGGCAGCCTCCTGTGAATCCGCAGCTATGGGCTTTTGTAACATCGGCCCCACAGGCATCTTCACACCGTCAATTTCAGCCTCTGGAGGGGCTGCTTCCTGCTGCACAGGAGCAACATCGCTGCCAAACGCCAAAGTGGCGGTAGCAGCGAGTGCGAGAAGCGGTGTTGAGCAACGAAACACTGGCGTTCGAGGTATTGTTCAAGCATAGTCCATCAGGCCTCCGGAAGTCTATAAGAAATAATACTAATTTTAAGCATCGCGTGATTTTCCCGCGTTGTTAGTTCGTGGGAACTCATAAGCTTGCCTTCCCGCCCGCTCTAGGCACTGGATACTGCGATCTTTTTCTGAAGGCACCCTCCTTGGTGCCACAAGCGGCAGCCTCCGCGGCGGGGGTGACGTTGGAGCACAGACCAGCGGTTAGAAGCTCTGTCGGCAGCTGCTAGAAAGCTGGTTGCGACTAAAGGGCATGGAAACTAATTTCAGATGGTTGAATGTCTCTCGGAGATATCTAGAAGCCTTTATACCCAGCCTCACGTTTGCATTGCCAAAAGATGATAATGGATGTCCCGCCGTTGGCACGGAGTGCTTGCATTGTGAGTTTGTCGCCAGTGACTATAAAATCTGATCGGTGCCAAAGGAGATTTTGGTGAGGTGACTGAGTAGGTGGAGCATGTTTATGCCAAGCGGCACAAACGGAGGTCTTCAGGCTACATAGTAAGATTTCTTGAATTGAAAGAGGTAGACATTCCAATACCGTTCCAGAGCTAAGAGCGGTCTGCTGCAGCACCACTTCATTGAGTCAGGCACCAACGATCCATGCCGTTGATGTCCCGCCTAAACTATCGGCGCACCAATTTGACGCCTGTTTGTCGGCGCTAAATGAGGACGAAGTGGCAGTTGCTTGCCCATGTTCGCGCCATGAGTGACATCTTGTCAGTCGAGAAGTCAGATCGTTGATCGGTAGTTCCGAGCGAACATGCGAGGCCGTGACATCACGCGGCAGGCACACACCGAGAAACATTTCCGCTGGTGACGGGCGAGGAGGGGAGATGATGTGGAAGGAGTTATTACAGACTCATGTCCACCAATTCTAAAGACCTCCGTCCCGGCCAGCGCTGGATTAGCGAAAGCGAACCCGAACTCGGGCTCGGTGTAATTACGGACTGCGACGGGCAGACGGTGAGTATCGACTTTACAGCCAGCGGCGAGATCCGGCGTTATGCACGGCGCTCTGCTCCGCTGCGGCGGGTGAAGTTTCAGTGCGGTGACCGGATTGGTGACGCAGAGGTCAAATCGGTGACGGAAGTGGACGGGTTGCTCGTTTACCAGACCACGCAGGGCGAATTACCCGAACGCGAGTTGCCCTCCGCCATGTCGTTTTCTAAACCAGACGACCGTCTGCGCGTCGGCAGGGTGGATGATGATGATGCCTTCAAGCTCCGGCTCGAAGCACTTCTGCGGCGTGCGAAGATGCGGCAATCGCCGGTGCGGGGATTTGCCGGGGCGCGAGTGGACCTGCTGCCGCACCAGATGAGTATCGCCGCGGAAGTCTCAGGCCGGCTCGCGCCGCGCGTGCTGCTGGCGGATGAGGTGGGTCTGGGCAAGACGATTGAGGCGGCGCTCATTCTGCACCGACTGCATCTCACGGGCCGGGCGTCGCGGGTGCTCATTCTGGTGCCGGAGGCGCTGGTGCATCAGTGGTTTATTGAACTGCTGCGGAGGTTCCATTTGAAGTTCAGCATCGTGGATGAATCGCGCTGCGAGGAGACGGAGGGGAATGTGTTCCTCGACAGCCAGTTGGCGCTTTGCAGCAACGAATGGCTGGCGGCATCGGAGGAGCGGAGCGCGGCGGCGGCGGAGGCGGGCTGGGATTTGCTCATCGTAGATGAAGCGCACCACCTTGAGTGGAATCGTGGCACGGGGTCCGCAGCGTATTCGCTGGTGGAAACGCTGGCGGCGAAGACACCGGGTGTGCTGCTGCTCACGGCCACGCCGCAACAGTTGGGGCCGGAGGGGCACTACGCCCGGCTGCGGCTTCTTGACCCGGAGCGCTACCCGTCGCTGGAGGCGTTCATCGAGGAGTCAGCTCACTATGAAGAAGTTGCGGAGGTGCTGCGCCGCCTAGAGAGCGGCAAGCCGCTCAAGAAAGAGGACCGGGCACTTTTTGCCGGGAAGTCTTCGCAGCTTCAGACGCTTTTCGATGCCGCGCAGAAAGGCGATGCCGCCGCCCGTTCCGCCTTTGCTGCAGCCGTGCTGGATGCCTTTGGGCCGGGCCGGGTGATGTTCCGCAATTCGCGCCGCGCGATGAAGGGATTCCCGCAGCGGAAGGTGCATCTGCAAGCTATCATGGAGGGCGCGGAGATCAAATGGTTGGCGGCGCTGCTCAAAAAACTGAAGGACGCGAAGCTGCTGTTCATCTCCAGCAGCCGGGAGCACGCGGAGAGCATCCACACGGCGCTGCTGAAGGAGATTCAGGTGGACGCGGGGCTCTTCCACGAGGGCCTCACGCTGCTCCAGCGGGACCGTAATGCCGCGTGGTTCGCCGCGGAGGATGGCGCGCGCGTTTTGATCTGCTCGGAGATCGGCAGTGAGGGCCGGAATTTCCAATTCGCTCACCATCTGGTGCTCTTTGATCTGCCGGAGAATCCGGGCCTGCTGGAGCAGCGCATTGGGAGGCTGGACCGCATCGGGCAGACGGCGACTATTCACATCCATGTGCCCTATGTAGAGGGCTCGCGCGGCGAATTGCTGGCGCGCTGGTATCACGAGGGCATGGATGCTTTCCAGCACACGGTGCATGGGGCGACGGAGATCGCGGCGGCGGTGCGCGGGGAGTTGGAGACTGTGTTGGGGATGGAGGGAAGGAGAGAGAGAGAGTTGGCGCGACTGGTCGAGACCACGCGTAAACTGCGCGGGGAATTGGATAAGCGACTCGCCCGGGGCTACGACCTGTTGCTGGAAAAGAACTCCTGCCGTCCGGCGCTGGCGGAGAGTATCATCGGGCCGATTCTCGAGGCCGATGCCGACGGGAAGTTCGAAGCGTTTGTGCTCAAGCTGCTTGATCGCGCGGGTGTGCAGATTGATGACCACTCGCTGCGCAGCTACGTGCTGCGGCCAGGCGAACTGCAGACGGATGCGCTGCCGGAAATTACCGAAGACGGGCACAGCGTGACGTTTGACCGAAGCCGGGCTATTGCTCGCGAGGATCTTTCGTTTCTAACCGCGGACCATCCCATCGTGCGCGCCACGCTGGACTGGATGCTGGGCGGCGAATTGGGCAATGCCGCCTGGGTCTCATGGCCGGCCGGAGTTGGTCCGGCCCTTCTTCTGGAAGCGGTGTTTGTGCTTGAATGCATTGCCCCGCCTGCGCTGCATGCCGACCGATTCCTCGCCTCGCCCGTCATACGCGTAGTGGTGGATCATGAGCTCGCCGACCAGACTGCGGACCGCGGACTTTTCAAAGCAAAGACTGAGCCCGGTGAGGCCCATGTCATCGCCAATCCCGGAGCCATGCGCGACCAGCTTCTCCCAGCAATGCTCGACAAAGCCCGCGCGCTGGCCAGAAAGAAAGCCGCCACCCTGACAGAGAGAGCGCGCAAAACGGCAGTGGAAAAACTAGAGGCGGAAATCGCGCGCCTTATTGCGCTGGGAGAACTCAACGATCACATCAGCACGGCCGACATTGCCGCCCTACGCGCGGAACTTGCCGCCCTCGACACGGCCATCTCCGGCGCCCAGCTTCGTTTGGATGCGGTTCGTCTCTTGCGCAAAGTTTGACGGTGCCTTTGACCACGAATAAAACCCCGCATAAACCACGCTAGTTTACCCGCCACCGTGCCCGCCACCGCCATCACTCTCAGCCTGATTTCCCACACCAACGTGGGCAAGACGACGCTTGCCCGCACACTGTTGCGCCGCGACGTTGGGGATGCCGCTGACCAAGAGCACGTCACCGATGTGGCCACGGCCTATTCCATGATGGAAGCCAGCGGCCATCGGCTGTTATTGTGGGATACGCCCGGATTTGGCAGCACCCCGCGGCTGCTCAGCCGTCTGCGCCTTTCAGCCAGCCCTATCCGCTGGATGCTGACTCAGTTGTGGGATCGTTTCCGCGACCGCTCGCTCTGGTGCAGTCAGCAGGCGATCAAGAATGTGCAGTCGGATTCGGATATCGTCCTATATCTGGTCAATGCCAGCGAGCACCCGAGCAATGCGGCCTACGTGGGTATGGAAATGGAAATCCTCACATGGATCGGCAAGCCCGTCATTCTCCTGCTGAATCAGACCGGTGCGCCGCGTCCGGCTCTGGAGGAGGAAATGGAGGAGGCCGACTGGCGCTTTCAGCTTGAAAAATACGGCATCGTCAAAGCCGTGCTCGGGCTGGATGCGTTCGCGCGCTGCTGGGTGCAGGAGGAAGCCCTCATGGAGGTGATCTTTCACGTGCTGCCAGAATGGAAACGCGAGGCCTTTGACCGCCTGCGCCTTGCTTGGCGCACCCGTAATCAGGATGTCTTCCAGCGCAGCATGAAATCGCTGGGCCGCCAGCTAGCTGATAGCGGGGTGGACCGCGTGACGGTGAGCAAGGAATCGCTGCTGCAAAAAATGGGTGTGGGCCGCCAGCAGTTGAATGCGGAAATGGAGGAGGCGCGCGGGGTTCTCACAGAGCGGCTCGCCACACGCTCCATCGCCGCTACGGACGACATTATCAGACTCCACGGACTAGAGGGACATACGAGCGAGAGCATCAAACCCACCGGGGTGGAATCCTTCGGCGTTCCAGAGAAGGTCAACGAGTCAGTGTGGGGAACGGTGGGGGCGGCACTGAGCGGGGCGGCTGGCGGATTGCTGGCGGACATCAAGACAGGAGGCATGTCTTTTGGCGGCGGTACGGTGGCCGGATTCTTCATTGGCGGTGTCGGCACATGGTTGCTGGCCCGGGGTTACAACCTCACCCGCGGCGAGGACAACGCCGTGCGCTGGACGACGGAACACTTCGCTGCTCAGGCGGAACTGCTGCTCATCACCTATCTCGCCGTGGCTCATTTTGGACGCGGCCGCGGCGAATGGAAAGACGGCGATCATCCCCCACATTGGGCTCCCGCCGCCCGCGCCGTCATCGCCACCCACCGAACGGAACTCGACGCCCTCTGGAAGCGCGCTGCGGAAAAAGACGCGCGCCCGGAAATCCTCGTCGGCACTGCCGAAGCCATACTCAGGAGCGCCTCAGTGGAGTTGCTGTCGAACCTATACCCCAAAGTCAGCGCGGCGGCGCTGGCGCCAGCGGGTTGATCCGGTACAGCCGAAAAAAGACCTTATTGAATCGTTAAGGCTGCGCCGGGAATGAGGGCGGCATTCACTCCAGAGTTCCAGCGGTGACGCCAAGTTTTGACTGGGCGTTAAGTTGCCGCCACAGGTCTTCGCCGGCGGTTTGGCCGCTGAGCAGGGCGTTGTAGGCGCGGAGGATGGTGCGCACGGCTTCGGGCTCCTCTTCCATGAGTTCGATGCGGAACCGACGGAGGCCGGCATCATGGAGGTCGCGGTAATAGCGGGATCCTGTTTGCGGCGTGGCATTGAAGAGGGTATTGCGGCAGCCAACATCGGCTTTAAGCGGGTGCTCCATGCCAACGCGGTCGCGAAGTTTGACGCGGTGTTTTTCGCAGGGTCTGCCGCAGTCGAGGAAGGTGCTGCCGGTGCTCATGAAGGCGGCAAAAACGCAATGCTCCATGTGAAACATGGGCATGTGCTGGTGGATGGTCAGCTCAAACCAAAGTGGTGGTGCGGCCCTGAGGAGATCGAGCACCTGCTCGATGTTTAGATCATAGGAAATCGTCAGTCGGCCCAGTCCACGCTGCATGAGCCATTCCGCAGTGAGGGGATTGGCGACGTTCAAAGAGAAATCGCCAACGGTTTCCATGCCTAACGTAGTGAAGTGAGGGATGCCCCCGAGGTTGCGCAACAGCACTCCGTGAGGTTCCGCATTCTCAATGAGTTTGAAGAATCCCTGTTCGCCGCTTTTTTGAATACGTGGGGTGGCGAGGAAGATGCGCGCTTCTGATTCCCCGCGCACCCATGCCACGGCGTTCTCGTAGCCGCGGATGTCTTCGAGATCAAGA
The DNA here is from genome assembly GCA_945861415.1 of Akkermansia muciniphila. Taxonomy (GTDB): domain Bacteria; phylum Verrucomicrobiota; class Verrucomicrobiia; order Verrucomicrobiales; family V1-33; genus V1-33. The sequence goes on along the minus strand of CAMAUV010000007.1, from coordinate 40,493 downwards.
TAAAGTGTGCGTTGTCCGGCAGCGGCGCAGGTTTGGAGTTGCTCCACGGAGCGGCAGAGGACGGTGAGTTCCGGTTCCTGAGGGGGCAGGGCAGGGGTGTCAGGCGCTTCGCTGACACTAAAAGGTGGCCACGGACATGGCTCTGTAATGAGCGTGGGGTGTTGCGTGGGGCGGGCATCAATGGCTTCCACGAGGGCGCGGCGCATGCGGTTTAGTTCGCTCACGGGCAGCATGACGGGACCGTCGAGGTCTGCGTTGAGCGATTCCACAAAGTAACGCGTGCCGCCGAGTCGTCCTAGTTGCTCGCGGAGGAACTCCGGCGTGAGCGGCCGCTTTTCTGCCTTTTGCAGAGGAGTGGTGGAGGTGAGGTCCATCCCGCTGACTTCGTCCCGCAGCGTGAGCGATTCCCCGGCGCGGCCTGCCACGTGGAGGCGAAGCGGCACAGTGGCGCGCAGGGGGATGTCGCCGGAGAAGGTGGAACGCAGCCGGCTGTCGAGCACCTGGTCGCTGGTCTTCCACACACGGTCTCCGGGGCGGATACGGACGAAGTCGATGCGGCCGCGGCCGAAAGCGATCCGGTTGGCGGATATCTCATAGATGCGCCCGCCTTCCTCGCGGTCCGTGTCGCCGCCGCTGTCGAAGACGACGCCATCGCCGGGCTTGAGCCATGCGCCGGCGCGATCGAGTTCCACCCAGTCGCGGTCCACATGCGTCACGCGGCCGACAAAGGCGCCGCGTTTTTTGCCGAAACGGGCGCCCACTAATTTTTGGTGATCCACTCCGTGCATCCAGCCGGAGAAAAGCCCGCGGCTGAAAGTCATCTCGAGCTCATATCGGTCCGACGGGGCAACCGGTTGAGTCCTTGCGGCAAGTGCGGCGTCGATGGCCTTCCGGTAAACCCTAGTGACGGCGGCCACGTATTCCGGGGATTTGAGACGGCCTTCAATTTTGAAACTGCTGACACCCAACTCGAGGAGGTGCGGAATTTCCTCCACAGCTGCGAGGTCCTGCGGGCTTAGAAGATAGCGGCGGTCGCCAAGGTCGCGTAACTCCCCATCAACGAGTAGTTGATACGGCATGCGGCAGGCCTGGGCGCATTCGCCGCGGTTGGCGCTGCGGCGGCCGAGACTCTCACTGGTAAGGCACTGGCCGGAATACGCCACGCACAGTGCTCCGTGCACGAAAACCTCCAGTGGCACCGGCTGCTCGCGAAAACGCTCCAGCTCCCGCAGGCTCAGTTCCCGGGCGAGCACGGCGCGGTGGAGTCCCAACTCGCCGACGAATTCCAAGCCCTCCGGCGAGGTGATGGTCATCTGCGTGCTGGCGTGAAGTTTCACATTGGGCGCGACCACTTTCGCCAGCCTCGCGAGGCCGATGTCCTGCACGATGATCGCATCTACGCCCGCGGTCTCCAACAGCCGCAACTGCGCCGCCGCGGCTTCCATTTCCCGAGTAAAAACCAGCGTGTTCATGGCCACAAACCCGCGGACGTCGTGCGCGTGCAGAAACTCCATGAGTCCCGGTAGTTCCTCCGGCGTGAAGTTGTCCGCCCGCAGGCGTGCATTGAAGCCGGGTAGACCGAAGTAGATTGCATCTGCACCGTTGGCGACGGCTGCGCGGGCGCACTCCATGTTTCCGGCAGGGGAAAGGAGTTCGGGGCGGGCGGTCTTGGCGAAACTTGTCATGGGGCGAATCATGCGCATCTCCGCCGAAGGGTGCAAGTCGTTGGAATAGAAAGTGCTGAGATGGTGTGCTCCGCAACTTCCCGGCTGGGTGAGCGTGACAGTCCCGCTACAGCAGCGGGCTTGCGTTCCCGGGCAGATCTGCATAGCTTATTGTTAAACCTCAACCCATAACTCCATGCGTCATTTCCTCTTCCGCCGACTTGGGGGCATTTTGGCTTTCGTCTGCGCCATCGCCGCTCTCGCCGTTCCGGCTTCGGCGAATGATCTGAACTGGTCCTTCGGCGCCGCAAATCAATTCACAGACAGCCCGGATGCGCCTCAGCCTGTCGGTGTGACAGTCAGTCCCCTCACCCGCGGCAACGTGGGCGGCACCTCCGACATGCTTTCCGCCACTTCCCCCTCTGTTTCCGGGACTCCGCCAATGCCTGCATATACGGGAGCCTCAGGGGATGGCAACGCGCAGACGGTCTGTAAACTAGGTGCGTTTGATGCTGCGGTTACGAGCTATTTTGAATTCACGATTGCCCCCGATGGCGGAGCGGGGCTTTCGTTTACTGCCCTCAAATTCGGTACCCGGCGCACAGGCACGGGACCGACTAGCTACTCTCTGCGTCACAGCGGCGATGGGTATGCAACGGTGATCGCCGGTGGTGCCACACCAGCCGCGAGCGCATGGGGACTTATCTCTCACACCGGTCTAACCTTTACCTCGTCTGAGGCCGTTACTTTCCGTCTCTATGGCCACAACGGCATAGGAACATCAGTAAGTGCTGCGAACTGGCGCGTGGATGACATTACTGTTAGCTACAGCATCAACGGAGGCGGCGGGCCGGTTCCGGCCATCAATGATTTCACTCCGCTCAGCGGACTACCGGGCAGCACAGTCACCATCAACGGAACAAACTTTGGGGCGGCCCCTGTCGTGCGTTTCAATGGCGCACTCGCCACCGGCAGCACAGTAAATCCGGAGGGTAGCAGCATCACCGCCACTGTGCCTGATGCCGCCACCAGCGGTCCCATTAATGTGAGCTCACTTGGAGGCCAAGCTATCAGTGCCGGGAGCTTCACCGTCATTCCGCTGCCTGCCTTCAGTGTCAGCGTTTCTCCTCCGTCATTTACGGAAAATGCGGCTAATCCCGCTGCTTCCGGAACGGTGAGCGTTCCTTCAGCGCCGTCTGCTGACCTGACGGTGATGCTGTCCAGCAGCGTTTCGACTTCTGCTATGACTCCTGCTTCGGTTGTGATTCCTGCCGGACAAGCCTCCGCTACATTCGATGTAACCGCGGTGCCAAACCCAGGGTCCTTCGCGGACGCCAGCGTGACCATAAGCGCATCGGCAGGCGGCTACCAAAATGGCTCGGCAACAATCACGGTGGTGAACATTGACGCCGGATTCCCGGTAGCCATCAACAAGTATTACAATTCCGGCATCTCCAGCGGCGTTGATGACAGCGTGGAATTGCTCATCCTTGGTGCTGGAACCGCCGGATCCACCGCTGATCTGCGCCAGATGCTGCTCAAAGATCAGTCCAGTAATATGGGCAGCGACGGGGGTGGCAAAATTCGCTTCAATGACGTCCCTGCCTTCAGCGCAATCAAGGCAGGCACGCTCATCGTGCTGACGAATAACGTGGCTTCCACGGACATTAACCCCGATGACGATTTCATCATGCGTCTCGGATTGAAGGATCCCGTATACTTCACGCTCGAAAGTGGGTCTTTTGACATTTCGACGACGGAAATGGTAATGATCAAAGCCCAAGGAGCAATTGCAGCCGGCAGTGACGGTGGCATCCATGCGCTCGCCGGTGGTGCAGAAGGAGCACAATTCACCAATGCCTCCTGCAAGAAGCTGCGGGCCAGTCTTAACGCAGGCTCGGCCCGGGCCGTTGTCGTTAACAATGCGACAAGCAGCGATGCGGACTACGACGCCACTGCCGGTGACACAAGCAAAGCGACAGGCAGCATCGCCCTCACCACTGCGGACTTTGGCAGGGCAAACAATCCATCCAATCTTGCTTATATCCTCACCCTGCGCGGTAGTCCCACAGTGGACGGGTTGGGCACCGCTACACTCAAGAATCAGTCCCCGGGAAGCGTTTACGCCAACCGTGATATCTTCTCCCGCAGTGCGTCAGACCAGACGGTGAGCGTGGACCTGCTGGGCACCGGAACTGCTATACTCACTTCGCTGAGCGTCGAAGTGCCTTCGGCGTTTAGCAGGCTGACGGCGGCAAACGTCGCTGTCAGCGGCCCGGGACTTGGCGGAGGCAACTTCACCGTCACGGGCCAAGTCATCAGCATCACTGGTGCCGCGCTGGCGTCGAATGCGGGTATCAGCATTACCATCAGCGGTCTCAGCACACCGGACACGAACACTTCCGGCAACGATGGGCGCTACCCATTTAACGTCCAGACCGCGGGTGAAGGCGGTACACTCAAGAATATAGGAACCCAGCCTGTCGCGCTCGTGGTGATCCCGCCCGTCAATGCCCGGGCTGTGGATGCTAATGGCGTGCCGCTCATGCTGAACAAAACGGTCGCCATGGAACTCGTCTGCACCGCTGAGGATCTGGATACCGCGCTGCGCACCAGCGGCTACGGGCAGGAGGGTGCCGCCGGCATCAATATCTTCATCCAAGGCGTCGAACTGGGGCTCATCCGCGGCAACCGGTATGGCATTCGCGGCAACATCATTCAGTTCAGCGGTCTCACGGAGATCAATCCCGCTGCCGCCACGGATATCATCAATCTCGGCGAGGACACACCGCCCTCCCCGCTGGTGATCACGCTGGCCAATCTGATGGCAAGTCCGGAAGCCTACGAAGGCAGGCTCGTGCGGATCAACGGCCTCACACTGGTCTCCGGCATCTGGGGAAATACGACCACGCCAGCCGCCGTGCAGGACGGCTCCGGCAGCAGCATTGATATCCGTATTCAAAGCGGCTCTACGGCAATAGCATTCCCGTCATTCCCAATCAACCTGACGGCCATCTTAGGGCAATTCGACCAGACCAGTCCGTTCACCGTTGGCTACCAGCTCATGCCCCGCACGGATGCCGACGTCGAATCCCTCGGTATAGGCGCCTACTACGACTGGGCCGCACTTTTAAATGTTGGCGGTCCTCAGGATGACTCGGACGGCGATGGTGTTCCGAATATGGTGGAGTATGCCACGGGCACTCTTCCCAACGACTCCTATTCATTTAATCCTCCTGTCTATGATCCCGCTGCCCGGAGCTTTAGGGTGAATAAAGGAGAGCCCGGAGCCTCGGACACCTTGCTGCAATACGTCGTGGAGGCATCTACAGATCTTAGCAGCTGGGCTTCTACTGATCTGGACCCCGCGGAGAACTCCTCTACGCGCCTGAGCGTCATCTACACCGGCACGGCCCCGCGTGTTTATTTTCGCCTGAAACTTGTTCGGCCCTGAGCTCTTCCATAATCATTATGGGCGCGCCCGCCGCGCGGTGAAACAATATTTAGGTCGGTAGCGTCGCTTCGCAATAGAGCCCTTTGGGCACCTCAGTGCATGTGGAGTTTTCCCCCTGTAGAACGGGGGTTAGGCAAGGATCGCCTCGATCATACGCAGAGCCTGCGCATTCTCCCGCACATCGTGGACGCGGAAGATGCGGGCGCCTTTTTCACGCATCGCCGCAGTCAGGGCCACGGTGGGCCAGAGCCGGGCCGGGGCGGCCGTGGAGCCGAGGATTTTGGCGAAAAGTGATTTCCGGCTAACACCGATGAGCACGGGGCGGTCGTGAATGGCGAAGGCCTGAGGGCTGCGCAGTAGGGCAAGGTTGTGCTCGAGGGTTTTTCCAAAGCCAATGCCGGGGTCGGTAACGATGGCTTCGAGGGCGACTCCGGCATCGAGGGCGCGCTGAATACTCTCCGTGAGACTGGTGCGCACTTCGGCTACGACATCGGCATAGTGCGGTTGCTGTTGCATGGTCTGCGGCGTGCCCCGCATGTGCATGAGCACAAGACCGGCCCCGGTTTCCGCAGCGGCGGCGGCCATGGCGGGATCATAGTGAAGTCCGGAGATGTCATTGATGATACCGGCCCCGGCGGCTGTGGCCGCACGGGCGACGGACGCTTTCATGGTATCGATAGAAATCGCCGCTGAGGTCCTGCGGCGCACGGCGGTTATCACAGGGATGACGCGCCGCAATTCCTCTTCCTCCGGGACCGGTTTTGCTCCCGGACGGGTGGACTCACCACCGATATCGATAATGTCCGCGCCTTCCGCCTCCATCTCCACAGCACGGGCTGCTGCGACTTCGGGATCAAAATACCTCCCGCCGTCGGAAAAGGAATCGGGGGTGACATTGAGCACGCCCATAATGAGTCCCCGCCCGGCTAGGTCGAAGGTGTGGTCTTTCGTTTTCCAGATCATGTCATGGATTCTGCCGCCTGCCGGGAAGCTGGAGTACGACGTTGGCCAATGTGATGAGCGCGCCGCCGGTGAGCAGCGTGATGGTGAGGATTTCGTTGTTGTATTTCACACCGGTCCATGCCGCCATCATGGCGGGCATGAAGAGCGCATAGAAACTGGTGAAGACAGGCTCAAGGGTGTAGATGAGGCCGCCTTCGGTTGCGCTTACGTGAGGCTGCCAGCGGTTCATGGCGCTATAGGCATAGACTGTGCAGAAGAGAACAATGCCGCCCATCAGAATGAATTCGTGATGGTTTTGATAGAGTCCGGTGATGGCGGCGACGGACGGAGCTTTGATAATAACCGCCGGCAGCGCGGTGAGGGCGAAGCCGAAAAACATGATGACACTTACAGGGATCATGCGGTGGGATTTCCACTCCGGCTTTTCCAATATAAGAATCTGTACCGTGAAGAACACAGCAGCGAGCAGCGTCTCCAGCTCTCCGCGGCCCATATGGAAATGCTCGACATTCACCGCGCCGTTCTGCCATTTGACGATGCCGGAGAGTACTGAAATCCCGGAAATGACCAGCAGGGTGGCGATGAGGAGCCGGGGGGGGAGCCACCTACGGCCCTTGAAGCACGCCCATGCTGGGAGCAGCACGCAGTAGAACTGAGTGAGAAACGCACTGACGGAGGCGCTGGTATATTGCAGGCCATCCGCTTGGAGGACGAGCCCGGCCCCTCCAAAACCGCCCAGCAAAGCCCCCTGGACCCACTCGCTGCGGCGCAGCCCGCACAGCAGGCGGAAATTGAACGCAAGAAATACGAGGGCTGCGGCCAGAGAGCGCACTGCAATGTAATGCGCGGAAAGGAAGACGGATCCTGCCTCCGGCACATGCAGCTTCTGCACGTCCGAGAGCATTTTAAAGAGCGGAAAACTAAGGCCCCATGCGGCGGTAGTGAGGATGAGCTGCACTACCGCGGTGCGGCGGATCGGGTCCGGGGAAGTGGGGGAAGGCATCGCTGCTGTTCCTTCGCGGTGTCCGGCCGCGCAATGGACAATGCGCCGCGCGGGATAACGGATGGCGCTTCAATCTAAAGGTTTCCTGAGATTCTCCTGCAGCCTGTCACGGCCGCTCTGGCGGCATTGCGATCCTTGTGCTGCGGGTGCTTGACGAGTCATTCGGGGGAGTTGGTGGGATTTTCGTTGACCTAGAAATTTATGGGGTGCGGCATCCCCCGTCTTCCAGCACTCCCGGACTCCAGTGACAGCGTCCATTTAACAGTCGCAGCAACGTCGTTGTCAGCCAATTTGTCAGCGATTGTTTATCGATAAGCCCTGCGTTGCCTCCCCTTTTGCAGAGTAAAAAACTTGAGCCAAGCACCGGTTGGGTCGTTCGCCGCAATGCCTTTGGCCGGATACTCCTTGATCATGCGTTCAATGAGCGATGGCAATCTGATCGTTTCGATCAGTGCAGCGGGAATGAACTTCACGACGATGGATTCAACGCTGAGCTGGGTATCGGCGCATCATTTCTTCTGACCGTAGTAGGCGCCGGGGCCATGCTTCCGTAGAAAGTGCTTATCCAGCAGGTGCTGCGGAAGCGGGGCCGCCTCCGGATTGAGACGCATGGTATCGAGGGCCATGGCTGCGCACATTTCGAGCGCGATGCTGTTGTCCAGTGCATCCAGCGCGTGCTTCCCCCATGTGAAAGGGGCGTGGTGGTGCTGCAGCGCAGCGGGCACGGCCATCGGATCGAGGCTCAGTGAGCGGAACGTTTCGATGATGGCCTCGCCGGTGAGTCCCTCGTAGTCACGTGAGGTTTCTTCAGACGTCAGGATGCGGCAAAGCGGCACGGTGCCGTAAAAGTGATCGGCGTGCGTGGTGCCGTAGCAGGGAAGGGGACGCCCCGCCTGACTCCATGCGGTCGCCTGCGGGCTGTGAGTGTGACAGATGCCGCCGATTTTTTCCCACGCCCGGTAAAGCGCGAGATGAGTGGGGGCATCGGATGAGGGATTGAGGGAGCCTTCGACTTTGCGCCCGGTGGCGAGTTCCAGCACAACCAAGTCATCATCGCGAAGGTGGGAATAGGTGACGCCGCTGGGTTTGATGACCATGAGACCCTTCTCCCGATCGATACCGCTGACATTGCCCCATGTGAGACGCACGAGCCCAGAGGACGGTAGGCGGAGAATGGCTTCGAGGACTTGTTGTTTGAGATCGTGGAGCATGGCGGAAATAAGGAGTGGAGGGGTTTGTCAGGGTGACGGGAGCGGCAGGGACTAAGGACCGGGTTCTACGAAAGTTTCGGCTTTCAGCGCCTCTTTCAGCGCCTCTTTCAGGGCGTTTCGGATGGCGGTGGCGGCCTGTTTAGCTTTGGTGCTGTCGCGGTCGGTCCCAACGGCTAGGTAGGCCTTGGCGAGATCGAAGACTTCGTCGATTTTGCCCGTCAGGCTGGCCCATTGGGGATGCGCACGGGACTGGAGGGCTCGCCAGCGCAGCGTGAGGTCGCGCTGCTTTTTCTTGGATTCATTATCCACCTTATGCCCTGCGAGATGGAGCAGGGCTGGGCGAGCGCTGGTGAGAAAGGCGCAGAGACGCACGGCGGTGCCGCTCAGCGAATAGGGGGCATCCGCCGACAGCACGGACGGGCCGGAAAGAAGTCGTGCTGACAAATGCCATGGGAGGGCTTTGCTGAGTGCGGCCATTTTTGCACGGAAGGTACCGGATTTGAGAATATCTCCCGCTCTGGCCGTCCCGTCTTTGGTGAATAGCGGGGCACATGCTTCCTCGAATTGTTTAATCGCGACACTTGTCTCAGGAGTGGCGAGCGCCCGCAGCACATTTGTGGCATTGCTCAGGTCCGCGGCAGTGAGAATTTGCACCCGCGCCAGGGTGCCGGCTGCGCCATCGAGCATCAGATCGCGCACAGCCGCCTCACAGGAGGCCGGTACCAGCAGCAGAAATCCCGTCGGGAGAACGGCATCCGGGAGAAGATGCACTTCGTTGGCGCCTCCGACCGGGCGGCCTGCAGGGTGGGAGCGCCCGCCGACGAGAAGGGCATCTGGCCAAGGAATCCCTTCCACCATCGCTTCCGCAGCGAGCATCGCTCCAAATCCCGAGGGCTCGGCACCGCCCTCCGCACCTTGCACACGGAGGAAACTCAGGGCATGACCTGCAGGCCAGCGGTTTGGCCGCGCTGCTTTCCATGCATCCGCTGCGGAAGTGGCTGCGGATTTTGCTTTCTGCGAAAAGGGCTCCACCTTCACTGGCGCGGCACTGGCCGTGGCGCGTTCAAATGCGGCTTCCATGCGCTCGAGGAGAAGCAGGGGGCGGTCGCCGGAAAAGTCCGCGCGCACTTGTGCGAACGCTACGCGGACCAGGGGAGGGGCCGGACCGCCCGCTACGGAGCGAGGTGCGACTTCTCCGGCGGCAGGAGCCGGCAGTGCAGCAAGATCGATCTCGTCTGCGGTGGCCGCAATCTGCCCGGGTTTCAGAACTGGAATCTGCAATTGCCCACGATACGTGCCCAGAACGCCGCCGACGGCGATGGCGCGGCCTTTGAGTTCCCCCGGTTTCCAGTCGCCGGTGATGTCCGCCTTGCTAATGTAGAGCGATACGGAACCGCTGGTGAAATTCACGCGGACATTGCCTGCACTGGAAGTGTTCACGTCCGCCACAGACCCTACCACGATGATCCTCTGTCCCTGCATCGTCCTGAGTGTTTCGGCTTCGGCGGCATCGATGACCGCAGGCTTACCGGACGGCTCCGGTTTCTTTTCCTGCCCAGTCGCCTGTGCAGGAGCCGGGACCGGCGCCTCGTCCTGACCCGTGGCCATCGGCACATTGGTCAGGGTAAAAAGGACGATAAAGAGCAAGGACGAACACATGAGCAGACATTACATTGACTGCAATCCGCTCATTGCGCAACCCTCAGACGCAGGCTGGACAGACCGCCCCATGCGGATATGCTACGCCTTGATGCCGCCAACTTCGCCATCGTCACAACCACCAGAAGACCTTCTCCCGGTCACGGATGACCTGCTTTTATCCGAGGAGCAGGTCCAGCAGATCATGGATGCTCACCAGATGGATGGCCCGCTTGGGGAGGCTAGGCTGCAAACGGGCAACCTCGGCGATGCGGTTTTGACTCCGCCGCCTCCGCCTCCGCGCATTGTAAAACAATCCCCGGCACCAGTAGTTCGTAAAATCGTGCGCCGGGTGGCTGCCGCTCCCGGCCCCCAGAGCAGCGCAGTCCCGCTAATTGCGGCCGCGGCAGTCCTTATTTTAGGAGGGGCAGGGGTTGCGTGGTGGCTGCTGCAAAAGAAGCCGAATTTCTCAGCCGCGACGCCCATCAAGGTCGATGAAGTGGTGAAATCCATCCCCGCCGTTTCAGCCGCCGCAGCGACTCCAGCGTCCGGAGAAAAACCAACAATCGCTACGAACTCGCCGCCAACAATGGCCAAAGCCATCGCCAAATCATCCCCGCCGGCTGTGCACACCAAAGCGGTGCTTGCCGCCGATCGCTTCGATTATGATCCTGGAATAGCGCTGAAGGGAAAAGAGGGTGGCATTGGATGGAATGGGCCTTGGACAGCCCCGGAAACCACCATCGCCGGCTCCTCCCTCATTGGCGGTCTGCCCGGGGCTGCCGGAAGCGGTGGTCACGCCGTGCTGAACGCAGCCGCCCAGGTCGCGATTTCAAGGCCCTTCGCCGCGCCTCCGTGGGATGCGGCCACCGGGGGAGAATGGTGGACGTCGCTGCTTATTTCGCTCTCTGGCGGCGATGCGGCCGAAGACTGCGAGCTTTGGATCAACCTACAGAGTGCGGCCAAAATTGATGCCGTCATCCGGCTCACGCTCACTCAGAAAGGCAGCAGTTTCCGGCTCACGGGAACGGGAGCGGCCAAGCCGTTCGGTATCGAATGGGAAGCCGGTGCGCCCATTCATTTTGTGGCCCGCACTAGGGCTACACCAGCAGTTGTAGGAAGCTTTGACTGGCAAACAGAGTTGTGGTTGAACCCGATCCCCGAAGATCTATTGAAGGGCAAAGGGAAACCTGAGCTTATCCTCGAGGCCAAAGGCGCGGCCGCTCCTTCATTCTTCGGTGTCTGCATCCAAAAGCCGGCCCGGAAAAGCAGCGCGAGCATCCGTATCGATGAGATTTTGTTAGGCAAATCCCCCGCCGCGGTGGTGCCATAATCGCCGGAGGTTTGCCGGGAATGCGCAGGGAATTAAACTTGCCGGCCATGGTTTCGATGCCATCTACCTACCCCATGCTCACGTTTCAGGATCATTTCCGGCAGGGCGGGCGCTGGCAACGACGGCAGTTCCTGCGCGCCGGTGCTCTTGCGCTGGGCGGGCTGTCGTTGGGCGATCAATTCGCGGTGAAAGCCGCCGCCGAAGGGCAGGGGAGCAGCCCGCTGAAGGACCGCTCGGTGATCTTCCTCTTCATGCACGGCGGACCATCGCAGTTCGAGACCTTCGATCCGAAAATGGACATGCCCTCGAACATACGGAGCGTTACGGGCGAGATTCCCACCACGCTCCCGGGCATTACCTTTGGCAGCACGTTTCAGCGGCTGGCAAAACTCGCGCACAAGTTCAGCATCGTGCGTTCGTTTGTCACGGGCGATGGCAATCACGACATCAAACCTGTAGTAGGAGCCGACACCATGAGGGCGAATATGGGATCGCTCTATTCCAGCATCGCCGGGCCGACCCGGATCAATTCGGCGATGCCGACAAATGTAACGCTGTTCCCGCGCTCTGTGGAGGCGAAGGCGCAGGAAGCAGTGAAAGAATTCGGGAATTTTGAATCCACAGGGGAACTGAGCCGCAGTTTCGCCCCTTTCGTCCCCGGGGCTGGGGCCGATCTCCAGCAGGACATGCAGCTCAATCTGCCCGCAGGGCGATTCCACGACCGGCAGGCTCTTCTGGGCATGGTGGATGATTGGAGGCGGCGCGTGGGCACAGGTGATGCCGTGCAGGGGCTGGATGCCACTCAGCAACAGGCCTTCGATGCACTGCACCGCGGGGTCTTTGATGCCTTCGATCTTTCGCAGGAAGACCCTCGTCTCATAGAGCGCTATGACACCGCCCCGCTGCTCCCGCGCGCCCGCATTGATCCTCGCTGGAAGAACATCAACCACTACGAGACCAACGCCATGACGCTGGGCCGTCAACTCCTGCTGGCCCGCCGCCTGTGTGAACGAGGGGCAGGGTTCGTCACCCTGACGACCAGTTTCATCTGGGACATGCACGCGGACGTCAACAATGCCCCCATGACCACCGGCATGGACTACGTGGGCCGTCCGTTCGATCACGCTGTCTCTGCCTTCATCGAAGACGTGGAGGCCCGGGGACTGAGCGATAGAATCCTGCTCGTCTGCTGCGGCGAAATGGGCCGCACACCCGTTATCAATGCCAATGGAGGGCGCGATCACTGGGGAAACCTCGCGCCGCTCATGCTCTATGGAGGCGGTCTCAAAATGGGTCAGGTCATCGGCCAGTCTTCACGCGACGGCGGCGAGCCCGCCAGCCAGCCCGTATTCATGAAGGACTTGCTGGCCACCATCATGCACAGTCTCATGGACATCGGTCAGGTTCGGCTCATGCCCGGTGTTTCCCAGCGCGTGCTCGAAGCCATCACCAAAGGCCAGCCCATCCGCAGCCTCGTTTAGTATAAAGAAAGGTCGCCAGATGGCCAGCCGAGAGCCAAAGCTGCTTAAAGAACGTTGTCAGAACTTACGCGAAGCTCTGCGGCTTGCCGAAGGCGCGGGGTTGCATTTATCCATTTAGTGATATGGCTGCGCTACATCCAAGCCCTAACCGTGATATAAACACTGTTGGCCGAAAATAGAAACTGCCCATACCGATTCCCGATTTTCAGTCGCTGATGCGACCACTTTTAGAAGCACACGCCGATGGTAAGGAGCATCTCAATCGTGATTTGGTAGCACTATTAGGCGAGAAGTTCAGCCTCACGGAGGAGGAGCGTCGTGAGATGTTACCTAGTGGTGGTGCTCGCCTATTTGATAATCGAATTGGGTGGGCTAAGTCGCACATTACGCAAGCTGGCTTGCTGAATTCGCCCCGAAGAGCGATTTCAATGATTACGGATCGAGGCCGTGATGCATTACGAATTCATCCAGCACGCATAGACCTGCGCGTCCTCAGCGGCTTTGAAGAGTATCGCGAGTTTCGCAATCGTCGCAGGAATCCAGACGATGATGAGTCCGACACTTCTGAGTTAGAAACACAAGACGTACAGACGCCGGAGGAGTTGCTGGAGAATTCCTATTTGCGGGTCCGGAGACAGATTGAGGCGGAGCTTCTATCTCAGATCAAGAGTGCCCCGCCAGAGTTCCTTGAGCGGGTCGTTGTGGATCTTGTCGTGCGGATGGGATACGGAGGAAGCCGCAAGGATGCTGGTGAGGCACTTGGACGATCCGGTGATGAGGGCATCGACGGCATTATTAAGGAAGATCCGCTAGGACTGGATATCATTTATTTGCAGGCGAAGCGCTGGGAAGGTACTGTTGGCCGGCCTGAGATTCAAAAGTTTGCGGGAGCGCTACAGGGCCAGAGAGCGAGGAAGGGTATTTTCATCACGACTTCGATGTTCAGTGCCGATGCTCTCGAATACACTTCTCGCATTGAGACTAAGATCATTTTGATAGACGGACCTCGACTCGCCAAGTTGATGTTTGATCACGGTGTCGGAGTCGCAACGGCCTCAAACTACGAAGTCAAGAGAATCGATTCAGACTATTTCACAGACACGTAATGCCAAGAAGTGAGGACGAGATAATCAAAGCATTGCAGGTTCGCGTTCGGGACTGGGAGACCCGGACCGATGACCCGTAGATTGATTGCGATGGCTCGCCTCGCTCGCTCTCATTCCCAGAAGCAGAGGATCGACTCGAGCCAACTATCGCTGACTATGCGGAGTCTCAGCTTGGCTTTTGCCTTCGTCCTCTACTGCGAGGTCGCCAACGGAGAATTTGGGCCGGATTACGGTTTGGTAGGGGTGTTCGCTGGACATACAGACGGTGGCAAGGACATCGTTGGGCTGTATCGCGAGACACAGAGCGGCAAATGGAGTCGGGATTGGCCGCGTTGGCCTGTCCAGGCACTGCACCTATTGAACTGGGGCTGCGGGATGTATCTGGTCGTGGATTGCGGCACTCCAGACTATAGATTGTTCCACTTTGAACCGAATATTTCCGAGGAGGAGGTGGTGGGATTCCCGAGCTGCTTGATTCCGCACTCGATTGATTTGCCTCGCTGGTGGGATGTGTGGCTGGACGGACACGACGTCATGGAGGACTTGGACAGGGCATATGGGGCTTAGCCGACCGCATGCCGAATGCCGAACCGGACGCGGCTGGACTACCCCTGGCGGGCGACTTTTCCAACAGTTCGTTGAAAGCTGTGCCCAGCAGAGGCGGAGAATCAGGAAGAGATGGAACAGTTTGTCTGATTCTATAACTTGTAACAATATATGTAATGCAAAATCAAATGCGCAAAAATCAGCCTCCGATACAGATTACAGAAATTAGGAACCACGGATAGCACGGATAGCACGGATAATGAAAGTGGCGCGCATTCAGGCGGTCGTCTTATCGCGCTAAACTTGACCCGTCGGGGTTGGCCGGGTCCGTGGAATCAACTAATCCGCAGCGACCAGCGGGCGGCAGGCTTGTTGCGGAGCTCCATGACGGTGAGGCTTCGGGCATCGGCGGCGGGAAAACTGCCGGCGGCCAGAGCCCATGTGCGGGCTGCAGTAAATCCACCTGCTTTTCCGTCGCAGAGCATCAGGCGCACATTGAATCCGAAATCGTTCTGGCCGCCGCCATCGAGGGACCAGCCGTGATGGACGAGGATGGACCGGGCCATATTGAAAGTAATGCGGCGGCCGCCCGCCTGCTGGAACTTGGCTTTGCAAATGAAACTACGGGTTTCGTCGTAGGGGTGCATGTAGCCGCTGCCGAAGACGGCCGGGCGCACGGGCTGGAGTGGCAACGGGTTTGCACTGTCACCGCGCGGGATTTCGACGATCAGCGTGCCCACACAGCCGAGGGTGCCGTTTTCTCCCGCCTTTCGCCCGTCGATTTGAATCTCAAGGCGGCCCCACGGCCGGTTGGCAACGTCGTCTGAAGTGATGGAGGCCGGGACATCGATGGTGAGGAAGAGACCAGAGAGATTGGCGTCCGCAGTGAGTTGAATGGTCTGCGGATCAGGCGGTGCCTGGGGCGTGCTGCGCCACTGGGCCACCGGGACGAGCGGCAGTTTCTCATTGAGCCCCGTGTGGCGGATGCCTTCGATGCGGCGCTGGAATTTCCATGTGTGTGTGCCGCGGGTCACGTGAATAATGGCTTCCCCGCTGAAACGGAAGGCACTATCCACTGGAGGCAGCGGGAGCTTGATGAGCAATGGTTGACTTTCGCCCGCAGCTACGCTGACCGGGCTGAGTGGCGTCTTTTGGCCCAGCCATTCGAGCGTCAGCGTGGCGTCGATGTCCTCCTTCCCCGTGTTCAAAAGCGAACATTTGAGTAGGTGCTCTGAAGCGGCATTGTCCGTGCGCTCTTCCGGCCAGAGGAGGGCCAGCGGGAGGATGCGGGCCTTGATGTCCACAAGATGCTGAAATTGGTCATCGCAGACGAGGATGGAACCGCGAACGAATTCCTCATGCGGAGGCGGTGCTTCATTGCGCCCTGGCAGCGCCGCCGTGGTGGTTGGCTGAAGAACGAAAGTGAACTTGCGCCGAGGAAAGACAGCACCGTCTTTGGTGCTTTGTTTGCGAAAGGTATAAAACCGATCCGGCTCCCTAGGCCGGGTCACCCAGCCGGTGAAACGCAGCGGGCTGACACTCAACGTTTGCTCTTCATCTGTGCGGTTTTCGACCCGGATATTTAGCGTGCCTCCGCCGGCGGGGTCCAGTGCGAGGTCCATTTCTGCGGAGACGATTTGCCATGGGAGCGCCGGTTCGCCGTCGAGTAGCCAGTCTGCCGCGAGCATGCCCATGCGGCGGTGAGCCGCGGCGTTGGGATGGAGGGCATCCTGAAGTCCCGCCCCGTGATGAAACGCGGGCCTCAAGGATTCCGCTGCTGAGCGGAAGGCACCTTCAGGCGTGCGGTTCATGAGGTCCGAAGGCCGGTGCATGGCCACGGCCCCAAGATCGGCAAAATAGACGCCGGCGGCTTCCGCCACTTCACGCATGACCGCGGCCCACGGGCGCGCACGCCCGATGGCTGAGCGTTCGTCAGCCTCATCCAGCGCCGGCGGCGGCCCGGCCAGCAAGACATCCGCACCCCGCTGACGGCAGATGGCTACGGCTTGTTCGAGGGACTTCCGGAAGGCCTCGAGCGATGCATTTTCAAGGGCATCGCGGGCGCCGTAAGCGAGGATCACGATGTCCGGCATATTCTCCGGCACGACGTTAAAGGCAAGGCTGGAGAGCGGGTCGAGCGCCTGCAAAGCGAGAGCCCCTTCCGTGGAAAAGTTCCGCGAGAAAAACGAGTTCTTGTTATTGATCGGCACCACGCCGGTGGTGCCAAGGCGGAGCAGATCGTTGACGCCGTATTCGGAAGTGTTCTGCGGCAGTCCTGGCGGCACGGGCGCCGGTCCCTTCTTCGTCTTTTCCCACTCCAGGCGTTTCAGCTGGTAGGCCTCTTGGCGCTCCTTGAATTTGGGGTCTGGAGCCGAAGGGAAAGTCGACGCCATTAGATCCGTGACCCCTCCATGATAGGAAAAAGGCGAGCCCAGACGGTCGAGAAAATGACTGTGCCATGCCATCAAATGATCTGAATCCGACCTCGGCTTGCCCGGCTGAAAAAACGAACTAATTTCATCGCCGCACACGACCGCAAACACCGGCTCCCGCTTCTGCATTTTAACCAGCACCTTTGGCAAATACTTTTGCAGCCGGTTCTCCCTCGCTTTTGTCAGTTCCACCGCTCCCTCCGCACGGGCATGTCCTGCCAGCGGCGCGGTGAGCAGCAGCGAAAGCACATGGCGGCGGGTCAGATTCATGAGAGGCAGGGCAATTCTGTGATCCTCTGCCACTCCGCACCGCCCTGACAATGCGGAATTGCGGCATCCCTAGCCGAGGTCTCCCCTGCCCGTCCGGGTGGCTCCAACCGGACCCGTTTTCGCATCTTTGCGTATTGGACGCGCGCTCCATGGCTCCTCATTATTCCCCGCATGGCTCTCATTCGCTGCCTTAGTGCTTACATTCTCTTGCTCCTGCTGCCCGCCTCCGCAGTCGGCTTCGAGGACCGGAGTTCTGATCTGAGTGCCCTTCCGGAGGTTCCGATAGGGTTCGAAGTCAGCGTGTATGCGCAGGACCCGCTGATCCGCAGTGTCTGCTCGCTGGCCTTCGACGAACGCGGCCGGATGTATGTTAGTCACGGGCCGCAGTATCGCCGGCCCACCCCCGATACTCCGCGGGATAGCATTTCCATCCTCCACGACAGAAATAGCGATGGCACCGCGGATGCCGCTCATGTGTTTGCGACAGGATTCAACTGCATCCAGAGTCTGGCATGGCACGGGCGCGAACTTTGGGTCGCCAATGCGCCGGATCTCACCGTCGTGCGCGACACCAACGGCGATGACGTGGCGGACGAATACATCCGCGTGTTCACTGATCTAGGAAACATTGAACACGGCATTCATGGCCTGACATGGGCCCCCGACGGAAAGCTCTACATGACCAAAGGAAACAGCAAAGGCGTGGCTATCAAAGAATGGAAAAAGAATGAGCCGGATCGCATTGCGCCCAGACCGTTCCGCGAACTCTGGGGCGTCCCCGGACCGCCGGACGCACCCGATTTTCCGCCAGCGAAAGTATTTACTGCAGCAACTTACAAAAACACTTACCAGGACCCGGATGACGACTGGGGCCGCATGGGCGGCATCCTCCGTTGCGATGACATGGGGAAGAACCTCGAAATCGTGGCCCGCGGTTGCAGGAATCCCTACGGACTCGGTTTCGACCACGAATTCAACTGGCTGGCTGTAGATCAGGATCAGAACGAGGGTGACCGCATCATCATGCCGTTCTACGGTGCGGACTTTGGATGGGGCCACCCATGGAGCGCCCACTGGACCGGCGAAAATCATCTACCTACGGTGCCCGTTAGCGGTCCGGTGTTTCAGGGCAGCGCCACTGGCGTGACTTTCGCCAATGCCCCCAACTGGCCAGAGTCATACCGCGGCGTGTGGCTGATCAATGACTGGCTGCTCAAGAAAACGTATCTCTACCTACCGGTCTGGCAAGGCGCACTCATGCAGCCAAAGAATGGAAAACTGCAGGATTTCATCACAGGAAAAAACTCCCTCTTCCGTCCGGTGGATATCGCTTTCGGTGCTGATGGTGCGCTCTACATCACCGGCTGGGGTCGCGGCTACGGCGCGGAGTACGACGCTGGTGGCAATATGACGAATGAAGGCCGGATTTTTCGGATCGTCCCAAAACGAATGAAGCCACTGCCCCTTCCGGAAAGGAAGCTGACAGACATGAGTGTGAAGGAGTTGATCGGAGAGTTCGGAAGCCTGCTGCCGCTACGCAGGATAAATGCGCAGGACGAACTGGTGCAGCGGGGAACGAGAGTCATCGCTGAATTGAAGCGCGAGCTCATTGACAAGCAGACGGATACGGCGAAAACGACATGGATACTTTGGACTCTGGGCCGAATCGGCGTCGAGACCGGTTTTTTTGTAAACCCCGGCCATTACGGGCGAACTGAGGCTCAGTTCTTTATCCAAGGTATGCGCATCCTTGCCACTTTATATGCTGATGACTTAAGGCGATCAGGGGAAAGGGACGCTGCGCCTGTCCTGCGAACGGCTGTCGAATTTGAACTGGAATCCGCGGACCCCCAACGCCGCGTGGCCGCAGTCGAGACAATCCACACGGCGAGGGCGACTGGTTATATGTCGCGGCTGCTTGTCAGCGCGGCGAAGGAAAGTGATCGCATTGCGTTTTTTGCTATCTGGCGGGCGATGCGTGATCTTGGTGGCCAGCCCGCGCTGCGCCCACTGCTTAACGACAGCCGCGGTGGTGTTCGCTGCGCCGCGCTGCTAGGGCTTCTGGATCTCGGCGCTATGAAGCCGGGAGAGTTGGAGCCGCTGACTCAAAACCAAGATGATCGTCTGCGCTCCGTCGCCCTTCTCGGGCTGGGGAAGCCGCAGCAAAAAGTCGCTGTGGCTGAAAGAGACGCGCCTGACTTTCCTCTGGCTGCCAACATTATAGTGGAAAGCGGGCGATCCTACTCCCCTGCCCTTTTGCGCGCCGGCGGGCACAGTTACACGGACCGGCCATATGCTTTTGAGCAAGTGCCGGCGATGCTCATCGGCGCCCAAATCCTGTGCACCGCAAACGATGACGACACCTCCGGCGGGCAATCTTTCCTGACCTTCAATCTCGCTCTGCCATGCGCCGTGATGGTGGCTCATGACATTCGCCTCAGCGAACGCCCGGAGTGGATGCGCGACTTTGCGGACACCGACCTCACCGTTTCCACGAATGACACCACTTTTCACCTTTGGTCGAAGGAATTCCCCGCCGGTAAGGTAACGCTTGGGGGCAATCTCGCAGGTCCGGTCCACGGCGCAAAATCCAACTACTTCGTCGTCCTTAAGCCCGTGCCGCCTGCCAATCCTTCAGAACCCACCAGCACTGAGGCGGTGATGAATGCTTTGCCAAAAGCGGATCCCCGGCGTGGGGAAGCCCTCTTCTTCCACAACGCGGCGTGCGCCCAGTGCCACCGCGTCGGCCAGAGGGGCATCAATCTCGGCCCCGAACTCACCGATCTCGGCGACCGCATGGAAGCGAAGTTCATGGTGCAGTCGATGCTGCAACCCAGCGCGGTGATTACCGAGGGTTTTGCCTCTCACTACATCGAAGCCGCCGGACAGAGTTATCAGGGCGTGCTGCTATCCACCGGTAAAACCCTCAGACTCGGCGCCGCAGGAGGTCAGTTGGTGGAGATTGCCGAAAAAGACATTACCAAACACGAGACGCTATCCGTTTCCCCCATGCCGCCCCTAGGCGCGATGCTGGGGACGCAGGAGGTGGCAGATGTCACTGCATGGCTGCTCGCTCTGCGGCAACCGAAGACGCCGGCGACGGAGGTTCTGGAAGCCGCCAAGGACGCCATCAGCGCTGAACAGAAATCAGACCGGTTGGTTTTCAAGCAGGGGGCGGATGCAGTGGGTGAGTTTGTCTTCAAGGACGCGAAAACCCTGCGCCCGTTCTTCGCTAATCTCCGAGTGCCGGGCGGCATCGCCGTCACCCGCACATGGCCCCCAGTCGCGGGCGTCGATCTCATTGACCACTCCGACATGCATCCTGGTCTGTGGCTGGCGTTTGGTGTTGTGTCCGGTGAGGATTTCTGGCGCAACAAGGCCGCCATCCGGCACGATCGCTTCATTGATGGTCCGGCGCACGAGGCGGGTTCGCTGGTCTTTGCCACCCAGAGCACGATGCTCACCGCCGATGGCACGCCCCTCGCGGGAATGCGGGGTGATTTTTCCCTGACGCCCGCCGTCGGTGAACTGCGCATCACATGGGCCTCAGCTATCACGCCGCTGGTCGATGATTTCTACTTTGGCGATCAGGAGGAAATGGGACTGGGTGTCCGCGTGGCCACTCCGCTTAGTGAGAAAAAAGGAGGACTCATCACCAGCAGCACCGGAGTTACCTCCGCCTCGGCCACATGGGGCCAGACGGCGGAATGGTGCGACTACTCCGGCACCGTGAACGGCATGCACGCGGGAGTGAAAATCATTCCCGACACCGCAAACTTTCGTCCCTGCTGGTGGCACAATCGTGATTACGGTGTTTTCGTTGCCAACCCCTATGGCCGAGCCGCCATGAAGCAGGGCGGGCCCAGCCGAGTGGAGGTAAAAAAAGGCAATACGCACCGGATGAAGTTCACCATCGTGCTGCATGCGAAAAAGGCGCATGCCGGTAAGTAGCAAATCACCGTAGAGCCCCAATCCCATATTTTTAAGCGAGTAGCCTCACTCCGTCATGATGGACTTTCACTGGACGACTCCCCGGGAACGGTCCGCTGCTGACCGCCGCTTCACCCAGCATGATCATGGTGGCGGCATGGCCCGCCGCTTCGGCTGCCGCGATGCTTTCACAGAGGCGTTTACTGAGGGGCAGCCAGCTGTGCAGCGCGAAGTCCTTGGAAATATTCAGCAGGCGATTCAGAGTAAGATGTTCGCCGGCTTCTGTGATTTCTTTTATGGCGGAGCGGCCCGCCTCGTTAATGTGAAGCAGCTTTTCCCTGCTATTGATGACTTCCGAGGTCAGGATGGGACCGAAAATGCGCACGTGCAGGGTCTCCGCCTTCACCGGAAGCTGTTCCACCTTGAGGTAATCATACTTGCTACGTTTGATCATGATGCCGCCGTTGAACTGGCCGCCCACGTCGCCGAGCCCCGTCGCATTCTGCACTTCGGCGTGGTGTGCGATCATCCCCAGTTCCTCGCGGGCGCGGTCCAGTCGCAGAAGGCGATCCACCGCAAACGCCGCCGCCAGCGCACTGGCCCCGCTCATGCCGAATCCGCAGCCAAAGGGAAACGCCGCCGCTACTTCCAGCCGAAGCGCAAGATTGGGTGACAGCACTTCCAATACCGAGCGCACCGTGCCGAATTCCCATTCCTCACCGCCCACTAGAATCTCATGCCGAGCCTCTTTGCCCTTTTGCGCCCGCACGGTCACGCCCTCTGTAAGGGTGATCCCCACGCCGAGACTTCCCCGCCCGCGCGGCGGGCTGGCGTCGTAGGTTTCGAAAATGAGGGAGATGTTCGCGGGGGCGAAGGCAGAGCAGGATTCCATGGAAAAGGAGCAGCAACTAAAAATGCAGGAGTCCCGGCAACGGCACGGGTTTTCCGTTTTCAGGGGACGGATTTCACATCAGCATGATGCGCTCTCACTGCAAGCCGACTCCTGAAAACTGAAAACTTCCCCATGTCCCAAAATGCCGAACCCGAAATGCGCCTCGACAAATGGCTCTGGGCAGTCCGTCTATGTAAGACCCGCCAGCAGGCCACGGATGCCTGCCGTCTCAACCGCGTGCATATTGGCGGACAGGAGGTGAAAGCCTCACGCTTCATCAGGCCCGGCGACATCATCGAAATTCGCCAGGATGACATCACCCGCACCATACGCGTGGAGCAGGCCATCGGACAGCGCGTTGGGGCCAAACTGGTAGAGGAGAGCATGACTGATCTCACGCCGGCAGCCGAACAGGATGCCGCCCGCCACCGCCGCGAAGAGCGCCGGCTAAACACTGTCCACATGCCCGTTGGCCGACCGGAAAAGCGCGATCGCCGTATTCTCGATGCGTTCCTTGAACACATGCGGGAGCGCGAGAAGTAGAGATTTCAGAACAAGTCAGGGTGCGCCTACCAGCAACCGGCGGCGGCGGCGGATCCAGCGAGCGATTTCTACCGGCTCTTTGAGCAGCACGGCAGCGAGAAGGCCGGCGCTGGCGGCTTCGACGGTATGATGCAGGCTCCATGATTCGTAGGCGAAATCATGCGCGTCTTTGTCCCGGCCTTCAGCCAAAGCGAGAAGGGCCAGCCGAAGAGAGTCGAAACTGGAAAACAGAATCTCGCCGCAGGTGCGCACCTCCGTGCCGCACTGCGGACAGTGAGGGGAGCAGTCGGGCGCAGTTTCCGCACCGCAGGATGGACATTCGAAGCGGACCATGGGGCTATACTTCCACAAGGGCGGGACGCAGCAGTCGGCCGCGCCACGTGAATCCTGCGCGCTGCACGGATTTCACTTTTGCGGATTTTGCCGGAACTTTGCCGCTGACGCTGGCCATGGTAGCCGGATCAAAGGCACCGCCGGTTTGCGCAGGAATCTGAATGACCCCCGCCCGGATCAGAGCGGCCTCAGTGAGCGCCGCTGCCGCCGGGATCTGGCCCTCTGCCACGATGCTGTCGTAAAGAGCCACCAGTTCATGTGCCGGGGCGGTATCGACGGCAGCCGGGTTGCCTCCACCGGCAGTCGCTAGCTTGGACACGCCGTCAGCGAGCTTCTTCTGGCCTCGGCGCACTTCATTCCGTAGAGCCGCTAGTTCGCCGAAAAACATGAAAAGATCCGGTGGCTCCGGCGGATCGAAGTCTTGGTTCGGATCTTCAATTATGGAGATGTCCTTAAGCGCCTCCAGCACAGAGCGTTTTAGGTCCTCGCGCCAGCCCGGAGGTGCGGGATGCTCCACTCCGCCCGTGCCGTAGGGATCAGCGAAGACCGGCGGCACACTCTCCGGGGTAGCGCCGGCAGCCCACGCAAAGTCATCGTCGGGCTCGGAGTCGCCGCGCCTTTCCGGAGTTTCGTCAGATGGCAGAATCATAGGCAGTGCCCCGCTCAAAGGGTTTGGCTGAAGGTATCGTTCACTTTCACCGACTGCACAAACGCGGTAAGCAGTGCGATCACGCTCTCCACGTCGGCAAGGCTCACGCACTCCACCACGCTATGCATGTAGCGCAGCGGCAGGGAAACGAGCGCGCTGGGAATTCCGCCGCGACTCCAGAAAATGTCATCGGTATCCGTGCCGGTAAAACGCGAAGCAGATTCGTGCTGAATGGTCTGCCCGCTCTGTTCGGCACACTTGATGAGTCGCTGGATGACAAGCGGATGAGCTGCTGCGCCGTGCGTGATGCCGGGGCCGCCTCCGAGTTTCACGCTTCCGTGTTTTGCTTTTTCAATGCCTGGAGTGTCGGTCGCGTGAGTGACATCCAGACAGATGGCCGCACCGGGATGCAGCCGATAGGATAACATTTTCGCGCCATGGCCGCCGATTTCCTCCTGCACGCAGTTGGCGGCGATGACCGTGCAATTAAGTTTCTTTCGCAGCGGAGCCAGTCTGCGCATGACTTCCGCGATGATGAATCCACCAATCCGGTTGTCCAGCGCCCGGCCCACGAGCCGGTCGGCACCAAAATCCTCCACGCCATCTGCGTAGACACCCGGGGAGCCCGGACGCAGTCCCTGCGCCAGCACTTCCAAATCGTTGGAAGCGCCGGTATCCACGTAGAGATCATGTACCTCCGGAGCCTTCTCCCCGCCGCTACGGTCGCGGATGTGAATGGCGGTATTTCCTATGATACCGCGCACCGGGCCTTTATCGCCGGCAAAGACGACGCGCCGGCCGCGGGCATTCGCGTGGTCGCTTCCGCCGATGCGGTCGACGTGAATAAAACCCTCCTTGCTGATGTGCTTTACAATAAACCCGATCTCATCCGCATGCGCCTCCAGCATGATCTTCGGGCCCTTTTTGCTCTCGAGCACAGCCCACGCATTGCCGTAAGCATCGTTCTCCACGGTATCGGCAAACTGTCGGATGTAACTCGCCCACTTGCGCTGACCCGGCATTTCAAAGCCGGAAGGGCTGGCGGTATTGAGATAGTCGAAGAGAAAAGTTTTTGCGTTTGGGTCCATATTACGCCCGGTCCTTATGCCCGTGTCGCCTACGGGGCAAGCTCAGGAGCAGCCTTTCGATAAAAAAAGCCTGCCGCCTTACTCAATAGAAACCGACGAACCTGGCAGCGCCTTTTGCAACTCCGCAGCTGAGGAACTGGTAACACGAGTTTTCCAAAGGAAGACGCTCCTAAGTTTCTTCATGCTTTTGAGCGTCTCCACGGCAGCATCACTCACGCCAGTGCTGTGAGCGGCGAGGCAGTCAAGATTGACCAGCCCCTTCAGGCCGGCCACACCCGCATCGGTCACGGCAGTGCCGCTGATGTTAAGTTTTGTCAGTCGCGGCATGGTGCCAACTACTGACATGCCCACGTCGGTAATTTTAGTGTCGCTCAAATCCAATTCCGTAATGTTCGCCGCAAGCGGCCGGAGATGCTCCATCTCCTTGTCGCCAATGAGGCTCGTGCTTTGCACAAAGGCGACGATGATGAGCTTGCTGTCTTTGCCTGCCCGGTAAACCACCGCACCTAGCGATCCGAGCTTTTTCATGGCATCGGGCGCTGGTTCGGTAAGTCCAGCTGCCAGCGGATCGACTTTTCTCAGCCCGGCGGCACCGGGCTTTGGTACGACTGCCACCGCGATGTCACTTCCTATCCAATCGCCAAAGTTAGCACCCTCGAGAATCCACTGCTTGATCAGTTCCGTCTGCGGAAACGAGAGTGGAGTCCCCTTCCCTTTCGGCGGCATGAAGTCCTCGTGGCCCGTGGGCAACATTATTCGCTGATAGATACCGCTCTTGTCCGGATCACCGGGCTCCACACCGCTCCCGTCAGAGCCTCCTTTGAGCATATGCGACGGGGCATCCATGCGAAAACCGCCTTTGGGATTCTGCACTTTGCCGTCTGTCCCCTTCGTGGGTGCCTTGTGACAGTCGGCGCAGGCTTTGCCCAGCAATGGCAGAATTTGTCTACGGAAGCTCAACTCGGCACAAACAGGGGGGACGAAAAGTAAAAGGAAGATGCCTAAACGGATCATGTTGGTATTCAGAGTCCAGTTTTCAGAAACGGCTTCGGGCGGGCCCCGAAAACTGCTCACGGAAAACTGCAAAGCTAGTCTATGTCAGGAGAATAATTCCACCACCGGCTTGCCTTTGTCGGCAACGGTGAAAGGACGGCCGGAGGGCGACATGATAACCTGATCAGTATCAAGCCCGAGGGCGTAGCTGATGGTTGCATTGAAGTCCATCGGGGTAGTCATCCCTTCCACTACGTTCCCGCCCTTGTCGTCCTTCTTGCCATAGAAGCGTCCGCCCGTGATGCCACCGCCGGCGATCAGGCAGGAGAAGGCTTTGGGGTAATGGTCGCGCCCGTCCTGGTGTTCGGTGATGATTTCCGGAGTGCGGCCAAACTCGGTGCCCACAGCTACCAGCGTATCCTGGAGCATCCCCCGGCGGTGCAGGTCCTTGAGCAGGGCGCTGAGGCCATCATCTAGATTTTTAGCCCGCGCGGGCACAGCTGTGAAGTTGTCGTAGTGCGTGTCCCATCCGCCGAGGGTTACCTGTACGAAACGTACACCATGCTCCACCAGTCTGCGGGCCAGCAAACAGCCCTGACCAAAACGCGAGGTGCCATACATTTCCGAGATCTCCGTAGGCTCCTTCTTCACATCGAAAGCCTTGAGGTCTTCACAGCGCATCAGGCGCAGCGCATCGTCATAGAGCGAACTATGCTCCCGGATGCCCGGGTTGGTGATTTGCGTATGGAACTGTTTGTTCATCGCGTCCGCCAGTTTCAGGCGTTTTTCGAAGTCCCCTTCATTTATGCTGCTAGGACGCATGGAATCTTGGAGTCCCTGTCCGGGCTCGCCGATGGGCACTCCAGAGTATTTAGCCCCCATGAATCCTCCGGCAGCACTATTAGCATCGGTGCTCACGGCGACAAAGCCGGGCAGATTGTTGTTCCGCTTGCCGGCGAGGCGCACCACCCATGATCCAAGCGCCGGGTGGACAATGGTGCCTCGCATGGTGTAGCTGCGCTGCATGAGATACTGCCCCTGCTCGTGGGCGCCCTGAGTAGTGCTCATTCCGTTCATGAGGCAAATGTGCTGCATTTGCTTGGCTGTTTTCGGCAGATTCTCGGACAACATTATTCCTTTGGCGCTCGTTTCGATGGCCTTCGTTTCGCCAAGCACAGATTCCTTTTTGCCCATCACGTCGAGTGTATCGAGGTGGCTCATGCCGCCGGACATCATCAAAAAGATGACACTTTTCGCCGCCTTCGGACGGTTGGGCAAAAAGTCTGCGGCGGTCGCGAGCGAAGAGCTGAACATAGGCGCCACACTCACTCCCAGCGCAGCTTTCGCTATATTGCAGAGCAGTTGTCGGCGGGTAAATTCGTCGGTGTCGTTAAAGTTCATAGCGGGAGATAAATGGTGGGTTTAGAGAATGAAAATGAACTCGTTCGTGTTAAGCAGGGCGTAGATCAAATTCTTGATACCGTCGCGGCCCTTTTTGGCTTCCGGCAACATCAGGTCCATCTCAGCGGGGGTGGGATAGCGGGTGAGGATGGCGAGAAATGCCGCCTTAACTTTGTCTTCAGGGGTGGAAGCAGCATCGATGGCTTTATAAACCATGGCGCGGCTTTCGCTGATGATGCTCTTTTCCACGTGACCGTTGATGAGCGATAGCACCTGGGTGACGTCGCTTTCGCTGGAGGCACCCTCAATCACCTCACGGCTGCTTTGGCCGAACTTGCGGAGGAAATGCTCGGGAGCGGTCGGGCTCCGGAGTTCAGCCGCCCGCAGAAGATCTTTGCTAAATCCATTCCACTTCGCGCCATCGGTTTGCGAGGCTGCAGCAGGATCGTTGCTGGCCATCATGCTTTTGTCCATCATCATGGCTTCCGATCCGGAGCCCTTGGGGTTGGCTTTCATCAAATTATCCACCCACGCAGAAATCTCCGCCGGCTTCATGTTGATGACTTCTTTCCACACGTCGTAACCCGACTTCCCAAGGTTGCGCCCGGCGACTACCGCGGTGTGATTGAGGGCATTGCCCTTCCGGTAGTCGACGTCAGGAATGACAAGTGTGGTCATGCTGTCCCAAACCTGCTCAGCGGACATGCGTTTCACTACGCGGCCGTGGAAAGCGTAGGGCATTTTGGTGTCCACCGGCTGGGTGTTAGTGCCCAGCGCGTAGGTCCGGGTATTGAAAAGCACCTTTTGAAAGGCTTTCATGTCGAAGTTCACCTCACGCATGACTTGCTGGAGATACTCCATGGCTGCTGGGTTGCTGATCACCGTACCCGGCGCGTCGTTGGTTTTTTCCGCGAATTTGTCCACTGGCTCAAACATGCCCACGCCCATGACACGCCTCCATGCGCGGTTGGTGATGATGAGAGTGAATCGCGGATTTTGCGGGGAGGTCATCCATTCGGCAAATTTCTCGCGCGCCTCTTTCATATCGCGGGACGCATTGCCGCGGGCACCAGGGAAGATTGATTTGGCCGCCACAACTTCGCTAGGCTTGCCGCCCTTTTCCTTAAAGTCCATGGGCAGCGGAATATTGCCTTTACCGTCTCCATAGACTCCAAAATCGTAGATGTTCTCCATGAGCCAGCGGTAGACGTCGCGCTTGGCTTTGTCGGGTTCGAGTCCGTCCTTGCCGTCATACTTTTCGTTAACGTAGCGCTTTTGTTCGCTGTTAGATCCGGTCTTAAGGCCGTGAGTGAACGCAGCCATTTCATAGAAATCGGTCTGCTTCCACTTGTCATACGGGTGATCGTGGCATTGGGCGCACTCCATATGCGTGCCGAGGAAAATGCGCGTGGTGTTCGCCATATTGTCCAGCGGCATGCCGCGGTCGCGCTCAAAATAGCCCACCGCACCTTTGCCGGGCTCCCAACCGCCGCCCGTGGAGGTGAGCAGTTCGAATGTCATTTTGTCCCATGGCTTATTGGCGGCCACGGCCTCACGCAGCCAGCGGAGGTAGGGAATGCCGTTGCGGTCGTCGTCATTGCCAAGGCGACTGGTGGCGCGCAGGATGTCCGCATACCAGTTATAGGTGTGGCTGACGTAGCCTTCACTGTTGAGCAGCCTGTCGATCAATTTCTCCCTTTTGTCCGCGGCCTTGTCTTCAAGAAAGGCCTTCGCCTCATCGTAGCTGGGAATGCGGCCAACCGAGTCCAGATAGACCCGGCGGAGCCATTTAGAATCGTCGGAGGGTGTCACAGGAGCCAGTTTGGCTCTCTGGAATCCGGCACCCATCCGTTTATCGACCTCCAGTGCCGTCTTTTTGATGTAAGCAGGGTCGTTGCCGAGCTTGACCTCCTTTTTCGTCAACTGCGCGTGCAGTGAACCGCCGAAGCTGAGCACAAGTGTCGCCGTGGCGAACATAGTCTTCATTGAGAGAATGATGCGGATCATGAATGGAGTGATTTTTAGGTAAAAGCGTCTCTACTTTAACATGCGGGCAACGCCCTAGACCTGATTATTTTAAACGAAAAACAGAATCCGGCAGCAAAAATTTCGTCAGAAATTCCCCTATGCCGCTCCCCTGTTGCGTTCCGCAACTCCTCATTCCGTTGCCGCCGCCACCCGGCGGTCCGGACGTTGTATGAAATACCATGACGCAATAAGCCGCGGCGGCAAGGACCAGCAGCCAGATGCGCCATATGTCGTCCTACGGACTGTGCCGCCTCACCAGAGACGCTTGGGTGCCGACCAGGTCTTGAGTGGACGATGCCTTGGTAAAATCGGCCTCCCGAACATCGGCAAACGAACTACCCGCCCAAAGCAGTGGGCGCTCGCCCTGTTTCACCTCCAGCAGTGCAGGCTCATCAGGGGCTGTAAGCATTGCAGCACGGTCCGGCTTCACCGCGAGTGAAACACCGCACCCGCCATCCGCCGGCTTCCATGAAAGCGTGACTTTCCCCTCCTTCTCCACCGCAAACTCCAGCCGCTAGAGAAACTCAATCGCCACCACCCCCGGAATGCCCAGTAGCGCCAGATAGCTCCGGGGATTGCCGAAACGCAGGTCCATGAGACCTTCGATGTGAATGGCTAAGGACTAAATCCAAAACGAGCGGCCTAGCAGCCACGGGTCGCTCGGAAGGTGTGAGAATCTTCGCCATTCTACCCCTTGTTGCTAACGAATGGCGGCGTGCACGCGGTGGACGTCATCGTGTTCGTCGAGAGCCTGCAGGAAAGCGGTCACTTCGTCACGCTGTTCTTCGGTTAACTTCGGGTAGTCCTTGGGACGGTAGCTAAGTTCGGAGGTGGTCACGTTCCACCCGGCGGCTTTTAGCGCTTTCGATACCGAATCGAGAGCGGTCATTTGAGTGAAAAAGCGGACGCTGACGCTGCCGGAGGGCGCACCTTCCAAATCGCCCTCATGCAGAAGTTCAAGGTCATCCGCGCCGGATTCGATCGCGTCATTCTCGGCGTCTATACCGGGTTTGGCATTGTAGGCTTCGATGAGGCCAATGTGGTCGAACATCCATGCGACGCTGCCCATGCTGCCGGCGCGGAAGAGGACCCGAATTTCCGGGCCGGTGCGGTTGTTGTTATCGGTGAGGCACTCGACCATCACAGGGACACGGTGGGGCGTGAAGCCTTCGAAGACAACAGTTTCGTAGGCGTCGGCCTTTCCATCCAGCCCGGCACCTTTGGCAATGGCGCGCTCGATGGTGTCCTTGTAAACAGACTGCCGTTTGGCTACCTCCACAGCGGCGAAGAGGCGGGGATTGAATTCCGGATTGGGTCCGCCCATGCGTGCAGCCACTTGGATTTCCCGCACGAGCTTCGTGGTCATCCGGCCCTTTTTGTCTGCGGCGAGTTCACGCCATTTTTGTTTCCATTGTGCTCCCATAATGAGTAAGACTGGGAGCGCGGTGCGGGCCGGTAGCAAGCGGGAGGAAACCGGCCGGGAAAAAACAGGCGGGCATTCCACCTTGCATTCCCGGCTCCGGGGTTATGCGTGATGTGTGAAACTGTCGTCTCCAAACGCCCGGGAGGAAAGCTCCGAATTATCCCGCGCGCTGATCCTGATCCTGCTGGCCCTGGTGGCGGCCTGCTTCCTGCGTCTGCCGTCGCGTGAACTGAAGCCCATGCACACGGACGAGAGTACGCAGGCGGTGAAACTGCACGAAATGATGCAGGGTGAGTATCTGTATGATCCCGTGGACCACCACGGCCCCACGCTGCTCTACAGCGCGCGGCCGCTGCTGTGGATCACCGGCACAGACTGGGAGGAGGCTACGGAGAGTAAACTGCGCCTTGTTCCGGCGCTCTATGGACTGGCGTTGTTGGTATTACTGTTGCTAGCTGCCGACGGCATGGGAAAACTGGCGTTGGGCTGGGCGGCGGTGTTCATCGCGGTCTCACCCATCATGGTGTTCTACAGCCGCTACTTTATCATGGAGGTGCTGCTGGTGTTCTTCACCTTTGGCTGCATCGGCTGCGGCTGGCGCTACTGGATCACCCGCGAGACAAAGTGGCTGGTGTGGGCCGGTCTGAGCGCGGGGGCGATGCACGCGACCAAGGAAACCTGCGTCCTGCACTTTGCGGCCATGGGCGCGGCGCTGCTGGCCGTTTACATCGTGGAATTCTGGTTGGCCGGAGCGGGCTTAGGTGTGGTCAACCGCAGCCGCAAATCCCCGGTGAAAGGCTCGCACCTGCTCATCTTCGTCCTCTCCGCCACCGCGGCGAGCGTGGCGCTCTATTCTCAGTTTTTTACCGAATGGAAGGGCGTGGCGGACAGCGCGGCCACCTATCTCAATATGATTGGCCGCGCGGGCGGGCAGGGGCATGAGAAAGGGTTCACTTATTACCTAGAGCTGCTGTGGGGAGGCACTTTTACCGGTCGGCCTGCGGAAG
This sequence comes from Akkermansia muciniphila, assembly GCA_945861415.1. Lineage (GTDB taxonomy): Bacteria > Verrucomicrobiota > Verrucomicrobiia > Verrucomicrobiales > V1-33 > V1-33. The sequence goes on along the minus strand of CAMAUV010000007.1, from coordinate 9,105 downwards.
GTCTGGTTTCCTGGAAGGGCCTGCAGTGGGCGCTGGGATTCGATGCCGACGCCCGACGCTTTATTTACACCGAAGGGGCACTGATGCTTCTCGCATTCATTGGCTGCGTCTCCGCATTCACCGCGAAACCGGCGCGTAATCAGAGCACGCATTTGGTGCGCTTTCTTGCGGTCTATTCCGTGGCCACGTTTCTTATTTACGCCATCATTCGCTACAAGACGCCATGGTGCATCATGGGGGCATGGCACGGTCTGCTGCTCATGGCCGGTCTGGGCGCGGAGAAATTGGTGAGCCTCTTCTGGAACCGACTAGCCCGGCGCGTCGCGACCGCGCTGCTGACACTGGTGAGCCTGCAGCTTGGCCTCCAAGCATGGCGCATGAGTCGCGCCTTCGCCGCCGATTCGCGGAATCCGCTTAACTACAGTATGACCTCCCCCGGAGTAATCGAGTGCGTCGCGAAACTGGAGCGCATCGCCGAACTTTCGCCCGAAGGAAGAAACATGCGTATCTTCCAAATCGACCCCAATGGCGGCTGGCCCATGCCGTGGTTCCTTGGCAAACGCTTCCCCAACTACGTCTGGAAGCCCGGTACAGTGACTCCGGACCCGGAGACCGCCGCGGTTATGCTCTTCAGTACGGACGCTGACACTCTCTGGCGCGAGCAGCTCCGCTCGGCCGGGCAGTTGGAGGGATTCGATCAAAAGTTCGCCAAGGACTTCGTCACGCTGCACACCGCCGGATCGCTTAGCCTCTACGTCAAAAAGGAACTATGGGACCAATACGTGAGCCGACAGCCGTGGCCCGCGCTGTCAGTCCAGCAATGAGCGACCCCAACGTCCGCCGCTTTGGCCACGATGCTATGGCCACCCGCTTTGAGCTTACCCTCGTGCACGACTCGGCAGGCGAAGCCGCGAGGGCCGCTCAGGCCGTTTGGGATGACATCGACTCCCTTGAGCAGCAACTCAGCCGATACGTCCCGTGGAGCGATATTGGCCGCCTCAACGGAAACTCCGCCGGACGCGTGGTCGAGATTGCTAACGCCGCCATGGACTGCCTCAGCTATGGAAAAGAAGTCTGGGAGCAGACCGGCGGCGCCTTTGATGTGACCATAGGCCCGCTCCTGCCCGTGCTGCGCTGGTCCGACGGCGCGCCCCGCAAAGCCACCAAGCAGGAGATCGACGAAGCCCGTGCCCGCTGCGGCTACGGACTGCTGGACATCGACATGGAAGCCATGACCGTGACGCCCCGCGCCGACAACATGCTCATCGATCTTGGAGCCATCGGCAAAGGTTACGCGCTTGATCAGGCCGCCATGCTACTGCGTGAGCAGTGGAGCATTTCAAATGCTCTGCTCAATGCTGGCACCAGCACCATCCTCGCCATGGGAGCCCTTCCCGGTCATGATGGCTGGCTCGTTCGCGCCGGAGCCCCCGAGCCTTTCGCGCTCAAAGATCAGGCCGTGAGCGGAACGGGCTTTCAGGTCAAAGGCGCGCATGTCATCGATCCCCGCAGTGCGAAGTTAGTCGATCTCCGTCGCATCATCCGCTGGTCCATCGCCCCTAGCGCGACCCTCGCAGATGCCCTCAGTACCGCCTTTATGGTCATGAACCGCCGCGAGATCACATCCTTCCTTAAACAGTACCCGGACGTGCAGTGCCTGTTTGTGGAGGATTGATGCCGGCCGTGGGAAATGACAGGGCGGAGGGGGTTTTGGGTATCCGCACTAGCGGGGTTGCGCTGGCAAATTTTGAGGAGATGGAGGCAGCCTATGAAACGTCGAACATTTATTCCCGCCGCTGCCACTGCTGCTTTTGGATTTCAAGTCGTGCCCTCGCATGTCGTCAGGGCGCAGGAAGGCAAACCCTCGCCGAACAGTAAAATTCGTCTGGCAGTAATAGGCTGTGGCGGGCAGGGTGGCTCAGATTTAAACCAAATGGCCTCGGAGGACATTGTGGCCTTATGCGACGTGGATGATCGCCGCGCGGCGGATAGTTTCAAGAAATTCCCGGACGCGAAACGCTTTAAGGACTTCCGCAAAATGTTCGACGAGATGTCGGGCAAGATCGATGCGGTGTTGGTGGCCACGCCGGACCACACGCACTATGTGGCCTGCATGGCGGCAATGCAGAATGGGAAGCACGTCTACTGTGAAAAGCCGCTGTGCCACACTGTGGCGGAGGTGCGTTCGCTACAGAAAGTGGCGAATGAGAAGAAACTGATCACGCAGGTGGGAAATCAGGGGCACTCTTCGCATAGTATCCGGTCGTTTACGGAAATGGTGCAGGCGGGCATAATCGGGAACGTGACCGAAGTGCACGCCGGGTGTGATGCGTTTAAGGATATTTATCACCTTACCCGGGTGCGCGAGGAGCTGAAGCAAAAGCCGCCGCTTCCCCCGGAACTTGACTGGGATCTGTGGCTGGGGCCGCTGAAGCCGCGGGATTATCATCCGGCGTATCTCCCGTTCAACTGGCGCGGGTTTTCGGCTTTTGGCAGCGGATGTATTGGTGACTGGGTGTGCCACGTTCTGGACCCGTCCGTCTGGGCGCTGGACCTCGACTTGCCCACGGCCATCACAGCGGAGGTAAAGGATTATGACCCGGAGAAGGATGTAGAGTTTTACCCGAAGGGCACGCGCATCACATTTGAATTCGCCGCCAAGGGCAGTCGCGGGCCGGTGAAAATCATTTGGCACGATGGGGATTTTGCCATTCCCCAGCACGAGGACCTCAAGAAGCAGGACCGCAAGCCGGTGGGCATCGGGGCGATCGTCATCGGGGATAAAGGCCGCATCATGCACGGTTCACATGGGGGAAGCAGTCCGCATATCATCACGCCGGAATTGCTGAAGGACTTTAAGCGTCCCGAAGAAAAGATTCCGCGAGTGAAGGACGGGAATCACCAGATGGACTGGCTGAATGCCGTGCGCGATAACCGTCCGGCGGGCTCGCCCTTCTCTTATGGCGGAGCCCTGAGTGAGATCGGCCTGCTGGGAATGATCGCAGTGCGCCGCCCGGGTGTGCGTCTCGAGTGGGACGCAAAGTCGATGAAGTTTACCAACGACTCCGCCGCGAACAAGTGGCTGAAGACTGAATGGCGAGAAGGGTGGGGCTCGATTTAAAGAGATCACTGGATGGCTGTTAAGGCATTCGTACACTGCGTCCGCGTGGTATGGCTTACTGCGCTTGTCGCTCCCCTGCCATGTCAGGTGGAACAACTAAGTCGCAAATCTCCGAGATAATCCTTTCCCCCGGTGGCGCTTCGCGACTCTCGCCCGCCACCTACCGATTCTTTCCAACATGAAACTCACCACGCTTGTTCTTAACGTTTGTCTGTCCAGTCTCGTCCTTGCCGCTGCGCAGGATTCGCTAACGCCTGCTGTCACATGGCCGCATGAGGCGAGCGATCTAAAGCCGGACCCTAAGCTCGTCTTTGGAAGACTGGACAACGGCCTGCGCTACCTCATTCTGCCCAATGCCGAGCCGCCGAAGCGTGTTTCCATGCGATTGCACATCGCTGCTGGTTCATTGATGGAAACGGACAAGCAACAGGGACTGGCTCACTTCATGGAGCACATGGCCTTCAACGGCACGAAGCATTATCCGGCCAATGAGATGATCGAGTTCTTTCAGCGCCTCGGTATGGCTTTTGGCGCGGATACGAACGCACACACATCCTTCGACGAAACCGTCTATAAGCTGGAAATGCCGGACAATGACAAAAGGCTCCTCGACCAGGGCATGCTCTGGATGCGCGACGTAGCCGACGGCATGATCATCGGGGCGGAAGAGATCGAAAAGGAGCGCGGCGTTATCCTCAGTGAAAAGAATGCGCGGGATTCAGTAGATTTCCGAACTATGATCGAAGGATTCAAGTTCGGCCTGCCTGAATCGCTCATCCCCAACCGTCTGCCTATCGGCACCGAGGAGGTGCTCAAAACTGCGCCGCGGCAGCAGTTTCTCGATTTCTACAAGAAATGGTACACCCCGGAGCGTATGACCGTGATCGTAGTGGGGGACGTGAAGCCGAACGACATTAAGCCGGTCATTGCCGAGCATTTCACCGACCTCAAAGCCCCTGCGAAAAGCACGCCGAATCCGAGTATTGGGAAAGTGACGACGGGCAATGGGCTGCGCACGAAAGTTCATACGGAGAAAGAGGGCGCGCAGGTTACTATTCAGGTGGAGACGCCCCGCCCTTCTCCCCGGAGGCCACACAACAGCGAGACCCGGCGCATCGAACTGATCCGTTCGCTGGCCAATGCCATGCTTAACCGGCGTTTCGAAATCCTGAGCAAGAAACCTGATTCTGCCTTCCTCGCTGCCGGGGCCACTTCACAAGACTGGATGCACTTCGTGGAGAGTTTCGGGCTCGAGATCACTTCCAAACCGGAAAGCTGGGACAAGGCCCTCGCCGCAGGCGAGCAGGAGCTGCGCCGCGCCGTGCTCCACGGCTTCACCAAAAGCGAACTAACGGAAGCTGCGGCCAATGTGATGACCGCGCTGGAGAACGAAGCCAAAGGCGTGCTCACTCGCAAGAGTCGGGCTCTAGCCGATGTGATCGCGTCCAATGTTTCAGACCGCAAGGTGTTTACGCACCCGGACGATTCGCTCGCGTGGGCTAAAGCGGAACTGCCAAAAATCACTGTCGAGCAGTGCCACGTGGCCCTCAAGGAGGGCTGGAGCAGCGAAGACATCAATATCTTTATCGGAGGTAACCTCACTCTGGATGACTCCGAAAAGAAAATTGCTGCTGTATGGAAAAAGAGTCGTGGCGTAGAAGTCGCTCCACAGAAGGAGGAAGCAGAAGCTATCTGGGGCTACACCAGTTTTGGCGATCCGGGCAAAGTAACGGCGGAGAAAGTCGTCGAAGATTTGCAGATTACCCAGGTAACCTTCGCCAACGGGGTCCGGCTCAACATCAAACCCACCGACTTCAAGAAGGACACCATTGAATACAGTGCCTCTTTTGGCGACGGTAAGCTTACCGCTCCTAAAACCACGCCTGGCCTTGCCCTCTTTGCTCAATACACCTTCGAAAACGGGGCTCTGGGGAAACACAGTATCGATGACCTCCAGCGCGTGCTCGCGGGTAAGACGGTGGATATCAATTTCAGTGTGGGCGACGATGCTTTCTCTCTGACCGGCAAAACCAACCGCAAGGACCTCACCAACCAGTTCCAACTCCTTGCGGCGTTTCTCAGCGACCCAGGTTGGCGGGAGGACGGCGTGCCCCGCCTCAAAATGGGCCTGACAGGGCTCTTTCAGCAGCTCAGCCATACCCCTGAGGGCGTGATGCAATCCCAAGGCAATGCGTTTATGCACGGCGATGATTATCGCTTTGTTTTTCCGCAGCAGGAGGAAATCGCCGCCCGCACCATGGGGGAGGTGAAGGAGTGGCTCGAGCCCCAGTTGCGGACCGGTTATCTCGAAATCGGTGTCGTTGGAGACCTTGAAGTGAAAGAGGTTATCGCCGCCGCCAAGGCCACCGTCGGTTCTCTGCCTGCCCGTGCCACCGAGCGACTTGGCCATGAGGATCTGCGCACGTCTGTCAAATTCCCCGGTGGGGTAAAGGAGAAGGAATTCGCCTTCGATTCCAAGATTCCCAAAAGCATGGCCCTTGTCCTCTGGCCCACGACCGATCGCCGCAAGAATGTGAAACTCAGCCGTCAGCTCAGCCTACTCTCTGAAATCGTGTCCGACCGGGTCCGCCTCAAGGTGCGTGAAGAGTTGGGCGAGAGTTACAGTCCTGACGTGGCCAGCATGATGAGCGACACGTGGACGGGCTACGGCCAGTTCATGGCGATGATGTCCACGGACAACAAACAGGCCAAAAAGCTCACAGCCATCGCTCGAGACATCGCCGCCGGCGTTGCCGAAAAAGGTATCAGCGAAGATGAACTGGCTCGTGCTCGCAAACCGATCCTCACCGGCCTTGAGGAACAGCGCCGAAGCAACAGCTACTGGCTCGGCATTGTTGTCGGTCCATCGCAGTCAAAACCGGAGCGACTCGACTGGGCGCGGACGATGACAGACGACTTCAAGGATGTCACTCTTACTGACTTGAACCGTCTCGCCAAAGATTACCTCAGTGCGGATAAGGCCACCACGCTGACGATCGTCTCCACCGCCAAACCCGCCGAAGGAAAGAAGGAAAAGACCGGCAAGTAACTAATAGCCCCCTTCCCCACGCGTATTTTTTCCGTTTCCCCATCTTTGCTCCGCCGTCCCTGATGTGTGAGCGACGGCATTCATTTTCTTAGGAAGCCTGCAGCTTCAGTCCTCCAACTTTCGTAGTCTGTAGAAGCCCCTCTATTCCTCGTGTGTTTCGCGCCCTGCGGTCTTCAGATTTTCTACGCTGCTACCTTTAAACCATGTGCGGTATCGCGCGAACCATCCGTTGATGAACTCCCGGCTACCAATGGTCGCGCCGCGAGCGAAGCGCTGCACACGCTAGAGTAGCATCTAGCGCCGGATGCTGTTTTCGGCTTCCAGCTTCGCGATGACTTTCGCACTGAGTCCGCGGTGCAAATACTCTCTGTGGGGCGAGAATAGCTGGCGGTGCTTCCCGCCGATGGAAGGGAGAACAGAGACAGGACTGGGCAGGACGCCAGCACTGGGCGAGTGCTGATTTTGGGCTTGGGAAAGTGTTCAGCGTTAATCAGGTGGGTTTTCGGAAATCGCTTCGGAGAAAACAACGAAAGACTTTATTCACTTCACGTAAGACCTCGCCCGGTAAAACGTTTTGGCGGTCGATTTGGGGAAGCACCATACCACGGTCTCCGAGCCGTCAGCGTTTGGGGTAACAGCGGGCGTCGCAAAAACCGGGGTCCACAAGGCCATGTCATTGGATCCTTCCAGCGCCCATGCATTGACTCCACGCCGACGTCGTAGCGAGATGGAGAAGCAGCTCGCGTCAGGGGCTCCGGCGACCGGTTGAGCCCCAGCATCAGGAGCCAGTGGCGAGGTGGCGGCGGCAAACTCTGCGGCATTGGATGATCCATCCTTGTCCGGATCGGAAAGAGGCAGCGCATCAGCGCCGCCATTTGGAAACCACGCCGACTGCCAGCCATTGAAACCCGGAGAACGATTCAACTCGCCCATGGGATCAAGACTTGGCCGCCATGCCCCGGCAGTGCCAAACTCCGCAGCACCGTCGCGGAGCACGAGCGAGTAGCCTTTTCCGTCGGTCTTCGCATGCCAGCCGGGTTCATCATCCCATGCGATGGCCAGCAGGCCGCTTCCGGCGGCGGAGAGAATCTCAATCTTTTCACCTCCATTAGAAAGGGAGCCGCCGTATTCGCCTAGGATCACGTATGGCGTCGTGTAGCGGAATTCAAAAGCGGCCCGGTTTTTGACCAGCAACGCACGCTGCTTGGGGTGCAAAACGCTCAGCGGGCCCAGCGGCATGGTAAAGGTAATACCGTTTGTGACCTGCATCCCTGCCAGATTCAGCGGGGAAGCCGAAATATTCTCCAGAACGAGGTATTCGAAATGCTCACGACTGTCAAAACCGGCAGCCGATTCCGCCTCTGAGATTGGCGGCGGGTGATACATGATTTCGACAAGGCGAAGGGCACTGGCGGAAGGTGGTTCGGTGCCGACCAGCAGGCTTAGCCGAAGCGGCGCACTCCAGTGGCTGCCTACCGGGGTGTGCCCCGCCGCATATGGAGTGAAGGGCCCAGCAGGATCAAATGTGCGGGCTACAAAATGGGTGGTGGCAGTAACACTTACCGGGCCCGTGTATTCGATGGCCGATGGGGAAATCTCCGGCCCGTCCACCGGCACATGGCCTCCCGTCAGTTCCAGCTGGATCAGGAAGTCAGACGAATTCAGCCCGAAGTTTAATCCATGCACCGCCAGCACGTTGTCACCCGGAACCATCACCGAATGGGGATTAGTGGTGAGGTTGAACTCCACAAACTGCCGCGCCATTGTGTCAGGAGTGTTGGTAGTAGCACCGCTATTCCATAAAAGTGGCGATGGCTCCTTGATCGAGGCGGGCAACTTGATGCCATTTAGCCAGACAACTATTCCGTCGTCACAGCGGGCCCGCAGCTTGAGAAAGGTCATCTCCGAGATCTGCCCGGCCGATGCGGTGAAGTGATAACGAAGATAGCAGGATTGTATGACGTTTTTCATCCGCCGTTCCGGAGGTGGAGACTCCAGATTGAATCCGATGAATGGATCGTAGTCGGTGGCGTCGTCGTAGCCAACACCCTGCGTTCCGCTCCACCATGCGGAGTCGTCGTATGATGAACCACTGCGCCATGAGGTCCCCGGATCGCTGACTGGCAGCATCACTTTCACCGGGGAATCCAGCGGGATAAATGCAGTGGTGACGATCTGCTGGTTGTTCGTGGTGTCAAAGAGCCGGGGGTCCGAGCCGTCGATCGTGTAGTAAATCTTTGCATCGGGCCTCGAAAGCGAAGGCGAATTCAATTTGAGACTGAATCTGGAGGCTGCCGTCCCTCCCGAAGTGTTGGCAGTCGGCGGGCGGGTGAATTGCGAATCCATCCATGAGAGCTGATTGAGTAGAAAATTTTGCAGGTTGGCCACTTCCCCGGACCACCCGCCAAATCTCGGAGGCTTGTCGGCCCAGCGGACAAAGTTGCGGGCAGCGGCTGAGGCAAGTTCCGCAGTCTCCGCGGCAATCGCCTCCTGAACATGGGCGTGACTCAGAGCCCCCTGACGCAAATCCTCGTAACGATCAATCCACGCCTGCCAGAAGTTCTGATCTCTGAACATCTCGTTATACCATGGATACTGGAAGAAATCCGTGCCGAGGTCACCGGTTTCCCCTCGCCACGTGGAGTAGTTGTTGTCCCGTCCGTCAGTTGAGTCCATGGAGCGGTCGAAATCCCACAAAGGACCTGCAGTCAGTCTGCCCTGCCGGTCCTTCGTGAAATAGTGAAGTGGACCCCGAAGTCCGGCCACCGACTGGCTAAGCTAAGCTATGCTGCCCGGCGCGTCCCTGTAGTTAATCCGCCTGCCCAGGATGTCAAGCTTGGTGCGGGGGGAGGGCCGATTTTGGGAAGCTGGAGCGGAGGGCGCAGCACGGTCCGGAGCGCAGCGGAGGGCCGTGCGCAGCCCGCAGCGGAGGCTT
>CAMAUV010000006.1 GCA_945861415.1 Akkermansia muciniphila | reverse complement strand
CGGGCTGCCCGTGGCAGAACGGCTACGTCGAGAGCTTCCATGACAAGTTCCGCAGAGAGTGCCTTGCTCGCGAGCTATTTTATACGCTGAGCGAGGCGCGGGTGGTGATCGCGGCCTGGCGCATGAAGTTCAATCAAGTCAGACCGCATCGCAGCCTCGGCATGAAGACGCCCGAGGGGTTCGCCTTTGGACTCGTTCCCGCAAGAGGGCAAACGGCTCAATCTGCTTTCTACGCTGCGGCCTCCGGCCTTCGCTCCGAAAGCAGATTGCCAAGCAGGTGGCAGCCACTATCCATGAACCCGAATCCTCTCACTTTGAGCGGACTATAAACTGGAAGGGTGCCAAAGCAAATTATGAAAACCACTCCAATTCGCCTCCCACTTTCGCCGTCCACCGCTGTCGCCATTTTGGCGCTCTCCGGTTCCAGCCATTCCGCCACCGTTATCGGCAATGCGGCCAGTGACCGCGGTGCCACCGATGGCTTCAGCGGGCAAATGTTCGTCCTGAACGCCAACCTGAGTTCTCTCGCAGGCCAGGCCGTGACTTCATGGAACTTCTTTAACAACGCCAACAACAATGCGGTCACCCCGGTGCTGGTGGAGGACATGGGCGGCGGGAGTTTCGCCGTCCGGGGAATCGGAACCACCGTCGTCAGCAGTGCCTCCGGCCTGCAGGGCGGGGCTTTCGGTCTCGTCAGCGGCACCAGCACGATCAGCCTGAATTATTATGCGGGCTACTTCGATGGCTCATGGAACGGTTCCGCGTCCGCGGTGAATCAGGGAGCAGTGGAGTTTGACTCCGTGGACGATCCGCCCGTCCCTGGGCAGATTGATTCCACTGGCACCATCTGGCTGCACAACACCCCCGATGGCAGTGACAACCCGGCCAACCTCGGAGTCGGTGCGGTCAACCTCAGTGACACCAATTTCGGCACTGCGGTGATCGGACGGCATCATTCTATTAACTTCACCGCGGATCCTGTCCCTGAGCCTTCGGTGGCCCTGCTGGGCGGCCTCACAGGTCTCGCCCTGCTCCGCCGCCGACGCACCGCGTAGTCTTTTCAACGCGACATTTCAGAAACCACCGGGGTTCCGCAGCTTCTGCGAACCCCGGTGTTTTTTTGTCTGATCATGGAAGCCGCGTCACCAGCATCCGCACAAGCAGTCGCGTGGCGGGCGGGGGCGGCGTGAGGCGCCAGACTTCGATGATCGTGTTACCGGTTTGCACGGCGCTGAGTCGGACGGTGCCGGTGCTGGTCCATGATCCGGGGGCAAGAGAGGTGCTCACTTCCACAGTGCAGAGGGCGTCCTCGGCGACGGCGGAGCGGGTGATGGTATATAAATACGTGCCGGGCTGCGCGGGGTCGGGTGCAAGGCTGTAGCCGGTCAGGCCGGAGGACGGATCGGTGTCGCTGGTGCCGAGGGCGTATTCGACGAGGGCAGTGAGCTGGTCGTTGTCGGCGTTGTCCGTGACATTGCCGGTGAAGGGCGTGCCGTCGGTGCCGCCGGGGGTGCCTCCATTGGCGAGGCTGGCGCGCCAGTGGGTGCCGTCGTTGTGCCAGGCATCGGTGGCGGCGGCGCGGGGATTCATCAGCACGAGCGACGGGCCGCTGCCGTCGGGCGCGGAAGGCCAGGGGAAGTCGTCGCTGTAGGCGAAGTCGCGGATCACCGTGGTGCCGTCGGCGGCGATGAGGGTGATGCGCTCGCCACCGTTGCTCAGCGCGCTGCCGTTCTCGAATTGCGCAGCGGTGATAACGTAGCGCGCGCCGGGAGCGAGCACTGTATTCGCCGGCACGGTGAATTCGATGCCGCGGGAGAAGGCCGCGCCGCCCAGGTCCACATGCGTCGCGGCGATGTTCATCAGCTCAAGGAATTCGCTGCCGCCAACAGCCGGATGGTAGTGAATCTCGGACACCACCATGTTCGCCGCGCTGGCCGGCACGATGGGGAGGCTGCTGAAAGTCGCCTCATTCAGCGCGGACCATGTCGTCGCGTTCTTCGCTCTCATGCGGATGAGCTTCACGCCATTGACTGCGAGCGCTGCGGGTGCGGGCGCAGTGACGATGATGGCGTTGGGATTGATCGCGCCGCCGGGCAGGCGCGGATCGCTGCCGTCGGTGGTCGCGTAAATGGTGGTGGCGGCGGGTCCGGTGATGACGGGCACATAGCCCGGCGCGACGCTGCCGCCGCGCTGGCTGAACTCCGGCGCGGCGATGGGATACCAGCCCTGCGCGACGAGCTGGGAATTCAGGATGCCGATGCGCGCGGGGAAATACTGCGTCTTCACGCGATTGAGTTCCGTCTGCCATTCGCCGTCGCGGTCCCACGGCAGCGCGGTGGCGGTGCCTGGCTGCCAGCGTGCGGTTTCGGCGACGATGGCTTTCTGAATCTGGGAGGAGCGGAAGTCGAGCATGGCCGCGGCGCGCGCGGACGTCAGCACGCCGCCGTGGAAGCAGTGCTTGTAATAGCGGTCGCGGAAGAGGATGCGGAACTCCTCGTGGTTCATCAGCGTGTTGAACAAACCGTCCGGCACGGCGCGGCCCACCACGTTCGAGTTCTGGTGCATCCAGATGATGTCGTTGTCGTAGCTGAAGAATTTCCAGCCGCCGGCATCGGGAAGATTGGGGCCGCCAGCCATCCAGTTCTGGTTGGGATTCCAGTCCCAGTTGTTGCCGGCCCAGAAGTTGAGCACCTCGTAGTCGGCGAGTTGCGCCATGTCCACGCGGCGCGCGCATTCGGCGTAGTTCGATGCGGCGAGCGCCTTGATATTGCTCCACACGGCACTCCAGCCGGGCGTGCCGTTCTCGCCGGCGTTCGCGCCGTTGGTGAAGTCATAGGTCACGCCCGCCTGATTGCCCATGTAGCTGGAGAGGAAGTCGTCGTTCGGATACTCGCGGATGTGGTAGAGGCCGTGATACGCGCCATTCACAAAGCAGTGCGCGTAGCGTCCGTGCGGCGCGATGTGGCCCATGGCGAGATGGATGTCGTCCATGAGGATGTTCCGCAGGTAGAGCGCGTCAGCGTGCGTGCCGGGAGCGGGAGGATTCGCGGTGTCGGCGAGCCAGAAGAAGGTGTCGTGCGAGCAACTGCGCAACGAGAGCCGGTCAAAGCTGGAGACGGCGCCATGCACGTCGTAGGGATGGCCGCGGAAGAGAGGGTAGTTCAGTTTCGGCTCGCCGTACTCACTGCGGAAGTAGAGCCGGAAGTTGTTCTTCGGCGAGCCGATGGAATGTCCGCCGACCGCCTGGATGCCGCAGTTCACATGGAATCCGTTCTCCACCGCCGCGCCGCCGGGATGGATCAGCTCAATGGCAGTCTCGCTCTCGTTCGCGGTCGGCAGGCCGGAGGCGTTGCTGATGAAAATGGCGGGCAAGTCCAGGAGCGCATCGTCCATGAGCGCGGCGTAGGTGGCATTGGCTTTGATGGCGTTCGTCTGCGCGGCGTTGTTCGTGTTCGTCTGCGTCGTGATGCCATCGGTGGCTGGGGCGGTGACCCCGTTCACAAACAAATAGCTGTGCGTGATGTGCCGTGCCGCCGCCGCCTGCGCGTGGAGAGCGACCGCGCGAATGCGCCGCGTGCCGCGCGTGGCCGCGGCAGTGTCGGGCGTGATGTTGATGGGCGTCGCGTAGGTGAGGCCGTTGGTGGCGGAGGGTTTGGTGCCGTTGGTGGTGTAGCGGATGACGGAACCCGGCACGTCCGCCGTCAGCGTGAGCGACTGCGCCGCGGAGTAAAAGCCGCGCGGCACGCTGAAGGTCACTTTGTTGATGCCATAGACGAAGGCCGGGCCGTTGGCGGCATTCGGAGTCGGCAGCAGATAGCCGCGACCGCCGATGCTGCCGTAGCCGTGGCTGATGTCCGGCGCCTGGTCGTGCGCTGCGTGCGTGTCGGCGATCGTGCCGTCCGGCTTCACCAGCAGCAGCGGCTCGCCGGTGGAGTCGAGACTGAAGTTACTGTGCAGATTCCCGGTGAGCGCCGCGCGGTTCTTGCCTGACGCAAACACAACGAGGTAGCCGCCTGCCGGAATGCTGACTGCCGGAAACGTCCACAGCGCGAGGTCCGCGGGATCGTCGGTGAGCCGCCAGCTGGCCAGGTTCACCGGCGCGGCGAGCGGGTTGTGGAGTTCGATCCAGTCCGGCTGCGCGCCGTCTTCGTCGGCGAGGCCGGTGGCGTTCGCGGCCATGAATTCATTGATTCGCACGCTGAGTTCGATGACCGGCAGCGTGAATGTCCCCTCTACGCTCAGGCCCGCACGATCCGTGGCACGCACGCGAAAACTCAGCGGCGGCGATCCCGCGGCGACCGCCTGCGCGAGGCGGAGTTCGTCGTTCACGATGGTGAACGCCGCGTTTCCTGCATCGCCTGCGCCGCTCACCAGCGCGTAAGTGAACGCATCCGCCACGTTCGTATCCACCGTGCTCAGCCGGCCCAGCGCCGCGCCCGCCGCGCTGCCCGCGGGGATCAGTTCCGCCGTGCAGTTCACCGACGACGGAGCCAGCGGCGCGCCGACGGTGAGCGTGAAGTCTTTCTCCAGCGAAAGTGCTGTCTGATCCGTGGAGCGGACGCGCACCGTGTAGCCCATGCCTACTGCGCCCGCCGGGCCGGTGAAGGTCAGCGCATTCCCCGCGATGCCGAACAGCGCTCCGGGATTCGTGACGAGGGAATAGGTGTGCGTGTCGCCCGGATTCGGGTCTGTGGAAGTCAGCGCGCCGGCAGCGACGCCGACAGTGCCGGGGAAAAGAGCGAGCGCCGCGAGCAGAATATCCGATGGCGGCTGAGGCCCGGCCGCCGGCGCGGTGAAGGTGATATTGAACTGGTACTGCCGCGTCAGTGTTGTGAACAACTGCGCCCCCACTGTGGGCATGGAGCCGAGAGTGACAGTGCCGGAATTCCCGACCGACGGCCCTCCGGTGAGCCAGATTTGATCGCCGCCATCCACGAACGGGACCACGCTGCCCGCACCGCCCGAGCCATTCGGAGCGGCGTCCGTGTATCCGGCGGCCAGCTTCTCGCCGGCGTTGAGAGTAAACGTTGTCGCCGCCGCAGAGAACGCGAACGCTTTCACGCCCGTCGTCGTGTAGTCCGTGCCCGCTACGCGCGTGGCGCCAATGGCCAGCACGGTGAAATTGTTGTCGCCATTCACCCGCACCACGAACGGCGTGACGCGCCCGCGCACCGCACCGATATTCACATTGAATTGATCCAGCGTCACCGTCTGCGCGCCGCCGCTGGTGTTGGTGTAAGTATCCGACTCATTGACCACCATGATGGCATTCCAACCATCCAGCCCGCCCGTGGCGGCGACGGTGTTGCCAATGGTCAGCGCCCGGGCCGATGGGACCAGGAAGGAAAGGGCGGCAATAATTACCGTCGGCGGGAATGGAAGGAAAAATGACAAGCCGCGCATTGTGTGGGATCGCGCCGGATTTCGGCAAGTTCTAAATGCAGCAATAAAGACCCGGGCTCGGGCAGGAAGCAGCCACGCACACCGCCCGCGCGGCAGGAGGCTGGCAGTGGTGCTCACTGCCAATCTGCTCCACCGCACATTCCTCCCACAGGCAAACATACTCCCCTGCATTACTTCAAAAGTCTCAAGCGAGCAGGCCATGCGCCACCTGCGCGGGCTGTCCATCGGTAAGCGTGGCGTCGAGGCCGTTGCGTTTAAAGACAAGCTTGTCGTGCTGGAGGCCGAAAAGGTGGAGCAAGGTGGCGTGCCAGTCGTAGTGATTGACGATGTCCTTCACCGCGTGGTGGCCCCATTCGTCCGTCTCGCCGTGGACGCAGCCGCCTTTGAATCCGCCGCCGGCCATCCATGTGGAAAAGCCGTAGGTATTATGGTCACGGCCCCATTTTTCTGGTCCGCCGTCGTTTTGCAACACGGGCAACCGGCCCATCTCGCCGCCCCAGTGCACGATGGTCGAGTCGAGGAGGCCACGCTGTTTCAGGTCCTTTACGAGGGCCGCACAGGGCTGGTCCACCTCCCGGCAGCGGTTGGGGAGTTCCCCGCGGATGGAACCGTGGTGATCCCATGACTGCCCCTGATTGAGCACCTGCACGAAGCGAACGCCGCGCTCCACCAGCCGGCGCGCAATGAGACAGCGTGTGGCGTAGTCGCGCGTGTGGTCCTGATCCAGTCCATACATCTTGCGGATGCTGGCAGGCTCGCCGCTGATGTCGAAGGCCTCTTTTGCTGCCGTCTGCATGCGCGCAGCGAGCGCGTAACTTTGAATGCGCGCATCGAGATCGCTGTCGCCGGCGTGCTGCGCATGATGATCGCTGTTGAGCTTGTTGAGCAATTCCAGCTGCCGCTGCTGCCCGCCGGGCGGCAGATACGCGGGCGGATCAAGGTTCAGAATATGGGGTGCGACGGGGCGCACCATGGTCCCCTGAAAAACCGCGGGCAGCCACCCCGCAGTCCAGTTCTCGTTATTCATGAGCGGCTGACCGTGCGGACTGGTCAGGGCAAGGTAGGTCGGCAGGTCCTGCGTCTCGCTGCCCAGCCCGTAGCTCAGCCATGAGCCCAGCGTTGGCCGCCCGCCGATGCTCCGCCCGCTGTGCAGCGCCCAGACGCTCTGACCGTGATTGTTCACCCCGGTGCGCATGGAGCGGATGAGGGAAATGTCGTCCACGATTTCCGAAAGGTGCGGCAGCAGTTCGCTGATCTCCATACCGCACTGCCCGCGCGGCGCGAACTTCCACGGACTGCCAAACACTTTGCTGCTCGCCTCCGCTGCGTTGTCATACTTGATCTCGCCGGGGAATTGCCGGCCATGATACTTCGTGAGTTGCGGCTTGGGATCGAACAGGTCCATCTGGCTCGGCCCGCCGATCATGAACAGCGAGATCATGGCCTTTGCCTGGCCGAACCTGGGCGGCGGCTTTTTGGAAAGATCGAACGATTCCGACCCGGTAAAGGGTTTGGTAGGTGCCGCTATCACGCCATCCCGGCTCAGCAGCCACGGCAACGCAAGAGAGCCAAGGCTGAAAGCATTGGCGCGGAAAAAATGACGGCGGGAGCAGAAGGAGGCCATGGTTATTCGATGTATAGAAACCGGTTCGTGCTCAGCATCACTTGGCACCATGCGGTGAGAGCTTCGCTGGCGGCCTGAACAGGATCGCGTCCGGCCGCGGCAAGGCTGGCGCGAAGTTCGTGGAGGAAGACAAGGCCACGAGCAGTATCTAGGGGGGCGGGCGCAGCGCCGTAGAGCAGAGACCACGCGCGCGCGACCTTTGCGCGGTCATTGGCGGGAGCTTCGCGCTGTAGCCGATCGGCAAGAGCTCCGGACTGCTCGACGCTGAAAGCGTCATTCATGAGCAGAAGCGACTGCGGAGCGACGGTAGTAAGAGTGCGCGAAGTGCAGTTGGGGTTCATCACTGGCAGGTCAAAGGTGTCGAGGACAGTGAGCGGCCGCGAGCGGCGGTTTTCGATGTAAAGGCTGCGGCGCATCGCCCCTTCGGCGGCGGAGGTGATTTTGTCGATCATGCCGTTGCCGGGATTGATGATTTCGCTGCCAGGCACGATGCGGCCGGTGGCGAGATCACGGGCAACGGGGACGGGCTCGCCGCCGGAATGGAGATTCAGTTTGCCGGTGATGGCGAGCATGGCATCGCGGGTGGACTCGGCATCAAGGCGCTGGAGTTTCCACCCGCAGTAGAGCCGCTCGCCGTCGGGATTACTCTGCGGGTCGCCAGACTGCCTCCATGTGCGGCTGCTGAGGATGAGGCGGTGCAGGCGCTTCAACTGCCAGCCGTGCTCCATGAAGTCGGTGGCCATCCAGTCTAGCAGCTCAGGATGGGTGGGGCGCCCGCCGAGCGCACCGAAATCGCCGGGCGTCGTCACCAGCCCGCGGCCAAAGTGGTGCATCCAGAAACGGTTCACCAAGACCCGGGCGGTGAGCGGATTCTGCTTTCCGGTGATCCACCGGGCGAAGGCAAGGCGACGCCCGCTGCTGGAGAGGTCCGGGAGTGATGCCAGTGCCAGTGCGGCCCCGGGCGGGGAGAGCACTTCAAAAAGTGCGGGCGAAATCTTCTCTCGAGGCTGCCCGTGGTCGCCGCGGTGGAAAATTACCGTCTCCGGGATCGTGCCCGATTCCGTCGCTGCCATGACAAAATGCTCCTTCGGCTTAGTTGCGCGGTGAGCTGTGGACTTTGACTGCTTTTCCTTCCGTTTGTTATTGGCCGCCGGGTCGAAAAGTTCCAAGAGACCTTCGTCCCGCGCCACGTTGGCCTCGACATACTTTTTGAGCAGCTCGTGCTGAGCAGGAGTGCGATTGCCGTGTCCGGTTTCGCGCGCTGCGAGCACGGCGTCTCGGTCTTCAGCGGGCACTTTGGCGAGGCGTTCGAGAAAGATTTCATCAAGCCGTTTGGCTGCGAACGCGATGCGCTCATCGTCCATCTGTTTCGCCTCGGCTTCGATTTGCTCCGCGAGCTTGCGTTCCTCCTCTGTATAAAGCGAGTATAGGCGCTGGCCCGGCGGCCGCCAATTCTTCCAGTCATAGACGGGCTCAAAAACGGCCCGCAGCCGGAAATAATCCTGCTGCGCGATGGGATCGTAGCGGTGGTCGTGGCACTGGGCGCAGCCCACGGTGAGCCCCATGAGTGAAGTGGACACGATCTTGATCGTTTCCGCCATGACCTGGTTCCGCGCGAGGTTCGCATCCGCCACGGAGCCGCCGGTGGGGTCCGGGGCCATGCGCAGGAATCCGGTGGCTGCCAGCTTTTCCGAAACACCGGCATGATGGATCCGCTGGAGCAATGTTTCATGCTTTACCTGAGCGAGTTCATCGCCGGCCAGCTGTTCAGCAATGAAACGGTCCCACGGGAGATCCTCGTTGTGCGCCCTCACGACGTAGTCGCGGTAGTGCCATGCGTGGGGCCGTGGCAGATCCTCTTCGTGGCCTTCGGAGTCAGCGTAGCCCGCGGCATCCAGCCAGTGCCGACCCCAGCGCTCGCCGTAGCGGGGCGATGCCAGCAGACGGTCCACTTGTTTTTCAAAAGCATCCGGGGACGCATCCTGCAAAAATGCCTCCGCCTCCTCGGGGGTTGGCGGGAGCCCGGTAAGGTCAAAAGACAGCCTGCGAAGCAATATCGCTCGGCTGGCTTCCGGCTGAAAGTCCATGCCCGCCGCGCGCAGCTTTTCGCCCGTGAAAGCATCCACTGCATTCCCCTCGCCGGGAGGCAGAGGAGGCTTCACGACCGGACGGAAGCTCCAGAAGTTACGCTCATCCTCCGTGATATAAACGGCAGGAATAGCCTCCGGCTCGTCCTTTAAAACGGGCGCACCAGCAGTGATCCACTCTTCAAGGAGAGCGATCTCGTGAAGCGCTAACTTCTTCTCTCCCTTCGGCATTTTGCCCGACTTCACCAGAGAGAGCATGCGGCTCGCATGGCCATCTCCAGGCGTCAGGACCGGGCCGTCGTCCGTTTTGTGGAGCATGAACCTTCTCAACCGGAGGTCCACACCGCCCTCCTTTTTGCCTCCCTCACCGTGGCAGTGAAAACAGTGCGCCTTGAGCAGCGGCCTCACATCCTTTTCAAAGACCGGCGCAGCGCCAGCGACCGTCAGCAGCAGCGGGAAAAGCAGAGCGGTGCGGAAACGAAGCAACGGCATCCGTCCTTCACGTTGCGTGGCTGTCTTTTCTTACAGGTTCCCGGCTTTGCGGAGCATGGTCCTCGTCCATATGCCCCACGAGTTTCTCAGCGAAACTAACTAAAAGCGGACGCTATACCCGGCGCCGAAGTTCCATTCGTCATCGAGGTCCACAGCCAGAAGGGAGAAAGTGTGGCGGCCCTCGGTGAAGCTCAACGCTCCGTGAGTGGCGACACCGTCATAGATGGCCATGAGACTCAATTTGGGAGTTAGCTGCACGTTCATTCCGCCGATGAAGGAGAAGCGGTTATTGTAGCTGCTATAGTTCACTCCCGCATAGGGCGCGATAGGCAGTCCGGTCTGCGGTTTCAGGCTTTTGGCGATGGTCAAATACGTCGCAGTTCCGTGCGGTGTGCCGATGCGGTCACTGCTGGTGCCGAGCATAACAGAGGGCCGCGTTTCTGTCTCGTCCACCAACCGCCAGTTCAGCGTAGGGTGGATGTCCTGCGCCAGCGGGTTGTATTCGATCCCGATGGTGAGGTCATGCCGCAGGGAATAAGCCAGATTGTTCCGCCACCGGGCCCGCTCCAGAATCCCCGGCACTACCCGCACAGTAAGGCTGAACCGGTTCCTCCAGAGGGAAACCGTCTGGGCATTGTCCAGACTCAGACTGTCACTTTTCGTATATGCACCGCTCACGGCGGCGCCTTCACCCGGTCATACCGGTCAGGCAGGAACCGCCGAATATTGTCCCTTAGCAAGTGCTGCTAAGGAGAGCATGGATGCAAGGAGCAGTAGCAGCGTTTTCATGAGAGCGGTTATAGCATGCATGTGGAGCAGCAAAAGGGCAAAAATCCCAGTACGAATCAGGCTACGTGAGATTTCCATGCCCGGGCCCAGACGCCGTTGATCCATGCGCTACCGACGATCTGGACCTTGCGCCAGTGGGGAAGGCGGTAGCGTTTGTCGAAGACGCGGCGGCCATCGTTGTCCAGCAGGTCGAGTGTCTCGCTGTAAATGCGACGCATGGTCTCGGAGGCGGAGAGTGGAATGCGGTCCTCGGGCGCAAGCAGGTCGGTGGCCCTTGTGTAGTAGTAGCGGGCGCGGGCGATCTGCTGCGTCATGAGAGCTTGGAAGGCGTCGTTCATTTTGCCCCGTGCAAGGTCGGCTTCGGTGTAGCCGGCGGTCGCGATTTCGTCCTGCGGGAGGTAGATGCGCTGGCCGTTTTGGTAATCGCCGTGGATGTCGCGGAGGATGTTGGTGATCTGCAGGGCGTTGCCCAGAGCGAGAGCATAGTCGCGGCTCTGCGGCATGGCGCAGCCAAAGATGCGGATGCTGACGAGGCCCACGCAGCCGGCGACTCGGTAGCAGTAGCGCTCGAGTTCTGCCCATGTGGCGTAGTGCATGGGCTGGAGGTCCATGCTTACGCCTTCTATGATTTCCTCCATTTCCTGCACTGGGGGCTGATGACGCTCCTGCACGCCAGTCACGGCTTCTTCGAGTTCGCTGAGGTTGGTAGCGCGGCCGTGAATGACGTCGCGCCAGCGCTGGAGACCCGCGATACGCTTCTCTAGGGGAATACCTTCGTCGTCGGCGATGTCATCGACGACACGGCAGAAAGCGTAGAACGAATACATGTCATCGCGTCGGCCGCGAGGGAGGCAGGCGAGGGCAAAAGCCAGATTGGAGCGGCTTCTGCGCACAACACCGTGGACGGCGTGATTGGATGGGATGGAACTCATACGGAGGCGGGGCGCCGGAGCGTGCGTTTTTCTTTGGCGGGCAGCGCGAGCTTGTCCACCTGAATGCAGACCCATGCGCCCAGCATCCATACTGCGAGCCAAACCCATGCCAGCCGACCGGCCAGCGAAGGAATTTCCCACCACCATGAGGCCTGAGGACAAAGAGAGACCAGCATACCGGTGATCCAGTGGAGCATAAAAAAGGAGACGCCAGCCACAGCGAGCCAGCAGAAGAATGATGCGTATCCCTGCCACCAGCGTCGTAGAGCAGTCAGGAAAACCGTGTGAATTTCATCCGCCGTGGCCGTGCGCAGCGCGGTGATAGCAAACCAAGGCAGCAGCAATACCACTGGCCATATATAAATACGCAGGATGCCACCAAGCTCCGCGTCCAGCAATTCCATGAGTGGAAAAGCCACCGCACACGCCAATACCATGAACCAAAGCCGCGGTACATACTGCGCAGCCAGTTCCATCCAGCGGATCTTTCCAGCCTTTTCCGGCGCACGGCTATGCGCCTCAAAAACCTGAAGCAGCCAGCCCGTGACCAGCGTGGCTGCGAGGGCAAACCAGAGCGAAGACATGATCGGAATGATGGTGCGCCCATGCTCACCACCAGAACCAAACCTCACCGCAGGAATTCCCAAGGATGCTGTCGCACTGCCGAGAAGCAGCACCTTGGCCACCCGGGCGACGGCCGCACCAAACACGGAATCTATTCCCCGCAGGAGTCCCGTGCGCAGACCGCCGCTGTTGGCGAAAAATGCGCCAGCGGCTAGCATGGCCAGAACTTCGCCGCGCACCGGCCACGTGAGTACAGCCGCGAGGGAATCCCCGGCCCGCAAGCAGGCAGCGGCGGCAGAAGCATCATAATATTCTCCGGGCTTCCACTGCCACACACGCTCAAGCACTACAGCCGCCAAGGGCAGCAGCCAAACCGTGCGATTTCCCAGCATCACGGTCCAGGCGCAGCGGAATTGCCTTCGCCAAGGCTGCAGCAGGCACATAAATCCGAAACAAAACGCTGCGCCGGCACCCCATGCCCATGGAATCCACGCCGCGCGGTCCATGACAGCAATCAGCGAATGATGCCGAAGTGATTGGCGAACGGCCAGTAAACAAGCAGTGCCGGTCCCACGAGATTTTTCTCCGGCACGGTCCCCCAGTATCGGCTGTCTAGACTGTTCCCACTGTTGTCTCCCAGAGCAATGTAGCCCGGTTTCGACGTGAAATCATAAACCGTTCCGGGTTCGCTGCCCCGCCGCTTGGCATAAGGATAACCGCCGGCCTCTTTGTAGCCGAGAAAGCCATTTTTGCTGCCGATCACATTGGCACTGCCGTGCGCCGTCACCTCGGCACCGTTCACAAAGAGCTTCGGTTCCGTGATAGCCACCTCATCTCCCGGAAGAGCCACCAAACGCTTGATGTAGTGCTGCGATTTGGCTAGGCCTATGATGTTTTTAGTGTTAAATACAAACACGTCATCTCGCTTCGGCCTGACAAAGTGATAGGAGACCTTGTCCACCAGCAACTGGTCACCGGACTCCACATAGCCGCGGGCAAAAATATCCCCGCCTTTGAAGACGGCCTGCAAAGAATCACCCGCCGGCTGCAGTTTCTCATTCAAGCCTAACGCCCCCACTGTGATCGGCTGAGGCCCCTGCGTGTCATCCGACGGAATGTTCTTCAACTCGCGAACCGATGCGTTCCAGCAGAGGTCGTTGAGCACCTGCCGGGCCGGGGCATAAACGAAGTCGCTGAATGTCTGCGTCCCGTTAGTGAAATGAAGTTCCGTAAAGGTGAAGAAGTTCATCCTCGAATACTGACGGAAGCCCACAAACTTTACTTCCGGCCAGTCTTTCGGAATCTCAAAGTTCACGTAATTCCTCCCGTTCCATGCATACTGCCATCCCTTCAGCAGAAAGTTCGGCCCCTCCTGATCGGCATCCATCCGGGTGCCAATAATGCCATTGAGCGTCGGCTGCATGGAAGCAGTTGGGATCTTAAACGGCTGGAGATAATAAGCCCGGATACCGAGCGCCACGATGATGGCCACGATGATGACCTCCACGTTTTCCTTGAGGGAGCCAGACGCATAGTTGGGCACGGCCTTCTCGCAGAGCCGCAGAAGGCGTTTCTCGAGTCCCTCGAAACCACCGCTCTTGTCATCACCGGTCCCTTCTATGGATTTGCGGTCCTTCAGCTTCATGGCGGTATCGTAGTCCAACTTCGCCGCTTCCACGTCAGCCAGCTTATCCGCCGGCATGAGATCTCGATGGTAAGCAATAAACTTCTTCACGCCCTTGGAAAAGCGATCGGCTTTTTTCAGCCATGCGGGTGAGAACCAGTGGATCATGGGAATTATCAATTATGAATTATGAAAAGTTGCTCGAGGTTCCTTCGGATTTCGTCATTTGGCATTCGTCATTTCAATCTCCCGTCTTGAGCACCGCCACAAAGGCCTCCTGCGGGATGTTGACCTTACCGATCATCTTCATGCGCTTCTTGCCCTCCTTCTGCTTTTCAAGGAGCTTGCGTTTCCGGCTGATGTCGCCGCCGTAGCACTTGGCGGTCACGTTCTTGCCCATGCTGCCAATACTCTCGCGGGCGATGATCTTTCCGCCGATGGCTGCTTGGATGGCAACGGTGAAGAGCTGCTTGGGGATGACGTCCACGAGCTTCTTCGCAAGCGCCCGTCCACGGGCCTCGGCCTTGTCGCGGTGAACGATGGTGGCGAAGGCGTCGACTGGCTCGCCGTTCACCAGCATTTCCATCTTCACAAGCTTCTCGGCGCGGAATCCGTGGTGCTCGTAGTCCATGCTGCCGTAGCCACGGGTGATGCTTTTGAGCTTATCGTTGAAGTCCACGAGGATTTCGTTCAACGGCAGCGTGCAGGTGAGCATCACGCGGCTCGCATCCAGCGTCTCGGTATTCTCAAGAATGCCGCGCTTTTCCGCTACTAGCTGCATGATGTCGCCGATGCACTCATTGGGTATGAGAATGAAGGCGCGCACCACTGGTTCGCGGATTTCCAGCATCGTGCCCGGATCCGGCATGTAGGTCGGGTTATCAATCTTCAGCTCGTCCCCGCTCGCCAGCGTGATCTCGTAGACCACGCTCGGGTAGGTGGAGATGATGTCCATGTCATACTCCCGGCGCAGGCGCTCGACAACGATTTCCATGTGCAGCAGCCCGAGGAAGCCGCAGCGGAAACCAAAGCCCAGCGCGGCACTGCTCTCCTGCTGGAACTTGAATGCGCTGTCATTGATCTGGAGCTTGCCCATCGCGAGCTTGAGTTGCTCAAAGTCGTCGCTGCTCACCGGATAAATGCCGCTGAAGACCATGGGCTGGATCTCCTTGAAGCCCGGCAGCGGCTCCTTTGCCATGCGCGAGGTCTCCATGATCGTATCGCCGATCTTCACCTCTCCGGTGCTCTTCAAATTCGCCACCACATAACCTACGTCGCCCGCTTCCAGCAGGTCGGTCTTGAGCTGTTTCGGGGTGAAAATGCCCACTTCCTTCACTTCGTAGGAATTGTTCGTCGCATACATCGTGATGCCCGTGCCGCGCTTCAGAGTTCCACTCACCACACGCACATACATGACCACGCCTCGATAGGAATCGAACACACTGTCGAACACCGATGCGCGCAGCAGGCCATCCTCTGGCACTGTGGGCGGAGGCACGCGCTCAATGACGGCCTCCAAAATATCCTCGATCCCGATGCCCATCTTGGCGCTCGCCTTGATGGCTTCCTCATGCGGGATCATGAGGATGTCCTCGAGTTGCTTATTCACCGCCGGCAGGTTTGCGCTCGGCAGGTCGATCTTATTGATGACCGGGATAATGGTAAGCTTCTGCTCCAGCGCAAGGTGGTGATTCGCCACCGTCTGCGCCTCCACGCCCTGCGCTGCATCCACGAGAATGACCGCACCCTCGCAAGCCGCGAGACTCCGGCTCACTTCATACGCAAAGTCCACGTGCCCGGGCGTGTCGATGAGATTGAGCTTATACACTTGGCCGTTCTTCGACTGATACATCATCGTCACCGGGTGACACTTGATGGTGATGCCGCGCTCGCGCTCAAGATCCATGGCGTCGAGGTGTTGCGCAGTCATCTCCCGCATAGTCACGGTGCTTGTTTTCTCAAGGAGGCGGTCCGAGAGCGTAGTTTTCCCGTGATCGATGTGGGCGATGATGGAGAAGTTGCGGGTGTTGGCAGCGACAGGCATTCCGGAAAAGTAGAGTCTGGTCTTAGAAAAGGAAATTAAGACTAGGAGCACTCTCCCGGATTGTAAAGGGGCGCTCTTCCCACTGAGAATTAGGGTGAAACCGGGACATTCAGCCCCGAGAGTTTAACTCGGCCCATGGCACCACATCCACCCGGTCACAACCCTCAAGCCAGCAGCGCATTGACCACATGGCCGTGCACGTCGGTCAGGCGGTAGTCGCGGCCCTGGTGGTGGAAGGTGAGCCGCTCGTGGTCGAAGCCGAGGCAGTGCATAATGGTGGCCTGAATGTCGTGAACGTGGACAGGATCCTGCACGGAGTTGAAGCCGAGTTCGTCCGTGGCGCCGTAGCTGATTCCGGGTTTGATGCCGCCGCCGGCCATGCACATGGTGAAGGTCTGCGGGTGGTGGTCGCGGCCAAGACTGCGGCCGAGGGCGGGATTGGTCTCCACCATGGGGGTGCGTCCGAATTCGCCGCCCCAGACGACGAGCGTGTCATCGAGGAGACCCCGGCGCTTGAGGTCGGTGACGAGAGCGGCGCTGGCCTTATCGGTTGCGGCGCAGTTGTTGCGGACATTGCCGGTCACATCGCTGTGGGCGTCCCAGCCTTCGTGGTAGATATTGATAAACCCCACCCCACACTCACGCAGGAAGTGGCGGCGTGAGACGTCCAGTGGATGGGGCGCCAACGGAGCGCAGAGCCCGGGTGTTTTAACCCGGAACTTGGAACGTGGTGACCGGGTAGAATGAAAAAACCGGCTTCCCGGCTGGCGCTTAGAGTTACCAGCCCTCCACCCTCACGGCAACATGCGGGCGTGGGAAACCTGGCTTGTTTTCTACTGCTCGCTGTTCGCCTGACGGCAGACGGCGGGATTTGTGTGGCATACGGGATCGCTCGCTCCGGTGGCTGTCATTCGGGAATTAATCGGTGGATGCCTGCCCCGGGGGTTTCTCCCGGCCTACGGGGAGGAAATAGCCGAGGTGCCAAGGCATGGATTTGATTGCTTCGCCGCGGACTACGCCTGCGCCCAGCGCACCGGCTCACCGTTTGGGGACGAGGCGGGAAGCCATTTCTAGAGGGGGCCCTTTTGACATCGGCCCCGCCGACGTTGAGGGCTCGGACAACGCCAGTGCGCGTATGACCCGCCACCGACCCGGTTTGCAGGCCAAAAACGGGAAAAATGCCGCATTTTCACCCCCTGCAAAAAACCGCTTGCCCGGCCGGGGAAGAGTGCAACCCTCGCGGCCCTCATTTTATGAGAAAAAAAGTAGCCAAAAGCAAAACTAGGAAAGGCGTTGCCAAGCGATTCAAGATCACAGGCACCGGTAAGATTCTGCGTCGCAAGCAGGGTCGCCGGCACCTTGCTGAGTGCAAGAATCGCAAGCGTAAGCGCAACCTCCGGAAAGTAGCCCTCGTCGCAGCTGTCGATGTGCCACGGATCATGGAGTGTCTGCCCTTCGCATGACCACGCCCCAATGACCGGTCTCTCCGGTCAACTCCGACGCCGCCTGATTTCTGAAAGGGAGTCTTCTGAATGGGTGAGACGGCGCGGAGGAAATAATAACAGCCCGTTCGACAACGAAACAAAATGCCAAGAGCCACCAACGCGCCGGCGAGCCGCAAACGCCGCAAGCGCATCCTCAAGAAAGCGAAGGGTTTCTACGGAAGCCGCTCCCGCCTCTATCGCTATGCCAAGGACGCCATTTTTAAGGCGCAAACCTGGGCGACCCGTGACCGCAAGACCCGCAAGCGCAACTTCCGCGCTCTGTGGATCACCCGTATCAGCGCTGCTGTGCGTGCACGCGGTCTGTCCTACAACCGCTTCATCGAGGGTCTCAAGCACCTCGGTGTAGATCTCGACCGCAAAGTTCTCGCCGACATGGCCGTGAACCAGCCGGAAGCCATCGACGAACTCGTGGCCCAGGCGAAAACCGGTCTTGAAGCGAAAACCAAGGCCGCTGCCTAAGCACCAGCACCCAAGAAATCCAAGACGGCCGCTCCGGGAAACTGGAGCGGCCGTTTTTTGTTAATTTCGGAAGTATTGGCAGCAGGGAATGACGAAGCCCGAAATTCGCCAAAACCTGTTTACCCTACTGCTGTGTAGCTACACTGGGAGCTTCCAGCCTTCGCGGTAGGCTTTGCGGATGACGGCCTGGGCCTCCGGGCAGTTCTTTGCCTCCATTTTCGCCGCATCCCACTCGATCCGCTTTTTGAAGCGTACGGCCAGCAGGCCGGTGAGCAGGCTTTCGGTGAACGGAGCGGAATACCAGAAGCCACTCAAGCTGTCGCGCGGCTTGCCGGCGAGGGCGGCGCGCACCCATTCGATGCGGTGGCCGGCAGAACGCGGCAGCGTGGGCTTCGGCGGCGGGGTTTTGACGCTGGCCTCTACTGGCCAGAGTCGCGGCGGTCCCGCATGGCTTCCGCCGACGAGCGCTCCCTTCTCACCCACGATGATGAGACCGTTGTCGCCATAGTTCACTTTGGGGTCAAGGAAGGGGACATTTTCCGGCTTCTTACCGCCGTCATACCATTTCATGATTAATTCCGGATGTTTGTTCGTGGCGGCGAAGTGCCATTTCACAATGCTCCATGTCGGGAAGGATTCGTCGTTCGCGTCATCGCTCACCTCGGCATCCACCCAGTCCGGCGCGCCCAGTCCCAGCACCCAGTAGGCCGGGTCCGCATTGTGCACGGCCATGTCACCCAGCGCGCCGCAGCCAAAGTCCCAAATCCCGCGCCAGTGGAACGGATGATAGCTTGGGTGATAGGGCCGCTCCGGAGCCGGCCCCAGCCAGAGATCCCAGTCCAGCGAATTCGGCACGGCGGGCGTGTCCTTCGGGCGTGGTTTGCCCTGGCTCCACCGGTTGCCGGCCCGGTCGCTCCACGAGTGGATCTCTTTCACTTTGCCGATGGCCCCCGCGTCGATGTATTCCTGCCAGCGGCGCAGCCCATCGCCGCCGTGGCCGCCGTTCCCCATCTGCGTCACAACCTTCATTTTCTCCGAAGTCTCGTACATGAGGCGTGCCTCCTCGATGGTGTGCGCCAGCGGCTTCTCGCAGTAAACGTGTTTCCCCTGCACCATCGCAGCGAGGGAGACGGGAGCATGGTGATGGTCCGGCGTGCTGACCACCACCGCATCGATGTCCTTCTGCGATTCCAGCATTTTGCGCCAGTCGCGGTGCGTTTTTGCGTTCGGATACTCTTTGGCTGCGCCAGCCAAGTGTCCGGTATCCACATCGCAGAGCCCAACCACCTGCACTTCGGCGAATTTCCCGATCTCTCCCAGATTGCCGCCGCCCATACCGGAAACGCCAATGTGAGCCGTCGTGAGTTTTTCCGAGGGCGGCGTCTGCCCGCTGCCGGCGATCAGGTGACGGGGCAGAATAAGCGGCGCAGTGCCGGTGGCGATGATATTGCGAAGAAGTCGGCGGCGGGTTTGCATAGTGGATGAAGTAAAGTGGGGACGTCACCACTACGCGGGAAATGCATCGCAACCTTGCGTGCAAATCCAAAATTTCGCGCACCTCCCAGCGCGCTCAGTTCACTTCGTCAAACAAGCCCTTCGGATTTTGGCATCGGATTTCGTCATTCTGCCCCAGGATACTGCCACGGCCCCCGGTAGTCGCGCCGCAGGCCCTTCGCCGCCTCGGCGTCATTCACGACCAATTCCTTCTCCGCATCCCATGTAAGGCTGCGGCCCAATTTGAGCGAGAGATTCGCGAGCATGGGCAGCACGCTGGAACGGTGGGCGCTCTCAATCGTGGCAGCAGGCTTTCCTTTGGTCTCGATGCTGCGGATGAAGTCCGCCCAGAGCAGCTTCATGCTGTGACCGTCCGGTTCCTGAAGCTGGTGGTCTTCGTGAATGGTCTGCGCTTTTTCATTCGATGGATAGAATGTCCATCCATCGCGCCAGCCGATGTGGAGCGTTCCTTCAGTACCGTAGAAATAGACGCCGATATTGTGCTTCTCGGCACTGTTGGCTGCAAATTTCCGGTGCTCCCATGTGGCCGTAAAGCCCTCGAAATCAAAGACGGCGATCTGTTCCTCCGGAGCGTCCGTGGTCATTTCTTTCTCTGTGTTCACCGCCGGCCCTGAGATAGGGCGCCCGCCGCTGCTGAAGACTCGGCGTGGCCCTCTTTCCTCGGTCCAGAGCATAAACTGGTCCAGCCAGTGCACGCCCCAGTCACCAATCTGGCCGTTGGCGAAATCCATGAACTGCCGCCAGCCGCCGGGATGGATTTTGGAATTGAACGCACGCAGCGGGGCCGGCCCGCAGTAGA
The DNA here is from genome assembly GCA_945861415.1 of Akkermansia muciniphila. Lineage (GTDB taxonomy): Bacteria > Verrucomicrobiota > Verrucomicrobiia > Verrucomicrobiales > V1-33 > V1-33. The sequence continues at coordinate 97,021 of CAMAUV010000006.1, read as the reverse complement.
GATCCCAATCAATGTTCTCCGGCGTTTTCTGGTTGGGCTTCGGATTCTCTTTGCCACCGGGATAGTGAACGAAGCAGCGCACGGCGCCGACTTTACCCACCTTCCCGTCGCGGAGAAATTTGAGCGCGTTCACGTGATGAGGGCCGATGCGGCGGTGCAGCCCCACTTGGACCGTGCGTCCGGTATCCTGCGCCGCTTTGACCATGGCGCGACTTTCCTGCACCGTGTGCCCCGTGGGCTTCTCCACAAAGACATGCGCCCCGGCCTTCACCGCAGCTATGGTCTGCAGCGCGTGCCAGTGGTCCGGTGTGGCGATGATGACTACTTCCGGTTTCTCCTTTTCCAGCAATTCGCGGTAGTCGTGGAAGATCTTGGGCGTGCCGCCAGTGAGCTGGTTCACCTCTTCCGAGCAGTGTTCCAGTTTATCTGCGTCCGCATCGCACAGGGCCACGCACAGCGTTTGACCGTGAGCGAGGGCCTCCCGGAGAATATTCATGCCCCACCAGCCCGATCCGATGAGAGCCGTGCGGTATTTCTTCTGCCCATCCTGCGCACGCAGGATGGGCACGGCGGAGAAAGCGGCGGCAGCAGAGGCGGCGGTGAGAAAGCGGCGGCGGTGGATCATGCTTTCATATGACGCGGTTCCCGTGCTGCGTAAATCCAAAATTCCCGGCAGATGAGGATGCCGGACAGGCCTGCCTCCGCCCACGCTACGCTGGCGCCATGCGCTGCCGCACTACCTCAAACAAGCACACGCCGGTAGCGACTGAGACATTCAGGCAGGGCACCTTACCCTGCATGGGGATGCGAATCAGGAAATCGCACTTCTCTCCGGTGAGTCTCCTCATGCCGGGACCCTCTGCGCCCATGACGATACCGGTGGGGCCTTTAAAGTCCATGTCGTAGAGACTCTTCTCCGCTTCTTCGGCAGTGCCGGTCAGCCAGACACCCCACTCCTTCAGGTTTTCCATGGTGCGGGCCAGATTGGTTACCTGGATGAAGGGCACGGTCTCCGCCGCCCCACAGGCGATGTGCCGCACGGTGTCGGTGAGAGTTGCGGAATGGTCCTTCGGCACCACCACCGCGTGCACGCCGGCCGCATCCGCGGTGCGCAGACACGCGCCCAGATTGTGTGGATCAGTCACCTGATCAAGGATCAGGATGAGAGGAGCGTCCGCGGACTGGACGATGGCGCGCAGGTCTGATTCGTCGCCCGTTTGCACCGCCTTGGAATAGTCGGTGTGCTTGTGGCGCCGGGCGTCGGGAAGCTGGCGGGGATCGGAGATGCGGGAAGGTCGCGGCATGAAGGCATACATGGCACGGCGAATGAGACCGCCAAGCGTCAAACTCAAAAACCACGGCGGCCCTCACCGGGGTCACCGGGACTGGTAGGGTTCATTTTCCCTGAACCACCTGCCACGCGGGGTAACCGCCGTGCAGCACAAGGATGGTCAAGTCGCCCAGCGGCAGTTGTAGCATTTTGTCCCGGATTCGGCGGCTGGACTCGCAGCGCTGGGCATCGCAGTAAATGACCACGGTGCTTTTTCCGCTGTCGTTTTGCAGGGCATCAAAAACAGCCACCACCTGCTCCTCCCATTCCTGTTCATTGAGCGGCAGGGCACCGTCGATGTGGCCTTTGGAAAACTGCTGGCTGCTGCGCGCATCCAGCCAAATGATGCGCTTTTCTTTTACCAGACCGAGCGCGTTTTTTATTGAGATTTCGCCCGGAGACGCAGATTCCTCCACAAGGCCTAGGGCAGGCGCATTAGGGTGCCATTTCCATGTGGCGAAGGCCCCGGCCGCCGCAAGGGCCAGCAGCACCGCCGTCTGGCATGCCATGCGCAGCAGCATTATTTGGGCGGGGCCGCCGGGGCGCGTTTGATGTTGAAGAACAGCAGCTTCTTCTTGTGACGCGGATAGGGTGCGTCTGTCTCCGCGCGCACAAAACCCAGCATGGACTCTGCCGTGCTTCGCGGCGTGAGCGAAATCTCATACTCACGCCCCTTTTTGAGTTCCTTCACCTCTGCCGCCATGCCTTCCCGGGAACTCACTAGGCCCGTCACCGCGATGTCTTTTTCGCCCACGATGCTGATCTTGATCGTCTTGGCTTTTGGCTCCTCATTGAGCTCCCATGTAAGGCTCTCCGGCTCTGCTTTATAGATCAGCGGAATTTCGACCTTTACCATGAGCGTGAGTTCATTCTGCGCCGGGTTGTCCGTCGAGACGAGGATTTGTTTGCCCACTACGCCCTCGAACGAGCCCAGCTGGAAAACGCTTTGCAGCACCCCCTCTTCGCCGGGCTTGAATTCCGTGCGCCCGTCTTTTGTCTCAGCCTTGAGGCAAGAGCAGGTAGGGTTGATGTCCGTAATCTTCACCGGCTTGTCCCCGGTGATCTTAAACTTGAAATCAGCAGCGATTTCCGCGTCATCCGCTTTGGCCTTAAGGTGGAGTTCCGTTTTTTCAAACTCAATGCCAGCGCAGGCGGCGGCGGACAGCGCAGCAAGGAAGGCAAATACGGGGAGCGGAAGTTTCATGACGGTATCTATGTCACTGCTGCCCGCCCTGCGCCATTGGAAAATGCTGAAGGTCTGCCGCGGAATGTCTTCCGTGAACATGCGGGCGATGCAGCAGGATTGCATATTGCATCCGGGCCGAGCCCCTTTTTAGGTCGCGTCCTATGCGCGCACTCCTCTTTTTCCTCTTTTGCTCTCTTAGTTCTCTCTTCGCCGAAGAGGCACCCAAACCCGCATCCCACACCACCCGCCAGATCGAAGGCTGGAGCGTTCGCATCGATGACCGGCTCCTTTCCGGCGAAGGCAAGGCCACCGGCGACCATGCCCTGCGGCTCCTTTCCAACCGGCTCTACGAAGTCGCTTTTATCCTCCCAGCGGATAAAACAGAGCGGCTGCGGAAGGTGCTTATCCAGATCGATCTCACCCACGGAAAACTTGTTCCTGCGCAGTATCATCCCTCCGCCGGCTGGCTCAAAGACAACAGCTACAGCGCCGAACTGGAAAAAGCCGTGCATATTCCCAACGCCAAAGAATGGTCCTCGCGGCGGCATCATCTCATCCAGCCGTGGTCGATGCTGCATGAGCTGAGTCATGCCTATCACGATCAGGTGCTCGGATTTGATAACACCGAGGTCAAAGCCGTCTGGGAAAAGTGGCGGCAGCAGACTCGCTATAACCGCATTCCCCACATCGATGGCGGGCTCACTCGGCATTATGGTTTGACGAATGAGAAGGAGTTCTTCGCCGAAATGACCGAAAGCTTTTTTGGGGTCAACGACTTCGAGCCCTTCAACCGCGCGGAGCTCAAAGCCCAGGAGCCGGAAGTCTTCGCCATGCTCGAAAAAGTCTGGGGCAAACCCTGAAGTGGCTGGGGTGATAAGAGCGGTTTGGTAAAATCGCGCCACGAAAACAACACTTGAACAGAAATTGGCACAATTGATCGACGACTCCCTCCGCAGCAACAGAGCTCCGCCGGTAGGCGCTGCAAAACATCACGGCTAGTGACCTCTACTACTTCATAGAAATGGTGGCGGCGGATCTGCTGGGCCTCAAGGAAACAAACATCGTGAGCATGAGACTCCGACCGTCGGAATTTCTCGCGTGGCTGCCCGTTTGTCAGGGTAAATGACGGGGCACCCCCGCGCCCGCTACGCGCAGAGCCGCTTGCGCAAAGCGCCTGCGCGGGTGGAGTTCCTGGGATGACTCTTCGACTCTTCGTCCTCCTCCTTCTGACCATCCGACTGCACGCTGCGGACCGGCCGAATCTGATCTGGATCATGGCGGATGATCTCGGTTATGCGGAGCTGGGCTGTTATGGACAGAAGATCATTCAGACGCCCTGTCTCGACCGCATGGCCCGGGAGGGCATGCGCTTCACGCAGTTCTACGCTGGGGCTACCGTCTGCGCGCCTTCGCGCTCGGTGCTCATGACCGGGCAGCATCAGGGCCGAACCCGCGTGCGGGGCAATGCCGGTAAAGAGCGACGTGAACTTCAGGCGCTGCACGACGGGGAAGTTACTGTGGCGCGCGTGCTCCAGCAGGCGGGCTACCGCACTGCTCTGGTTGGGAAATGGGGGCTTGGGGATGAAGGACCGGCCGCGAGCGGACTGCCGCACAAACAGGGCTTCGATTACTTCTACGGCTACCTCAATCAGACCCACGCGCACAATCATTACCCGGACTTTCTCTGGAAAAATGAAGAACGGGTGCCACTACCAAATGTGGTCACCCCGGTCGGCGACCAGCACGGTGGCTATGCCACAGAACGCAAGATGTACGCGGATGATCTCTTCGCAGACGAGTCTCTGCAGTTTGTGCGCGACAATGCCAAATCCGACCGCCCGTTCTTCCTTTACTGGAGCATGGTGGTGCCTCATGCCAACAATGAGCGGAACCGCGTGCTGAAGGACGGCACAGAGGTGCCTGACCTTGGCTCCTACGCAGACAAAGACTGGTCCGCGCAGGACAAAGGCCAGGCAGCCATGGTCACTCGCATGGACAGCTATGTGGGCCGTATGATGAACGAGTTGCAGAAGCTGGGCATCGCAGAGAAAACGCTGGTCATTTTCACCAGCGACAACGGCCCGCACAATGAGTCCAGCCACAACGTGCAGCGTTTTGCTCCCGCCGGGCGGTTCAGCGGACTCAAGCGCAGCCTCACGGACGGCGGGATTCGGGTGCCCGCCATCGCATGGTGGCGGGGCAAAGTGGCAGCGGGAACGGAACAGAAGCACGTCGCATATTTCGGCGATTGGATGGCCACGGCCTGCGAACTTTCCGGCGCGGCCCTGCCCGCGGACTGTAACAGCATAAGTTTTGCGCCCGCCCTGCTCGGCAAAGAGCAAAAAGCCCACGACTACCTTTACTGGGAATTCCATGAGGGCGGGTTCCGTCAGGCCGCGCTCTATCAGGGCCGCTGGAAGGGCATCCGACCCATGGGTCGGTCACTTGCGCTTTACGACCTGCAGAGCGACCCTGCCGAAAGGATCGACCTCGCAGCGAAGGAGCCCTCCCTTGCAAAAAACCTCGCCAGATGGCTCGACGGCGCCCGCACAGATTCACCCAATTGGCCGGCACGCCCGGGAAAATGATGGGGCGATTTATCCATTGCCCATGCAGGTCCGCCCCGCTTAACTCTGCCAAATTACACCTCAACACCGCCAGTTATGCCGAATCTGAACAAAGTTATGCTCATGGGGAATCTCACCCGCGATCCCGAAGTTCGCTACACACCTAAAGGCATGGCCGTCACGGACATTGGCCTCGCCATCAATCGCCGCTATAAAGTGGAAAGCGAACTGCGCGAGGAAGTCACCTTTGTGGACGTGACTTTTTGGGGCAAGGCAGCGGAGATTATTGCTCAGTATTTCAAGAAAGGCCGCCCGATCTATGTCGAAGGCCGGCTCCAGCTGGACACATGGGACGACAAGCAGACGGGGCAAAAAAAGTCCCGCCTGAAAGTCATCGGCGAGGAATTCGAATTTCTGGGTGGGCCCCGTGAGGAGGGCGGTGGTGGTGGTGGTGGTGGAAGCCGTCAGCGCAGCGATGATCACTACGACGATGGCGCGCCAGCCCGCTCGTCCGGCGCGCCTCAGCGTCAGGCTCCACCGCAGGCGCGCCAAGAAGGCGATGCCTTCCCTCCCGGCCTCGACGACGAAGACGAGATCCCGTTTTAAACTTCACGGAGCTCCCTGATTCGCTGCGCAAAGGGTTAGTCTTCGCAGACGTCTTGCTCGCAGACGATATGCACCGCGCGCCTGCCAAAACACAGGCAGCGCTGCTGGAGGCCATGCATTAAAGCGAAGAGCTGAACCTCCTGCTGCGCAGGCTCCGCCGCGCCGGCATCCTCACCATCGATGCCCCTGCCGGGGCGCTCCTCATTGCGCTGGGAAATCTCTATCTTGATAAAAAGATAGAGGCCGCGCTGTAGTCACGCAGTATGAAACAGTTTCTTTTGATTTCCCTGACTCTTGCCGGCCCGCTCATGGGAGGTGAGGCGGCGAAGGTGATCCCGGAAATGAAGTGGACGCCGATTTTTCAGGGCATCAGCCGGGCAGAATTCGCGCTCACGGAACCAAGGCTGGTGCGAGCCTTCGTTATTAAAATCGACCTGCGAGCCAAAGGAGTTGAGTTCATGGCCACACCGGCTAACGGGGAGAGGGAGGGTGAGACAGATGCCCAGAGAACGACGACATTCCTGAAGACGCATCAGCTTCAGGCGGCCATCAATGCCGGGCCGTTCGCTCCGGTGGTGAATACCGAGGGAGCCGGGCTGGACATTTCCGGCCTGCAGGTGTGCCGCGGTGAATTGGTCTCTCCTCAGCAAAAGGATACATATCCCACGCTCGTCCTGACAAAAGACAACAAGGCCCGCATTGAACCGGTGCTGAAGAAAACGGATGGCATCTGGAATGCCGTGAGCGGATTCAGCATTGTCTTGCGCGGAGGTGAAGTGGTGCCAGGCGGTGGCGATTTGCATCCGCGCACGGCCGCCGGAGTGTCCGCAGACGGCCGCACGCTCTACTGGCTGGTGGTGGACGGCCGCCAAGAGAAGTGGAGCGGCGGCGCCGCCACTGCGGAACTGGGGGAGTGGCTCAAGGCAATGGGATGTGCGGAAGGGCTCAATCTCGACGGTGGCGGCACCTCCACGCTTGTCATGGACTTTGGTAAAGGACCGCAAATTCTCAACCGCCCCATTCATCTCGGCATTCCTGGTCTTGAGCGTCCCTCCGCCAGCCATCTCGGAGTGAAGGCGCTTCCGCTGCCGGCAAAGACTCAGTGATTTTGCCGTTCCCATGAGCGTGTTTTCGACCATAGGCGCGGCATGAACAGACTCGAAGGCAAAGTCATCATCGTCACAGGCAGCACCACAGGCATTGGCGAGGCCATTGCCCGACGCTGTGTCGCGGAAGGTGCCCGGGTGCTCATTCACGGACTGGAGAAGGAAGCCGGAGAGCGCGTAACGGCCTCCCTTGGTGACCGGGCCGCTTTTCATATGGACGACCTTACCGAGGCTGCAGCCGCGCCGCGTATTGTGGAAGCAGCGGCGCGTGCGTTCGGACGGCTGGATGGTCTGGTGAACAATGCCGCATGGGTCGTGCGCGGACAGCTTGCGGACGTGACGCCGGAGTTTTTCGACCGCGTGATGGCCATCAATGTGAGGGCTCCGCTGCTGCTCATCCAAAGCGCCCTGCCGCATCTCGCCGCCACCCGCGGAGTGGTGGTGAACATCGGCAGCGTGAATGCCTATTCCGGGGAGCAGAACCTGCTGCCCTACAGCATCAGCAAAGGCGCGCTGCAGACCATGAGCCGCAATTTGGGCGACACCCTGCACCGTCAGCACGGCGTCCGCGTGAATCAGATCAATCCCGGCTGGGTGCTGACCGAAAATGAGCGCCTGGCCAAACAAAAAGAAGGCATGCCTCCCGACTGGCCGGAGCACCTCCCGAAGATATTTGCCCCCGCGGGACGCATCTTCAGCCCAGAGGAAATTGCCGCGACAGCCGCCCTTTTCCTGAGTGATGAATTCGGCCCGGTCAGCGGCTCCGTCATCGATCTTGAGCAGCATCCATTCATCGGCCGGAATCCGCCGAAGTGCTGAGTCGTATGAACAATCGCCAAAAGATGTTTCCGCATCGCTGCCTGAGTTCCCGGGGGGAACACCCGCAAACAGCCGGGGATTTCAACCCCTAGAGCGCCGCCGGGTGCAGAACAGCGCAGGGAACCACGTTTTGCCAACAGGGCAGGAAAAGCTTGGCCGTCCCGGATGCATTTCCAGCTCAACTACAGAACCCTGCAGCTCTTAGTGGCTGCGGCGGGCATGTCCTCATCAGTTGCGCTACGCGCACTCCGCAGGCGCGGCGGCCAGTCTGTGCTCCTGCAGGACATGTGCCGCACCACCGAAAGCCGTCGCCTTCCCGATCGCCCCTGCGCTCTGTCGCACATCACCAAGCGGAAATTCGCATGGAAACTACACCCCGCCGGGGCGGTAATGGCCCCAGGCAACGACCATGCTGCGGGTTCTGACCGCGCCGGAACTGTGCTATCGCCTAACCGAACACCAACAGAGGCACTGAGGAGGATGAATGGTGGCAGCTCAGACCGAGCTGCCGCGCCCTTTTGTAGTTCCAAAGGAGAGTTGCTTGATCATGTCGGTCTACGCCGCGCCATTCGCGCGCAGGATTTGCGCAAGGACGTAGGGGAGGATGCCGCCGGCGCGGTAGTAGTCGATTTCGATGGGGGTGTCGATGCGCACGATGACGGGCACGTCGAAGGTGGTGCCGTCGGCTTTGTGGACACGGAGGGTGGCTTCGCTCATCGGCTTCATGTTATTGGAGACGCCGAGGAGGTCGAAGGTGGCATCGCTGAGGTCCTTCACTTTGTCGTAGTCGGCCTTGTCCTTGAAGTTGCAGGGCAGGACGCCCATGCCCACCAGATTGCTGCGGTGGATGCGCTCGAAGGACTTGGTGATGACGGCTTTCACGCCGAGCAGATTCGTGCCCTTGGCGGCCCAGTCGCGGCTGGAGCCCATGCCGTAGTCTTCGCCGCCGAGGATGACGGTGGGGGTGCCGGCGGTGAGATAGGACTGTGCGGCGTCATAAATACTGACTTCCTTGCCGCCGGGCTGTTCCAAGGTGTTGCCGCCTTCCTTGGCGCCCAGCATCAGGTTCTTGATGCGCACGTTGGCGAAGGTGCCGCGCGTCATGATGCGGTCGTTGCCGCGACGACTACCGTAGCTGTTGAAGTCGGCGGCGGTGACGCCGCTGTCGCCGAGAAATTTGCCGGCAGGGCTGTCCTTTTTGATGTTGCCGGCGGGGCTGATGTGGTCGGTCGTGACGCTGTCGCCGAAAATGCCGAGCGGGCGCGCGGCTTTGATCTCGTTAATGTCGCCGGGGGTGAGGCTGAACTTGTCGAAAAACGGCGGCTCTTGGATGTAGGTGGAGGCGGTGTCCCACTCATAAACGTGGCCGACGCTGCCGGGGATTTCGTTCCACTTGGGATTTTGTTCAGCGAAGCCGGTGTAGAGCTTTTGGAAGACTTCGGGCGACAGTGCACTGCTCATGGCAACCCCAATCTCCTCGCTGCTGGGCCAGATGTCGGCGAGCATGACGGGTTGGTCTTTGCTGTCGAAACCGAGTGGCTCCTTGGTCAGGTCAATGTCCACCGTGCCCGCGATGGCGAAGGCGACGACAAGTGGCGGGGACATGAGGAAGTTCGCTTTGATACTCTGGTGCACGCGGGCCTCGAAGTTGCGATTCCCTGAGAGCACGGAAGCGGCGACGATGTCCTCGGCCTTCACCACGTCTTCGATCCCTGCATCCAACGGACCGCTGTTTCCGATGCAGGTGGTGCATCCGTAGCCGACAGTCTGGAAGCCGAGCTTGTCGAGTTCTACTTGGAGGCCGGTTTTGTTGAGGTAATCAGTCACTACGCGGGAGCCCGGGCCGAGGCTGGTCTTTACGCTGGGGTTTACTTTGAGGCCCTTCGCATTCGCTTTCTTCGCCAGCAGGCCGGCGGCGAGCATGACGGAAGGATTGGAAGTATTCGTGCAACTCGTGATGGCGGCGATGAGCACGCTGCCGTGAGAAATGGTATCGGTAATTCCGGCCTTGGAATCCACCTTCACATCCCATGCCGGATAGCCGCCTTCATGCGGGGGATTCTCCACCACCACGCCGACTCCGGCGAGCGTGCTGAGGCCATCGGACGCGTCTTGGGTTTCATCGAGCGACTCACTGGCTCCTCCGAGCGGCCTCTTGCCGTAGCCGTCAGGTGTGGCCTTCGTCATAATCTCATTCCACTTTGGTTTGAGCGCGTCGAGATCAATCCGGTCCTGCGGGCGCTTCGGTCCGGCGAGGCCGGGCTTCACGGTGCTGAGGTCGAGGTCCACCACCTGCGTGTAATCGATTTCGCCCGCCTGCGGGATGCCCCAGAGGCCCTGCGCCTTGTAATAGTTCTCCACCGTGCCACAAAGTTCCGCGCTGCGGCCCGTGCCTTTGAGGTAGGCGATGGTGGCTTCATCAATTCCGAAGAAGCCCATCGTTGCGCCGTATTCGGGCGCCATGTTGGCAATGGTCGCGCGGTCCGGCACGCTCAGCGCCTTCGCGCCGGGGCCGTAGAATTCCACGAACTTGCCGACAACCTTCGTCTTCCTCAGCATCTCGGTGACACGCAGCACGAGGTCGGTGGCCGTGACGCCCGCGGCGAGCGCGCCGGTGAGATTCACGCCCACCACTTCCGGCACAAGGAACGTGACCGGCTGGCCGAGCATTCCGGCTTCCGCCTCAATGCCGCCCACGCCCCAGCCGACGACGCCGAGGCCATTGATCATCGTGGTGTGCGAGTCGGTGCCGACGAGCGAGTCAGGATAATAGACGCCGCCTTTGTCCAGCACGCCCTTCGCGAGGTATTCCAGATTCACCTGGTGCACGATGCCAATGCCGGGGGGCACGACCTTGAAGGTATCGAACGCCTGCTCGCCCCACTTGAGAAACTGATAACGCTCGCGGTTGCGGTGGAATTCGAGGTCCAGATTCCGCGACAGGGAATCGCCCGTACCAGCAAAGTCCACCTGCACCGAGTGGTCCACCACAAGGTCCACTGGCACCAGCGGTTCGATCATCTTCGGGTTCTTGCCCATGCGGTTCACGGCGCTGCGCATGGCCGCGAGATCGACGAGCAGCGGCACGCCCGTGAAGTCCTGAAGCACGATGCGCGCGACCACGAAGGGAATCTCATACTCCCCCGGCGCCTTCGCATTCCAAGCCGCGAGATTTTTCACATCCTGCTCCGTCACCTTCTTTCCGTCGCAATTCCGCAATACGCTCTCCAGCACGATGCGAATGGAAGTCGGCAACCGCTCTAGGTTGGGAGCGACACCCGCCTCCTTAAGCGCGGGGAGTGAGTAGTATGAACCTTGGGAGCCGGAACCGGTGGTGAATTGGCGTACGGTATTAGTCATGACTGGGAGTAGGAAAGTTCCACTCCCTTAGCCCCCCAGCTCAGGGGAATGCAAGGGGCGATGGTTTTTGCTCTTACGAACCTGAATTTGTCTCCGGCTTCACAGACTTCTTCACTTCCAGCAACTCCCTCGGGCACGGTATAGAGCCGGGGAACCAGCAGTCGAAGCTGATCCGCCGGAACAGTCCTTTCCTGAATCCGCAGCAATGAATGGTGAAGCAACGCGCGGGGGTAGACCCTCGCGCCGCACCTTAGTCAGGGGTCGGTGCTCCGTAAAAACACTGGATGATTTCTTAGGTGAGGGCGGCGCCCTCGACGCTGTCATGTGGCAAGAGTGCGCCAAATGCAGGGAAATTCCAGCCCGGAGTACCCCGTGATTAAGATTCGTTTACGGCCCGCGCTACTCATCCTCACTTGCCGGAGCGGCAGCGCGCAGGCATGACGCGGTATGTTTACAGGAATCGTTGAAAGCACAGGGCGCTTAGCGCAGCTTCACCTCACGCCGCAAGGCGGCAGGCTGGAGTTGAGGGGCGTGGCGTTCGCAGAGGAACTCTCGCTGGGAGAAAGCGTGGCGGTCAACGGCTGCTGCCTCACTGTAGTGGAATCCGGGGGCGGCGGAGTGAAGTTCGACCTTCTGCAGCAAACCCTGCGCCTGACCAATCTGGGCGATCTAGCGCCCGGAGCGGCGGTGAATCTGGAGCGCGCCATGCAGGCCGGCGCACGATTCAGCGGGCACTTTGTGCAAGGCCATGTGGATACCACCGGGCGCATTCTCGCATGGGAATCGCACGGTCAAGACTGCCGGCTGGAGATAGCGGTGCCGACGGAGTTTCACCGGCTCATCATTCCGCGCGGCTCGGTCACCATCGACGGCATGAGCCTCACGGTGGCGGAAGTGAAGCTTGAGAGCGTGGTCATCTGGATCACACCGCATACCCGGGCGGTGACGAATCTCGCGGATGCCGCTGAGGGCCACCGGGTGAATGTGGAGGTGGATATGTTCGCTAAATACATCGAGCAGTTTCTGGCCCACCGGGCGGCGGCGGAAGTTTGAAGTTTTCAGTGTTCAGATTTCAGATGCGCGGCAGCATCGGCTGCTGCCTATAACCGGACCCATTCCCACAAACTTCTCTCATGATCACCTTTCTCCGCGGACGCCTCACCACCAGCCTGCCCGATCGTGCCGCCATTGACGTGGGCGGCGTGGGTTATGAGGTCTTCATTCCCATCAGCACCTACGACCGGCTGGGGGAGACGGGGCGCGAAGTCACGGTGCTCACCCATCTTCAGGTGCGCGAGGACGCGCACGTGCTATACGGATTCGCCACGGAAGAGGAGCGCGATCTTTTCCGCCTGCTCATCAACCGGGTGACCGGAGTGGGGCCGAAAATGGGACTCTCCATCCTCAGCGGCATGAGCGTGCGGGACTTTCAGCGGAATGTGGTACAAGGCGACACGGCGGCACTCTCAAAGATCAGCGGCGTGGGCAAGAAGACGGCGGAGCGCATCATCCTTGAGCTGAAAGACAAGGTGGGCGTGGCCGAAGCATGGCGCGAAGCCGGAGCCCCCGGCGGTAGCTCGCCCGCCACTCCGCAGCAGGTCGCAGCCAGCGACGCCGTGCTGGCGCTCATCCATCTAGGCTACAAACAGGCGGAGGCACAAAAGGCCGTGAAGAAGCTCATGGACGACGGCACGCCCGCACAAAGCGATGCGCTGGTGCGCGGCGCCCTGCGCATGCTCAGTCAGGGATAAAAGGACGGGCTGCCTAACAACAGGAGCCTGCTTCACCACCGCCGCTGGTGCACGGCCTGGACGATTGATAATCCTGACACTTTTCCCAGCGAATTCGGCGAGAGCAGCACGCTGACATTTTACGAGGCGCGCATGCTGGGCTGCACCATTGAAAAGGAGATCCCGACACCGGACTATTAACTTTTCATGCTTGGTTCGCTAACCACTACGAGCAATCAAAAGAATAACAGCGCAACGGATGAGCGCAACGGATGAGCGCACCGCGGAGAGCACGCTGGACAGCCTGCGCCCGCGAAAGTTGGCTGTATTTATCCGCGAGGCGGACTTCCGCGGCCCGAACTGCAAGCACACACGCCCGCCGGGACGCCCGCAGCATCCAACGCCAGCGCCGTCTGGCCCAACACCGCATCAAACAGCACCGCACGCTGATCACTGCGCTAATAAATAATGCCAGAGAACAGCGGACGAATGAGCGTGAGACGGACCGTCGAAGCGATGGCAAACGCGCCCAACTGCCATGTGAAGTCTGCGCAGTTACAGGCCACTAGGACCGTGATGAGGGATGCGACTCCAAAGCTCGCGGAGAAAAACGAAAAAGTGAATATCTCCACGACGATGAGGGAAATGCCGGCAAGGCCCAATTAATGCCAGCCTAGCATACTGAGAGGGGAGAATTCCGGGGAGATGGAACAATTTTCCGTTTTCCAGCCGCCCGCCTGCCTGCAACAGTTTAACCATGCCATCCAAATCCCAGCCCGCCCCCAGCGCGGCAAAACCTTCCGACACGATCTCCCGTCACCTCGGTCAGCGTCTCAAACAATTGCGCGCCGAACGCGGCTGGTCGCTGGAAATACTTGCTGCCAACAGCGGAGTCAGCCGCTCTATGCTCAGCCAGATCGAACGCGAACAGGCCAACCCAACCCTCGCCGTCACCCTGCGCATCGCCCAGGCATTCGGCATGAGCATCGGTGAGTTGGTCGAAGTGCCAGGTGCCTCCTCCTCCGTTGCCGTTATGCGCAAGGAGGACAAAGCCTTCCACTACCACTCCGACGACCACTGCCACATCCGCACCCTCTCGCCGCTCAACCTCGAGAAGGACGTCGAATTTTACGAAATCCGCCTCCACACTGGCGGTGCCCTGCGCAGCGCCCCACATTTCCAGGGCACGCGGGAGTTTCTCACCGTCTCCCAAGGCATCGTCCGCGTGGAAAGCGCCGGCGACTTCGAACTTCTCCACGCCGGCGACTCCGCCAGTTACCGCGCCGACGTCGCCCACGCCATCATCAACGCCGGCGCAACCGAAGCCGTTCTCTACCTTGTGGACATTTACCGGTAAGCCTGCGAGAAGACCCCGTGCCACCACCAATGAGCCCAAATCATCCGCGGCATTCCAATTTGGCCCTGCTGCTCGCATTTGCGATCCTTCCAGCTGTTATCCTCGTGGAGCAAGAATAGGAAATGTCTCCGGGCTTTTGCTGTTGGCGGGCACCCGCGCACTACTCATCATCCCGGTACTGAAACGCAAACTTACATGGCCAGAACGTATTGGGAGGATGCAGCCGCGATTATTACTCTGGTTAGCTTTCGGGGTCTTTTCGGCCATCGCTTTCGGGGCAGGTAGAGAGTAAGCGGGAACGAGATTAATACGCCTGCTCCTCACCCACGACCTGCACTTCGACCTCCATCTCGATGCCGCGCTGTTCGCGGGCGGCTTTCTTGACCAGTTCGATGAGTTCGATCACGTCCTTCGCGGTGCCGCCGCCGTCGTTGACGATGAAGTTGCCGTGGACGTCGGAGATGAGCGCGCCGCCGTGGCGGGTGCCTTTGAGGCCGAGTTCGTGGACGAGTTTTCCGGCGGGGCACTCGGCAGGGTTTTTGAAAATGCAGCCGGCGCTGGCCGCGATGGGCTGACTGGTTTTGCGCTTCTCCATGCTGGCGGCGAGCCTGGCGTCGATTTCCTCCAGCGGCGCGGGGGTGCCTCGGAAGGTGGCGTTCACACATACGTTTTCCACGAACTCCGGCACACTGCGGTAGCGGGCGTTGATCTGCTCGCGCGGCTTCTCCTGCAGGATACCGCCTACGTCGATGTAACGGACGCTAACGATTTGATCGAAGGTCTCCGTGCCCATCGCGCCAGCGTTCATGCGGATGCCACCGCCCACGCTGCCGGGGATGCCTTCCATCCATTCGAACCCGCCGAGCCCGGCGTTGCGCGCGGCATTGGCGAGGCGCTTGAATTTCACGCCCGCACCGGCGGTGATCGTGACTCCTTCAACACTGAGGGCATCGAACTCGCCATCGCTGAGCTGAATTACCGCGCCTTTGATGCCGCCGTCGCGGATGAGCAGGTTACTGCCGCGACCGACGACGCGCGTCGGGATGCCGCGCTCACGACAGTGCGCAATGAGCCGTGAGAGCCCGGCGGCGGTGTGGGGTTCAATGTAGTATTGAGCCGGGCCGCCGACCTTCATTGTGCTGTGGCGGCTCATGGGCTCGTAGAGGCGCACATCGCTGTCGGGTTCGCCGAGCGCAGTGACGAGGTCCTCAAGTTGCTTCAAGTCGGCAGCGAGGCGAGTGCCGACCTCGTGGACGTTGCCCGCGCCGAGAGTGATGAGCAGGTCGCCAGGGCGCACGAAATTTCCTACAGCGGTGTGCGCACTGGCTTTGTCCGGCGTGTAGAGAAGCCTGATCCGGTCTCCTTCGACGGCGCGCACTTCATCCACGATTATCTGTCCGCTGATGCCTTCGATGGGCAGCTCGCTGGCGGGATAAATGTCGAGCACGAATAAGGCATCGCAGTCGCCAAAGGCGCGGCCAAATTCTTTCCGAAGCAATTGCGTGCGCGTGTAGCGGTGCGGCTGGAAGACGCACACGATCCTTCCCTGCCCTTTCGTGAATTGCTTCGCGGTTTGCAGCGTGGCGGCTACTTCTGTGGGGTGGTGACCGTAGTCATCCACGACGGTGTAGAAGGCGCTCTGGCGCTTCACATCGAACCGGCGCTTAGCTCCGCGGAAGGTGCTCAGCGCCCCCGCGATCCGCTCAAGTGGCACGCCAAGATCAGTAGTCAGCGCCACGACGGCGAGAGCGTTCATCACATTGTGACGTCCGGGAATGTTAAGAATGACAGTGCCCAGCAACTCGCCCCGCTTGTGCACCGCGAAGGCCGTGCTCTGCCCGTGCTGCTCAACGTCTTGCGCGCTGTATACGTCCTCCGCATTCCAGCCATAGCTGACGCAGTCTTCGCGGTCCTGACAAAGCGCGCGCGCCTCCCTGTCTGCGGCGCAGTAGTAGCTGAATCCGGCTGTTTGATCCAACAACTGGCGATAGACGGCTTTGATCTCGTCGAGGTTTTTGTAGTGGTCGAGGTGTTCCTCCTCCACGTTGAGCAGGATGCTGTGCTGCGGAGAGTAGAGCACGAGCGTGCCATCGCTTTCGTCGCCCTCGGCCACGAAGTGCTTCCCGTCGTGGTCCCAGTGCGCATTGGAGCCCAGCAGCGGAATCTCCGCGCCGACATAGTGGCTGGGATGCAGCCCGGCTTCGCGCATGACGTGCGCACACATAGAGGTAGTAGTGGTCTTTCCGTGCATGCCTGCGATGACGATGCCCTGCTTGCGGTGCATGATGCTGGCCAGCACCTCCGCCCGGCGGAAAAGCGGAGTAGCCGCGGCGGCCGCAGCATCGTGGGCCACATTACGCCCGGGTTTGACCGCCGAGGAATAGACCACCGCACCAGAACCGGCCACACTCTCCGCCGTGTGCGGGCAGTAAAATTTCAGCCCCGCTGCCTGAAGTCGCTCGGTCTCACTGGTCGTGCTTTTGTCCGATCCGCTGACTTTATACCCAAGCTGGAGAAGCAACGCCGCGATGCCGCTCATGCCGCTGCCCGCCACCCCGATGAGGTGAATGCGTTTGGAGCGGTCGGCGTCGGCGATGGAAAGAAAGTCAGTAGCCATAAACCCCCCGCGTTAAAAGCCTAGCACCGCGGCGTCAAACGGTAGGGGAGGTCATGCCGGGCTTGCGAGCGGCCAGACTAAGACCGGCGGCGGCGCAGGAGCGGGGCGCCCAATGCCCATTGATGGATGGTGCAGGTGCCTGCATTTTTCACAGTCAGGTGGATCCAGCCGTAGCAAAGCGGCTGGACGTAAGCGGTGAGTCCCTAGGCGGTGGCCCCTTGGCTTGCAGAAGGAGCGAGCACTGTGATGCCGAGCGCGAGCAGTCAGGTGGTGTATTTTGTGGCTCTCATGCATACCCCCAGCAGCGCCGCCCCTTAGCAGGATGCATTGCCGCAGCATTTTTTTCAGCCAACCCGAAAAAATAGCCGCGCCCGCCGTCCGGACACGGGGTTCACGGCTGGGCCACAGACATTTTTGCCCCGTCCCGCCCACAACCGCTCAACTACGGACGGACCTTATTTCTCAATGCTTGCCGCCTTTAGGCTGGGCCGTGCTCAGCATGATACGGTCAGTCCATGCGATGCCGACAGCAGAGACGATGAAGATCACGTGGATAATGGTCTGCCACATGACACCCTCGGCCGTAATAGTGCCTCCAGGGACAACAGTGGCCTCCGGTGGCGGCGCGGGCAGACCGATACTGCCGGCGGCGATAAATGTCTTAAGCAAGTGGACAGAGCTGATACCTATGATCGCCATGGCCAATTTCACCTTGAGCACAGAAGCATTGACATGGCTCAGCCACTCGGGCTGATCCGGGTGATGCTGCAGACGGAGCCGCGAGACAAAGGTTTCATAGCCCCCGACAATGACCATCATAAGCAGGTTGGAGATCATGACCACATCAATGAGTCCCAGCACGATCAGCATCATATGCTGCTCGGTAAGGGTAAATGCCCCGCTGATCAGGTGCCACAATTCCTTCAAAAACAGGACGACGTAAACTCCCTGCGCAACAATCAGACCGAGATAAAGCGGCAACTGGAGCCAGCGGGAACTGAAAATCAGGGTGGGCAGCGGATGATTACGGAACTTAGGCTCGGTAGTGTTAGGCTCAGACATGGCGATGCGTATGAGCGGCAGGAGCGCGATTCGCAAGCGAAGTCCCGCAACTGCGATGGACTGCAATTTCTCATTGAATGCCTCTTTTCTCCACACCCCCTCAATAGAATGGCTGGAGCTCCTCCCATCGGAAAAAGCGAGGCTTTTACCAAAGGAAGCTGCGGCTACATGCTTCTCTTTGCGGCCATCTCGGCAATCACCCGGATTTTCGAGGGCAGGGTGCACGCGGATATGGGAGGCATCATCATGCCGTTTGTCGCCGGCGGGATCATAGCCTGATTGTTCGGTTCATCTACAACAAGGGCCTTCGGAATAGCGGGGACTGCTGATTCCTGCTTGCGCCCTGCACTCTATCCCGTCATTATACTTCGTGAATTTTCTGAGCCTGACGCTTCGACTTATCCCGCTCCCCGCCTGACGGGGCGTCCTCTGCGACGCCGCACTCGGCAGGGGAGCGCGTCATTGGTATCAGGTCCGGCGCGGCGCATTACGATATGTATTCCAGGCAGCCTCCGCTCACCGGCACTATCTCTTTTTCGCCGCCAGGGATGCATTTCTAAAACATGTTCGCCAATCCTTCCGTCAAATACCGTCCCTTCCCGCCCGTTCCCATCGTTGACCGCCGCTGGCCCTCACAGACCATTACCAAAGCGCCCATCTGGTGCAGCGTGGACCTGCGCGATGGCAATCAGGCGCTCGCCGTGCCGATGAACGTCTCCCAAAAGCTCGAAATGTTCGACGCGCTGGTGAAGTGCAGGTTCAAGGAAATTGAGATCGGGTTTCCCGCCGCCTCAAATACCGAGTTTACTTTCAACCGCTGCCTCATCGAAGAAGGCCGCATTCCCGACGACGTCACCGTGCAGGTCCTCGTGCAGGCGCGAGAGGACTTGATCGAGCGGACCTTCGAGTCGCTGGTCGGCGCGAAGAAAGTCATCATCCACATGTACAACAGCACCAGCCCGGCCCAGCGCCGTGTAGTGTTTGGCAAGACGAAGGAGGAAATCGTGGGAATGGCGCGCAATGGCGCACAGATGATCAAAAACCGGCTGCCGCGGCTCGCCGGTACGGACGTCCGCCTGCAATACTCGCCCGAAAGCTTCAGCGCCACGGAAGTAGAGTTCGCCAAAGAGATCAGCGAAGCCGTCATGGATGTCTGGCAGCCCACGCCGGAGCGCCCCATGATCCTGAATCTGCCGGACACCGTGGAGGTCGCTATGCCCAACGTCTATGCTGACCAGATCGAATGGATCTGCCGCAACATCAAAAACCGCGAGAGCCTAATCATTTCTCTGCACACCCACAACGACCGCGGCACCGGCACCGCCGCCACCGAACTAGGCCTGCTGGCCGGGGCGGACCGCGTGGAAGGCACCTTGTTTGGAAATGGTGAGCGCACGGGCAATCTCGACATCGTCACCGTGGCCATGAACCTCTTCATGCACGGCATCGCCCCTGGGCTCGACTTCTCGCGCATGAACGACCTCATCGGTATGTACGAGCGCACCACCGGCATGAGCGTGCCCCCACGCCAGCCCTATGCGGGCGAGCTGGTCTTCACCGCCTTTTCCGGCAGCCACCAAGACGCCATCAAGAAGGGCCTCAACGCATGGGAAAAAGCAGGCACCGGCGCCATCTGGGATATCCCCTATCTCACCATCGATCCCCACGACATTGGTCGCCAATACCGCGAAGTCATCCGCGTGAACAGTCAAAGCGGCAAAGGTGGCGTCGCCTACCTGCTGGAAAGCGAATACGGCATCAATCTGCCCAAAGATCTGCAGCGCGAGTTTGGCCCGCTGGCCAATGACCTCGTTGACAGTCTCGGCCGCGAAGTCACCGCCACCGAACTCCGCGACATGTTCTGCAAGGAATACGTGGACCGCACCACCCCGTGGGCGCTCACCGACCTTGATGCCGAAGGCAAACCTGGCGGCACCATTCGCTGCAAGGCGGCCGTCACTCACCATGGCACTCCCGCCGAAATCACGGGCGAAGGTAACGGCCCCCTTGCCGCCTTTGTGCACGCCCTGACCACCCACAGTGGTCAGCCATTCGAGATCACCCACTACAGCGAGCACGCGCTGGGCACAGGCACCGACGCCCAAGCCATCGCCTACATCCAGGTCAAAACCGCCGACGGCAAACGCGGCTTCGGAGCCGGTGTGGACACCAGCATCGAACTCGCCGGTATCCGCGCTATCCTCAGCGCGCTAAACAGAACGTCCTAGAACACGGGCCCCAGGCGGCAGCAGCTTCGGGGCATAAATTAGAAAGTAGCGGCTCAGGCCCGAAAAGGCCCTTGCGGACCAATCTTAACGCGAGAGTCGGCGCAGAATGTTTGTTCGCCGACCCGCCGGGAGGTCCTTAATTAAGGGCTGCCTCGGCACCCTTCAAAAGTCTCGTAACAGCACAGATTGCGACGAAATTTCGGCGTTTCCGGCACTCGGTTCCTTTCGTATTAGCCTTCAACAACAGTATTAGTCCTTGACAACAAATTTAGCCTTCGCTAATTCTCTATCATGAAACCGACTATCCTTCTCTGCCGCTGTGGCTTTTGGGCTGTGGCATTTGCTTTGTTGTTTGCAGGGTGCTCGCCGCCGGGAGACGCGCCCGGTGTCGGGGGTGCAAGGCCGCTGGTGGTGACCACCACGACCATGGTGACTGACCTGGTGCGCGGCATTGCGGGAGATACAGTGACCGTGAAGCCGCTCATGGGACCGGGGGTGGATCCTCACCAGTTCCGGCCTGGGCAGCCGGAGATTCAAGCGCTGCAAAAAGCTGACGCGGTGTTCTGTAACGGCCTGCATTTGGAAGGTAAATTATCGGAAGTGCTAAAGCTGATGGAGAAACAGGCGCGCAAAGTGTACGCAGTGGCGGCCGGGCTTCCGCCGGATTTGATTTTGAAATCCGACAACGAACCGGACCCCCATGTTTGGGGCGATGCCGCTCTATGGGCGGAGGGGGCTAAATACATCGGCGAAATGTTGGCGGCTGCATTTCCGGAGAAGGCGGGGGAATTTCGCGGGCGCGCAGCAGCAATCGAGAAAGAACTGCGCGAGACGCACCAACGATTGAAGACTGCGGCGGAGTCCATCCCGGCGGAGCGCCGCGTGCTCATCACGAGCCACGATGCCTTCCGCTACTTTGGCCGGGCTTATGGGTTCGAAGTCGTGGGCGTCCAAGGCATCACAACGGTGAGCGAAGCCAGTCTCGCGGAAATGGCGCGCATCGCGGGCATCATTCGCGACCGGGGAGTGAAGGCTATCTTTGTGGAAAGCAGTGTGCCGCGGGCCACGATTGAACGCCTGAGCAAAGACACGGGCGTAAAGATCGGAGGTGAACTTTTTTCCGATGCTCTCAGCGCTCCCGGCACCCCCGCGGGCACAGTGTCAGGAATGCTGGAGGCGAATATGAAGATGATCACAGAAGCCTTAAAATGAAGTCCGCCCTCCTCCTTCAATCCGACCAAAGCAACCAAAATCAGGCGATCTGATGAAACACGTAACCACCATCCTAGCGACCCTCGTGATCAGCGCCCCGAGCACTGCGGCCAAAGAGCCGCAGGCACTGCCCCAGCGCCAGTTGTCCACGGACCGTCCCGACACTACGGAGTCTGCGTTCACCGTACCCCGCGGCATGTGGCAGATTGAAATGGAGACGCTTTCGCTTGCCCGCGACGCCGGAGTCCGTTCCGAAGACTGGGGTGGCACTAACATCAAGTATGGCCTCAACGATTCGATAGATATCCAGTTTGTCACTCCCGCATGGCACAGCGAAACCGGTTTGGACGGATGGACCGATTTCGAAATCCGCCTGAAATACAATTTGTCCGGCCAGACCGATGCCTCGCCTGTTGCCGTGGCGTTGATGCCGTATCTCAAACTGCCCACTGCGAGCCGCGGTTTGGGCAATGAAAACGTGGAGGGCGGCCTTATCATCCCAATCGCATTCAAAGAGACGCCATTCGCGTGCATGGTGCAGGCTGATCTCATTCGCAACGAAGCGGACACTAGCTACACCGGCGCGTTCACTTTCAGCGCCACCTGCGGTTTTGAACTCACAGAAAAGCTCTCCGCCTTCATCGAGGGCGTGGCCACGCTCCCGCTGGATGGTGCCGCCGAAACTTATCTGAACGGCGGGCTCGTCCTAGAAATAAACCGCAACTGGTTCCTCGACGCCGGTTTCAATCTCGGCCTCATTGGGGACAGCACGGACTTCCGCCCGTTCACGGGCGCAAGTTTCCGCTTTTGAATCCGTCTTCTGTCTTATGACCCCCGCCGTCGAATTTCATGACCTGACTGTAAGCTACGACCGCAAGCCGGTCCTTTTCGGCGTGGACGCAGTAGTCCCCGAGAAATCGCTGTGCGGGATCATCGGCCCGAACGGCGCGGGTAAGAGCACTCTCATCAAGGCGGTGATGGGACTGCTGCCGGTGGAGGGCGGATGGACGCAGGTGTTCGGCGGGCCACTGGACAAGTGCCGGCAGCGGGTGGCGTATGTGCCGCAGCGCAGCAGCGTGGACTGGGACTTTCCGGTCAATGCCATGGATGTGGTGCTAATGGGCCGCTACGGGCGGCTGGGCTTGTTTAAGCGACCAGAAAAAACGGACCGTGCAATCGCGGCGGAGGCGCTGGAGAAAGTGCAAATGAGCGCCTACGCGGACCGCCAGATTTCCCAACTGAGCGGCGGCCAGCAGCAGCGGGTTTTTCTGGCGCGCGCCCTCGCTCAGCAGGCGGACCTTTATCTCATGGATGAACCGTTCACCGGCGTGGATGCCGCTACGGAGCGCGCCATCGTCACGCTGCTTCAGGACATCCGCGGCAAGGGCGGCACGATTGTGGCGGTGCATCATGATCTCACCACGGCACCGGTTTACTTTGACCATCTGCTGCTGATCAACCTGCGGCTCATCGCCAGTGGTCCGGTGGAGGAAGTGTTCACGCAGGAACTGCTGCAGAAGACATATGGCGGGAGGCTGACGGTGCTGAGTGAAATGGCGTTTAAGGGAATGAAAAAGCCAGAATTTCGAGATCCGAGAGAATGACCAATGCAAATTCCAGAGAGCACCGCGGGAGCCGCTTTACGGCGCTGCTCCTCTGCCTTGTGCCAATCGCATTCGTGCCTTTCCTTCTGATGAATGAGCAGGCCCGGGACTTTCTCTCCTTTCGGGATGGCTTTCTTCGGGCGTCGGTTCTTGGAACTATGCTGCTGGCGTTGAATTGCGGGCTGCTGGGGCCGCTGCTGGTGGCGCGGCGAATGGCGATGCTGAGCGACACTCTGGCTCATGCCGTGCTGCCGGGAATCGCAGCGGGCTTTCTTTGGTCGCTCACGCGCGATGCGGTGGCCATGCTGACGGGCGCGGTGCTGACGGGAGTGTTGAGCAGTCTTATAGTGAGCCTAGTGGGGCGGAGCACGCGGCTTAAGCCAGATGCGGCGCTCAGCGTGGTGCTCACAGTGTTCTTTGCCGCAGGCATCGCTCTGATAAAATTGATCAGCAACGCCTACCCAGAGGCAAACAAGGCTGGCCTCGACCGCTTTCTCTACGGTCAGGCTGCGGCGGTAAGCGATGCGGATGTCGTGATGCTCGCGGCGGCCGCAGGCATCACGATCATCACATTGTTGATTGGTTACCGGGGATTTTTGGTGATGGCTTTCGATGAAGCGTTCGGGCGGGCGATGGGCCTGCCGGTGCGGGCGCTGCACTATCTTCAGATGTTACTCACCACGCTGGCCATCGTGGTGAGCATGGAGGCGGTGGGCGTCATTCTGGTGGCTGGACTGCTCATCATCCCGGCCAGCACGGCATGGCTGCTGTCCACGCGACTGCACAGGGTCCTGTGGATCTCAGCGCTGGTTGGCATGGCGGCGGCGCCAATGGGGGCCTTCCTTTCCTACACGGGAGAAAACCGGCCCACCGGCCCCACACTAGTGCTGTGCTCCGGTCTCATGTTCGCCGCCGCGCTCTTGTTCAGCCCGCGCAATGGATTGGCGCGGAAGTGGTGGGCGTGGCTGCAGCACGGCCGGCGCATCCGGCGCGAGGACACCCTGAAGGCTATCTACCGGCATCTGGAGACTGTGGACTTTCGCCCCCTAGAACTACATACCGGTGAGGCCTCGACCACTGAGGGCGAGCTCCGTGCACTCGTGCGGCACGGTCTGGGTGAATGGAGAAGCGCCGCGTTCGTTCTGTCACCGGCGGGATTTCGCGAAGCCTCGCGCATGGTGCGCAATCACCGGCTGTGGGAACTGTATCTCACGCAGCACGCCGGATTTGCCTACGACCACGTGCATGATTCCGCAGAGCGTATGGAGCACCTGCTGGCGGAGGAAAATATCTCGGCGATGATGAGGGTGCTGGGCGGACCCAAAACAGACCCGCACGGGAAGCGCATCCCTTCACTGGAGGACACTGTAGAGTCACTCCGCAACCAGCCCGCAAACTCATGACCAACCGCGCGCCGCTCATTCCTCCGTTTTCGTGGCATCAGGCGATCGTGGAGCCATGGACGGATCACCAGCCAGGCACGCTGTGGATGGTGCTGACAGCCATCCTGCTCGCGGTGCCCTGTGCGCTGCTGGGGAACTATCTCATTCTGCGGCGCATGGCACTGGTGGGCGATGCCATCAGCCACAGCGTGCTGCCCGGGCTCGTGCTGGCCTATCTCCTCTTCCGTGACCTCGGCACGGGCTACATGCTGGGTGGGGCCATTGCCGCCGGACTTTTGACCACGCTGCTCATAGACTTCCTGACAGCGAAGACCAAACTGAAATCCGACGCCGCCACGGGCATCGCCTACACCACGCTCTTCGCTCTCGGCATGTATCTGGTGAACCGCTACACCAGCCGCGTGCACCTCGACGCAGAGTGCGTTCTTTTTGGAGAACTTGAATACATCCCGCTCTCGGAACCCTCCGCGCTGCGGGTTGGTGAGTGGGGATTCATCCCGATGGCGGTGCTGATTTCACTGGGCGCGGCGCTGGCCGTGGGCGTGCTGCTCAAGGTGTTTGCGAAGGAACTGAAGGTCACGTCATTCGATCCCGGATTCGCCCGGAGCGCGGGCGTGCGCGTCGGCTTCATCCATTATGGGCTCATGGCGCTACTCTCATTGATAGTGGTTACCTCGCTGGAGCGCGTGGGTATCCTCGTGGTGGCGCTGCTGGTGCTGCCCGGATCGACGGCACAGTTTTTCACGCGACGTTTGGCGCGGCTGCACCTGCTCTCGGTGATTTTTGCCGTCACCGGCGTACTGGGAGGATTCCATCTGGGATCATGGCTGCTTGTTCCGACCGCGGCTTCCATCGCCCTGTGGGGCGGATTGCAGTTTGGCGCGGCATGGATGGGCACGTTGGCCCTACAGTCATGGCGACGCGCCCAAATGCGGCCCGCCCGGTAGTTCCCGCGTGAAGAAGAGGCAAAACAGGGCACAGAGTCCGCAACTCACTATTTTTTTCCCTCCATTTCCTCGGTCACCTCTTGTTCAATTTCTCTCCCCGTGGCCTTATCCCGCCGATTCACCAAATTCACCCGCCGCCAGTTGCTCGCCGCTGCTGCAGGAGTCCTGAGCGCGTGCCGGAGGGAGCCGGACGCCGCAGTTTCACCGGCGGTGGATCCCGCAAAGGAATGGCTGCTCAGCCCCGGTTCGGCGGCTCCCGACTGGTCGCTGCTCGATCCGTTTCAGGAAAGCATAACGCGAGCAGACTTTGAACGCGGTATGCTGGAGGTGTTGAGCAACGGCGCCCTATGGCAGCAGGTCGAGGTTCTGGATACGGAGGCTCGCATCCGGATGTCCACCCCGCAGCTGAACGGCCCGCGCTATACGCTGCGGTTTGCCGCGCCCGGGCGGCCGGCTACGCGCGGCACGCGCTACTGGCGCACACTTGGTGAACTGCCGCCGCTTTCGGATAGCACCAAGCCGCTGAGCGATCTCCACATCGTGCTCGATCCCGGACACATCGGCGGGGCGTGGGCTCAAATGGAAGAGCGGTGGTTCCAGCCGCCCAACGCGCCCGCGGTGAAGGAAGGCGAGCTTTCCCTGCGCGCCGCCCGTGCGCTGGCCCCCATGCTCGAGGCGCTAGGCGCCCGCGTTTCACACACCCGCACCCGGCCGGAGCCCGCCACCGGCATCAGGCCCGGGCAGTTGCTGGCGGAGGCCCGGGAGAGCCTGCTTCAGGACCGCAAACCGGCCGACGAAGAGGAAATCCGGCGGGAAGCCGAACGCCTCTTCTACCGCGCCCATGAAATTCGCGGACGCGGCACTCTGGTGAATGAAACGCTGCGCCCGGATCTCGTGATTTGCCTCCACTTCAATGCCGACGGCTCATGGGGACGCCCGGAAAACCCCATTCTCTCCCCGCGCAATCACCTGCACATCCTCGCACACGGCTGCATCGGCCCGGACGAGGCCATGCTCGACGACCAGCGACTGGAAGGCCTGCTGCGGCTCGTCCAGCACACACCGGACACAGAACTCCCGCTCTGCTCTGCCGTCGCCAAACGCATGCGGGAATCGACCGGACTCCCGCCTTATCATTACTTCGGCGGAAACGCTCGCCTTGTGCCGGGGGAAACCTATGTCTGGACGCGCAACCTTCTCGCCAACCGCATCTATCGCTGCCCCGTGATCTTCTGCGAGCCATACGTGATGAACAACGAAGAGACCATCGCCCGCTTCACTGCGGGCGATTACGAGGGCCTGGCAGACGTGGCGGGCGTAGTCCGGCCCTCCATTTTCCGGGAGTATGCCAGCGGCGTGGCGAAAGGCCTCCGGGACTATTTCAGCGCGCGAATCTGAGCCGCTCCGGGGATACCTGAAAAAGTAGCGGAATAAATTGACCACGCGGAATCTCGGATAACAGTGCACGCGGGTCTGGCAGACGCAAAGTCCGCAGTCTCAAAACTCCAGAAACAACCAAAAAAGCACAATGAAAGCACTCATTACATCCATCATCGCCGGCATTTTCATGGCTGGTGCAGCCCAAGCAGATCCCGCCAACAAGACCTGCCCGGTCAGCGGCAAAGCCATCGACGCGGCTCAGACCTCTGAGGTTTCCGTGACCGTTGGCTTCTGCTGCGGGAATTGTCAGGGTAAGTTCGAAGGCGATGCCGCCCTCAAAGACGCCGCCGTCAAGAAATACGCCGGAAGTAAGGACAGTCCAGCTAACTCCAAGTGTGACATCAGCGGTAAGGACATCAACAAAGAGAAGACCGCCAAAGCCTCCCTCACCGTCGCTTTCTGCTGCGAAAAGTGTAAAGGCAACTTCGACAAGGATCCGAAGAAATACATCGATAAAGTGAAGTAACCGCTTCCTTCATAACAACTCAAGAACGGGAGACCGGGGCCGATCAGGCTCAGGTCTCTTTTTGTTTGGGGTCCGGTTTGAAGAGTTCGATTGCCGGGGTTGTAGTATGCCTCCAAAGATTCAGTACGTATTTTCTGCGTCCCCCCCGCTATCACTATTAACATGACCTCCGCTGCCGTCGTCAATTTCGCCCCGGAACCCGGTTCTGTAGAAATCCGGGAAAAGGAAAAGCCCTCGTATGGGGAGGAGGATGTGCTCCTTGAGGTCGCTGCGGTGGGCGTGTGCGGGAGCGATCTGCACCAGTGGACTTCTTCACACAGTTGGCCGGTGAACTATCCTGTGGTGCTGGGTCACGAATTCAGCGGACGCGTTTTGGAAACCGGGAAGGCCGTAAAACGCTGGAAAGAGGGCGACCGCGTCGTGAGCGAAACGGCGGCCGTTGTTGATCCTGACAATCCCCTGACGCGCCGCGGGCTCTACAATCTCGACACGACCCGCAAGGGATTCGGCTATGGAGTAGACGGCGCCATGACGCGCTACGTGCGCGTGCCCGCCCGGTGCCTTCATGCGGTGCCGGACCAACTCGCTCTGGAACGCGCCTGCCTCACGGAGCCGTGCAGCGTGGCATGGAACAGCGTCATCAACAACACGCGCCTCCATCCCGGCGACCGCGTCATTGTCCTCGGTCCCGGCACCATCGGCATCCTCTGCGCTGCGGTGGCCAAACTCGCGGGTGCGGAGGTTGCCATCACCGGTCTAGAAGCCGACCGCCACCGTCTCAACATCGCCGCCACCGCCTACGGCTGTACGCCCATCGTGGGCGACGCCACCGACTGGGCCAAAGAGCGCGACGGCCTCGGCGCGGATGTCGTCATTGATGCCGCGGGGGTTTCCGCCACGCTCAAAGCGGCGATGCAGCTCGTGCGCCCCGCCGGCTGGATCACCAAAGTGGGCTGGGGCCCGCAGCCGCTCAATTTCTCCCTCGATCCGCTCGTGCAAAAAAATGTGACTCTTCAAGGCAGTTTCAGCCACAACTGGCCCGTGTGGGAACGTGTGCTCGCAATGCTCACCAGCGGCGCGCTCAATGTCGAGCCCATCGTGGGAGGTCAGTGGCCTTTGCAACAGTGGCACGAGGCCTTCGATAAAATGCACCGCGGGGAAGTTGTGAAGAGTGTGCTCATTCCCGGCTGATCTCCCGGAATCGGTAGCGAAAAAATTTTGCGTGAGAAATTTCTTGCCCGTGATTCGACGGAGTCGCATTTTTTGAAATTCTGAGCCTGAGGCAACCGAAGCGAAGAAACCTGATTCGTCCCATGAGCATAGCAGCGGGGCTGTAGAAGGCATCACGTCCCCTTCGCTATGACAAATGCTTCACAATATTTGCCGGCACGGAAGGAAATGCGTGCCGCGTTGAGGCTTCTCTCACAGACACCCCTCGCACTACCGCATCGTCATCAGCAGGAAGAACCGCGATCCCCTCTTCAGCCCCGCGCGTATGCCTCCACGCTATCGCAGGTGCAGACGAGGTGCTTGTCTCCGTGGACGTTGTCGACGCGGCCGACGGGGGGCCAGTATTTCTGGTGGCGGGTGGCTTTGTCTGGGTAGGCTGCTTGTTCTCTCGAATAGGGGCGCGTCCATTCGCCGATGAGGAGGCAGGCGGCGGTGTGGGGGGCGTGGCGGAGGGGATTGGAATCGCGGTCGTGGCGGCCGGCGGCGATGGCTTCAATTTCGGTGCGGATGCTGATCAAGACGTCGCAGAATCGGTCGAGTTCGGCGCGGCTTTCGCTTTCGGTGGGCTCGATCATGAGGGTGCCGGCGACGGGCCAACTCATGGTGGGAGAATGGTAACCGTAGTCGATGAGGCGCTTGGCGACGTCTTCGACGCTGACGCCGGCGGCGTCTTTGAAATGACGCACGTCGATGATGCATTCGTGGGCGACGGTTCCGCGGCGGCCTTTATAGAGGACAGGGAAGTGGGGATCAAGCCGGGTGGCAATGTAGTTGGCGTTGAGGATGGCGACTTTAGTGGCCGCGGTGAGACCCTCTGGGCCCATCATGCGGATGTACATCCAAGGAATGACGTTGATGCTCATGCTGCCGTGCGGGGCGCTGACGACGGGGCCCACTCTGCCACGGCCGGGGATAAAGGGCACGAGGTGCTCGGCGACACAGACCGGTCCGACTCCGGGGCCGCCGCCGCCGTGCGGGATGCAGAAGGTCTTATGGAGATTGAGGTGACAGACATCCGCGCCGATGAGGCCGGGGCTGGTTAGGCCGACCTGGGCGTTCATGTTAGCGCCGTCCATATAAACCTGGCCCCCATACCGGTGGATGGTGTCGCAGATCTCCCGGATGCCCTCCTCGAACACGCCGTGCGTGCTGGGATAGGTGATCATGAGTGCAGCGAGTTTGTCTGCATTTTCCAAGGCGCGGGCGCGGAGGTCTTCGATGTCGATATTGCCGGAGGCGTCGCATTTTACGGGCACGACTTTCATGCCGACCATGACGGCGCTGGCGGGATTGGTGCCGTGGGCGCTGAGCGGAATAAGGCAGACGTCACGGTGGGAGTGGCCGTGGCTCTGGTGCCAGCTGCGGATGGCGAGCAGGCCGGCGAATTCCCCTTGGCTGCCGCCGTTCGGAGCGACGCTGACGGCAGCGAATCCGGTGATGTCGGCGAGCCATGACTCAAGCTGCGCGATCATGATATTCGTGCCGCCGAGCTGATCTGCTGGGGCGAGGGGATGGAGAGAGGAGACCTCGGGCCATGAGAGGGGCATCATGGTGGAGGTGGCGTTGAGCTTCATGGTGCATGACCCGAGTGGGATCATGCTGTCGCAAAGCGTGAGGTCTTTGGACGCGAGCCGATGGATGTAGCGGAGGAGTTCGTGCTCGCTGTGGTAGCGGTGGAAGACTTCTTGGGTGAGGAAAGCGGAGGTGCGGGTCAGGGAATGATTGACGATTGATAATTGATGATTGGTAATTTTTGAAGTGCCTAACAGTACGGCTAGCGCGGCGATATCTGCGGCGGTGGTGAGTTCGTCGCAGGAGAGGGCGATGCGGTTGGCGTCGATTAGACGCAGGTTGAAGCCTTGCGCGGTGGCGGCGTGGAGAGTCGCAGTGGCTTTGTCGGGAACAGAAACGGTAAGCGTATCGAAGAATGTCTCGTTCCCCACCAATCCGGCGGTTTTGAGAGCAACCGCAAGGGTCGTGGTGTGGTTGTGTATACGCTGCGCGATTTTCCTCAGCCCCGCCGGCCCGTGCCAGACGGCATACATACCGGCCATGACGGCGAGAAGCACCTGGGCTGTGCAAATGTTGCTGGTGGCTTTGTCGCGGCGGATGTGCTGCTCGCGGGTTTGCAGGCTTAGGCGCATTGCTGGTGCGCCGTGGCTGTCCACACTGACACCGATGAGGCGGCCGGGGAGCTTGCGCTTCAGTTCATCCTTCACGGCCATGTAAGCCGCATGCGGACCGCCGCCGCCCATGGGAACACCGAATCGCTGGGTGCTTCCAACAGCGACATCCGCACCCATTTCACCAGGAGGGACGATGAGCGTCAGCGCGAGGATGTCGGCGATCATTATGACCAGCGCGCCCGCTTTATGAAACTCTTCAATGGGCGGTCGCCAGTCGGTGATGCTGCCATCACCAGACGGATACTGCACGACGACGGCGAAGACACCGTCGTCGGCTGTGAGCGTGAGCGATTCCGCGTTCGCCACCGTCACCTCCGTGCCCGCGGCTTCGCAGCGCGTTCGGATGACCTCCAGCGTCTGCGGAAAGACGCGTGCATCCACCACAATGCGTTGCGGGTTTTTGATTTTGGACGCGCCGTGGCAGAGCGTAACGGCTTCTGCGGCAGCGCTGCCTTCGTCAAGGAGCGAGGCATTGGCCACGGGCAGCGCGGTGAGTTCACAGACCATAGTCTGGAAATTGAGCAGAGCCTCCAGTCGTCCCTGGCTGATTTCGGCCTGATAGGGAGTGTAGGCTGTGTACCACGCTGGATTTTCGAGAATATTCCGCGCAATGACAGGGGGCGTGACCGTGCCGTAGTAGCCCTGACCGATGAAGGACTTCATCACCCGGTTCTGCGCCATGATGCTGCGCAGTTCCGCCAGCGCTTCCTGCTCGCCGAGGGCGGTGGGTAGGTTAAGAGGCTTGGCGGCACGGATACTGGCGGGCACCGTCGCATCGACCAGTGCTTCGAGCGATGCGTGACCACAGACAGCGGCCATTTCAGAAACAGCGGCTCCATCAACTCCGAGATGGCGACTGGCGTAGGAAGTGGAACTCATGTCCCGGCACTAAATTGGAGGCGGTTCCAGTAAAGCGGATTGTTGATCCGGTCGCTTTGCTGCCCCCTAGAACGTCGCGGCCACTCAAAGCCAGTCTTGCCGAGGATGCCTCAACTGGTCACAGTGCGCGGACTTCCGCTTTCGCTTTGCCGGACTGAGGTCATCGTGCGTGCCTTTACCGACCCGCTCATGCTCATCCGTGTCCGCCGCCGCAGCTTTGGATTGCAGTTCACCGTGCTCCTCATTCTGGGCACTGTGGCGCTGGCGCGTTATTGGTACAACGTGGGGTTCGATCAGAAATACCGTATTATCATTGCTGCGGAACTGGAACGCTATGGACTGGGTGCGGAAATTGGGCGTATGACGATCGACCCTGTGGAGGGCCTTACGGCGCGGGACGTACGGCTCTTTGACCTCAAGTTTCCGGATCAGCGTCTCGCCGAAGTGAGCCGTCTGTCGCTGGACATCGATCTCGGACGGCTGGTGAACCGGGAGGATTTTCTGCGTTCCGTCACGCTCACCCGGGCCAATATCACCATGCCTGTGGACCCCGGAGACCGCGAGACGGAATGGATCCGCGCCACGAACCTGAACGCGCGGCTTATCATCAAAGGACCGGTGATTGAGATCGGACACGCGGAGGCGAATTTGGCCGGTATCCATGTGAATGTGCGGGGCGAAATCATGCGGTCAGTGGAGGATTCTTCGAAGAAGCCGAACTGGGAGGAGGAGATGCGGAAGCGTGAGCAACAACTGCGCGAAATGCGTGACCGCCGTGGTGCGCTGCGCACGGTGCTGCGGCTGCTGGACCGCTGCCGCATTCCAGAGGACTCCTCCGGACGGCCGCTGGCCCAGCGTATTGCCGCAGTGGATGTGGAGGTGCACGGTGATCTAGCAGACCTTGACCAGGCGGTGGTGCGGGCAACAATGAACGGCGGGCCGCTTCGCTGCGGTACGTTTGAGGCCTCCGAATACAGTGCGGATGTGGTGCTGGAGAACGGCGAGCTGACAGTGAATCGGCTGCATGCAGTGGATTCTCTTGGAACCTTCTCGGCAAGTGCCTCATGGCGCATCCGGCAAAGTGATCAGGTGGAGTTTGCTGTGGACAGTGGCATTGATTTGCTGGCGCTCATCAGCGGTGCGGCGCCCAATCTTGCGCTCCCCGAGGAGTATGCCTTTCTTCAGTCCCCGCGCATCCGTGCGGAAGGCTCACTGCTCGTGAATCGGCCATTCACCACAGAGCATCCGCCACTCAACATCACAGGCTCACTTCATGCCGGGGATGTGCGGCTCAAGGGCGAAGCCTATCAGGGGCTGCATGCGGACTTTGCTGTGCGGGAGGATGGATTTCTGTATCTGCGCAACGTGGCCGTGCAGCACACCAGCGGGACGCTTCGTGGGCAGTTCATACGCAGCGCAGAAGGAATGAGATACCGCCTCGCTCTGGACAGCGGCATGGCTCTACTCAAGCCACTACTCGGCCTGCCGGCGCTGCAAAAACCACTGGAACCGGTCAGGTGGTCGGACACCTCACGCCTCGATCTCCAGTTTTCGGGAGAGTGCCGTCCGGACGGGCGCACATGGAACCACCGCGGCAAAGTGAATGTGAAGGAATTCCGCCTGCACGGCGAGCTCGCCAAACAGTTTGCGGCGGACGTGAATATTGGCCCCGGGGCCATGCCCGCCATCAGCATTGAAAACTTTCGACTGGAGCGCGAGGACGGCATTGCCACGGGAAAGCAGGTCATCATCGACCAACCGGGGCAGTTGGTGCACTTCAAGGAAGTGGTCAGCAATGTGATGCCATCTCCGGCGGCGCAGATGTTCGCTCCCAAAACCGGTGAGGCGCTCGCACGGTATTACTTTGAGTCGCCGCCGCGCGCTGTGCTCAACGGAAAAACCGGGCTACGCTCGCCCGAGGGGAATAATTTGTTGGTGAGTCTGGAGTCTCCCGGAATTTGCGGTCTGCCGGTGGCCCAACAGAACTGGCGCTTCACCGGTATCACCGGCACCATTCATGTGCTCAGCGACCATGTAGCGGTGGATATCTCGGGGCGCAGCGTGCCGGCGCAGAAATTCACCAGTGTGGTGCGCTTCGACTCCGCGGCTCAGCTCAGCATCAAGGGCCGATTTGGCACGAGGAAAGAAAACCTCGTCAGCGGGACGAGCTATACGGTTGCGGTGGATTCACCGCCGGGCATGGCGCTGCTGCTGGGCACGCGGGAGTTGCCCATAGACAATCTGGATGCCACAGTGCGGGCGGAGGGGGCGCGGCTGAACATCGATACCACCGGCGAACTCTTCGGCGGGCGGATCGGATCGGTCATGGAGTTTCCCGACATGCTACAGCCCCGGCACATGGCGAGCGTAGCGCTGGACCGGGTGAACTTTAGCAAGCTCACTGCGCTTTTCGGATCAGAAGACAACACTGGCGGATTCTTCAGCGGGCGCATTTCCTATGAGACACCGGATGGGCAGGTGAGCGCCATGGACGGCAACGGTGCGGCCTCGCTCGAGGAAGGGAATATTTTTGCGCTCCCGCTGCTTGGCCCACTGTCCACCCTGCTCGCAACTATCGCCCCGGGAGAAAAGCTCGGCTACAGTGTGGCGCGCAATGCCGCCGCCAGCTTTCGCATGACCGGAGGCAGGCTGATTACCACTGACTTCGAAGCCACCACCCGCGCGTTTCGTCTCATGCTCTCCGGCGTCATGGACATCGCGCGCAATCATGTGGACCTCAATGCCCGGGTCAACCTGCGCGGGGCTCCGGGGCTGCTCCTTTATCCTGTCAGTAGGCTTCTTGAATACGAGGCCACCGGCACCGTAGGCGATCCTGGATGGCGGCCGAAGAATTTGCCGCCTCCCTTCAAGCGCGGCCGCAAGAACGACCGCGATCTAGCACCGGACTCCGCAGAGTAGGGATTCCCGTGTTGAAGAAGTTTCCGTGGGCTGCGATGGATCGCGGCCTTTCTCCTGATGCTGCCCGCAACACTCCATGATCTTAGCTTTTCCCAGTTGCAGTCGCGGCTGGCAGAGGATGGCGTGCGGAAGGCTCACGCGGGGACACTTTTCCGTGCGCTTCATCAAGAACTGCGCACCGAACTGAGCGGATTACTGCCGCCACTGCAGCGATGGATCGAGGCACAGCCAGAGCCTGCTCTGGAGGTGCCGAGACTATGTTTTGAAACGCCCAGCAGCGACGGGGTGACGCGTAAGTTTTTGCTGGGCCTGCGGGACGGGCAAGAAATCGAGAGCGTGCTCATGGGCTATGCCGGACGATACACGGCGTGTCTCAGTACGCAGGCGGGCTGCGCGATGGGCTGCGTGTTCTGTGCCACCGGGCAAATGGGATTTGTGCGGCATTTGAGCGCGGCAGAAATCGTAGCTCAGGCGCTGCACGTGGAACGCTATACACGCTCCGTGCTGCAAGACCGCGTGCGGAACATCGTGCTCATGGGAATGGGCGAACCGCTGCATAATTTTGATGCGGTGATGCACGCGCTGGACATCATCACCGATACTCGCGGTCTGAACATCGGGCCTGCGCGCATTTCTATCAGCACAGTAGGCCATGTGCCTGGGATCATTCGGTTGGCAGAGCATCCCCGGCGCTATCATTTGGCGGTGAGTCTCCATGCCGCGACGGATGAAGAGCGCAGCGCCCTTATCCCTGCCAACCGGCGCTGGCCACTGGCGGAGCTGCTGGATGCCTGCCGCGAATACACCGCACGCAAACAGCAGCGCGTTTTCATCGCGTGGACTCTCATCGCCGGGCAGAACGACAGCCCGGAGCATGCCCGGAAGCTCGCCGCCCTGCTGCAGGGCATGGGGGTGCAGGTGAATCTTATCCCGCTCAATCCAACGGAAGGTTATGCGGCCGGACCGCCGCGGCCGGAGGTTGTGGACGCCTTTCAAACCATTCTCCAGGAAAGCGGACTGCCCGTTACAGTCCGGCAACGCCGCGGGATCGATGTGGGCGCCGGCTGCGGCCAGCTTCGCAGCAGCCGCAGTGTCCAGGCCGAGGCTTCCGTCCTTTCCCCGTAAACCATTCTCATGCGCAAGCTCATCCTACTCCTCACCCTGCCGCTCTTCCTGATCGATTTCGTCACCAAGCAGATTATCGTCGACAGATTTATTTCGCCGCCGCCGCCCGGAGATCCTTCGGCTCTCTATTTTATCACCGACCGTGCGCCCGTGATCGATGGCTTCTTCGACCTAGTGCGGGTGCATAATACCGGTGTGGCTTTTGGCATGGCCAATGGTTCCGCATGGGCCAATGTGGTCTTTGGCGGAGTGACCATTGGCGCTCTCATTCTGATTTGGTGGCTGGTGCGTAGCAACGCCTTCCCCACGAAGATAAGCAAGGTTGCGGTAGCGCTGCTGCTTTCAGGAATCTTCGGTAATCTCCTTGACCGCATCGTGCGCGGCTACGTCGTCGACTTCCTGCACTTTTACGTCGGCGAGCAATCGTGGCCGTCATTCAATGTTGCGGACTCCTGCATCTGCATCGCGGCCGGCCTGCTGTTCATCAGTGCCTTCCAGAAAGCGCCGGCAAAGAGTTAGGGTGCGGCGAGGAAGTAATCCCGATCGATGACAAAATCTCCGTCGGCGGGTAGCGCTGTTACCGGCTGATTGGCGCGGGGCTGCGGCGCGGGAGGCAGTTCCGGCGGTGCGCCGAGGAGAATCAGTTCGCGCAGAGCCTCGGCAGCACGGCGGGCACTGGCACGCACAAGGGCGAGCCGGGTTTCGGAGCCGAAAACGCTCAGCAGCAGGTAGCGGCCATCCACGGGGCTGATAAAAAAGTGCCGGGCGGCTCCTTCATGAGCAATGCCCTCGAATGCGGTCTCGCCCAACCGCCGGGCGACTTCCCGCATGGCATGGTAGGCCCCCACCGCGAGAGCGGCCGTTTCTCCGTGGTCCCGCAGGCTGCCGTCGCCGGCGTCGGCGTAGAGAAATCCGCTTTCCTCCAGCAGCGCAGCATAGGCGGTGTCACTGGCCGTGCAGTGGGCGGTGAGGGCATCGCGCAGGGTAGCCCGCCCGCCGGGGCTGGCAGGAAAGATGAGTTCTTTGAAGGCGCTGCGCGGTTCCATGGGATAGAAGTGTTAGGCGGCGGGGGCGGGAGCGCGGTGGAGTGACGAGGCGAGCCCGGGAGCAGGAGCACTGCCGGCGGCGCGGTGGAAGCGCTGCAGGATTTCCTGCGCGGCGCTGTTCAGTGTAGTGAAAATGTTTTGCCCCGTGGCAGCGCTGGCTTCGAAACGCAGAAAGGTGCGCGCGCCGTTGTTGAACATGAAGTCCATGTAGGGCACGGGCGCGATCTCTGGCAGGTCGCGTTTGTTGTACTGAAGCACTACCGGGAATTGTGCGACAGGGGTTCCGTTTTCTTTCAGATTGTGTTGCAGCGTGTGCCACGAGGCCACATTTTCCTCCATTCTCGCAGTCTGGCTGTCGGCCACGAAGATGATGCCGTCCACGCCTTTGAGCACCATCTGCCGCGTGGCGTTGTAATGGATTTGCCCGGGCACAGTGTAGAGCATGAACCTTGTACGGTAACCGTTGATGACCACGGTCTGGATGG
Source organism: Akkermansia muciniphila (assembly GCA_945861415.1). Classification (GTDB taxonomy): domain Bacteria; phylum Verrucomicrobiota; class Verrucomicrobiia; order Verrucomicrobiales; family V1-33; genus V1-33. The sequence continues at coordinate 60,111 of CAMAUV010000006.1, read as the reverse complement.
GCAGAAAGTCGAAGAAGAGCGTTCGATCCGACGAGGTTGCGAGCGATACCAGATCACCGCGTTGAGGGCCGTCGATGCGACTGTGAATGTAGCTCAGATTCGTGGTCTTTCCACCCATGGGCGTGCCGCAATAAACGATCTTGAAGGCGACTTCCTTCGTATCGTGATTGACAACAGCCATAAGATTGGAGCGGAGAGCGGCTTCAGGGTTTCATGTCTGCGAGAGCGCGCATGACTAGGGTGAGCTTCTCCCGCACGCCGAGCTGGAAGTCCGTGCTGGAGTGCAGCACCGCAACACTGACGGTGCGGTCGAGGAAAATGGTGCGGGTGCCTCCGCCGGAGTGGAGGGTGAAAACGCCGCGCACTTCCTGACCAAGGCTTTCGGCAAGCATGCGCAGGCTTTCGATGGAGCGGTGCGCGGTGTCATTGAAGTGCCCCGCGTCGCCGCCGGTTTGACTGCTGCTGCCGTATTTAGCGCCATCGGCTTTGACAATGAGGCAGGCACTGAGTCCCGGCAAGGTAGCGCACTTTACCGCGATGAGCGCCGGTGTGAGCGGCTCGGCGGTGAGGAAGATCGCTCGCAAAGCAAGCTGGACTAGGTCGTCCATTCCGGCTTCTCCAAAACTGAAGCTGTCCGGCGTGGCGGCGGGAGGTGCGGATACGGGCGCTGGGGCCGGCACGGGCATGTGCACCGGAACGCTGGCCTGGGGCGCCACCGGCAGCCTTGCCGGGAAACCGGAAGGCAATGGTGCCGGTGTCTGCGCAGTAAAAATAGCAGACTGACCAAAGGCCGCGCCCGGATGCGGAGGCTCCGCACGTAGCGAACCAGCAGAAAAGGAATTGCCCAAGTCATCATGGGCGTCTCCGTTAGGATCGGCTGGCAGCGGAGTGTCCTGAGTCACTGGCTGTCTGCCAAGAGGACGGGAAAAGGGACTGGGCCGTCCGGACATTCCGGGGATATTGGGGAGCTTGGGAACTGCGTGCGTGGTCGGCGACATTGAAGAGTGGGCGGATGAAACGGGCGTACCGGCTGAGGATGGGGAAGTGCTGAACGGTCGTCCACCCGAGGCGGCTGGCGGTGCAGAGGGCAGGGTGACTGGCGGGAGGGCGGAGATTACTTCTGCCGGCTTCCCCTGGACCGGGGTTCCGAAAACTGAAGCTAGAGGAGCCAGAGGGAATGGGGTGACCCCGGACGGCGCGGGTGCGGGCGGCAGGGGCATCACCGGCAGAGGGCTGCGGCCTTTTTCCTCCTCTTCGGCAAGCAGCGCGAAGGGAGTCTGGAAGAGCGGAGCAGTCACCACCGGCTCCTCAGCGGCCGCCAGCGGCAAGGCGTTGGCAGGGAGTTTGCGGAAAATCTCCGTGAGCGGAACCACGAAGCGCCGCTGGTCACTGACGCGCGCAAAGGCCGGACGGAATCGCTCAAGGACACCGGCGCGCAGTTCCTCAGTACTGATCTCCACCCGGCCGGTGGGAAGCTGCGGCATGATGATATCTGCAGAGATCTCTACCTCCACTGTGCCGGCCACGGCAGAGGAATCGAAGCCCAGCTCCTGAGGAGTCACATCGCGGAGCAGAGAAGCGAGGGGCACCTTGATGCACGACGAGGACAACTCTGCGGCGGGTGTAGCCGCAGCCGCGAGAGCAGCGGCAAATATTGGCGCGGGACCCACTGGACCTGCGACTGGCACTTGCTCAGTCGCATGGCCATTGCCCGAAGAGCAGGGAGGCGAAATGCTGTGCGAAAAAACCGACGACGGAGCAGGTTGGGCCTGAGTCACGGGCAATTGCGTGGGGGCCGGTTGGAGCACTGCCGGGGCAGGACTGGCTGAGGCGGCGGGCGGCATCGCTTCCGGCTCCAGTGCAGAATTCGCTCCGCGAATCGCAAATGGAGAAGCCGCAGGCGGCAGGACTCCCGCCGCAAAAAAAGCCGGCGCGGCGGCGGCAAAGGGCGAGGCCCCGCCGCCAGCGGCCCCCTGTTCGGCGTGGCCGGCCATAACCGCGGCGAAAGGGCTAGTCTGCTCATGGCCTGCAGACCCTTCGGCCTCCAATAAGCGCTCCACTTTCTGAAATGGCAGCGCCACATCAATGTCCTCGGCCAAGTCAATCTGCCGCTGAAACAAAAACGGGCAGGCGTGAAAAATCTGGCTGAGTTTTAAAGCTGGGCGGCCTTGCTGAAACGATGCCCTCAGCAACTCCAGCGGCAATTGGACAACCTGATCCTGCGGAACTCTATCCGCCCTCACAAAGTGGGGTGGCAGCAGGATGCTCAACTCCCGCACCGTGAACTGTTCCTCAAGGGACACGGCAAAAGTCGAGGCGGCATTCATGGCGCGATCAGGGCTGCCAGAAAAATCCTGCTCCACGGCTGCGTGTCGGGAAGATCCCTCGGCACTGGATTTGAAAAGATTCTGAAAAAACGAGGGCATGACGTGCTGGTGGCCTTAAGACAGTGGACCCCTTGCCTTCCACGGCCCAAACGAATTTTGCCGCAGATAAGCGCGGAATCCCGGCTTAGTAGATGGGAATGTGCCAGTTTGTCAAATTTTCTTAATAAGTTTGTAGAAATCCACAAGAAACAGACAAGGGTAATTCTAGTGATTAGAGTACTTATCTTCTCTCGGCCATCAATCGCACAGTTTAAATCTTTCAGAGCGGAATCGCCATTTTTGTTCTTGTTCGAAGATGGAACGGATCAACGCACCGAAGCGGCGAAGGGTCCACCTCAGTATCCTTTGCAAGGTCGCAACAGCTGGGCGGCACAGCAATGCCAAGCGCAATGCTTGCCTTCCCGAAAATCAATGAGCACTACGTGCGGGCCGGTGCAAAAGGAAGGCGCGGGAACACACCAGCCACACGAAATTATGGGACAACTAGTTCCCCTTTTCTTTGACTTATTTGTCTATGCGCTGGTTGCACCAGTGTTGGTCGGATCGAAAGCAGGCGATGCGCTCAAGCAAGTCGAGCGACTGAATGTCCGCCTCGCGAGGCTGGAGCGGCAATACTCGGAACAGTTAGGCCAAATCAGAGCAGCGGCAAGGAACCCTGCCACCTAGGATAAGCAGAGTCGTCTGGCTCGCATCCACGGGCCGATTACCGACCGGTTTTCCACGAAAAGGTGTAAACTATTCATTCTCAGCGATGCCCGCATTTTTCTGCACGCCTCCTTCTCTTGAAGTCTGTTGCTGCCCCGATCACCGCAGCACTCAACGCCCTTCTGTTTTTCTTACTCGCGGCTGCTTCTCGCGGGGCGTTAAAACAAAACAAAGGGCACGGTGGTCGCTGGCGGTGAACCAGTCCGGGCCGGAGTAGATGGTGCATTGCTCTTCCTCGACCTCGGGCATGAGGCTGCGGGAGGCGAAAAAGTAGTCGATGCGCGAGTAGGTTTCGGCGGCGGGATAAAAATAAGTCCAGCGATCGCCACGGGTATCGGCGGGGGTGATGGCGGTGAGGTAGTTTTGTGCACCGCGCGGTCCGGGAATGGCACGGATGGACGGCTGATCGCGGGTGTCGTTGAAGTCGCCGTATACCAGCAGATTGGTCTCCGGGTCTGCGGTGAGAATGGTGTCGGTGTGGAGGCGGAGGAGGTGGGCTTCGTTGCGGCGCATGAGGTTTTCATCGGCCTCGGGCGTGGCGAGACGGCTTTTGAGATGCACGCCGACACAGCGAAGCTGGTAGCTGGGGGTGATCTGCAGGGTCACATCCAGAAACCCTCGCTGCACTGGCAGCCTTGTTTCATCGTGCAGATAGGAAAGGCTGGTCTGCGACTGGCGTGCGGTGATGGGGAAGCGGCTGAGCAGGCCCAAATGCCGGACGCGGTCTGCGGCGATGACATGCTCGCGGTGCGGGAGGTCGAAGCCGGCTTCCTTGAGGCGGGCCTGTAGGGCGGCGAGGTCTTCTGGCCCTCCTATTTCGGACACGCCCAGCACGTCGGGCTTCAGTTCTTTAAGAATGCGGGTGACGGCGGCCACATCCTCCGCCGGCTTAGGTTTTGTGTCATGGGCGGCCCGGGGTTCAGGCGTAACTGCGGTGAGGAGGTAGTTCCGCAAATTCCATGACACGAAGCGCACGGCTGCCGAAGGTTCGTCCGCAGTAACCGGCGGGCAAAAGAAAAGGGAGCCCGCCAAAAGGCAGGCGCCCCGGAAAATGCATAGACTGAAGCGCCGGAAGCGCACGCGCTCAGATCTTGGCGTCCTTTTCGTCCGCGGCTTTGTGGATCTCGTGCTCGAATTCCTGACGGGCTTTCTTGAATTCCCCCATGCTCTTGCCGAGACCGCGGGCGAGTTCCGGCAGCTTTTTCGCTCCGAAGAGGAGAAGGATCGCCAGAAAGATCAGTATGAGTTCCTGGTTGCCAAGACCAAGGATGGCGAAGGTGTGGTGAAGTGTGTTCATTTAATAAGCAGTGTGGGCCTGATGGGCGGTCTTGTAAAAGGGGAAGTTTTGCCATTTTCGGGCGGCTGATCCCACGGCATGGTAACGCTGAACGCTGGCGATTCTGTCTCCTTCCATGATAACGGCGATATGATCCAGCATTGCTTGCCAGCCCGTATCAGCTTTAGCTTTATTCCCGCCCCACTGCGATTTCGACTTCCGCTTTGGTGATTGCGAAGCGGCCAGCGACGAGGGCGTTGAATTCCGCATTGGTCGGGCCATCGGCAGGCGGACTTTTCAACTGGGCGCGCCAAATTCCATCCGGGCCGGGTCCCTTGAGGAGGCTGCCCCGCGCGTCGGGTTTGACTGGCTGTGCTCATGGGAAACAAGAAGGGCGGCCCGGTCACCCGGGCCGCCCGTGAAGGGATATCCCAGCCTTGATTAAACAGGGGGCAGGGAGAACTCCTTGCGGTAGACCTCCATGTCGAGTGCGTTGGCTTTGTCGGCAAAGTCGCCGGTGAACTTTTCCGTCGCGGGATCCAGCGTGAGCATGGGTCCGATGACGACTTTGCTGAGGTCGCCTTCCAGCTTGTTGTCCTTAAGGTGAGTCAGCATGCGCTCAAAAGTCTCGGTGAAGAGGGCGTTGTCCTTAATGCGTGCCTTGATTTCGTCCTGTGGGGTGATGCCGCCGAGACGGTAGCTGTGGTTGGCCATGTGGGCGAGGGCCGAGGAGAGGTGGCCCGTGAGCGCACCGTGCTCGAAGTCAAACTTCCCGCCTTTGATGGCATCGAAGAAATACTTCCGGTGGCCGGGGCCGTCGTTCTTGGAGAATTTGGCGACCTCTTTGTTGTCGTTATCGTAGGCTTTGCCTTCGGCGACGTAGCCGCCTTCGCATTCGATGACATTTCCGACCTGCACGTTGCCTTTGTAGAAAGGCATGCGTCCACCGAAGTTCATGTCCTTGGCGGGCAGCCCGCGAACTTCAAAGATGACAGGGATGGGCTTGAAGTCGTAGTAGGCGATCTGCGTGTTCGCGGTGGTCGCGTCGTCGTCGTATCCAAATCGTCCGCCGATGCTGATGACGCGCTCCGGACAGGCCTTCGGGTCATCAATCAGCCAACGGGCGACGTCGAGCTGGTGGGGGCCCTGATTGCCGATGTCGCCATTGCCCCACGGCCACTGCCAGTGCCAGTCATAGTGGAGCTTTCTGCGCATGATGGGCTCCATTTCGCGGGGGCCGCACCACAGGCTGTAGTCCACGCTGGGCGGCGGCTGAATGGGGGTGCCGCACTTGCCTATGCTTTCGCGCTTCTTGTAACAGAAGCCGCGGGAGACGATGGGCTTTCCAATAGACCCTCTCTTCAAAAATTCTTTGATCTGGAGCCAACCGTCATCACTGCGGCGCTGCATGCCGTGCTGGACTATGAGTTCCGGATGCTTCTTCGCGTGTTCGGCGAGCAGGCGGCCTTCGTGGATGTTGTGGCTCACGGGCTTTTCCACATACACATGCTTGCCGGCCTGAATAGCAGCGATGGCGATGAGGGAATGCGTGTGGTTGGGCGTCGCAATGACAACGGCGTCGACATCCTTGTCTTCGAGCAGCTTCCGGTAGTCCTGATAGGTCTTGACATTGAGGTTAGACTTGGCGGCGACGGCTTTGTGGCGATCGAGAGATACGGTATCTACGTCACAAACTGCTACGGCCACCGCGCCGTGTCTTTGGGCCACGCTGTCAGCAAAGTGGCCGCCGCCCTGGCTGCCGCCGCCGATTACGGCCATCTGCACGAGTTCATTAGCGCCGATAGGCCGGGCCCAGGTGCTGCGCGGCAGCGATAGTGAGGCGGCGCCCGCGAGGGAGCCCTTCAGGAATGTTCTTCGGGAGGTATGTTTCATGGTGGTTGTAAGCATAAGAGTAGAACGGGGCAGCCAGAGTAACGATCCCAGCGCGACATTTCACCTGTTTTCCGTGTCACGCAATCACGGGAGCTTCCGATCGCCGCGGTGGTAGCGCTAATGTGTTCCCATGAGCCAAGGCGTGGCGACGGTCGGCCAAATCAGATGGACCGGCTTCGTTTCCAGCGGTATTTTGTTTGATCGTGCCGGTCTGCATCAGTGAGCAGGGTGCAGGAGGAATGCTCTACAGGAAGGAAGCATGGCGCCGCATCGTTGCGCCAGCCTGATTCCCAAAAATTACGCGAGCGAATACGTCTCGCTTGGCGCATGGATTGAAAGTCTCCCTGGCTCTTTCGCTCCGCGCCCCCGCCGTCCACGAAAGAATGGGCCGCGCACAACGCAGCACTACCGGGCTTTGGGAGGGCGCTTCGCGCTGGGGGGCGGGCTGCCAAGGCGCTACTTTACGACCACGTAGCGCGCTTCGAGCATCTTGGTGATGCGGGCGACGTTTTCGCGGAGGTGGGAACGGGTGTAGTTGTCGAGATTGCCGTTGCCGGCGCTGGCGTTAAGTTTGTCGCGCAGACCGGCAAGTTCCGCGGCGGCGAGGTCGCTGATGGGCTTTGCGGCAGGGGCGTTGCCGAGCTTGTTGTTGGCGAGGTCTATGAGGCGGTCGGTGTGTTCGCGCTGAAGGTTGCGGCGGAGGCTGCTGATAAGCGGCTGGCGGTCGCTGAATTTCTTCGCGGCCTCCACGTTGTCGAGTTCACTCCATGCGGCGGCCCGCACGGTGCTGAGAACTTCCGGCAGGGTGATGGCGTCCTGATCGTTGGGTGTACGAAATTCATTGTCGAACACACGGCTGAGCGTCACCGGATTCATGATGGCGGTCATGGCGCTGGCCTGAATGCCGAGCACCCGGTCATGGACGGGCCAGTTGGGTTCTTCGAAATTGTTTTCCATGTCCCACCACTTGTCCACGGTGAGGAATTTCAGCAGATTAGGGCTAAGGCCGTAGGCTTCGTCCGGGAAGGTGTTGGCGAGAACAAATTTGAGGGCGTCTCGTTGAAGCCCGGGGGCGATAGGTTCGACCGGCGAGGTGGCGTTCGGGTCGCCCTTGCGGTTCCTGTGAGTGTAGCTGCCGCCGAGCCAGTTGGCCATCATCATGACGGAGTGGACTTGCGTCTGCAGCGTAAGCTGGTAGCCGCGGCGGGCTTTGGCCCACGACTCGCCGTCTTTGACAAACTTATCGAGTAACTTGCCGCGGTGTTCGCGCACGAGCGTCATCTGGTTCTCCGCATAAGAGAGAGGGTCCTTGGCGAAGTCGTAGCGGCGGGCGCGGGGGTCGGGGCCGCCGGTGTCTTCGTCGGTGGCATACATCAGCTCAGGCTGGGTGTTCTTGGCGAGGATGGGCTTGAGATCTTTTTCAAAGGTGTAGCCGTATTCAATGGCCCAGTCGTCATAGGGGCCAACAGAGATCATGTCATAGTCGCCCTGCGGCACGTCTTTCTTGGCGACGACGTTGATAGGCAGGTAATCCATGACACTGCTCGCGAAGGGCTTCTTGCCGCGCACGCCGTCGCTATTAATCTCGGCCCATGTGTAGATGCTGGAGCCTTTGAAGTTGTGGCGCAGGCCGATGGTGTGTCCGACTTCATGGACGGTGAGGTTGGCAAGGAGCGGGCCGATGAATTTCTCAGGGACGCCGTCGATCATTTGATCCCCCGTTGCGGGCTCCGCCGCGGCGGTGGCCATGGCCATGTCCATGAGAGCGAGGCCGTGGCTCTTCCACTCGGCGGCCTGACAGAACCCGTTGAACTGCACATTGCGGCCGGCAAGGCCATCGTATTCGTTTTTTCCGGCGAGCAGACCGCCCTGCATCGCGGCGGCGAGAGCGTGACCGCCCAGTGCGGGCATAGGGCTGCGTTTCATCTGGTCGATGACTTGCGCTCGCTTTTCTGGAGCGGCGAGGCGCGCGCGCGGGTCCCAGTTAGGATTATCGTGCAGCCATGCGAGCGTTTCTGGCGACGCGCCTTCCATAGCGAGCTGCGGGATGATATCATTATACTGACGCCACCAGTGGCGAATCCAGCCGTCGGTGAGCACGATGTCGGCGTCGAGGATCTGGCCGGTGAGAGGATGTGTGCGGCTGGGCCCGATGGCGGTGCCCACGCCGTTGGAGAGCCAGCGGACGAAGTTATAGTTCACGTCTTCTGGATCCTTCTCCATGTGCTCGCCGGTGTTGGCGTCCTGGAAGTAAACCTGGATGGCGTTCACGAGTCCGACTTTCTCAAAGGCCTTGTTCCACATCTCGATACCTTCCTTAACCCATCGGCGATAGCGGATCGGCGTGGTGTGTTCGATGTAGAAAATGATCGGCGTCTTGGGCGGGCTCAATTTCAATGAGGGATCGGCCTTCTCCAGATGCCAGCGGTTGATGAATCGCATCTTCGTTTCGTCCGGCGTGAACTTGCCGAAGTCGGTGTAGGCCGTGGTGAAGTAGCCTACACGCTCATCCGCGAGGCGCGGCTGGTAACCAGTGTTTTCCGGGATGAGGCTGAAGCTGTAGTGGAACGTGCGGAGCTTGCCGGCGGCTGCAGGCATCTCGACGCCGATCTCGACGTTGTTGGCGAAGGCCTTGGCCGTTTTGATCTTGTAGATGCCTTTGTTGGCACCGGCCGCTTCCTGGCCGAAGAATTTCTCCGCCGCGCCCACCACGAGCGCGTCGAGGTCGATGAGCGGGCCGCCATTAGGCACCAAAGTTTCGATGGGCATGTCAAGGATAACGCGGTCGGTGAATAGGCGCTTGATGCTGTCTTGGCTGGCCTTGTCGCCGGTGGAGCGGATTCCCATTTCTGGGGTGACCATGGCGATACGCTTGCCGTAGGGCTTCCAGTAGAAATATAGATCGCCCGCCTGGAGGCCTGCGTAGTCACCACCGCTGGCCACGGTGAGGGCAAGGTAATGACGCTGGCTGGTAAACTCCTTGGGCAGTTCCGCAAAGAGTTGCTGGTCCTTGCCGCGGCTCCAGAGGGTGTAGAAAGACTTACGTCCGTCTGCCGTGCTCACGACTTTTTCGTAACCCTTGAGCACTTCTTCCACCTTCGGGAAGTCCGGCTGTGCTCCCGGGTCCGGTTGCGGTGTGGGGGCGGCAGGAACGGTGGCCGGACCATTGCCCTGCGGAGCCGGCGGAGCGGTCAGGGGGTTTTGAGCATAAACGGTGGCGACGAGGGTCGGGATGAGGAGGAGTAAGCGTGAACGCATAGTTTTTGGAGTATTTATGTTTTGGAAATCCTAATTATTATGAAGATTCATCATTTTTGATCTTTGTCCATGAAAAATTTTAAAAAATAAAGAATTTTATACGTGCCGTGAGTCGGGATAGCGCCACAGCGGCGGGGATTTCCGGACCTGCCGGCTATTTTTCCGATCAAGCACAAGGTTACTCATCACTGCTGCGGTGCCCTGCCACCTCCAGCCCCGAACAGGTGTTACTTTATCTCCGAACGCTACAACCGACCTGCTGCCCCCAGATTTGCGCACTGGACAGCGGCCCGCGCTGGATGTGCAGAACGTCATGTTCCGCCTGCTGCTGTTTATTCTCACGATGCTGCCCGCTCCCCGCAGTGGAGCAGAGGGAGTGGATGTGTCCACACTCAGCGGTAAGGTCGTCTGCGGCGACCAAGGCTGGTTCCGCTGCGCGGGGGACGGCAGTAATAATGGTTGGCTCCACTATTCTCCCCGGGGGGAACCCCAGCCGGGGAAAATCGGCATCGATCTCTGGCCGGATGTCAGCGACCTAGCCGCCAAGGACCGAGTGGACACCTCATTCCTTCACGCCGACGAGCGGGCCGCGCAGCTCTTTAGCAGCGTGAAGTCCGGAGTGACGCGCGTGCATTTTCAATGGATGCGGCAGTATGGGATCGATGGCGTGCCGCTCCAGCGGTTTGCCACTACCACGAGCGATTCACGATTTCGCGGGCCGATGGATACGGTGCTTGATAACGTCAAGGCTTCCACTGCCGCCACTGGCCGCGGCTGGGCGCTAATGTATGACCTCAGCGGGCTCAAGCCGGGCCAAATGGATACCGTGATGGAGGACTTCAAACGCCTCCAGCAGCAGCGCCGTATCGTGCGCGATGGCAGTGACCGCGCCTACTTTCACCACCGCGGCAAGCCGCTCGTGGGCGTCTGGGAACTCGGCTTCAATGACCGTGAGCCGATGCTGGACGAATGGGAGCGCCTCATCCATTTTCTCCGCGATGACAATGAAGCCGGCGGTTTTTCTATTCTACTGGGAGTGCCCTGTTACTGGCGCACGCAGTCGAAGGATTGCATTGCCGACACAAAGTTGCACGCACTGCTGGAGAAGGCGGACATCATCAGCCCGTGGAGCGTCGGGCGGTTCGGCACTGCTCAGGATGCCACGGCGCGCACGGACGAACTCCTGCGCCCGGATATCGCGAAGGCAGCGGAATGGAAAAGTGACTACCTGCCGGTGATCTTCCCGGGGTTCAGCTGGCAGAACCTCCAGAAGTCCCGCGGCAAAGAGGCAAAGCTGGACCAAATCCCGCGCCGCGGTGGCGAGTTCCTGTGGTCCCAGGCAGTGGCCGCGAAGTCTGCGGGTGTAAACATGCTCTACGTCGCAATGTTTGATGAACTGGACGAAGGCACTGCCATCTTCAAAACCACCAGCGACGCGCCGGTGGGTGAGAGTAAATTCGTAGCCGAGCCTGCTGTGAAACCGGATCACTACCTGTGGCTCACCGGTGAGATTGGAAAAATGCTGCGCGCCGAGCGCCCGCTGGAGAGGGCCGTGCCGCGGCGAGAGTAGTAAGGGAGCGGGCGGGCGTCCGCTGGACGGGACAATTCTGCCGGGCCGTCCGCACCAATTTCACTTCTCCAACTGCGTGGGCGACATGAGATATGCCAGTAGCGCACGGACCTGGTCTTCCGGCAACACTTCCAGCACGCCCGCAGGCATGATGGAATCCGCGGATGTCTCGATGCCGGCAACATTTCCCATGTCGATCTGGCGTTCACCTGCGGGTTCACGAAGGGTGAGGCTAGTTTCATTTTTGGCTGCAATGATACCGCTGGCCACGCTGCCGTCATTTAGCTTCACGAGACTCATGCGGAAATCCGCGCTCACCACCGCGCCGGGATCAATGATATTCTCCAGAAGGTAATCCAGATCATGCCGCTGCGTGCCGGTAAGGTCCGGACCGAGCTTGCCACCTTCGCCATACATCGTGTGACAGGTGGCGCAGAGGGAGGTGAAGAGCGTGCGCCCCAGCTTGAGGTCGGCTTTCGCGAGTGCGTCTTTCGTGAGCGCTGGCTTGAGCTTTGCGATGCAGGCTTGCCGTTCCGCGCTACTCTCGCGGATTTCGCCCCACGTTACCTTCAGTTTTTCGCCGAGCACGGTGTCTTTGAAGCCGGTGATTTGCCGGGCCTGAAACGCCGACAAGTCCGCGCGCGGAATCTTCCCGTCCTTGATGGCATCAAGCAGCGCCGCAGCGAACGATGGCCGCGAAACAAGAGCGCTCACCAGCGCCGGACGATCCACCAGATGAAACGATCCATAGCTCGACGCGATCACTTTTCCCAGCGCCGGATCATCAAACGCCGTGAGCCCATTCACGGCCACGGCATTAAGGAACCGTTCCTTGAGCAGCGGCTCGCAAACGGCGCGAAGGTCGTCCGGTTTTGCTTCGATGAGCGAAGCCAGCGCGGACTTCCGGCTTTCAAGGTCAGCGCTCCGGTTGAGTGCGAGTGCTCGGATTTCTTGCAGCGCCCGGCCATCACCGAACACCACACTCAGCTCGCGGATGCGGCCTGAGAGCGCCGCCGTCTCCGGCGGCGAAGCGCTTTCCTTCAGACTGGCTTTCACCTTTTCCCACGCCGCCGGAGCAGGCGCCTTGCGCCGTCCCTTCAATGCCAGTGCCATGCCTTCCGTCACCCCGTCAAGCACCGCCGGGTCGCCAGCGGCGAACTCCAGCAGGGAATTTACCGCCGCCGACTGCTTGTCGATCTGCGCCGTCAGTGCGCGGGCAATGCACTGCCGGGTAAGCGGCTGTTTTGCCGTCGCCGCGATTTCGGCGAGGGCAGCCGGGTGCGAGGAAACCAGAGGCATGAGACCATACCAGAGCATCGCGGGAAAATTGTGGTCCTGTGCATCCTCCGGGCGCGCCGCGAGTTCCCTCGCCAGCATCAACCGCTGCTCTGCAGTTAATCTCTGGAGCGTGGAAGCCAGTGTCAGCCGCACGAGTCCACTGTCGTCTTTGGCGGCGCGCTCCATCAGCGCTGCCAGCACAGGCTCCGCGACCTCCTTTGCCCTGATAAGGCCAAGAGGGGTGTCGAGCAAATGATCGTCCATCAACAGGCGGATGCCCCATGCACGCACAGATTCGTGGACGTCGTTTAGCGTTAGGAGCAGCAGTTGCCGCTCAATGCCGCCAAAACTGGACAGCGCCCACAGTTCTGGAAGCCGCCCATCCTTACGGCTATGTCCGCCCATCCGCAGGCTTAAAGCTCCAGCAATCTGCGGAATCTGATCATTCGTCTGGCTACGGAATAGCATCTCTAATCGCCCCATGCGAACGTTCCACTGCTCCTCGTCATGGAGTGAATTTAATAATGCCTCCTCCACACAATTGCGCCAATTTTGCCGTTTGGCTTCCTTCCTCCCATCCTTGTGCGAAATGCGGTAGACCCTTCCGCTGCTGCGGTGCACGCCAGTATTATCATGGCACTCACCTGTATCGCTCCAGTCGAGCACGTAGACCTCCCCGTCGGGGCCGCCGCCCAGATCGATGCCGCGGAAAAACGGGTCGGCCATGAGCGCCATGTCCGGTCCGTGCTTGCCCACGTAGCCGGTGCCGCGGCGCTCGGGCAGCTCAATGTTGATGCGGCGTCCGTGAAAATTGAGCGTGTAGATTTTGTCCCGGTAATCCACGGGCCAGTTGGTCCCCTGATAGATCATGAGCCCGCAGTGCGCATGGCCGCCTCCGAAACTGTTGGCCGCTCCATCGCGCGAGGCCGTCCAGCCTTTACCGGTATCGAAGTGATAGTGATCCGCGTGCTGGTCGATGAGCGTGTAGCAGAGGGGATTCGGATCCAGCGTGTGGGGCCTGTTGTAGTGTGCGCCGGGGATGAGATGCCAGAGGTGCCCATTCACTGTATTGATGAAGAACGCCTCACCGGCCGCATTCCAGTCCATGCCCCACGGGTTCGTGGTGCCGCTGCACAGCGAATCGAAAGCTCCCGTACGCGGCTGGAAGCGCCACACACCGCCATTCACCGGGACGCGTTCCTCCGGCGGCGTGCCCGGCGCGCCAACCTTCGCCGGACCCGACGCGCCGCAGCGGCCATAGAGCCAGCCATCCGGCCCCCAGCGCAGGCCGTTCGCGCAGTTGTGGTGATTTTCCTGTGGCATGGTGAACCCGTCCAGCACCGCCTCCGCCGGTCCGTCGGGCTTGTCGTCCTCGTTCGCATCAGGGATAAACACCAGTCGCGGCAGCGCGATAGCCCAGATGCCGCGCCGCTTTTTATAGACCCCTGTCTCCACACTCATCAATCCCTGAAGATCATCGGCGAAAACCTTCGCCTTCTCCGCCTTTCCGTCGCCGTCCCCGTCTTCCAGCACGATGATCCGATCGCGGTAGCGCGTATCCATTTTAATCGGCCGCTCGGCGTAGGTGAAATTCTCCGCGACCCACATCCGCCCGCTGGTGTCCCACGCCATGCTGATGGGATTTCGCACCATGGGTTCAGCCGCGAAGACATTCATCCGAAACCCCTCCGGCAGCCCCACCTTCGCCGCGACTTCTTCCGCAGGCATGGGGGCACCGGCAACTTTTTCCGAGTCGGCAGGTTCCGGAAAGTCTGAGGCCTGAACGGTGAGTGCCGCAAGAAGTGGAAAAAAGCAGCGATGCATTGGGGCGTAGTATGGCGGCATGCGTGGAATTTGGCAAGTCCCGCAGTGACGCACATCGGCCCTACCGCGAGGCTTTGCCAAGGCAGTTGAACCCAGCCAGCACCACGCGCTGCACATCAACTCGATCATTGGTGGCGGGGTATCTAATCATAGAGAAACGCTGAGGAAAGCAGAACGCCTTTTCGAAAGATCGAGGGCTTCATCATTCTGATTTGGCTCCGCCTGTCTTCGGACTAGTCATTCCCAGCGCCGCCTGCACCGTTCAGACAGATTTCTTAGTTCCCGCTGCGCCGGGCCAAGATCACTCCACTTTGGCCGGCTCTAGGCGCGGGGCCAGCAGATGAATGATTCCCAGCGCGACCAAATAAGCGGAGCCGGCTATAAACCACAGAATCTGATAGCTGCCTGTCTGCTGCAGAACCTCGCCCACGACCAGTGCCAACACCATGCCTCCTATGCTGCCGCTCATGCCACCGATGCCGACGACACTGCCTACAGCACGGCGCGGGAACATATCTGACGTGAGCGTGAAGAGATTTGCCGACCATCCCTGGTGTGCCGCTGCGGCCAGCCCGACCAAAAATACGCTCACCCAGAGGTTGGATACCTGCGAAGCGAAGACGATGGGCACCACGCACAGCGCACACAGCAGCATGGTGATTTTGCGTGCACGGTTTACAGTCCAGCCCCGCTGGATCAGTGAGGAGGAAAGCCAGCCGCCGCCGATGCTGCCTACGTCAGCGATGAGATAAATAACAATCAGCGGCAGCCCCATGCTTTTAAGATCAAGCCCGTAAGTCGTTTTGAGGAACCCTGGAATCCAGAACAGATAAAGCCACCAGACCGGGTCCGTAAAAAATTTACCCGCGGCGAAGGCCCATGTCTGGCGGACCGGGAACAACCGCGCCCACTTCACTGGTGTGACACTCTCCGGAGGATCGCTGCGGATGTGGGCCAGTTCGGCGACGGATACGCCCGGGTGATCTTCAGGACTGCGATAACCAAAGTGCCACCACAGGAGCCACAAAAAGCCAAATGAACCCGTCACAAAGAACGCGCCCTGCCAGCCCCAGTGACTCACGATCCACGGGACCAGCAGCGGTGTAATCAGCACCGCGACGTTAGTGCCGCTGTTGAAGATGCCCGTTGCAAATGCGCGCTCTTTCTTGGGGAACCACTCGGCGACCGCTTTGATACTGGCGGGGAAGTTTCCTGCCTCACCCAGACCGAGGACGAAGCGCATAATCGCAAATCCGGCTGCTGCCCCGGTCAGCGTGACCACGCCAAAACCTAGCTTGTCGTCATTCATCAGCGCGGGGAACTCGAGCCATGAGAAACGGTCACCCACCGCATGCCCTACCGCAGCCACGCTCCACAGCGTCACCATAATGCTGAACCCCCAGCGCAGCCCGATCCGGTCGATGATGCGCCCGCTAAGCAACATTCCGATGGCGTAGGCAGCCTGAAAAGTAAAGACAATGGCGGCGTATGTGCGCTCGTCCCAGCCAAACTCTTTTTTCAAATCGCCACTGAGCAATCCAAGGATCTGCCGGTCGATGTAATTGATCACCGCCGCAAAGAACAGCATGGCGCAAATCACCCAGCGGGTGTGAGAACGGGCGGGGGCAGTGGAGTCGATGGATTGCATACTAAGTCCTGAATGCGCCGCTATTCCCTCGTCTTCACCGGCCGGCGCTCGGTCCGGTATCTGCCAGGAGGAACGCCGACCTTTTGTTTAAAGACGGCGCTGAGATACTCCACGTAGCGAAAGCCGGTGCGCTCTGCGATTTCGGCCAGCGGCAGGTCCGTGTGCGCGAGGAGTTCCTTGACGCGCAACAACTGCACGCGCGTGATTTCCTCGTGTGGACTGCGCTGGAGCTGTTTCTTAAAGCGATTCTCCAGCAGTCGCCGGGAAACCCCGGAGTCCTTGACTACTTTGTCCACGCTGATGCCTTCGCACGCGTGCTCGCGGATGTAGCGCACGGCGCGAGCCACGCTGGGATCCTCCACAGCCAGCACGTCCGTACTCTGGCGCGTGGTGACTCCGGTGGGTGCGATGAGGTGGCCTTCGGGGCCGACTGCTCCGCCATTCATCAGCCGGTGGAGAATGGCCGCGGCTTTATAACCGGTGCGCAGCGCGTTGGGGATGATACTGGAGAGCGGAGGAAAGGCGAGCGAGCAAAGCAACTCATCGTTGTCCACTCCCAGCACCGCCACATTGTCCGGCACATTGATGGAGAAACGCCGGCACGCATCCAGTACCTGGCGGCCGCGGATGTCATAGCAGGTAAATACAGCCACCGGCAGCGGTAGTGTCTGCAGCCACTCGCCGATGCAATCCATGGCGAGGTCTTCATCTTCAAACGCCTTGGAGGTGGGTTCGTAGTGATGGACGGTGTGCCCCGCATGTTTCATGGTGCGGTCAAAGGCATCGCCGCGCAGCTTGCTCCACACAAACCGGGGATCACCGCAGTAAGCAAAGCTCCGGAATCCGCGGGACAGGAAATGCTCCGCCGCGAGGCGGGCGATGCCCTCCTCGTCGATCTCGCACCATGGCAATTCCGGGATGAGCCGGCCGGCGCTCATGTCCACCACAGGCACATCCAGCCCACGAATGCCGGCAGCGATTTCCTCGTTTTCGATCCGCGCAATGACGCCGGCCCCCTTCCATGTCCTGAGCCAAGGAGGAGGCCGGTCTCCCCTGCCCTGTTCGGCAAGGTAAACGCTCCAGCCCTGATTTTCCCGCATCCATGCATACACGCCGGCGAGCAGCCCCCTTCCGTACCCGTTCGAGGTCTCGATCAACAGGGCGACTCGAGGCAGATTTAGCATGGACGCATGATGCAACGCAGGATGCTGCTGCGGCGTCCTGCGGCGGGGGAGGGGTGATGGATTAAATGGTGAACTCCGGCAGCTTGACGATTTCGCCGCCCTTCAATGCGGACTCGTGCGCGCAGAGGCCCACGCAGGTCCAGTTGGCGGATTGTTTTGCGTTCGGGAACGGTTCGCGCCCGGTCACCAGAGCATCGACCATCTGGTGGGCGAGGTGCGGATGGCTTCCGCCGTGCCCGGCGCCCTGGGTGAAGCTGAGGTGCGTATTGCGGGCCACATCATAGACGCCCTTGGTAGTGAACATCTGGATGGGCTTGGGCAGGAGCTTAGCATAGTCCGGAGGTTTCACCGATTTCGGAATCTTTGACTCAGGCAGCTTGGCGCGGTGCATGATGAGCGACTCGTGCTCCATCAGCGGCCACTCGATGGAGCACTTGCTGCCGTAGACGTCGATGCTTTCACGATACTGACGGGCCGTGTCGAAGAGGCTGCGGATGATGCGGGCGGTGACATCGGAGCCCTTGAACTTGATGTGAGCGGTCTCGACGGCGAAGGAGCTGCCATATTTCTTGATGAGATCCTTGCTGATGGTGCCGGAGCCAAAGCAGCTCACGTACTCCGCCGGAGCACCGATCATGGCGGCCACGGGGCCCACACAGTGGGTGGCATACCACATGGGCGGAAGACCCGGCCAGTAATTCGGCCAGCCCTCCATGTCCTGCTGGTGGCTCGCCTGCACAAACTGCAGCCTGCCCAGAATGCCTTTATCAAGGCACTCCTTCATGTAGAGATACTCGCGGGCATAGACCACGGTCTCCGCCATCATGTAGCGTAGACCGGTTTTCTTCACCAGTTCCACGATCTCTTTACACTCGGCAATACTGGTGGCCATGGGCACCGTGCAGCTCACGTGCTTGCCGGCCTTGAGCGCGGCGATGGTCTGCCAGCCGTGGTCCGGAATGGGGGAATTGATGTGGACCATGTCCACGTTGGGGTCCTTAAGCAGTTCCTTGAAGTCGGTGTAACGCTTCTCCACGCCAAAGGCATCGCCGATCGCGTCCAGCTTCTCCTTATTGCGCTGGCAGATGGCATACATCTTCGCGTTCGGGTGGCGCTGGTAGATGGGGATGAATTCGGCCCCGAATCCGAGGCCCACGATGGCTACGTTTACTTGCGAGTAGGTCTTTTTGGCTTTGGCTGGCATGACAGTTAGGTGAGAGTTGAGGTTTTGCGTTCTGGGTTAGCCTTAATAAAAAAGGAAATCTAGGCATTCTTGCGTCTTTCGCTTAAGAATTACCGCACACCAGTTAGGACGGTTGCGAAAGCGCGATTTTTGGACTCCGCAGAACCCCTGCTGAGGACTTGTCGGCGCACAGGCCCGCGCCATGCAGAGAGCTCATGAAACGAAACAGAATTGGAAAAAGCGGCCTCGTAGTCACCGACATCTGCCTTGGAACGATGACTTTCGGACTCCAGACGGACGAATCCACGGCCTTTGCCATGATGGACCGGGCGATAGCGGCCGGCATCGACTTCATGGACACCGCGGAAATGTATCCCGTGCCCCCGTCGGCAGAGAAGTTTGGCATCACGGAGGAAATCGTGGGGCGCTGGCTCAAAGCGCGCGGGCTGCGGGATCAGGTAATTCTGGCCACCAAGGTGACCGGACCCGGACACGGATGGTTCCGTCCACCCATCCGCCATGGATTCACCACACTCGATCGGCGGCAGATTCACCGCGCTTGCGAGGACAGCCTACGCCGCCTCCAGACCGATTACATCGACCTCTACCAGACGCACTGGCCCGACCATGGCATGCGCGCAGAGGAAACTTTGGAAGCACTCACGGAACTAGTCCAGGCTGGCAAGGTCCGGGTCATCGGTAGCAGCAACGAAACCTGCTGGGGCCTGATGAACAGCCTGCGTGCCAGCGAACAGCATGGCCTGGCGCGCATGGATTCCGTGCAAAACAACTTCTCACTCATCAACCGCCGCTGTGAGAGCGAACTGGCGCAAGCCTGCCGCATGGAGAGCGTTTCGCTCCTGCCCTATTCGCCCCTAGGCGGCGGGGTGCTCACTGGAAAATACAATGGCGGCGCGCTGCCGAAAGGCGCTAGGTTTAGCGATTATCTCCAGAATGGCGGCCCCCGGCAAAAACGCATGGCCCAACGTTTCATAAATGAACGTACCTTGGAAACCACCGCACGGCTTCAGGAAATCGCGCGCGATGCCGACCTCACCGTCACCGCCCTCGCGCTCGCATGGAGCAGGCAGCACGACTTCGTGGCCAGCACCATCGTAGGCGCCGTGACGCTGGCACAGCTTGAGGAAAGCCTCGCCGCCCACGACCTCATCCTCGATGCGGCGACCCTCAGCCGCATTGATGAAGTGGACGCGGACATTCCCTGCCCGATGACGGAAGATGGTCTGAGGAGACTCTAAGGCCCCGTAACCTGCCTCTCACCAATCTACCCACCAACAAGGCGTTCGTTCGCATTACGCCTACGTAAGTCTGGGGCTGATCCTGACTTAACCTGCCGCCTGGACTGCTTTTGCACTGCCTGCCGCCATTGTCATCCGGGCAATATTTTAAGCTGGGTTCGATGCCCGGAGGCGCCACTTCTGGCAGGCATGAGCTGCTATGCGGTCCAATCTAGAACTACTTTACCAGCTTGGCCGGACTTCATCGCTTCGAAGCCGAACAGGAACTCCGTGTAGTGCAGGCGGTGGGTGATAACCGGGGAGATATCGAGGCCGGTTTGGATCATCATGGTCATTTTATACCATGTCTCATACATCTCCCGGCCGTAGATGCCTTTGATGGTGAGCATATTGAAGATGACCTTGTCCCAGTCGATGGCGAATTTCTCCGGGAAGATGCCGAGGATGGCGATGCGTCCGCCGTGACAGGCGTTCTCAACGATGGCTTCCATGGCTTTCGGAGAGCCGCTCATTTCAAGGCTGACGTCGAATCCTTCGTGCATTCCTAGTTCCTGCTGCACGGCTTTGAGGTCCTCCTTCGAGACGTCCACGATGCGGGTGGCTCCCATGCGCTTGGCCAGTTCCAGCCGCCATGGATTGATGTCTGTGACCACTACGTGGCGCGCCCCTGCGTGGCGCACGATAGCGGCGGCCATGCAGCCAATGGGGCCGGCTCCAGTGATGAGAACGTCTTCTCCCAATACGTCAAAGCTGAGCGCGGTGTGGGTGGCATTGCCAAGTGGATCGAAGCAGGAGATTATCTCCTCCGGAATGCGCGGGTCTGCCAGCCAGACGTTGCCCATCGGCATGGCGAGATACTCGGCAAAGGCTCCGTCCGTGTTCACTCCGATGCCGCGTGTGTGGGCACAAAGGTGGCGCCGACCGGCGAGGCAGTTGCGGCAGCGCCCGCACACAAGGTGACCTTCCCCGCTCACAAGGTCGCCGGGTTTGAAGTCGTGGACGTTTTCTCCCACGGCGACAATTTCCCCGCAAAACTCGTGCCCGATGATCTGTCCCTCGCGAACTGTGCGCTGAGCCCATGCGTCCCACTTATAAATGTGAAAGTCTGTGCCGCAGATTGAGGTCTTACGCATCTTAACCATCACGTCGTTGATGCCTATTTTGGGCTCAGGGACATCGCAGAGCCACAGGCCGGGTGAGGATTCTTTTTTGACGAGGGCTTTCATGGACGGTGACCGTAGGAGTCACGGTCCACTTTCCATGATACTGGATTTTGCCAACAGGATATTGCACAGATCGAGTCCGCGGCGGGAAATACGAAAAAAGGCGACACTCCGCAAAGAGTGCCGCCTTGTGAGAGTTTTGCGGGGCAGATTAGTCCGATGGGACGATGATTTGATCGTTCGACTGGAGGACAGGGTTATTGGAGCCGTCCTCCTGAATCTTGCGCATATCGTAAATGAGCGACCGCGTCCCACGAATGATCTTTACGCGGCGAATATCGGCGAAATCGGTGAATCCTCCCGCGGAAGTGATGGCGGCGTAGAGACGCATGCCATCGCGAAGAGGCACTTCACGTCCGCCGGTTTTCACTTCTCCGCCGACGATCACGATGTTGTTCAACTGACCGCCGGTTCCGATGGCCGGAATGACGTTGATCGTAGGATTGGTATAAATCTCTGCCGCCTTATAGGCTTGTTCAATTTTACGGGCGAGCGCTGTTGGGGAGAGACCAACCGCTAAGATTTCAGTGTTCAGGTAGGGTAAGCGCACGGTTCCTGTCGCGGAAAGTGAGTACATCGAAGTGACATTCGCGGCATCTTCGGCGGGAACTTTGAGTTCAATCTGAATGGCGTTCCCTGCAGCGAGGGCGATGGTTTGGGCATTCGCTGTCGGAGCAAGAATCATGACGGCGAGGGCGAAGAGAAGCGTGATCAGTGATTTCATTTTCAATTGGGATGTTGAGTGGACGTCTTCAGCAGTGAGGCAGGGCAAGCTTAGTAGTCGTCCTTCTCTGAACCTTTGCCTGCGTCGGCAAGGGCGGGGCGAGCAGCTTGTGGATTGTTGCCAAGGGCGGCGGGACGGAGCCTGGTTTTGGCGTCGACATTCGTCGGCGAGTAGTAAGTGTAGTAGCTGGTGTAATACTGATACTGACTGTCGCTGCGGACGTCCACGTTGTTGAGGACGACGCCCAGCAAGTTTCCACCGACGTTTTCGATGGACTGCTTTACGCGGAGCAGCATGTTGCGAGGGAGCTTACGGTGCTGTATGACGACGATGGTGAGATCTACTTCCGAGGCGAGCACGGAGGCGTCAGAAACCCCGAGAATTGGCGGGGAGTCGACGAGCACGAGGTCGAAGCGGTTCTTCACATCGGCGATGAGTTCCGACATCCGGCGGCTGTTCAGAATGCCGGCAGCGTCCGCCGGAAGAATACCGGACGGCATGAAGTAAAGGTTCTCGACGGGCGTCTGGAGGATGACGTCTTCGAGCATGAGGGCCGTGGTCAGGTAATTGGTGAGACCAACGGAGTTGTTGATGTCGAAGAAGGTGTGCAGTTTCGGGCGGCGAAGGTCGCCGTCGATCATGAGGGTGTTGTATCCACCTTGAGCACAAATGTAAGCGAGGTTGACCAAGGTAGTGGATTTACCTTCACCTGCTCCGCCGGAAACCACGGTGATGGCGTTGGCGTCTGAGCTGCGGCGGTTGAACTCGATATTGGTACGGAGAATCCGGTAAGCCTCGGCGTCGGGGCTGAGACCGCTTTGTTTGTGGAGTATGCCTACGTCTTTCGGAATGACAGCCAGCACGGGAACGCCAAGGTAGCGCTCCACGTCGTCAAGAGACTTAACGCTCGTGTCGAGGTATTCGAGGAAGAAGGCGAGGAGCAGACCGATCACTATACCGAGCAGGGACCCGATACTCAGGAGCAGCATGACATTTGGTTTGGTAGGATTGATATCTGGCTTGGCCTCCTCTAGAACGTGGATCGGCTTTTTCATTACCGTCTCGTCCACCGCGGTTTTCGCCGCATAGTCCTTCATGGAATTGTAGTTCAGCAGGGCGCTTTCCCATTCCTGTTTAACCGTTAGATATTCATTCTGCTTTTGTTTATCCACAAGGGAGAGCGCCTCTTTTTCAATTACCAATTTGTTGGCGCTTTCCAGTATCTTCTCTGCCTGCCCGATGTTGATCTTGAGGCTGGATTTGTAGCTTTCAACCGCATCCAAGAGTTGCTTGTATTGACCTTGGATGGAGCCTTCCAGCGCCTGCATTTTTGGGTGCAGACGGCCAAAGCCGTTCCTTAGCATGGATTCGTAATCCAATTGACTTTTTTGCCACTGGGGAGCAACTCCGCTAATGGTAGCATCCGACACGCCCAGCGTCATGGCACTGGCGATCAACTGAGGACCCTCCATTTTAACGATGCTCTCCATCTGAGTCTTTAGCTTGTTGACACCTTGCTCAGTGACCGTGCGGTCCTGAATGGCCTGCGAGAGAATTTGCAGGGCGGGAGTCGACACCTGAGTGGGACCGAAGCCAGATCCCGCGTAGTCGATGATGTTGTTCTTCTTCATGATGTCGAGCATGCTGACGCGGGATTTCTCAACATCCTCCATCAGCTTGTTTTTATTGACCTCCAGCGCTTGGGTCCGTCGGCGCACGCGGTCTTCCTCCATTTCATTGCGGGTTTCTTCGTAGGCCTTCATTAGGCCATTTGCCAGGGCGGCCGCCTCAACGCTCTTAGGGCTCCATACGGTGACGGCCATAATTTCGGTGCCCCGCTCCTGTTCGCTCTCGATCATCCTTAGGAGTTTCTCCGCCGCTTCGTCCGGCCCCATTCCCCACTCGGTTTCGAGGTTCTGGTTTTTGACCACCTTCATTAGGTTATTCTTTGATGTCAAAATCTTGAATTGGGTCTCCAGCCAGCCTCCAGTCCGTGTCATGGCGGCGTCCTGATAATTGGTGTTATAGATGTCCGGTGCGGAACTCTGCATCACTTGAAACTTGGCGCGACCTCCAAACTTCTTGTCTAGAAGCGCAATAATCACTAGGGAGGCGAGAGTGATCAGGAAGAAAGTAAGCAGGATGACGCCCCATCGGTTACGGATAACCTGCAAGTAGTCCAAGGCGTGCATTTTCGTCTCAGTGATTTGCTCTCTCATAGCGGGTCAGTATAACATAGGTTGGGACGCGGGAAGGCAAGGGGGGCGCAATTATTATGGCTGGGATACTAAAGTGAGCGCTGCCGCCTTCGAAGCGAAAACCCTCACGGCGTGCTTTGACACTGTGAGGGCTTGCGCGTGTTGAATTATTGTTTGGCCATGCTGCAAATTAAAACTGGGCACCGATACCGAGTTGCAGGTGGTTACGGTCGTAGTCGCCGCCAAAGGAACGATCACTGGTGGTGAAGGAGTAGCCTCCGTTGAGGGAGACGTTCTTGGCCAGCGAGTAATTGAAACCGAGGCTTAAAGACAGGGTATCGTGGTCGTAACCGCCGAAAGTGTCATAGCTGTTGCTCGTGTAATGGATGCCTGCGTTTCCAGCCAACCGGGAATTGAAGCGATGCTCAGCAGATAAACCGGCGCTGGTGGCGTCACTGTCGCCCCCCAAGTTATAGTCCGCCATGCTGTAGCGACCATACCAGCGAGCGCTGGAGCGCTTGGATACATAGTATGTGAGGGCACCTTCGAAGTATGGCTCGGTTCTGCTACCTCCGCCGTCTATGGTTTGCACACCTGCGCGGAAGCTGCCGGTAAAACGGGGATTAATGCGGCGGTCCACACCGCCAAGGAAGTAATGGGAGTCGTAGTCTATTCCTGAGCTGTCATAATCAGTCATCGAAAAGCGATAGGTAGCGGCCAACGTGGTGGTTCGGCTGAGCGCGTAACGGAACTCATTTGAGAAGGTATTCGTCCAGCTATCTTGAGCATCGAACACATTCTCTTCGTAGTCAATCATGCTAGCCGTCCAACTGGTGACTGTGCTGAAGCGGCGGTCCCAAGAATAAGCGGCGGCAAGGTTGTTGTAGCCGTAAAGGTATTGGTCATTGCGACGGGCAACGGTGCCTCCGATGTTGTAGTTCGGCTCCACTTCGAAAGCGACGTAGGCGGAGTTGGTGATAGTGAGGCGCTCGCTGAGGCGGTGGCGGTAGTCGAAACCAACCCGGATGTTTTGCAGGAAGTCATCCACGCCGACAGGGGGGTCAAAATAATACAGTGGCGTGTAATTCGCGTAGTAGCGTGAGGAAATCTGGCGGTCCCCGGTGTTGTAGGCCAGACCGATGTTGGCACTGGCATAGAGGCTGTCTTCCTCGTTGGTGGGGCTAAGATTGGCATTCGTATCCAAGCCAATACTCGCTCCTGCGGTCACCGCGAACGGAATGCGGCGATCAAAATCGATGTCGTAATCACGTCCGATGCTGAGCAGGCCCTGGGCGCCCGCGTTGGCGGATAGCGCTACAAGAGCGGAAGTAGTCGAGAGGATGAGTTTGTTTTTCATGCTGATACAGTACAATTTGAAATTCAGGAAAGGTAGTATGGAGCAAAAAAATGCATGTGGCAAGAATTTTGATCCGTTATTAATCGCTGCCTAGCCGTAATAATTTAACTATATTTTAATTAAATTTTAGGCTTTGCGGCTTCGAATTGCTGCCGCCAAAAGTCGAGTCGCTCCCGGATACGGGCTTCCTGGCCATTCCCTGTGGGCTCATAGTATCGTCGGCCTTCGGGGAGGTAGGCTTGGGGCACAAAATTGCCCTCAAAGTCATGAGAATACCGGTAAGGCTCGTCATTGTCTTGTTCTCCTGCCCCTCTGAAGGCGGAACTGCGAAGATACCGGGGTATCGCCAGTGTCCGGCCTTCCCCGATGTCCTTCGTGGCAGTCCCGAGGGCGGTGTAGGCGCTGTTGCTCTTGGGGGCGGTGGCGAGGTAGATGGTGGCATGGGCGAGGGGGATTCGCGCCTCCGGCATGCCGACAAATTCTGCGGCCTGCCACGCATCAATGGCCACGCGGAGGGCGGCACTGTCTGCCAGCCCAATATCTTCGCTGGCCGCAATGACGAGCCGCCGGGCGATGAAGCGGAAATCCTCGCCAGCGTAAAGCATTTTGGCGAGCCAATAAAGAGCGGCATCCGGATCGCTACCGCGGATGCTTTTGATGAATGCGCTGATCGTGTCGTAGTGTGCGTCCCCGTCGCCATCATACACTACGGTCTTTTTCTGAATGCTCTCGGCAGCCACGTTCAGGTCGATGTGAACGTTTCCGGCGGCATCCGGCTGGGTGGTGATGGCGGCCAGTTCAAGGGCGCTGAGGGCTTTGCGGGCGTCTCCATCCGCCATAGTCGCGAGGTGGCGCAGCGCTTCCCCGTCCGCCAAAATTCCGCGCCCCCCCAAGCCGCGCTCTTCGTTCTCGAGAGCGCTTTGCAGCAAGGCGGCGATGTCATCAGTCCCTAGAGGTTCCAGTTGAAAGACCTGACTGCGGGACACAAGCGGGCTGTTGATGTAAAAGAACGGATTGTGCGTAGTCGCCCCGATAAACCGCACCGTGCCGCGCTCGATCCACGGCAGCAGGACATCCTGCTGGGATTTATTGAAACGGTGGATCTCATCTACAAATAGGGTGGTCATCCTGCCATGCAGACGGCGCATAGATTCGGCCGCCTCCACTGACTTGCGAATATCCGCCACATTCGACTCCACGCCGCTGAGATTAACGAAGCGACTTTGCGTTCTGTGAGCGATCAACTGGGCGAGGCTGGTCTTGCCCACACCCGGCGGGCCGTAGAAGATAAGCGAGGTGAAGCGGTCCGCCTCCACCGCCCGCCGGAGCAGGCGACCCGGGGCGAGGATATGCTGCTGGCCGGCATATTCCTCGAGGGTACGGGGGCGCATCCGCGCAGCCAGCGGCATTTCCCGCAACGGCGTCCGCTGTTGCGCTCTGTCCCGGTCTTCCTGCTCCACGCTGAAAAAGTCGTCCATTTTCCTAAACTTGGCCGGCCCGGACCCATGTGGCAAGCCCGCGCTTTCGGAGCTTGGCAAAACGCTACCACTGTGTTTTATTGCTTTCAGTTCCATTCCAGAACCTTCGCTACCGTGTCTTATCGCTTCATCCGCAAACTAATTATAGTCCTCCTTGCCCTGCCGCTTCTTTTTGAAGGCCTTTGCTGGGCGTTCTTCCGCTACCCGGTGGAGCCGGTCACGCAGTTCTCACTTAATAACGAAATCCCGGGATTCCAAAAGAATGTGAAAATCGCCACCGACCGCCACCAGGTGCGCTACCTCGACTGGACGGAGGGCGAAAAGCCTGCCGGGGCTGTGCGCATTTTCGTGATCGGGGGCTGGGCCACATGGGGGCTGCTGCAGAATGCTGAAGACACATGGTGGGGCCGCATGCACAAGGGCCTCAAGGACGCAGGACTCAACGTGCAGACCGCAAGCCGCGGTTTTGAGCGCACCGGCATTCTGGCCATGGCCGCAGGGGTGGATTCCCTCGTGGAGCGCCTCAAGCCGGATATTCTTCTCGTGAACACCGGATTCGATGATGTGATCATCCATCCGCTGACCTACACATACGACAAGGACCTGCTCTCCAAACTTCCCTCGCTGCCGCGCGACTCCAGTTTCAAAAAAACCGTGTTCAGCGTCAGTCAGATCGTCCGCTTTTACCGTAATTACAAGCTTACGGGACAATCCAACCAACACCAGAACCAATGGGGCCGCTCGAATTACTTCAATAAATACTTCGAAGGCAAGCGTGAGGAAATTTCCCGCGTTCAATACAACAGCGTCACCCGCGACGAAGAGCATGACCCGCTTCCGGAATTCTTCGACGGTCTCAAGGCCTTTGCAGCCCTTGCTGATCGGCATAAGGCCAAGCTCGTGCTCACCGGCGAAGCAGCACTTCAAGATAGCACCATCTCCGAGGAATTGGTAAGCCAGCTTATGGCCTACGTTCCTCTCGAGTCTCCGAAAAACTCCACGGAAGTGCACGTCACCCGCCCCAATCCCGGCTGGGTCTGGCGGGAAATGCGCCGTTATGCCACCGCTTCAGAGAAGTTCGCGACGGAGAACGGTATCCCCTACTTCAACCTCAATGACAAGGTTGCCCGCAAGAAGGAGAACTTTTTCACCGATGTGATGCTGACAGATGCAGGTGCGGCGGAAGCCGCCAGCGCGCTGCTTCCCTTCATGACCCCCATCGTCAAAGAAAAGTCCGGCAAGTAATATGAGCGAACTCCCAAAACTCTACGTCAAAACTAGCTGTCCGTGGTGCGAAGAGGCGATCGAATACCTCGACGGCGCGGGCATTGACTACGAAACGATCACCGTCACCGGCAATGCCGCCGCCATGCGCGACATGGTGGACCTCTCCGGTCAGTCCAAAGCGCCCGTCCTCTTCTGGGAAGGCAGCTTGCTTACTGATTTTGGCGTGGACGAACTCATCCCCTTTCTCCGGGCGCAGGGCATCTAGCAAGCTGCTGCTGCTGTTCTTTATTTTCCTAAAACAACTCCGGCTGCGCGGCATCCACACAGCGGAAATTACTACCGGTCACCTCAGGGCGCACTTTTTCTAGGCCGAGGCGGCGGGCGGTGACTTTGAATAACCGTCCGATTTGCTCCGCCAGCGGACCTTCACCCCTCATCCTCACACCGGGCCGCAATTCATTGAGGGTGCCTCCGTGTGTGTCGCGGATGCGGCGCAGTATCTTCTCCGCGGACTCCGGGCTCACATGGCGGGCCAGCCAGCCATTAAATACCTCGCCCACACTGCCCGGCAGTCGCACGAGGCTGAAGGTGGCAAATTGCGCGCCGGATTTCTGCGCGGCATCGAGGATGGCAGGAATCTCGTGATCATTGAGCCCGGGAATGATTGGCGCCACGCTCACGCCAGCGGGAATTCCGGCATCAGTGAGTGTGCGGATGGCCTCCAGTCTCATGCGCGGCGACGAAGCGCGGGGCTCAAGATCGGCGGCCAGTGAGGCATCCAGTGTGGTAATGCTCAGCAGCGCGGCCCCGGCCTGCCAGCGGGCGAGTTCCGCGAGGTGATCCGTATCGCGGGTGATGAGGTGATTCTTCGTGATGAGCACCACCGGTTGCCGGAACTCCGCCAATACTGACAGACAATCCCGCGTGATTCGCAACCGGCGCTCCACCGGTTGGTAGCAGTCGGTGACTCCGCTGCAGGCCAGTTTCTTAGGCGTCCAGCGGGGTGAGGCGAGCTCCGCCCGCAATAACTCGGGCGCCCGGGGTTTCACAAGGAGCTTGCTCTCAAAATCGAGCCCTGCACTCCAGCCGAGGAATTCATGATAGCGGCGCGCGTAACAATAAGCGCATCCGTGCTCGCAGCCCCGGTAGGGATTGAGGCTGGCTTCAAAACTTAGGTCCGGACTGGTATTCTTTGTGATGAGCGTGCGCGTATCGTCATGGAATAACTGCGTGCGCGGTAAAGGAGACACCGATTCCGGATCCCGCGCCAGTTCATCCTTCCAGTCACCATCCTCCTCCACATGCAGCGCCTCGAACGGGTTCGCCGGATTTCCCGTCGCCCCCCTGCCGCGAATGTGAGTGTGCGCCGCCGGATTCATGCGGGGCCACCCTTCGCTCGCTCCCGCCGGATGTCGAGCGGGCGCGGCGCTTTCTAATTGTGGAAACACTTAGCCCACCTGCAGGCGTCCATCGGCTTCCACAAGATCCGAGATTTCCTTCCAACCGCCGGGCTGCTGGAGCTGGAAGAGATTGAGATATACCGCCACTTCTCCAGGAGGGAATTTCTCAAGTAGCTTTTCCGCGCCGGCTTTGACTTTGGCGGCGTCAAAGGATGGTGGAATATCGCCCTCCACTCCCCCTTTACCGTCGTGCTTCACGCCCACGGCATCAAGGAAAGTGGCCAGCATTTCGCTGCGGGCCTTCATGAGCCAGATTTGGAGCAGGTTCTCGCCCACCGCTTCATTGCCGCGCATCCGGAGTTGCTCAATGAGCCATGCCGCCTGCTCCCCGCGGGGCTTTCGAGTGACAAAAACGGGGCGCAATTTGCGCTGCTCGGCGAGCGAGGACACGGCGGTGCGGAAAACATTTTTTTCAGCATCCCGGAGCCAGCCGACAATGGACTGGCCGAGATCGGGGGACATCTTCTGGAACATCAGGTGGGCAAACATGGCAATGAGTGAATGGATTAGGAAAAGGGCCGTGCTTGTGACACCAGCCCCGGAGCTTGTCGAGCGGTTTTGACCGGCGCCCTTCGCGCCGCAGTTGCCGGACCGTCTCCTTGGATCGCCAAAACGCACCCGATAGCGCGGTGCCGGATCATTCCCCGGGAGCAAGCCGGCCGCAGCGAGAGCGGCACCTGAAGCTGCCCCGCATCAACGCCCCACGACATCTGAATCCGCCGGAAGAGCGGGTCGTAGAATACATCCGTCTTCATTACCCCTTGAATGAAATACCGCCCGCTCGGCATGAGCCGCGTGCGTTAGCACGTGCGGCGCACTTTCCCCGCCGCCGTGAACGTCACGCCCGCCGGATCAAACTTCGCCCACGGATTCACAAACCCCGACATCTCGTGCCGGATGTCGTTCAAATCCGTCGCGATGCCCCTCTCCAGACTGTTCGGCACTTCGACGATGTCGTAGGCGTTTTCATAAAGCGACTTGCCCATAAGCGACGATGACGGCACCGCCCTGCTGCCCGCAGGAATGCCGAAGCAGGCGGCGAGCGAGGCCACCATGATCGGAAGGAGAGTGCGGAGGGGAGTTTTCGCCATAAGTTCAACGATAGCTAATACCACTGGAGCCGCAACCCTTTCGGACTTCACCCGCTGTCGCGGCGCTTGTCTTTCGGCCCAGGTGCTGTCTTGGTGGGCTCTTTTTTATTCTCCAACCTCATTCTCCCGTGCCTTTAACCGATCCCACTACCCAAGGCGACTTCTGGTTCACGTTCATGGCCATTCTATTCGAAGGCCTGCCTTTCATTTTGCTTGGCGCGCTCATTTCAGGAGCAATTGACGCATGGCTGCCGTCAGGCCTCATGGAGCGAGTCCTGCCGCGGAATACCGGAGCCGCCATTTTTCTCGGGGGGCTGCTCGGCATCATTTTCCCGGTGTGCGAATGCGCCATCGTGCCAGTGATCCGGAGGCTTGTACAGAAAGGTCTGCCGGTAGGCTGTGCCATGAGCTACATGCTGGCTGCGCCCATCGTGAACCCCATCACGGCCGTCAGCACATGGGCTGCCTTTCAGGGTCGAAATCCGGAACTCATGACCTCAGCCCGCCTGCTCTGCGGGTTTGTTATCGCCGTCGCAGCCGGCTTTGTCCTCTCGCGGATCCCCACCGCCTCACTGCTGCGAGGGGATGTGATGGCCGCGCTTTCCAAAGCAAAACCAGCAACGGGGGCGGAGGGCCCGCGGCAGTCCGGTGCCCACGGCATTATCCATGCCATGCGCTCGGCTCAGCGGGACTTTCTCGATGTGGGGCTCTACTTCTTCATCGGAGTCGCTATCACCTCCATAGCCCAAACGCAGGTTCTCTACCGGCCTGACTTGCAAGACGGCATCCAGTCCCTCGCGAATAACTACTGGCTGGCCGCCCCGGTGCTTATGGTCGTGGCCTTTGTGCTCAGCCTCTGCAGCACCACAGACGCCTTCATCATCGCTCAGAACGCAGTGTTTCCGGCCACATCCAAGCTCGCCTTCCTCGTCTTTGGACCGATGCTGGACATGAAGCTCATCTTCCTGTATCATACAGTGTTAAAACCCAAAGTCGTCCTCTGGCTCGGCATCGGTCTTTTCTTGGCCGCATACCTCGCCAGCTTCGCGATGGGCACGGTCCTCGAAAATTGACCCCCATTCCCACCCTCCGCCATGAACCATACCCACAAACACGATCACAGCCACGAGCACGATCACTCCCATGGCTGCTGCGGCCATGACCATGGCCCCGACAAAAAAGAAGCTGCCGAATGCTGCGGGCATGAGCATGGGCATCGGCACAGCGTTTCCTGCAGCCACACTCATGCGCATGAGCATGGGCATGATAGCGACAGCGATGCCTCATGGACGCATCGCACTTTCATGTTCATCGAGATGATCGTGCTTCTCATGATCGGGGGCGTGCTTTGCTTCTTTGTGGCCAGCGGGCGCATCGATGGCCGTGGCGGGGCGCCTTATGTCACGGGATGGTTCAAGGGGCTCGCTCTCGCCGGAGGTCTGGGCATCATCGTCATGGGCATCTTCAATTTCCTCCGGCGCCGCCAGAATGCCGGCTGCGGTCACGCCCACGATGCAGACGACTGCTGCGACCATGATCACAGTCACGAAAGCGAACCCTCCGCACCTCACAGCCACGACGGCAGTATGGGCGGCCGTGCCCTGGCCCTGCTGTTGCTCTCCGGTTCGCTCGCTGCCGGTGCAGTACTTACCCCGGACGGTTATTCGGCAAAATACATGCTGACCAAAGGTGCGGCCTATGATTCCGCTGCTGCCGGTAAGGGTGCCGGCGCCCCAAAACTGGATGCCGCCACAGCGTCCGCCAGAAAAGAAGCCTCGGCTTCCGGCGGCCTCACGCTAGCAATGGTGGAGAAGTATCAGCCGAGAAACAAGGACGGCAACTTTGAACTCGGCGTCATGCAGCTTTATTATACCGGATCCGATCCGGAATACGCCCAAATCATGGACGGGCAGCCCATTGAGACCACCGGCCAGATGGTAAAAGACGACGTAAACCCTGGCGAAGGTCACGTGCGCCTGTTCACCCTGCAGGTCACCTGCTGCGCCGCCGACGCCCGTCCGTATTCCATTCCAGTGGTCTTTGAAGGCAAGACCCCTGATTATTCCGAAATGGGCTGGTACAAAATCGCAGGCACGCTCACCTTCACTCAGGAGCGCGGCATCAAAGTTGCGCGTATCAAAGCCAAGGACCTCGCTCCTTCACTTCGTCCATCAGGCCAGCGTACGATTTTTTAGAGCCGCCCAACGGCTCCACCGGCCGCGCTATCAAGCAGGTGCCTTCCGTGCAGCGCGCATCCCGGGTTCCCACTGCGGTAGATGCCATCTATATACGTTCATGCGACAAGCTGCTAAAGACCCTTGCCGCGCGCCCTGATCTCACGACTCTACTGAAATTTGAGCACCCGCGGTTCGGCCACATGGACGCGAAGAGCTGGCACTTCCACTCCGCCGGGCATATGGGTATACATTGGAAGCAGCTGCGACGCCTCGCCGCTGGTTTGGGATGAACGATAGCCTAGGTGCCAGCTAAACTTTAGGGGCCCTCATTTTCGGACCCGCCAGTGCTTGCTTTTTTTCCGGTCCGCTACTTCCTGCGCTTGCCAAAAAAGTCGAGCAGCAGCGCCCGACTTTCTTCCTCCATCACGCCCGCGGTGATTTCACTCTGGTGATTCAAGTTCGGGTGCTGAAGGAGATTGATGAACCCACCAGCGGCGCCGCCTTTAGAATCACGACAGCCAAAAATCACGCGCCGGATGCGGCAGTGAACGATGGCGCCCGCACACATCGGGCAGGGTTCCTTGGTCACGTAGAGGTCGCAGTCTGTGAGCCGCCAGTCGCCGGTCGCACTCTCGGCCTGGGTGAGAGAAAGCATTTCCGCGTGGGCAGTCGCATCCTTGAGGGTCTCCACTTGGTTCCACGCACGCCCCACGATTTCCCCATGCCGCACGATGACCGCGCCCACAGGCACCTCCTCCAGCCGGTAGGCCTTCTCCGCCATGCGCATAGCCTCGCGCATAAAATGAGTATCCACAGCAGGATCATTGAGGGAGGGCAGCATGGGTGTTGTTTCTTCAGAATGAATCATGGGCGATGTGCCAATGGAGCGGATCACGGCATTGAGCAATTAGGGGCTCGCGGATAATACGGACAAATTTTGCGTCGTCAATCCTGCCGCCCAATGGCACACATGGAGGATGATAAAGTCTCTAATTTGCTCTCCTTTGGCCACCTTACTCGCTGTTGGCTCTGTCAATGGGGCCACGGTGCTCACGAACCATGCCGTTTTCGGATTCACCGATCTGCTGAGCTACCGCAATGCGACAAGCAAGGGCTGGAACTTTGGTAACTCTGCGGCGAATGCTCCCGCGACGACGCTGCTAGGTGTGCCCTTACATTCCAATCTCGGAGCGACTGATGTGACCAATGGCCTTTCCTTCACTACAGCCCCGCTGACATATGCCATCGGCGGCTTCGCCTAGGGCGGGACACCGGAGCAGGCGGCGGACGCAGCATGGACATCATTATCGATAACGTCACCGTGATTGACGACTGGTATGTGCCAGTAGGCGCGCCCCACAACAAACTGGCCCGAATCGAAGTGGTGGCTGATGCCGACGGCGTGGAACTGCGCACGGGCCGCCGCCGCATCGCCGGCACGGATCAGAACCCTGCCATTTCCGCTGCGGCCATCGCGGAAGTTACGAACGCTCCCTCGAACTTCGCCCTGCATCCGTGCGATCAGTCGCAGCCGTTAGGCGGCAGCGCTACTTTCACTGTCGCTGCCGCCGGCGCGCCCGTTCCTACTCTCCAATGGCGGAAGAATAGCACGCCCATCCCCGGACAGACAGGTGCGACGCTGACGCTACCCAGTCTGACCGCCGGGGATGCCCCGGCTTACGATTGCGTGGCCACCAACGCGCTCGGCAAATCCACAAGCAATGCGGCAGCACTCACCCTCGCACCGCTCGTGGCCGCGAACTCAATGACTAACGGCCTGCGGCGATACTGGCGATTTGATGAAGCCACAGGCTGCTCTGCTGCGGACACTTCCGGCCGGCACCGCAGCGGGAATCTGATCAATTTCCCAGCAGGATCTAACGCACAGTGGACCGCGGGCATAATCGGCGTCGCGCTGCGCTTCGGCGGGGCAACCACACTGCAGCACGTCATCGTGCCCAGCGTGCCGCTACCTTCCACACCCAGTTACACCATCGCCGCATGGGTGCAGGCGGACTCGCGGCCGGTGTGGGCCAGCATCACGAAGAACTGGTTCGGCTTCACTCACTTCGGACTCGACGCGGGAGGCGGGCAGTTGAGCAATTATTTCGGCATCTCACCCTCCGGTCAGATCCGTGTGGCGGAGACAGAAGTTTTTCCGCTGGGCACATGGCAGCACGTCGTCTGCACCGTAGAGAGCGGCGCGCTAAAGCTCTACCGCAATGGCCTGCTCATGGCAACGCAGGCATTCACGGGCACGCTCTATTCACCTCTACCCGCCCCGATGGGTATTGGCGTTAAACTGAACGGCGCAGGCGCGGCCGAAGACTCCACGGCAGGCTACTGGCACGGACTTATTGATGATCTAGCGTTATGGCACCGAACGCTGAGCGCTGGAGAAATTTCCACGCTTTATGCCACAGGGGTGCAGGAACAGTCGTTGGACAATCCAAACACACCGCCACCGGCCAATGCGCTCGTCATTTCCGAATTCCTCGGCGACAACGCCGGCGGCCCCCCGGACGAGGACTATGACTCTTCCGACTGGATCGAACTATTCAACGACGCTGGGTCGGCGGTGAACCTCGACGGCTATTACCTCACTGATGACCGGCTCAACAAAACCAAGTGGCGTTTTCCGGCCGTTAGCCTAGCCAGCGGCAGTTACCTGCTCGTCTGGGCCAGCAACAAAGACCGGCGCGTAGCTGGGCAGGTGCTGCATACCAATTTCAGCCTCAGCGACGGCGAGGAACTTTACCTCATAGCGCCGGACGGAACCCCCATCGTCCATGGTTATTCCGCGCCTCTCAACTGGACGCTAGGCGATGTCTCCACGCTCATCGACCGCTATCCGGACGAGACAAATGTCTCCTTCGGCGTGCTGGGCGGCGCGAACCTGCCGCACTACTTCAAAACTCCGACTCCCGGCGGTGTGAACGGAGCAACCACTCCGGCCAGCGGCCCCATCATCACACAAGAAGCGCACTCGCCAGCGCAACCCACGCCGGGCGGCGAGGTCACGGTCACGGCAGGCATCCGTCCGCAGCAGGATGAACTCATCGCTGGTGATCCGACCCCAAATTTCATCATCTCCGCGACACTGAAGTATCGCGCGATGTACGGCGCTGAGTCCAGCGTGGCCATGCGCAATGACGGCAGCGGCGGCGACGCTCTCGCTAACGACGAAATCTGGACCAGCGTGATTCCCGGCACCCATGGTGCGACCGCCGGCCAGATGCTGCGCTGGAGCATCAACGCCACCACCGATCAGGGGAATTCCCGTAGCTCCCCTCATTTCCTCCTCACGGACTCGCCGCGGTATCACGGCACTGTGGTGGCAGACATCTCGCTCACCACACCACTGCCAGTACTGCACCGTTTCATCCAGACCCCCACGCAGGCAGACAGTGAGGCTGGCACGGTTTGCAGCATCTTCTTCAACGGTGAATTCCACGACAACTGCCGCATCCGCATCCGTGGGAATACCTCGCGCACTTTCCCTAAGAAAAGCCACAAGATCGACCTTCCACCGGGACGGCTCCTACCCCTCAAGCTTGTCCCTCCAAGCCAACCTGAGCCGCCGCAGGTCAGCGAACTGAACATCAACACGACCTACACAGACAAGAGCTACGTCCGCGCGCTCTTAGCATCCGAGATGCACACGCTCACCGGCATCGCCTCGCCAGAGATTTATCACGTTCACCAGCGCGAGAACGGCGCGTTTTACAGTGTGGCGCTCTTTGTGGAGAATGTAGACGACATCTTTCTTAAGAAGCACGGCATTGATGAACACGGCGCTTTCTACAAAGCCGTGGGTGACAATGGGGCGTGCGACTTCACTGCTGCCGCAGCCTTTGAGAAAAAAATCGACACCAAGAAGGCTATGCCGATCTGCAGAGCGTCGTGACCAACCTCGGCCTCACCAGCACCGCGCTGGAGACGTGGCTCTTCGACAATGTGGACCTCCCTATGTGGATCAACTGGCACGCCGGCAGCGTCATCAGTCAGAACATTGATGCGTCGAACAAGAACTTCTACATCTATCGCGATATGCTGGGCTCGCGTGAGTGGAGCGTGCTGCCATGGGACCTCGACCTGACTTTTGGCCCTGACGCACTGAATACCAATACCATCGTCTATAACCGAAGCGTGCCCTCCGCCCCGGCCTGCGCCAGCAATCCGTTCATCGGAGCCCGTCCGTGGCAGCTTCACGCGAACAAGTTCAATCGCATGATCGAAGCGATGGCGAACACCCCGCGTGTGCGCACCATGATCGCCCGCCGTCTGCGCTCGTTGAATGATCTGTTTCTCGCTACAAGTTGGTTCCAGAATCGCATGGATGCACTCGCACCCGTCCTCACGGCGAATGTGAACGCGGACCGCGCCAAATGGGGCACGAGCGCTCACTTCGGCGGCACAACCTACTCCATGGCCCAAAGTATAACGCGTATCATAAACGAGTAGCTGCTCAATCGCTCCGCTTATCTGACTACCACGCACGGCGGCGCCTCCTCACTCAATTTCTCCACCGGCGCGGGATCGCTCGGCGTGCCACTAGGCCACGCGACAAATCCTACGATCAATTTCGTCACCGTCGAGTCAAACCCACCCGGTGGAAACCAGGATCAGGAATACATCGAACTGGCGAACCCTAACTCTTTCGACGCGGACCTCAGTTCATGGACGCTGGAGGGCGGTATCAGCTTCACATTTACCGGAGGCACCGTGCTGCCCGCAGGCCAGAGTCTCTTCGTCACGCCAGACCGCTACGCCTTCCGTCAGCGCGCGGTGAGCCCGCGCGGCGGGGAGCGACGCTTCGTCATCGGTCCCTACAGCGGACACCTCAACAACTTCGGCGAAACCCTGACGCTCAAGAACGCCGCGGGCGCCACCATAAGCACTTTTACCGTGCCCCCAGCGCCCAGCGACGTGCAGCGCTATCTGGCCATCAGCGAGATCCACTACAACCCTCCCGACGCAGCGGATGACACAGAGTTTCTGGAGTTCGTGAACACCAGCGAAAACGTCTCCTTGGACCTCGCCGGAGTAAAAATATCTACCGGACTAAGCGGCACCAATGCTCTGAGCGCCCCGGTCTACTTTGCCTTCTCTGCCTGCACCGCTCTTGCTCCGGGCGCACGCGTGCTCGTTATCCGAGATCTCGCGGCTTTCCAGAGGGCTTATCCTGCAGTGGCTGCCGGACAAATCGCCGGCGCTTTCCCCCTGACACGGCACTGGATAACGGCGGCGAGGAACTGAAAGTCGATGATGCCACTGGCAGCACAGTCGTGCAGTTCACCTACGACGATAACATGCCTTGGCCCTCCCTGGCGGACGGTGATGGCCTTAGTCTCATTCACATGAATCCCCCTCCGGGCGACCTCCGCCACGCCAACGCAGCTAACTGGCGCTCCAGCGCCACCTCCGGAGGCAACCCCGGCACCAGCGATGCTCGACCGGCACCGGCGAACCCTAACGACGACGATGACGGAGACGGTTTCAGCAATCTTCTTGAGCACGTCATGGGCGAAAACACCCCCTTCTCCGCAGTCGATCAGCGCGGTGGTTCGGTGCTTCTCACATGGACCCAGCGGCCCGGCGGCAATGCCGCCCGCATCATAGTCGAATCCTCCACCGACCTGATCACATGGCTGGAGCTCACTGCCTCAGGCACTCAAACGGAATACTTCAGCAGTGGACTTATCCAGCATTCCGCCAGGCATCCGACGCCTGTCGGGGCACGCATCTACTATCGCGCCCGCGTCCACCCCGCCCCTTGAGGATGGCCACTCCTGTTGCCGCTTTGCTCTGCCCTCTCGGGAAAGGACTCCTGGCAATCATCACTGGCCGAAACAGGCCTCAGCGCAGTGAAAGGCACACGATTTGCTTGTCATTGCGGACGAAGACGCAGCCGCCGGCGAAGGCAGGGTGATGCCAAGATACCTTCCGTCCTCCCATGTTAGGTGAGGTAGGTTCGATCACTTTGGCGCGGGCGAGTTGTTTGTAGCCCCTTGGCGAAAGATCGGCGAGAATAAGTTCGCCCCCGTCGTTGTAGAGCAACCAGTGCTCGGGCGTAGGCACCAGAAAAATGGTGCCGCTGCCATTCTTTTTTCCATCCGGCATCGCTTCCAGCGTGGACCAAAGCCGCTCGCCGGTGGCAGGATCGAAGCAGCGGAGATCACCGTCCATATCGCAGCCGTAGAGGTGACCGCCGTGCACGACCGGAGTGCTGTTTTTGGGCGCCATCGCCAGCGACGGTGTGCCGTCCCAGAGGACTTCAGTTTTACCGCCCGCGGCTTTAAACATCATCGACTTCTTCTGCATCGCTCCAATGAAAATCCGCCCATCGTCGATGACGGAGGGTGCCATAATAGACATGCCGTAGGCGGACTTGAATTCCTGACTCCACCAGACCTTGCCGGTGGCTGGATCGAGACCGCTGATGGCTTCGCTGTGCCAGATGACGAGTTCCTCGCGACCATCCTGCTTGCGCATTACAGGCGGCGCATAGCCGATGTCCGCAGTGTTCAAGGCGCGCCAGACTTCTTTTCCTGTCTTTGCGTCAAGTGCCACCGCAGCGCTGTCTTTACCGCCAGCCAGAGTGTAAACGCGACCACCGCTCACGAGCAAGTGCGCCGAGTAACCCCAAATAGGTGACTCAGTGCCATATTCCTTTTTTAAATCTTTTTCCCAAATCACTTCCCCGCTCTCCGCCTTGAGGGCCGCCATGTGACCTTCGCCGCCCAGGAAATAAACGGTGCCATCAGCCACCGCCGGCGTGCAGCGCGGGCCGTTGGGAAAGCTTAGGTTGTGCGAGCGCTCGCGGGCGAATGTCCATTTCACGGCACCGGTTTTCTGATCCAGACAAACCATTCGCTCCTCGCCCTTGATCTCAGAGCGACCAGAAGGATTCGCCGTCACCGTGCCGCTGGCGATTTTGAAATCGGGCACGAATACCAGTCCGCCCGCCACCGCCGGGCCGGAATAACCGTGCCCCACCGGAGTGCGCCAGAGAACCTTCGGACCTTCCGCCGGCCATGCTTTGGCCAGTCCGGTTTCATTCCATGTGGAATCGCGGCGCGGACCTAGCCACTGAGGCCAGTCTTCCGCGTGAAGGGACAAACCGCTGAGGAGAATTAAAAAGGCAGATATTTTCATGGCAGGCTCAAGGAACGCGGCTCAAGCCAGCCGTCAATGCCGCTGGCTGGTATCGAAACCGTTCCAGCACAGCAGGGTGCATTACGCCCGGCTGGACTGTGAAAGGTGCGCCGGAAATGACGAAGCCCGAATCTCGTTAAGCTCCTGTTCGCTTTTGACCCATGAGGTGCCGAAGCGACTGGAGACCAGCTCGGGAACAGACAATGTATTAGTCCGTCGCCCCGTTGTCGCCCTCAGCGTAGCTAGCCCAAACTCCCTCATCGGAACTCTGTAGAGGGCTTTGCTGGTGATTTTTCAAACTAACAGAAAACAACTCAGCCCGCCACTTCCCACGGAGATGGGGGGAGGGCTTCGAGGAAAGTTTTGCCGTAGGCTTTGGTGAGCACGCGGGGGTCCAGGATTACGGCGATGCCCCGGTCTTTTTTCGTGCGGATGAGGCGGCCGACGCCCTGGCGGAGTTTAAGCACGGCTTCAGGCACGCTGTATTCCACAAACGAATTGCCGCCGCGGCCTTCAATGTGTTCGATGCGCGCCGCGGTGAGCGGATGGTCGGGCACGGCGAAGGGTAGGCGCGTGATGATGACGTTGCTCAGTGCCTCTCCGGGCACGTCCACGCCGGTCCAGAAACTCTCAGTGCCAAAGAGGACGCTGTGGATGTCCTCTTTGAAATCAGCGAGCAACTGGTGACGGGGCTTTCCCTTGCCCTGCACAAGGAGGTTCCACTTTTTCCGGCGCATCCACGGCTCCATCCTGCTCGCGAGAGACTCCATGAGCTTGTAGCTGGTAAAGAGCACGAAGGCGCGGCCTTCGCTCAGTTCGAGGAAGTGTTTGATCCATTCCTCCAGAGCGGATTCGTAGCCGGGGGTGTTCGGGTCAGGCAGGCTGCGCACGAGGTAGAGCTTCATCTGCTGTTCCCAGTCAAAGGGACTACCTATTTCGACGGCCCGCACTTTTTCCGCGCCGCAACGGCGGCGGAAGTAGCGCAGACCTGGTTCGCCCGCGCCAAGTGTTGCGCTCGTGAAGACGCAGGTTTTTTGCCCGCTGAAAAAGAGAGCGCGCAGCAGCGGGCTTACATCGATGGGCGCAGCGTGCAGGCTTAGATTGCGGCCGTCGATACCGATGCGCTCCACCCAGTAGACGTGGCCATCACGGCTTTGCGTGAGGAATTCTTCCAGCCCCGCGCGCACTTCACCAAGACGGCGGCCCATTTCGGTGATTTCGCTTACGATGTTTTCCGCGGCGCTGTCATCCTCCTGCACAGTGCGGATTTCCTGCACGAGTTCTAGGAGCGAACCATTGAGCGTGTTCTCTACTAGCCCGGCGCGGCGCACGCGGAATTCTTTGCCCGCAGGCGAAAAGGTAACCGTCTCGCGAACATGCTCAAAAAAGACATCCACCAGCTCGAGAAGTTTCGCGCACTTCTGCACACCCTCCGCGCGGCGCGCCAAAGCGAATAGCCCCTTCTGCGACCGCGGATTATAGAGCCTCCCTATGTCAAAGCGCAAACTATTCTGGCTAATGTGCAAGCCGAGTTGTTTCGCCGCCACGTTTTCCATCGTGTGCGCTTCGTCCATGATCACGAAGTCGTTAGGGAAGAGAAAGCCCTCGCCCTCCACGCCCATGTCCTCCTGCGCGCTGAGCAGGGTAAAGAAGAGGGTATGATTCACCACGATCATGTCCGCCTCCGCCGCGCGACGTCTCGCGTCCTGATAAGCGCAGCGGCTGTCCGGGCCGCAGGTCTTGGGCGTGCAGGCGTGGGTCTCGCTGCAAACCTGACTCCACACGTTAGGCGATGGAGAGAATTCCAGATCACTCAGCGTGCCGTCGCGGGTATCCTCGTGCCACTTCCAGAGCGCACGCAGTTCGTCGTGCTCCGCGGTGGTGAAGAGCTCTGTCACTCCCCGCATGGCCCGGGCCAGCCGCGATGGACAGAGGTAATTCCCCCGCCCTTTCAGCAGCACCGCGTTGAACGGATACTGCGGCAGCAACTTTTGCACTATGGGGATGTCCTTGGCGATGAGCTGCTCCTGGAGATTGATGGTGTGCGTGGTGATGAGGGCCTTCCGCTTTTGCCTCACTGCCAGCAGTGCCGCGGGCACCAGATACGCCAACGACTTGCCGACCCCCGTCCCTGCCTCGATGAGGACCGGCCGTTTCTTCTCCAGCGCCTGCCCCACCTCCACGGCCATGCGCTGCTGCTCCGCGCGGTATTCAAAATCCGGCGAGCCCGAAAGCCACCCATCCGCAGCAAACGCCTGATGCATCTCCGCCGCCAGCCCGCTCAACTCCTCCGGCGGCGGCGTGGCCGTGCCGGTGGGTGCAGAAGCGGGTGGCATAAGAATCTCGGAAATGCGGTTGGGCATTGGCGGAAACTTGAGGGCGCGGAGAGTGGAAAGGAAGGGGGAATTTGTAACCGCAGGCAAGCCCGTTCCGCTGTGGAGCCGCGCCCAGCCGATGATTGAGGACTTTGAACGGCTGAGTGAACTGAACCGTCGCAGCGAGCTTAAGGCACGCCGCGGGTGCTGCCGGAGCGGCAGCAGCTTTTACGGACTCAGGCCAAGTCCACTGCTCTCCGCCGTCTCGACAAAGTCGACCTCGGACCCCTCGACAGCACGATCGTGTCCCCGGCCATCGAGAAACAGCACCAGCTTCAACTGGCCGGCGGGTTGTTGCCTTTCCCGGGCGAATTTCGTTGCCAGTTCAGAGGGAGGAAGCGTCATCCGACCCATCAGGTTAACGAGGGGAAGCTGCAGTTCCGGAATCTCCGCGAATGCCCGGAAGACCAGCTCCGTGCAGACCAGTTTGCCTGCAGTCTCAAAATCGAATTCGAAATCGTAAGGCTTTCCAAGGTGGCGGAAGGCCCGCACGATCACCTGCTTAATTTGAGATTTGGAGAGTCCTGTGGGCCGCAGGATGGCCGCAGAATCGGCGACGCCGATACAGTGCTCAAGGGTTGTGCGCCGCACTCCCTGAGGCACGGCCTCCAGAATATTGAGCACATGTCCGTCGGGCCCTCTGCGGCTGAATTCCTCCCAGCGCTCCGCAATGCCGGGCTCATCCCGCAGGCCCAGTGCTTCCAAATCCTTAGCACTGCCGACATACAAGGCTGCATGCGCCCAAAACCCCGGCATAACGGCCCGGGATAGAAACCAGTCTTGGCGCTCCACCAAGATATCTCCGGGCTTCAGCAATCCGCGCATGCTCTCGAGCTGCTCCGGCGAGATCTTCGGTGGAATCTCCCGGACCCGGGTATTCCCCACCCATGTCGATACCAGCGTCTCCCCGCTGTAAACCGCCTCCGATTTCATCGCGACAATTTCCTTAAACCACGCCGCTAAGGTGCCTCCCACAGGCTTGATTTCCCCCGTCCGGGCAATGACCTCATGAAATGTCTTCCATGGCGCGGCTGCGATGAGATTCCCGTCGACATAGTCTCCGACTTTTATTTTGGACTGATACAGCGACAGGGCGCCGGCGAGAGCATTCACATTAAGGCGATCGCTCAGATTCACGCGGACGGTATCGTATAGTCCCTCCTTGATGCCCCAAAACGAGTCCGATTCATTGATCGTTTTGATGGCCTTCGGATCCTCCTCAAACATCGTCACGAAAGCGAGGGAAGATTGATACAGCGAGCATCCTGCGGTAATACCCAGAAGCAACGCTCTCGATTGCAGGTGTTTTCCGGGGATTGTCTGCGTGCTGCGGTATTTCCAGATGAAGCGGAGCAGTTCCCGGCGGCAGTTTTGGTAGGTGACCACCATTTTCCTGACCGCATCGATGTCCGTATCCAAAGTACTGGAGCGCTTCGCTAACCTGAAGTCAGCGTGGAGTTGACGGGCGTTCGCCTCCAATTCCCGCAGACCGGTGAGGACGCCGGCAAGGCGGGCTTCGTCATCGCTCAGTTCCCCCTCCAATTCCGCGGCATCGAATTTGCTGAAATCGAACGCCGGGGCGGTCAGCTCCCCCAGAGTGCTTTTGCGGAACCCCACCCTCAGGCCTGCCACTGCCGCAATCCCCGCAGCCGCTCCCAGCAAAGCGACAATTACGGTTCGGCGCACCCACGGACGCTGGTAAATTGACAGCCGCTTCACATCGATGGCTGGCCGGTGTTCCGCCCAGGCATCACTGAAGCGGCGGATCCTGCGGCCGATCCGGTCCTGCATAGCGCGCAGATCCAAGAGAGCCTTGCGGCTGAAAAGCATGCGGAACTCTTCCCACCACTCACGGACCACAGCCTTCGCCGACCTCCAAAACCGCAGAGCGAGGAGGCCGGCGAAGGGCGTCGTGATCGCCCAAAACCACGCGACCCATGGCTTGAAATCCTGCGACATCCACCACCAAACCAGCGCATACCAACCCAGCAGCAGCGGAACTCCCACCGTCAGCCGCGCTAGGGCGATAGTGCTCCGATTCGCCCGCGGAAGCAGCCTGACAATTGCTCTTTCCACAAAAAACGGAAGAGCATTCTGGAGCGTCCCTGCCATCACGGGAAGGAGCCCTAAAAGCAACTTCACGGACTTCCAGAGCAGCCCGGCGATCCGGCGAGGCCCGGGGGAACGGAGAATGGCGGAACGCACGCGAAGGCCGAATTTGCCAAGCCTCAGGCGGTGAGCCGCGAGCGCCCGCCCCACACTCGAAACCCTAGCCGGAGTGGTCCGGCGGAGATAATTCAAGCTGTCAGCAACAATCTTTCGCTGCTGCATGGAGAGGACGCCGCCGGTTTCCACCGTTTCCGTCGCGGGATCAAGAATCTCAAGGTCCTCAAGGAAAGGCTCCCACTCCGGAGCATCAAGATGGATG
Organism: Akkermansia muciniphila; assembly: GCA_945861415.1. Classification (GTDB taxonomy): domain Bacteria; phylum Verrucomicrobiota; class Verrucomicrobiia; order Verrucomicrobiales; family V1-33; genus V1-33. The sequence goes on along the minus strand of CAMAUV010000006.1, from coordinate 15,750 downwards.
ATCACACTTTTCAGCCGCTTCTCAATTTCGGACATTAGTTGCCGCTTCGCATTCGCCATGCTCCCTGCCGCCTCCACGAACTCCTTGACTTTGATGGGTTCGCCCACCTGCACCCAGACCGCGCTACGGAAGAGTTGCTTGTCATCGTAGTTGATCCCGATGGGCACCACCTGCAGCGTCTCCGCTCCAGCCTCCAGTGCCTGCAGGATAATCCTCGAAGTGCCCGCGAAGAGTTGATCGAGCGTCCTTTTGTCGTGACTCTTTCCTTCCGGAAAAATACCTACAGCCTGACCGGCTGCGAGGGCCAGCGCAGCCTTCTCAAGGCTTTCGAAATTCCGCTTAATCTGGGCGCGGTCATCCTGCTGGCGGAATACAGGAATCATACCAAACGCCTCCAAGAGCTTTCCAATAACCGGGGTCTCAAACAGCGGTCCTTTCGCCAGAAAACGCGCCCTGCGCTTTACCGTCAGCCCGATGATCACGGGATCCACCAGCGAATTGGCATGGTTGGCCACAAATAGGACCGGCCCCGCCAAGGGAATCAGTTCCCGGCCCGAAACACGGATCGTCGAATAGTAGAGCCAGACCAGCAAGCGCACTGCTCCAACAGCGCCAGAGGCCAAGAGTTGGGCTATTAGTTTCATTGTAGAGAGAGAGCTATAGCAGGGAGGCCCCCCCGAAACGATCACGTTTATCACTAAGCGCTTTTGTCACCGCTTGCAATCCGTAAAGGGCCTGAGCTCCAAGACCTCTTGGCTACTCCAAAAAGATAAATTTGGCGTCCAGCTGCATGCGCAGCGGCATTGAGCTAGATAGCTGCTCCGTCTTCAGTGCCGGGCGCAGCGACGGCACAGGACATCACGCTGCTTCATTCCAAGTAGGCCCGTAGGGCAGGGGAGAAAATGGGACAACGCGGCACCACGCGCTGGGCGGTAGCATACAGTTTTCTTACACCCGTTCAAGCTTCACGGGCCATGAATTGCCGGACGCAAATTGGGCCACATAGAGGCTGCCAACGCGGTCCACGCAAAGATCGTGCGGGTGGAGGAAGACTTCCGCGCTGTGCTTCATCTGCTGGAGCTTGCCGTCATCGCCATACACGGGAGATGTGCCGGCTATGTTGGCGACGACTTTCATATTCTCATCGAGCACGGAGACAAAGCCGCGGCAGTTCCGGTCCTTCGGCCAGTTGTCGCCGAGATGAGCTACGTAGTAAAATTGGCCAATGCGCCTGATCTGGCGGGGATTGCCTCCGGGCAGATCATACTGAGCGAGCTTTTTGCCGCTGGTGTCAATGCGCAGCAAATACTGCTGATCGCTCATGGCGATAAGCAGCGAGGACTCACCGCCGGATTGGTCCATCATTCCGCCGTGAGGGCCATAATGGACGATGCCCCCTCTGCGCCGCCAAATAACTTTACGAATTTTCCGTCACGACCGTAGTGTGTGATATAGTCGCGGCCGTAGCCATCGAGCACGAAAAAGGAACCGTCCGGTGCGTGCAGCGTCCAACTGGGCTGGTAAGCACCCTCGCCGTTGTACTTACCAGTCTCCTTAGGCCAGCCCCATTCGCCGAGAAGCTCGCCCTCGAGCGTGCTTTTGAACACGCGATGCCTCTGGCGGTCGGTGAAATAGAGGACTTCCCGCGTGCCTTCTTTCACTAGGGAGAGGCCGTGTGCCCCGGGCCAAGCGGTGCCCCATTTGTTGAGGACTTTCCCGGCGGTGTCCTGAATGATGACATTGTTTTGTGTGTGGTCCGTGAGCAGCACAATGTGGCCTTCCCCGGTGCACACGATGCCGTGACAGTTTTTCACCGGCGTGGATGCGCCCTGCTCCCCCCAGTTCGGGATGACCCGGAATTTATGGTCTCCCTGTCCGAGCAGCTTATCCTCTGCGCTGCGTACGATCGAGGGAGCGGCCACGGCGGCGCTGGCGGCTGATCGAAGAAAGCGGCGGCGGTACATCATGGATTCCTATTTACCGCAATGCTTGCATGTCGCAATTTCAAATTCCGCGGAAAGCAGCGGGTTCCGCCAATGCGGAACGGCGGGGCGGATGCATGGTTGCGCGCGACGGGTGGCGGGCCAGAGAGAGTTCCGCTTTTTCTCCGCCCGCATGTCTCAATCCTCCGATCCCATCCCCGATCCTCATTTCCAGTCGCCGCAAACTCCCCTGAAACCGGAGCCTGACCCTGTGCTGGTTTCGGCTGAAGTCACGCCAATGGACATGGCGCACAAGCGAGCGGCGCACCTTGGCATTTTCCTCACGGTGCTCATCGACCTAGTTGGCTTTGGGATTCTCATTCCCATTCTACAGCCGTTTGCGCAGCGGTTCGGGGCCAGCGACATGCAGGCTGCGTGGATCATGGGCGTTTACAGTCTCATGCAGTTCATCTTCTCGCCCATACTGGGAGTGATCTCCGACCGCGTGGGTCGGCGTCCGGTGATCATTGCGAGTCTGGTAGGGAGCATGATCGGATATTTGATCATCGCCGGGGCAGGCATGGCGCAAGGCGGGCTGGCCATTGCCCTGCTTTTCTTCGCGCGCATCGTGACAGGCATCTGCGGGGCGAGCTTTAGTACCGCGCAAGCCTATCTGGCCGACATCACGGCGCCGGAAAAGCGCGCGGGGGTCATGGGAATGATCGGCGCTGCGTTTGGTATCGGCTTTGTGCTGGGACCGGTGATCGGCGGACTGACCAGTAACACGTCGCTGGGCCCGTCGCTGCCGTTTTTCATCGCCGCTGCCATGAGCGCCGGGAATGCGTTCTACTGCTGGAAGAAACTGCCGGAGACGCTGCCGCCAGAGCGCCGCGGGCAGGGTACGCGTCGTCCCTCCATCATGAGCACCGTGCGCCACCTTGGGCACACGGAATTTCCGTCGGTGCTGCTGGCCAATTTTCTCACCATCACTGCCTTCTCCGTGATGACCACCACGCTAGTAATCTGGACCGGCAAGAAGTTCGGGTTTCTGGAGTGGGATAATGCGAAGATCTTTGGATTCATCGGGCTCATTGCCGTTTTCATTCAGGGAGGGCTCATCCGGCGCATTGCGAAAAATGGAAATGAACGCGTGCTGGCCATGTTCGGGGTGATGTGCATGACGGCCAGTCTGGCCCTGCTGCCCGCGACCTCACCATGGATCACCCTGCTGATGGTGACTGCGTTGATGTCTCTTGGGAACAGTTTTGCCACGCCCACGCTCAATGCACTGGCATCGCAGTGCGGTACCGTGCAGACGCAGGGGGAAACCATGGGCGCTATGTCCGGGGCGGGCAGCCTTGGGCGATTTCTCGGCCCCTTTATGACCGGTCTGCTGCTGCATCTCAGTCCGGAGCGGTATGATTTTGCGTTCTGGCTCGCATCAGCGCTCATGCTGCTGGCATTGGTGGCGGTGCTGCGCATCCGGCGGCCCGCAGCTAAAAGCTAAGCCGACTCTGTTGAGAGCACTTCTAAAAAATGCCCTCAGCGCCAGTCTCCCTGGGTATACACAGGCATAGTATGATCCGTGTCCTTCTGCTTCCATTCCTCGGAGCCTCAGGCGAAGTCTGAGCGGCAGAGATGGGGATGCCGGCTGTCCCGCTCGCGCGGCCCATTGATCTGATCGAATGCAGTCCCGGACGCATCTTTGTCGCCGACTACAGACGGGCGACAAGTTTCGAGGGCGGACTCTCTCAGCCGGGAAGGCTGCTGGAACTGCGGGCGAAGTAAGCGGCGCAGGCGTCACTCCACGCCGCGGATTTCGCGGAACTGTCGGCTGCGCACGATCATTTCCACGGCCTGCACGGCGGTGCCTGTCTCCAGTTGCTTCACCATCATGTCGAGGAGCGGCTTGTCACTTAAGAGGACGCTGCGACCGAGGGCGTAGCCCAGCAGTTTACGGCTGAACTGTCGCAGGAAGTCCGGGCGGCGTTTATCGAGGACAAACTCACGCAATCCGTTGAGGCCCTCGATACTGAGGCCGCTGGGAAAGGTGTATTTTGCATCAATGGGAAGACCGGCCGCGTCTTTGCTGCGGAGGCGGCCGACGGCATCATAGGCCTCGAGGGCGAATCCATATGGGTCGATGCGTACGTGGCAGCCCGCGCACTTAGCATCGCTGCTGTGCTTTTCGATGAGTTGTCGCTCGGTCAGGCCCTGCGGGGGAGTTTCGGGAAGAACGGGCACGCCTTTGGGAGGGCGCGGGAGTTTTTCGCCGAGCAACACTTCGCAAAACCAGTTGCCGCGGAGGATGGGACTGGTGCGGGAGGCACCGCTTTGTTTTGCCAAAATGGCGGCCTGTCCTAGCAACCCTCCGCGACCGCGCGCCCGAATGCCTTCCACACGCTGCCAGTCTCCCTTTACATCCTCAAAGCCATACCATTTCGCGAGCGCTTCATTTACAAAGGTGTAATCGGAATCGAGCAGACTGAGGACCGGACGGCCGGCGCGGAAGAAGTCGGTGAAGACGCGAACCGTTTCCTCCTGCATCGCGGCGCGCACAGCGGGGAACTCCGGGAAGTGCTCTGTGCTCTTCTCGTCCAGTGTGGCGAAGTCGTAGACATGGAGCCATGCGCAGCCAAATTCCTGCGCTAGTCGTGCGACGCGGTCATCCTGAAGCATACGGCGGGCCTGAGCGCTCAGCACGTCCGGATCGCGGAGGCGGCCTTCGGCAGCGAGGCGGCGCAGTTCATCATCCGGGGCCGAGGCCCAGAGAAAATAGCTGAGCCGGGTGGCGAGTTCGTGATCGCTTACCGGGGCCTGCGCGGAACCGGTGGCGGGTTTTTCCATCCGGTAAAGGAATGCCGGAGCGGTGAGTGCCCGTGCCAGCGTGACGCGGATGGCTTCATCGTGAGGCAGCTCTTCGCGGCGCAGTTTGGCATATAGTTCACGCAGAGCCTGCTGTTCCTGCACCGTGAGGGGACGGCGCCAGACTTTATCGATAAAGCGCAAGGCTGCCTCAATGTGCGCAGGCTCGGAATCGGTCAGGAGCATCCGGAAGGCAGCGGCGCGCTGCTTAATCGGCTCACCCATGGGAGTGAAGGCACTGGGATCAGCATCCTGCGTGGCGAACTGCCAGATCTGCTCATACGCGTCGACAAGTTTAAGTGCATCTTGACTGACATAGTGCAGCTCAGCCCATAAGCGCTCCAGTTCGGCTATCTGGGCTTCATCCAACATGAGGCGGCGCAGAGCCTCATCCTCACGATAGTAAAGTGTGAGCGTGACCACCTCGTCCACAGGCACGATTTTTGTATAGCAGAGAGCGGCGGGGAAGAGAGAGCGGAATTCATCCAGACCGCGCAGGATCCTCTGCCGTGCGGCGCTGTTGTCACTGACAAGGATTGGCGAATCTGAGACAACAGGGCGCGTGCCGTCAGACCATGTGCTCTTTCCTCCCTGCTCTTTGGCCGCGCCGGCGGCAAGTCCGAGCGATGCCGGTTTGGCGGACACTGCCTGCATTTGCACGCTGCCCTCCGCATCCCGCAGTGCGGCCGTGGCCACGAATTCACAACCAGCGGCGAGTTCAGCGGGCAGTTTGATCTCGATCACCGCCGGGGCCTGCACGGCAAAATCCGTGCCGCTGAAAAGCGCAGGGTCTGGCCCCCACCCACCCACTACGCTGTCACCGGAAGATGACAGGTTGCGCAAGAGCCCGCTGAGAAGTGGGCCATTGAAGGACACGAGTAAGGCATGCAGTGCGGCATCGGGGGAATCTTTTGGCAGGGATGCAGGGCCATCACTCAGAAGCTTTTGTAATGCCGCAGCGAGGACTTTGCGTGTATCTGCGTCCGCGCTTTGCCAGCGCGCTAGAAGCGAGCCCGCGGGCAACACGGGGCCAGAAGTCCCGGCGTCGGGCTCGCTGAAGAAATGCCACACCGCATTGTTGCCGAAGCTGTCAGCGTGGGGATTGCCGGCGAGAATGTTGGGGGAAATGTCTTTGGCCAGATTCCATGTTTTGTTACCGCCGGTGACGGTGAGGTCCACGGCGGTGAGGTCGCACGAATGGCTGCCGTCTCGCGGGCTAACAATGAGTGCGAGCACATCACCGGGCTCCAGCGCCATGTTTTCCAGCGGGCCAAACTTCACTTCGTTCGCCCCCTGGGAGAACCCGGCGGCAAGCGACTGGCGGGTAGTGCCACGGCGGAGTTCCAGCGCCCATGCGATGCCGTTACCGCACTCCGGATGTGCGTGCTGCACGAAGCCGGCAACGGCGGCCGTCATGGCAGCGGGGGCCTGCCAGCCCATAATGACGCGGTGCTTCGGCGCAGGATGACAGGCCACGCTGTGCGGCTTCATATTACCGGGGATCCGCACGTGCTGATCGCTGCTATTGGCCAGCACGCTCAGTGCGTCCGCCCCGGTCCAGCCTTTGATGAAATCCCAACTCTCCGCCTTCTCCAAGCGCACCGTCATGTGCGAGGTGATATGTGTCTCTCCTCCGATACCGAGACAGGCCAGCCATGCGGAAAGGCTGGCAGGATCGGCCCCGTGGCGCAGGGCAATCACTTCGAGGTCCGCCGGGGACATGGCCTTCCCCGCGGCGGCAGCAGTTGTCTTCACATCCGCAGCAGCGGCGAGACACTTCTCCGCTCCCACTGTCAGTCTGGCGCGCCCCGCGTCTAGGGTATGGACTGCGGCACGCACGTCGCGCAACGGAAGATCGGCGCGACCGGGTGCGGTGAGCCGTGCATTTTGCCAGACCGCAACATCGTGCCTGTGCCCGTCACCGGCGTCAGTTGTCACGAGATAAAATGTGGCGGTGTCCGCTTGGGGAGGAGGCAGCTTGAGGCGCACTTCTCTGGCGGCGGCCAGTGGAGTGACAGGCTCCTGCCATGCCTTCGGACCGTCGCGCTTGCCGATGTGGCCGACGGTGGTGAAGCGCCAGAGAGCAGCCTGCCACTGAGTGATGAAGACCTTCATAGCCGTCACGTCTCCGGCTTTCCACAACGCGCGCAGCGGGTCGAGCAGCGGAGAGGGCGCGCTGCCCTTCAGAGCATCTGTGAGCAGGGTAAGATATTTCGCATTTACTCCTGCAGTCTGCGCAGCTTCCGCAGTGGGTTTGCCCTCGCGCACGGACAGCGAGGCACTCAAATATTTCTCCAATGGCAGCACACCGCCGTCTTTGGTATCGAATTGAATCCCCTGCAGGTTCAGTGCCGTGCCGCCGCCGTTGACCGTGTGCCGGGCATAGAAGCCGCGAATGGCTGCGAGCCTCTCCTCTGTCCAGTCACGGGATGAAATGGAGGGCGCCCAGCCGATGCCGTCCGGCAGAAGGACCGCGTGCCGGGCCGCATCGCGGGCGGCGTCAAGATACTTGGAAAGCAGTGCGGGCGACATGACGAGAGCATTGCCCGTATTCATGAAGCCCTCTCCGGCGGCACTGTCCGCGGGAAATTCCGCCACCGGGTCGAGCGATGGCACGCCGGTCAAATCGCGCAGCGTGTTGGCGTATTCCGCGTTGTTCAGACGGCGGAGGACTACCGGGCCTGGATCGCCTTCATGCTGCCGCGCCGCGGTCTCAAGGGTCTGCTGAATCCATGAGGAAAGTTTGGCCCGCTCCTCCGCCTTGAGCTGGGGCTTGTCCTTCGGCGGCATTTCACCCAGTTCCATTTGCTCCTGCACTTTCTCCCAAACCTCCGCATCCTTCATCACGTCCTTCATGGAGCGGAAGCGCTCCAAGTCCAAGTCTCCCTTCTGCTCCTCCGTGGAATGGCACTTGTTACAGTATTCCCCCAGCAGTGTCCGTACTTCAGCAAATGGCGGCTCCTTCGCAACGACTGGCACCGTAAAAGAAAGCGAGAGGAGAAGCATCAGCGGCAGGTGGCTCATAATTGGAGTATCCTACGCTGATAAGGCGAAAATCTATTTCCGGAAATGAGTATGCACTATGATTAGAGAAAGACCCCATACCGCTAGGGCGCGAAGGCTTCCTCTTCCGTCTGCCAGAGTGCCGGCAATTCGCGCCGGGGCTTTCCGGCTTTCATGTGCCCCCGCTCACACGTGCTGCCAAAAAGCAGATCTTTGGCGAGAGGATCCTTTACAAATTCATAGATCTCTGTGCGCCATGAGAACTTTGCCCCGAACATGGAGCGCATGGCGTCCAGCAGTGCGAGGCCGGTTTTCTCAAATGTCATGGCGAGTCGCCAGCCTTCACAGAGCACCATGTAGAGGTCGCCTTCGAGACCCAGCCCATGCTCATAAAGCATGGCCAGCGCGTAACCGGGGGAGTAGTGTCCTGCAATTAGTGGTCCTCAGGCCATGAAGCCGAGGTTTCGGGTGGCGAAGCGGCTGAGATTCGGGAAGACGGCGTCCAGTTCCGACTCACCGAGGCCGAACCAGCGGGCCAGCGTGGCGCTATATTCGTCGATGGAAAGCTTGGGGATCCAGCGGCCGGTGGCACCGGAACCCGAGTCGTAGTCGTCGTTGCCATTGAGGACAAGTTCCGGCAAGGTGCCGTAGAGACGTCCGCCCTGGACCGCGCCACCGCAGACCATGTGGTGACTGCCCCATGCATGGTCGGAGCCAAGGCCATTGCTCTTGAAGGTACGGCCAAAGTCGCTGGCGGTGAACTGGGTGACTTTTTCAGGGATACCGAGCGCCACCATGGCATCGTAAAACTTGCCCATCGCCCGGCTGGCAGTGCCTACGAGGCTGGCGTGCGAGGCCGGCTGATCCCCATGCGTATCGTGTCCGCCAATCTGGACGAAGAAGATCTGGCGCTGCATGCCGAGGAAGCCGCGCTCCGCGATGATGCGGGCGACCATGTGCAACTGCTGCTCGAGACTGCTAAGGTTGTTGAAGGTGACGCCATTACTGCCGATGCCAAATGCTGTGTCGATGGCGGCGCCGGTCGTGGCATCTGGATTGCCGGTGGTGAGCCGGGTGAGAGCCTGGCTGAGAGCCGCCCCATTTGAAATGGCGCGCTCATTCACCTTTTGGAAATCCCTAAGGTGCAGATTGGTCCGCTGGCTGGCGAGCGTAACGTCACCCCCGGAGGCCGCATCCCGCAGGACCTGATCAATGATCATCTTGCGGCTGCCGGTATAGTTTGTGAAACTGACGGTGCCGGTGGTGCTCACCTGAAACTGGTTCACGATATCGCCCACCTCCCATGTGTTGCTGCCAGAGGTGGAGACAGACATGGAAATGGAGCCCGGAGGCACGCCAAGCCGGGCCAGTTCCTCGCGCACTTTGTCCATGGTGCGGCCACCCCAGCCGGTGCGGCTGATGCCGTCCGGAATGCCGGTTTGCCACTGGTTGACCTGGTCATTGTGGGAAAAAAGCTGGGGAGGCAATTTGGCAGTGCGGGCACGCACCTGAGCGCGCGTCACGGGATAGGTGAGCACACCGATGTTGGCGACGAAGGCGAGCTTGCCCGTATTCCAGAGATTCTGGACAGCGGGCATAGTGCTGTGCACCGCGTAGGCTTCACTGCCGGTCTTTGCGGTGCTGAGCGGTATGGCCCAGTAGTTATTAGGATTGTTCGCTCCATTGATCTGCACGGCGCTGCCGTTGGCGGCCGCATCCTGATTCTCCCACAGAGCGAGCCGCGGGCCACGGATAGACTTATAGCCGGCGTAGCGCGGGTCCTCCGGAGCTGGAACGATGGTGTTATTACAGTCGTTGCCGCCACCCTGGAAGACACAGACGAGCGCCTTGTAGCCAGAGACACTGACGGCAGCCATGGCGTTGTTGATGAGGCGCAGGTCGAAGAGGGCGTTGAACGCACTGGCTCCGAACACCGAGCCGGAGGCTTGGCGGATGAAGGAGCGGCGGGAGAGCAGTTCTCGAGAAGTCATAGCAGTGGATCGGTATGGTTATTTCTGCGTAGTGAACTCGGGCGTGAGCGTGAGGATACTGAGCGCTTCTCCGATGCGGTTGATGCGGTCGGCGGCAACGGGTGAAGGATGATTGAGTTCGATATCAAAAACGATGTCCGCGGAGCCCACGGAATTCTGGTGCACTTCGACCGCCACCACATTGCGCCCGTTTACGAGGTAAGTGTTTGGAAGATTTACGGTGAAGAAGGCAGCACCGTCATCACCGGCGCCTGTTGCTAGGGTGGTGCCGATGACACTGAGGCCGGCGGTGAAGTTCTGCCTCCATGCCTCGCGGCCGTTGACGTAAACGATGGCTCCGTCGTCCCGCTTGAGACGGATGTTCATGCTGGGCACTGCTGCAGCAGAGGCCACGTTGAACTCAGCGCGGTAATAGGAGGACACCCATTTGTTGGTCGCGCTGGCACCAAACGGAATGACGGTGGCGATGTTCTGGTTGGCAGGAGTGGTGCCGGTTCTGTAGCCAAGAGGGGCAGCACCGCTGCTCCATGCGGTGTCCCCGAAGTTGGGATGCTTCCAGTTGGAGGCTGACCACGACGAATGGCCCTCCACAATGTTACTGGAACCAAGGCCTGCGGCATCCGTAAAATACTTGAACGTCGAGCCGGCGGGCATCAGCACTGACGTGCCCGTCAATGGCAGCCCGTCAAGATATCTGATGAGCAGAGAGCGCAGCCGGGGAGTAATCTGGCCGGGAAGGAGGCGCAGCGCGAGGTTGTCCACGAGGGCGGCACTGTTGCCGGCAATGGTTTCCTGCGCCGTCACATCCAGTTTGATATCGCGCCCGATGGAGCCGCCATAGCTGTAGCCCTGGCCATAGGTGTGCGCGGTTGTGGTGCCCGTATTGCGTCGGGCGAGTTCCGTAAACCAGTTGGCTGTATTGACCACCGAGGTTTCACTGGTGATTTGGAATTCAGGGCTGTAGAGACCGCTTTTCCCTGTCTCGCCGAGAAAAACGTAATCCGGCTCAAAGTAATTGAAGACAGTGGAGGCCCGGAGCGGTGTCTGGGACAAACTGGTGCCGCCGGTAGAGCCCATGTTCCACATATACATGCCCGATTGCGTCGCCGAACCGTTGATGATGTTCACCGGAGACGTGCCGAGGGTGGCGATGACGCCGTCCACCTTGAACGTGCGGTTGCTGCTGTAGGCCTGCGTGGCGGGGTCGCGATAAACACCCACACGGACGACGGCATTGCTCAACTCAGCTTCGCTGTCAGCGCCGGTCCAGCGGGTGACTGGAACGCTGGCGACCGTCATGATGTAGACGCCATTTTCGGCAGGGTTGGTCTGATTGCGGAGGAGGAGAAGATTGTTCGCTCCAATGGAGATGCCTTCGATGACCGGCACATGCACCACGGTTAGACCGGTCGCGATGTTCTGATTGGTGCTGAATGTGGCCACACTGGTGGTCGTCGCCGTCGGCGTGAGAGGTACACCGGGGCCATTGTAAACATAGTAGCCATTTTCGGCGGAGACTGTCTGGCCGGTGAGACGCACGATGTCGCCGGCGAATACGGCGGTGCTGCCGGAAGCGGCGAAGTCCTGCCCGGGCAGCGGCTGGCTGAGATCAATATTCGTATTGGGGCTAACCAGCACTGTGGTGAGCATATTGACGGAACCATAATTGGCCTCGCCGTAGCTGAAGCCGTTGAGACCGCGAATCATCTGCGTGGCGCGCACCACCGGCTCTTTCAGGTGGCCGAAGCCTGGCTGATTGCGGGGAGCCTGGTTGCGGGCCTCGGGATCAAGCAGGATGGCTTTGACCACTGCCGCGAGATCGCCCCGGACTCCACTGCCGTTTTTCGCAAAGACGCGCGCCACACGGTAGATGTATCCGGGGCTGGGGTTGGCGGTCACCATGCGCTGAATGAGCTGACGGCAGATGAATGGACCGGTATTCGAGTGGTGATGGATGATGTCGAGAGCCGTTGCCAGCTCTGCATTGCAGCTCGCCGTGGTGGCAGTGGTGGTCGCCGGGATGACGGCATTTTCGAGCAGAAGCTTCTCTCCGGTGTCGTGGTCGGAGGCGCGCGGAATCATGGGCAGCACGTAGTTGCTGCCGCTGGCCGGCTGCACCCAGCCGGTGAAGACATGAGAGAAGCCAACAACGTTGGGCTGCTCGTAGGTGTTGACCGGCAGGCCGCCATTGCTCAGCACGAGGGTGCCGTCCGGATGCAGCCGGCGCAGGCCGATGCTGAAAAGCTGCAGGATTTCCCGTGCGAAGTTTTCGTTGGGGATGTAGCCGATGGCTGAGTTCGGCTTCTTGTTGTTCAGCATGTCGAGGTAGCGCCCCATGGAGGGATTAAGCGTCGACTTTTCCAGAAGCGCGCGGAAGTTGCCCAGACCGTGGTAATACAGCAGGTCATAGTAGGCCGCCATGGCGCGGGTTTGCTCATCAAGTTCCCCGTCTTCGGAAACCACAAGGATCTGGCTGAGCGCAAAGGCCACCCGGTGGCGCAGTTGATCCTGCGAAGTCACAGTCGTGCGCCACCATGCACGCCAAAGGTCGTTGGAGTCTTCCAGCGGCGCCCCGACGTTGCTGTAGGAAACGCGCGGCCATTTGGCATACCAGTCCTTCACAAAAGTGCCCAGCGGCCCGGACCCGTTGTAGCCGGTGGCCGTATTGGCGCGACGGATGGTGCGGGAAGTGGTGGAGGGAGCAGTGAAAACGTACGCTGTCGGCGGAGGCAAAATTTGTGTCACCAGCATCTCAGGGTCATTGCCGGCGGGCATCGCCAGCTGGGCATCAATCCATGCGGAATAACCAAGTTCCTCCACGGATTCGATCGTGTCAGGAGCGAAGGGCGCGGTGCCGTCCGGCTCATGGCGCCCGCCAAAAGTGGCCTGCTGCAGGAAGCGCACGATCTCCTGCTGCCGCAGTGTGGGATCGGAAGGCAGAGTCAACTCTGCGGCTGGCGGCGCTGTCGGCGGCACAAAGAACTGGGTGCCGACCACCGGCTGGAAGAAACCTCTGATTTCACCGTTCGGGAAGGCGCCGGTGTGCAGATTGATGTAAGCGGTTCCGCCTTCAAGGGCTGCGACCACATCTGCATAGGTGTGCTGGCCGGTAGCGATGATCTCCCAGTGATAAACTTCATTCGGATCAAGGCCGTCGCCGCCGGGGAGAAGGCGGTCGGGGTCGGCATCATCGATGTCAAAAATGACGGCGCCTGTCGGGCCGGGGAGATCGCGGGCGTCGTGGATGTGACTGTTCGTCACCGGACCGGTGAGATTGCCCCACTGAACGGTGAGTTCCGCGGAGGTCTTTTCTGCATTCACGCGCAGCACGGCGCTGCCGGATCCGAGGCTGGCGGCGCCATTTTGCGGGGTGAGCACGGCGGTGTAGAGGAAGCCGTCGTCAGTATTGGCGGGCGGCGGGGTGTAAGCAGTCAGCGCCCATCCGGGAATGACTTCAGAGGGCACCGTGCCCGTTTGTCCGGGTTTGAGCCAGCCGACTTGCAGGTGGTCGCTGCCGGAAGTTTCGTAACGCACCACTTCTATAAAGTAGCTGTTCCCGGCGGTCAGGCTCATGGTGATGGATTTCTGGGAGGGCAGGGCGTCCCATGTGCCGGCATTCACGCTGCCCGCAGTGACCCATGCGCGCTTGAGTTTGTGAGCCGGCTCGTCGCTGGAGCTGACCCAGAGTTCGGCGTTTTCATCGCTGGTCAGGAAGAAGGTGAACAGCCCGGTGGAGGGGGCAGTGAGGTAGCCGCGCATCCGCTCGCCGAAGTTTTCGCCACTGTCGGCCGGTGCCTCCAGCGTGGTGATAGTGGTCGTGGAGGTGGGAGTAGTGTGCTGCGGCACATCCAACACATTGCTGCCGCTGAGACCGGTCCACACATCACGGGTGATGTTGCCGCCGGTGGTGGTGACGTAGATCACGAGATTCCGGGAGTCAGAGCCCGCAGCGTTGGCGGCGGTGATGGTGGCGAAGTAGTAGCCCCCGCTTCCGCTGATCGAACCAGTGATTTGACCGCTGGCGTTGACGCCCAGACCGGCCGGCAGTCCGCTCGCTGAGAAAGTGGTCGGCGTGTTCGTCGCCGTGATCGCATAGTCGAACGGCGCACCGGCGATCCCTGCGGACACCAGCGGTGAAGTGATGACTGGGAGGCCGCCGATGAATCCATCACTGGTGAAGGAAGTAACGGGGATGGTCTGCTCCGGCATGGTGGGCGTGCTCCAGCGCAGATCGATGTTGGCGTTGTTTGTGAACGTGGCTGAATCCCGGTAATCGACGACAATGTAGTAAGGCCTTCCCGCCTCCATGATGCGCGTGCTGACCTCGGTGCTCGACAACATGGTGTTTGGGGCCAATGGTGCGGTCGGACTGGTCGTCGACCACGTGTTCAAGCGGCGCGCCCCCGTATTAGAGCCAGTAATCGGATTGATACTGGCCCACACTGTAATGCCGCGGTCGGAAGTAGCCGTAATGGAATAGACATCCGTGGCGGGAGGCATAACAAAGCCCGACCAGCGAACGCCCCAGACATCATCGTCGGTGATTCGCGGATCCGGAACGCCGGCCGCTGTCCCGGGCGGCGTGCCGGCGCGCTTGCTCCAGTCGAAGCTGACGTTAGGATCGCGGCGGGTGAAGGCAAGTTGGGCCGGATCGAAGTTCTGGCCAGCCGCGGGAGTAAAATTGTAGGTGCCGGAGGAGAAATTAAAATACTGTCCCATGAGGCCCTGACTGACGATGGTGATAGTCGCCGCCGCCGCCGCTCCTACCGTGTAGCCCGCACCGGCAGTGAGTGAAAACTGCACCGTTTCTGCGTCCTCGAGTTCTGCATCCGCCAGCGGGGTGACCGTGACCAGCGCCTGGCTCACACCGGAAGGCAGGATGACCGATGAGCCCGCCGAGAGCGTGAAATCAGAGCCGGGGGTGGCTGTGCCGCTGACGGAGAAAGGCAAACGCAACGCGCGGAACCCTCCATGGCGCACTATGCGGAATTGCGCTGTGCGCGGGCCTACTTCAGCAGCCCACGTGCTCACCGGGTAGATATTCACTGTACTGGTCGTCTGTGCCAGAGCCTCGACCAGCCCGCGGTCGGAGCGACCATCGCCATCCGTGTCAAACAGGCTGGGGTCCGTGCCTGCCTGCAATTCTTCCCAGTCCGTCACACCGTCTGCATCGGTGTCCGTATCCGCCACCTGAATGCGCAAAAACATCCGCGCGCTGGAGACCGGACAGCTGGCATTGGCTAAAGCTCCATTGCCGGAAATAGCCGCCCCCTCGTTAGTCCATGTGGAGCCAAGGTCCGCCGATGCCTGCATTTGGTAACTCTTTCCGGCCATAGTGCGCCACGAGGCATTCAAAGTAGCGCCCGTATTGGTCACCGTCTGAAAGTTCAGATTGTCCGTGCCATCGTTTGGGTTGGTTGCCGCCGCCCCTTCCTGTTCGTTAGTGGCGCCGTCCTTATCGTTGTCAGCATGAGCGTCGGTAACGCCCGCATGCAAAACCTGATATAGGTCGCTGATGCCATTGTCATCATTATCAATCCCCAAAAATCCCTCTCCTCCATGTCCCATGACGTGTCCTGCCAAAGCCAAGCAACAGAGCGGTGTGGAGAGCATCCGGAGCAGCGTTGTGGCAGGACGGCAGATCGGCTTCATGGCGTGTGACTTTACGAGATGGCGTAGATTTACTGTAAATTTAGTTAGAATTTCTAGAAAGCTTTTTAGCCTGATGTTGATACCATCCACAGATTATTTTAGCAAATAGCACGGGGCGTATTGAAGTGGACCCCGAAGTCCGGCCACCGACTGGCTAAGCTAAGCTATGCTGCCCGGCGCGTCCCTGTAGTTAATCCGCCTGCCCAGGATGTCAAGCTTGGTGCGGGGGAGGGCCGATTTTGGGAAGCTGGAGCGGAGGGCGCAGCACGGTCCGGAGCGCAGCGGAGGGCCGTGCGCAGCCCGCAGCGGAGGCTTCC
>CAMAUV010000005.1 GCA_945861415.1 Akkermansia muciniphila | reverse complement strand
TGAGGAGACACGGGCCGTAATTTTTACATCCTCGGACGCGCGCGGCACCGCCGGGCTGTGCAGCATGGACCAGATTTCCGGAGCAGCCGCGGCAGCCGCGCGGGAATTGGCGGCTCCGGGAGTGCCAAGGTTATTTGGGATGGGCACGCCAAACGTGCGGCCCCATGTATGATCCTGGGAGTTGAGCACCAGCCTGTTGTTGCCGCGCACCCAGCGGGCTTCAAACGTAATGGTGTAGGATGTGTTGGCCGCCTGCGGGACATCCAGTTCAATGGCATTGCCTTTAAGGTCGCCGGCACCGCTGGCCACAATGTGCAGGCCTTCGGGATCCGAGAAGGTGGCCCAATGGGTGCCCGTGGCACGCCAGCCGTCCACGCCACTGTTGGCGGGAGACATGGCCGCAGACAGTGTATTGGCTGCGGCTCCAGTGACCCCGTAGCGGATATTGCGCAGCACCACATGGCCCTCCGCGGTCATGTTGAAGTGAATTTCCGGAGTGACGAGTTGCCCCTGACCGTAATAAACCGCGGTGTGGGTGAAGGTCTGCCACTGGCCCTTGGCGGTTTCATTGGAAGCGGCCCACGCAGAAGCGGAGTCGTTGTTCATTCCCGGATGGATCAGTTCGAGAGAGGATCCCTGTCCATCCGTGCCGCGGGGCCAGTCTCCTTCGGTGTGGTAGTCCACCTCATCGGCGAGATTGCCGGTGGCATCAAGGAGCCGGACGAGATCGCCGCCATTTCCCAGACTGCCCCCGTAGTTGCCGACGACATTCACAGCGCCGTAATTGGCCGTAATGTAGGCGGCATTTTGCGCCACTACGAGCCGTCCGCCCGCAGGAATCGTGGTGCCGGACGGGATGACATAGCTGATGCCGCTGTCAAAGACCCATCCGCCAACATTGGCCGGGCCGGTCCCCCGGTTGTAAAGCTCGACGAATTCTCCCTGCCGGTGACTGGACGGCGGAGCATACATGATTTCGCTGATGACGACATCGGCGTTGCGGTCGGGCGCGTTGACCGCATCCCGAGTGGAGGCAGTGCTGGCATACCATTCTCCGGAACCCGCCGGCCATGCCTGCGACGATGACTTCCCGTCCCGCCGGACCACTTCCGCCTCGCCCAGCACCTTGTTGTTCGTGTCGATGAGGTAGAGCACCAGATCACCCGAGCCGTCGGTGGCAAAGTCCACATCCACGCTAGCGTAACCGCCGCCGGCGAGGGTGCCGGTGAGCGCCACCTTATCAGCAAACGCTTTGTCAGAGGCTACAAAAAGCCCGCCCATGGGAATCGCGGTGGCACCAAGGTTGGTAAACTCCACCCAGTCCGCTTTACCGGTAGTGGAGTTGAAGTGCACTTCATTGAAAGCCGGGACACTGGATGATCCACCCCCTGTGTCCGTACTGGAGTTCGGCTGGCCGGGAGTTGGCTGCGAAAAGCGGAACCACGAGGCACCGCCCACGGGCTTGCGGCCGATGGAACGCCCGTTCTGCGGCAGACCGGCCGTCAGTCCGGTAAGTGGTGTCCCGGCGGCACTGGACAGGTAGATGGATGTCGTGGGCGCGGTGGGTGAGAACCCTGCCTCCGCAAAGCCCATCGTAGCCAGTCCTCCCGGAGGAACGACGATAGACTGGGTGATGGGGAATTTGGTCCACTGGCCTGAAGTATCCGTGAGATGGTAGCCCATCAGGTCCACCGCACTTGCTGCAGTGTTATAGAATTCGATAAAGCCCACTCCGGCAGCGCCCTGACGCACTTCATTGATGAAAATGGTGTTCGGGGGCAAATTGCTCAGGCGGAGATTGGCCCCGAAAACCATATCAGAACTGGTGGTGTTCACCTGGAAAGAGACGGCGGCGAGCAC
Organism: Akkermansia muciniphila; assembly: GCA_945861415.1. Taxonomy (GTDB): domain Bacteria; phylum Verrucomicrobiota; class Verrucomicrobiia; order Verrucomicrobiales; family V1-33; genus V1-33. The sequence continues at coordinate 118,877 of CAMAUV010000005.1, read as the reverse complement.
ATTGGGGCCATCGACGAGGAGCCCGGCGGGAATGCTGCCGGTGACGGCGTTGGTAGCAAGCGTGGCATCCCCCGTGGTGACGGTGGCAACACTGCTGTTGTGCACCGGCGAGGGGACGCCGTCCTTATTCCCGATGTAGGTGCCGTTCAGGAAGAAAGTAGCCCCGTCATCAAGAATGGAATCGATCTGAAACTGCGCCCCGCCGGTGCCCCCTGTCCAGTTGAAGGTGGTGCGGAAATAGTAAGTGAGCAGAGCGGATCCGGCAAAAGGGGTCTGCAGCCCGGGGGCCGGCAGCGCAGCGGTCTCAAAGCCCAGCAAGGCCGGACCGGATGCCCACGGCAGGGAGGGCACGAAAGTGCGGGAATTCCAGTCTGCCGCGGGAGCAGGGGACAATTCCCTGTAATAATTCCATGTGGCCGTCATCGGCACCACTTCGCTGTAGGAGGACGAAAGCGAGGCCGTGGGATCGGAAATGGGATCCTCCGAAGGCACCACATCCGCGGTCCCCGGAGTGCCGCCCTGAGCGGGGCTGGTCTTCCAGTTGTGCCAATCATCCAGCGTATGATTCTCATTGATCACCACGAGCGAATGTCCGGTGCCATCGGGAGCCGCCGGCCACTTTCGGCCTCCATCCCCATAGGCAAATTCGCTCAAGCGGGCTCCGTTTTTATCCAGAATGGCAATCTCTTCTCCGGCATTATCGAGCGCCCCGGTCCACGGGCCAAATACCCGGGTCCCACCCATGTATGGATAGTCAGCCAGGGTTTCCGCCGGCGTTTTGGAACTCAGGATGATCCTTTCCCTCTCAAGGAGGAAGGCGGCATTGGCATTCCCGGCGTTAAAGTCGGGCAGCGTCAGACTGGCTCCCTCGCTCAACTGCCATGCAGCCATATCGATGCGGTTGGTCGTCGTGTTGGTGACCTCAATCCACTCCGCTTTGGTGCCGGAAGGGTTGTACATCACTTCAGAAACGATGACATTGCTGGCGCGAGCAGAAAAAGAGGAGGCCATCAATAGGCTGATTAAGACGGGCTGACGATAATTCATAAGTGGGCAGATATGTAAAGGGTTCGGGGGTTTTCATTTATGCAACGGCTTGGGAGCTATTGGCCAGCATATTTATTCAGCGGAATGAGATATTCGTATTAACAGTGCCCTAATTCGAGGCCTTTAACGCGAAGTAAAAAAAGCAAAAACGCCCCGGACCTAATAGAGGTCCGGGGCGCATTGCGTCTTAACTTTCAACCGAAATGGATCAGGCCACGTCGAAACGGTCGAGGTTCATCACCTTATTCCATGCGAGGATGAAGTCAGCGGTGAACTTGGCCTGCCCATCGGCGCAGGCGTAAACTTCAGCGAAGGCTCGGAGTTGCGAATTGGAACCGAAGACGAGGTCCACGCGGGTCCCGGTCCACTTTAGGTCGCCGGTCTTGCGGTCGCGGCCTTCGAAGATGTCGGCTTCCGGAGATGCCGGTTTCCATTCGGTGCTCATATCTAGGAGGTTGAAGAAGAAGTCGTTGGTCAGTGCCCCGGGGCGGGCGGTGAAGACCCCGTGGGCAGAACCACCGGCATTGACATTGAGGACACGCAGTCCGCCGACGAGCACCGTCAACTCCGGCGCGGTGAGCGTGAGCAGTTGAGCTTTGTCAATGAGCAGCGCTTCGGCAGACATGGTGTAGCGGCCTTTGAGGTAGTTGCGGAATCCGTCGGCGATGGGCTCCAGAACGGCAAAGGAGGCGACATCGGTTTTCTCCTGCGCAGCATCGGTTCGGCCAGGAGCAAACGGGACGGTGACGGTTTGCCCGGCATTCTTCGCCGCCTGCTCGATGGCAGCACAGCCTCCGAGCACGATGAGATCGGCCAGTGATACCTTTTTGCCTCCGGACTGAGCGCCGTCGAAGGCACCTTGAATGGTCTCCAGCGTGCGCAGAACTTTGGAGAGCTGGTCGGGCTGATTAACCGGCCAGAACTTCTGAGGCGCGAGTCGGACGCGTGCTCCATTGGCACCACCGCGCTTGTCGGAACCGCGGAAAGTCGAGGCGGAAGCCCATGCTGCGGATACCAGCTCCGCGACGGTGAGTCCCGAAGCAAGAATCTGGGCCTTGAGCGCCGCGATGTCGGCGGCGTCTACGAGCGGATGGTTCAAGACGGGAATCGGATCCTGCCAGATGAGTTCCTCCTGCGGCACCTCCGGTCCGAGGCCGAGGGAACTGGGCCCCATGTCGCGGTGGGTAAGCTTGAACCAAGCTCGCGCAAAGGCAGCGGCAAATTGATCGGGATTCTCAAGGAAACGGCGCGAGATTTTTTCATATGCCGGGTCAAACCTAAGCGCGAGGTCTGTGGTCAGCATCGTGGGCAGTTGTTTCTTTGCTGCGTCGTAGGCGTGCGGAACAGTGGCTTCGGCCCCTTTGGCTACCCACTGGTTTGCACCCGCAGGGCTCTTTGTCAGCTCCCATTCGAAGCCAAAGAGGTTCTGGAAGTATCCGTTGCTCCACTTTGTAGGAGTAGTGGTCCATGTTACTTCGAGTCCGCTCGTGATAGCGTCGGCGCCTTTACCGCTGCCATACGTGCTCTTCCAGCCAAAGCCCTGCTCCTCCAGCGGAGCGGCTTCGGGATCGGCACCCACGTGGGAGGCCGGGCCGGCGCCGTGGGTTTTGCCAAAGGTGTGACCGCCCGCGATCAGAGCCACGGTTTCCTCATCGTCCATGGCCATGCGGCCAAAAGTCTCGCGGATGTCGCGCGCGGAGGCGAGCGGATCAGGATTTCCATCCGGACCTTCCGGGTTCACATAAATGAGGCCCATCTGCACCGCGGCGAGGGGGTTCTCGAGTTGGCGGTCGCCGGAGTAGCGGCTGTGGGGATTGTCACTGGTGGCGAGCCATGTTTTTTCGCGGCCCCAGTAGACGTCGTTATCCGGTTCCCATGTGTCCGCGCGGCCGCCCGCAAAACCGAAGGTCTTAAATCCCATGGTCTCCAGCGCGACATTGCCGGTTAGGATCATGAGGTCCGCCCACGAGATCTTGCGGCCATACTTCTGCTTGATCGGCCAGAGCAGGCGGCGTGCTTTATCGAGGTTGCCATTGTCAGGCCAGCTGTTGAGCGGGGCGAAGCGCTGCTGCCCGCGACCGCCGCCGCCACGACCGTCACCAGTGCGATAAGTCCCGGCACTGTGCCACGTCATGCGGATGAAGAAAGGGCCATAGTGGCCAAAGTCCGCGGGCCACCAGTCCTGAGAGTCCGTCATCAGTGCGGCGAGATCCTTTTTAAGCGCGGCGTAGTCGAGGCTCTGAAACTCCTTCGCGTAGTCAAATTCCGCACCCATGGGGTCCGACTTGGAGGAATGCTGGTGGAGCAGATCGACTCTCAACTGATTGGGCCACCAGTCTTGGTTGGTGGTGCCACCGGCAGAGGCTCCGTGATTGAAAGGGCATTTGGATTCTGTGGACATAGCTGTGTTTTGGGTTGGCTGAGTTGGTCGGAAAGAAGATTACTTGTCAAATGCCGGGTCTTGTAACTGTTGAAATACTTACTTCCTAAGTTAATCATAGGCAAAACCTATGGAAATGCATCAGCTTCGTTATGTAGTCGCCGTGGCTCGGGCTGGAAATTTCTCCCGGGCCGCCGAGCAGTGCCGCGTCTCCCAGCCATCCCTCAGTCAGCAAATTAAGAAGCTTGAAGACGAGCTAGGTGAGCGGTTATTCGACCGCATGAAGCGCGAAGCACGGCCTACACCGCACGGCCAATCCTTTCTGGGCCGGGCCGTCCGCATTCTGGAGGAAGTGGACGCTGCGCAGCGCGAGGCCGCCGACGCACAGAACCTCCTGCGCGGCACGCTCACTCTTGGCGTTCTGCCCACCATCGCGCCCTACCTTCTGCCGGCCGCCATGGCGGAATTCGTCTCTAGGTATCCCGGTGTGGAAGTCATTGTGCAGGAGGACACCACCCCGCGGCTGCTCAACCAGTTGCGGTCATGGGAACTCGATTTCGCCGTTGCCAGTGTGCCGCTGGATGACGCGCATTTGGAAATCGAGGAACTGTTCGCGGAGGAACTGATGCTGGCACTTCCGCCCGGCCACGCCCTCACCGCCCGTCGTACCATCAAAGCCACGGACCTTAACGGGGAGCGGCTGATCGTGATGAAGGAAGGACACTGCCTTGGTGATCAGGTGCTGGGCTTCTGCGACCGCCGCGACGTGACCCCTCAAATCAGTTTCCGGAGTGCGCAGCTGGAAACCATTCAGGCGCTCGTCTACGCCGGACTGGGCATCTCCCTGATTCCCGCCATGGCCACTTCAGAAAAACGGGAATCCTCTCCCGCCTACCGCTCACTGCAGTTACCGCGGCCGGAGCGAAAAGTGGTTGCGGCATGGCCCCGTCAGCGCGCTCCCAACCGGACTGCCGCGGAGTTTCTAAACATCCTGCGGCGGACGCCGAAATGAGCCAAGAAAGCCCCGGTTCCCGCTGTCTTTTTCTCGCGCGCTAGGCGGCGCAGAGCCGGAGCCAGCGCTATGATGGTGTGAAAGCCCCCATAGTCCTGTCCACCAAAAGTGCGCGCATTGGCCAGCACTCCGGCGGCGATCATCCGGCGCAGGTCTGTGCCGCAGCGGCCTCCCCCGCCATGCTGCGCGGAGCGGGCCCCAGTTCGATCGCGATGGTCCAAGGGCTGTGGCCAGCACGCCTATGCCCATCAGGTTCAAAAATTCGCGGCGACCTTGGCTGGCATTCATAGCGGCTCATCAGTTCTGGCCAGCCTCACTCTAGCCGGCTCATGCAGAGATGCCGCTACGCCCATGCGCCTAGTCGATGAATGGGTGAGACAGCAGGGAACTATGTGTCCGAGTTTGCCTGCATGCGCCACTCGCCTCGGCTGCACGACAAGGTCACTGGCGCACCAAACGCCTGACTGAGCAGCGGCGCAGTGAGCACTTCCCTCATCGGGCCGCAGCCAACGGGCCGCCCTCCGCGCAGTGCGAGGACATGCGTGCAAGCCGACGGGATTTCCTCAAGGTGATGCGTCACCAGCACAACAGACGGTGACCGCGGTGCCGCAATAAGCCGCTGTAGGAAGACGAGAAATCGCTGCCGCGCCACCGGATCGAGACCGGCACAGGGCTCGTCAAGAATGAGAAGAGCCGGTTGGCTGATAAGCGCGCGGCCGATGAGCACGCGCTGGCGCTCGCCCTGGCTGAGCACGGCCCAAGGCCGATCCAGCACCGCGGAGCACTGCATGCGGCGGGCGATGGCGCGGGCAGCGGCAGCTTCAGCTGAGTTGAGGCGGCCCCAGTAGTTGATCTGGCCGGAAATGCCACTGCCCAGAACATTCAGCGCAGGTTCGTCGTCATCAATAAACTGGCGTAGACTGCTGCTCACGATTCCGATGCGGCGGCGCAGGCCAATCCAGTCGCTCTCGCCATAAGTCTCCCCCAGCACCCGGATACTGCCCGCCGTGGCATTGAGCAATCCGGTCAGACAGCTCAGCAGCGAAGTCTTACCGGAACCGTTGGGCCCGATGATGCTCCACATTTGGCCCGGCTGCACCGACCATGAAAGTGGCCCCAGCACCCGCGTGCCTCCCCGGCGCACCGTGAGTTCGCAAACTTCTAGAACGGCTGACATCACAGGGTAACCAAACCGGAGCGTAAGGTGCCGCACTTCATTTCAAAAAACCCATTAGGATGCTCAGCGGCATGAGCGTATTGCCCGCAAATAAAATGGCTGCGGTTCCTTTGCCGGCCAGTTCGATCACTGGACGCGACTTTTTAGTGGATAGGCCTAGCGTCTGAAAAATACTGGCGATACCGTGACCGAGGTGCATGAATAGCAGTCCCATAGCCACGATGTAGAAGAGGGACGCCGGCGCCCAGTTGAAGCCGTCGATCACCATATTGTAGACGTTGTGCGACCCGTCCGGCAGTGTGTAGCGGGGATTGTCCGGCTGGTAGTAATTATTCGCCAAGCCCCATGAGTAGTGCGCCAGATGGTAAAGGACGAACGCAAGAATGGTGACCCCACTCCAAATCATTGTCCGACTGGAACGGGAAGCCTTCTGCGTAACATCCACCCCGTAGGCTTGCTTGCGGGCCAGCTTGTTTGCCGTGGTCAATTGAATGGTCACTACGACATGCACGACGACGCAGACGAGCAGACCGATGCGGGCCACCCAAAGCAGCGGACCAAGATCGTGCAGTTTCTTGGCATAGCCATTCAATGCCTCCGGGCCGGCAAAAACGAGTAGGTTCCCCGCCATGTGCATCACGAGAAAACCGACCAGCGCAGCCCCAGTGAGGGCGACGAGGATTTTTTTTCCGATGGAGGACCGGCAAAATCGGCAGATGGACAAAACGAAAGGAGGCATGATACTACGGTATTAGGAACGTGTGCAGGGAATGCAAGTAGAGGAACGTGCCCGCGGGCGTCCGGGGCTATAAAATTCTGTTCACTTCTCCGGCAAAGGCAATATCTAGGACCGTCAACCCGCCCGCAGAGTGCGTATAAATGCTCAGCAGGACCTTCCGCCACTGAATCAGGATGTCCGGATGGTGATTCATTCGCTCCGCCGCTTCCCCCGCGGCCGCAGCAAAACGAATGCCGTCCATATAGGCCGGAAACCGGCGCTCGTGCACCAGTTGGCCATTATCCACCGCCCATCCGGGCAGGACGGCGAGGGCAGCGGAGAGTTCGGAGTCAGACAGGCACAAGGGTGATGACATTTCCCTACCTGCTTCAGCCGCTACGGATCGCCAAGCCGGAAAATGCGCCGAAAGGATTGCATTTAGCAGTGTATTGGGCTTAATGTAGCATCCTGCCGCCCAGCAATTCTTAAAGTTTTCCCGCCATGAGCCTCACTCAATCTCCCGAAAGCATCGCCTACATCGACGGAACCCCCCACGGTTTTGAGCATGGCGATACCATGCTCAGATTCGTAGACCGCTACAAAGGCCGCGGCCATGTGCCCACACTTTGCGATGCCCCCCAGCTTGAGCCCTACGGCGCATGCCGCGTTTGCAGTGTGGAGGTCGCTATGGCCGCCGAAGGCCCGCGCCGAGTCGTCGCTTCCTGCCACACACCCCTGAGCGCTGGGATGCACATCTTCACCGAGTCCCAGAAAGTGCGCCGTCTGCGGAAAAACATCATCGAACTCGTCCTCACCGACCACCCGCTCGACTGCCTCACCTGCGAGGTGAACGGAAATTGCGAACTCCAGACCGTGGCCGCGAAAGTCGGCGTGCGTAGCGTGCGCTATCCTGCCGGCGAGAATCACCTCGACCGCAAAAAAGATCTCTCGCATCCCTACATGACGAGCGATCTCTCGAAGTGCATTAACTGCTCCCGCTGCGTGCGCGCCTGCGATGAAGTCCAGGGCCAGCACGTGCTCTCCATGCACGGCCGGGGATTCGCCGCGCGTATCATCAAAGGCCTCGACACCACCTTCGAAAACTCCCCCTGCGTCTCCTGCGGCGCGTGCTCGCAGGCCTGCCCCACTTCCGCCATCAGCGACGTTTTTGCCTCTAAGAGCATCGAAGCTACAAAGAAGACGCGCACCGTCTGCACCTACTGCGGCGTCGGTTGCAACTTGAATGTAGCGACGAAAGGCGACGAAGTCCTCAGCATCCAGGCGCCCATCGACTCGGAGGTTAATCATTCCCACACTTGCCTGAAAGGCCGTTACGCCTTCAAGTTCGTGAAGCACAAGGACCGCCTGCGCACGCCCCTCATCCGCTACAACGGTCACTTCCAAGAAGCCACATGGGACGAGGCCTACGACTACATCGTGAAGAACCTCACGCGCATCAAAGAAGAGCACGGTGGCGATGCCGTCGGCGGCATCAGTTCCGCACGCTGCACAAATGAGGAGAACTACCTCATGCAGAAGTTCATCCGCACGGTCTTCGGAACAAATAACATCGATGCGTGCGCGCGCGTATGCCACAGTCCGACCGCATGGGGCATGCAAAAAGCCTTTGGCACCGGTGCCGCCACTAATAGCGTCATCGACCTCCAATACACCAACTGCATCCTGATCATCGGCGCGAACCCCACCGAGGGCCACCCCGTCACCGGCAGCAAAATCAAGCAGCGCGCCATGAAGGGCGTGCCCCTCATCATCATCGATCCTCGCGAGATCGAACTCGTCCCCTACGCGAAGCACCACCTCCAACTTCGCCCGGGCACCAACGTTGCGCTGCTCGACATGTTCGCTTATTACATCTGGGAAAGTAGCAAGATTGATAAGAAGTTCATCACCGAGCGCTGCGAAAACTGGGAGGAATTTGAAAATGGCCTGCGCACGCTTGACCTCGACACACTGGAGAAAATCCACGGCGTCCCACGCGAGCAGGTGCGCGCCGCCGCCCTTGAGTATGCCTCGGCAGAGAACGCGATGGCCTTCCACGGCCTAGGAGTTACCGAGCACAGTCACGGGTCCAAGACCGTAATGACCATCGCCGACATCGCCATGATGACCGGCAACATCGGCCGCCCCGGCGTGGGTGTGAATCCCCTGCGAGGACAGAATAACGTTCAGGGTGCCGCCGACATGGGCTGCCAGCCACACCAGGGCGCCGGCTATCTCCAAGTGAACGACCCTGCCATGCACAAACTCTACGAAGAGTTTTACGGCGTGCACCTGTCCGGCGAGATTGGCTGGAAAATCCCGCAAATGTATGACGCCGCGCTGCGCGGTGATCTGAAAGCCATGTGGATTATGGGCGAAGATGTCGCCCAGACCGACCCGAATACCGAGCACGTAAAAGCCGCACTCAACGCGCTCGATTTCCTCGTTGTCCAAGAACTCTTCATGACGCCCACCGCCGAGTTCGCCGATGTCGTGCTCCCTGCGTCCAGCTTCCTCGAAAAGTCAGGCACCTTCACCAATGGCGAGCGCCGTGTGCAGCGCGTGAATGCCGTCATTCCGCCCCTCCCCGGCACCAAACCCGACGGCGTCATCGTCGCCGAAATCATGCAGCGCATGGGCGCCAAACAGGACCCCTACACCCCCGACGGCGTGCTCGCCGAGATCGCGCAAATCGTACCCTTCTTCAAAGGTGCCACATGGGAGGGCCTAACCGACCAGGGCAAACAATGGCCCATCGCTACCGGCAACATCGGCACCGAGCGCCTCCACCTCGACACCTTCAAGCGCGGCAGAGGCAAGTTTCACTTCTTCGACTTCAAAGAATCCAAAGAGATCGAGAAACACGGTCAGGAATTTCCCTTCATCCTCACCACCGGCCGTGTATTGGAGCATTACAACTGCGGCACCATGACCCGCCGCACCAGCAACGTAGAAATCGTGACAGAGGACACCCTCGCCATTCACCCTGACGACGCCAAAAAGAAAGGTATCGCCGACGGCGACTCTGTCCGTCTCTTCTCTGCCCGCGGCGAAGTCCCCATGAAGGCACGCATCAGCACGGAAACTAAACCCGGCATCCTCTACTGCACCTTCCACTTCCCTGAAGTCCTCGTAAACATCGTCACCAGCAGCGAATGCGACGAAGACACCATGTGCCCCGAATACAAAGTCGTGGCCGTTGACGTGGAGAAGATCACCTCACCAGTGAAGAAGGCCGTCACCGCCCGCGACTCGAAGCCCGTTGGTGCTTAGAGGCTTTAGTCGAACCTGAGGGGCATCTGCGCCAGCAAGGTTGTGTGCTCAAACGACAAGGCTGCAATCATGCCATTTGGAAAATCCGGCCACCGGCGACTGATTCAGCTTGCCGCGGCACCGTGAAGTGAAAGACCACATCGCTAAAGCCATCTACCGGCAGTTGAGCATCCCACGTCCCTGAACGGAAGGACGCAGTCAGAAATATGGCGCCAAGTATAACACGCGAATTTCACCAACCGCCAGGGCTTCGCTGAGGGAGTAGATTCTCCCCTGTGCTGGTTTACGTAGTATGGAGAGGCTTCGCAGCGAAGCGCGTGGCGATTCCCCGGCCGGCGACGAGGTCCGGGATTTGTTCCGGGCGACGGCCATTCGCGATGAGGGTTTCCACGCCGGCGTTCACCGAACGTTCGATGGCTTTCAATTTACTGGCCATACCGCCGACACTAAACTCTCCTTTTTCATCGCGGGCATAATCCATCACTTCGCTGATGTCATTAACCTGCTCGACAATGCCGCTGTTCTCGCCCGGAGGCATCAGTCCGTCGACACTGGTGAAAAGGATGAGCAGGTCTGCGCGGGCGATCTGCGCCACACCGGCGGAGAGGGCGTCGTTGTCGCCGAATTTCAACTCCTCCGTGGCCACAGAGTCGTTTTCGTTGAAAATGGGGACAATGTCCTTGCGCTCCAGCAGACTGCGGAGCGTATCTTTCAAGTGCCCGCGGCGCTCCTCGTGCAGAAAATCCTCGTTGGTGACCAGCAATTGTGCGACGTTCAGCCCACAGGCGCCGAGCAGGGTGGCATACTTATGCATAAGCCGCGTCTGCCCCACTGCTGCACAGGCCTGGAGAAGGGAAGTCTCCGCCGGTCTCCGGGTGAAGCCTAGGGCATTCAGTCCGGCTGCCACAGCGCCGCTAGTGACCACGATGACTTCGTGTCCCTCCTGTTTCAAAATGGCGATGGCCTGAGTAAGCCGGGCAAACTGGCTCTCATCCAGCGCGGCGGTATCCGGGCGGGTAAGGATGCCGGAACCGAACTTGATGACGACGCGGCGGGGCAGTGGGGCGGTGGAGCTGCTCATACGGTGAAATGGAATAAGGGGTCGTGGCTGGTGATCCCGCTCCTTGCAAGCCCTACGCACGGAACATGCCTGCAATGGCCGCGGTCATAAGGGTGGCCACGGTGCCGCCCAGCAGGGCGCGAAGCCCCAGCGCGGCCAGCGCGGGGCGCTGCGACGGAGCCAGCACTCCGATCCCTCCGAGCTGGATGCCGACGCTGCCCAGATTCGCAAATCCACAAAGGGCGAAAGTCATGAGGAAAACAGTGTGCGCACTCAGTTCCTTTGCCTTGCCCAGCAGGTCGTAGGCTACAAATTCATTCAGTGCCAGTTTGGTGCCGAGAAGCTGTCCGGCGCGCAACATTTCACTGCTGTCCACCCCGATGAGCCACGCCAGCGGGGCCATTAGGGTGCCGAAAACGGCCTGCAGCGAGAGTGACTCAAAAATGCCGCCGCTCACCTCAAAGATCCAGTCATTGAGCGCCGAGCCCCCGCCCAAGGGAATGCGTGCGCCTACCCAGCCGAGCCCACCGTTAACCAACGCCGCAAGCGCAACGAAGGCAATGAGCATGGCGGCAACATTCAGTGCCAGCGTCAGGCCCTCGGTCGTGCCCCGGGCCAAAGCGTCAAAGAAATTGGATCCCACCTCATCGCGCGGAACGTGGAGGTTTTCGTCAATGGCATCGCGCTCCGGCACCAGAATCTTGGCCACCACGATAGCCGCAGGCGCACTCATTAGAGAGGCACACAGGAGCCACTCGGCGAACTTCAATCTGGCAGCCTCATCGGTGCCGCCCAGCATGCCAATGTAGGCAGACATCACGCCGCCCGCTATGGTGGCCATGCCGCCGATCATCATGGTCGCCAGTTCGGACGTCGTCATACGCGGCACGTAGGGCTTCACGAGCAAAGCGCTTTCCGTCTGGCCCAGAAACACTTCACCCGCCGCAGCCAGACTTTCCGCGCCGCTAAGCCGCATCACACGCTTCATGACCCACGCAAAGACAAAAACGATGCGCTGCAGCACCCCCAAGTAATAACTGACCGATGTGAGAGCCGAGAAGAAAATGATGGTGGGCAACACCTGGAACGCGAAAATGAAAGCGCTGTCGCTGCCGAAGAGCTTCCCGGTGGTGGGCAGATCGACCAGTTTACCGAACACCATGCGCGCCCCTTCGCCGGAGAAATCGGTGATTTGCACAAAAAGCTGCGCCACCGGCCGCACGATCATGGAAGTGGCGCTGGTGGTGAAAAATGCAGCGGCAAGGGCCAGTTGCAGGAACAGACCGCCTGCAACGAGACGCCAGTTCACTCGGCGGCGGTCGAGAGACAGCGCGTAAAGCATGGCCAGAAGAATAAGGACGCCAAAAAGACCGCGGGCGATATGCATATCCTGGGCGTAGAACGCTTTTTGCCTTCCGCCAAGGCCCGAAGTTGCGGTTTCCGGGCGGGGACTCCCGCCACCTGCCGTCATAGATAAACTTACTACGGGCGCGAACGCGGAGGTTGCCATCCCGCGCACCTGCGCTAGCCTTGTCACTGGTTCTCCCAGTCCACTCTATATGATATACTTGCGTCCGTCCGTCCTGATCGCCGCTATGTTCGTTCTTCTGCCAGTTCTCTCCCGCGCAGAAACGTTGGAAACACTGAAAGCCCGCGAGGCCAAGGTGCAGGCGACGGTGAAAAACGTGATGCCCACCGTTATCAGCATCAGCAGCGCCGACCCGAAGAAGGCGGGCAGTGGCAGCGGCGTCATCGTTCAGAAAGACGGACTCATTCTTACCGCCGCTCACGTTACGGCGGCTACTGGCGAGGACATTGTCATCACCTTCCCCGACGGACGGAAAGTGAAGGGCAAGGCCCTCGGCGGCAACAAAGCCACCGACGCCGCCATGGCGAGGATCACTGAAGAAGGCGAATGGCCCGCGTCCGAAATCGGCAGCAGCGACAAATTGCAGCGCGGCGACTGGTGTATCGCCATGGGGCACCCGGGTGGATACAGCTACGAGCGCCGCCCGCCTGTGCGCATCGGCCGCATTTGGCAGCGCGATTTGGATGGAGCCATCCGCAGCAGTTGCCCGCTCATAGGCGGAGACAGCGGCGGCCCCTTGTTTGATCTCGACGGACGGGTCATAGGCATCAACAGCAGCATCCATGGAGCCGTAGACCAAAACCGTCACGTAGCCATCGATACCCTGCGTGAAGACTGGGAGCGCCTATTCAAAGGTGAGATATGGGGAGACCAAACCTACGGCGCCCCGCCCGAACGCCCCACGCTGGGTGCCGAATTTGATCCTGACAGCCAGGATGGAGTCAAGGTGGAGAAAGTGTGGGAGAATGCACCTGCTGCCAAAGCCGGGCTCCAGGACGGCGACGTGATCACAAAGTTTGATGACGCGGACGTGGTCACTTTTCACCATCTTTGTCGCATCGTGAACAAAAAGAAGGGGGGGGGTAAAGTAAAGCTCACCTTCCGGCGCGGCAGTGAATCAAAGGAATGCGAAATGGAACTGGGCCCGCCCAGCCGCCGGCGCACCCCCGGTGACTCAGGCGAAGGACAGGAAAAGGCTCCGGAAAAGAAAGCCCCGAAAAAATCCGAGGAAGGCGAAGAACCTGAGAAGAAATCCGGCGAAGGCCCGCCAGAGCCAAAGATTCCCGATGAGCCCGCCGACCGGGCATGGCTCGGGGCGGAACTTGAGGACACCAGCGGCAAAGGCGCAAGAGTCGCCGGCATCAGTGAGAACAGCCCCGCCGCGAAAGCGGGACTTACCAACGGCGACCTTATTCTGAAACTTAATGAGAACGACGTCGATGGCCCAACCCCTGCTGCAGAAGTCCTCCGCGCTCTCAAGCCCGGTGACAAAATCACCATCAAAGGAAAACGCGGTGAGACCGAACTCTCCGTGGATGCCACTCTCGAAAAGAAACCCTAAATTTCATCTGCTTTATGAAGACCACTTCAATCGCCACCCTGCTGCTAACGCTCGCCGCCACGCCACTGCTGCGTGCCGATGATCCGAAGCCTGCTGACCCGCCCAAGGCTGAAGAAAAGAAAGAGGAGCCGAAAGCGGATGAGAAGAAGGAGGAACCGAAACCCGAGGAGAAAAAGGAGGAGAAAAAAGATGCCCCGGAGCCGGAGGAGAAAAAGGCAGAGGAAAAGAAGGAGGACTCTCCCGCTCCGCAACGGAAGCCAAAGTATGAGGAGCAGAAATCTGACCTCAGTCCTCCGGAGAAAAAGCAGGAGGAGCGCGGTCCCGCTGACCCTCCGGAACAGAAGGCTCAGGTCAAGTTCGCCCGTGAAGCGGAGGCGGTTCTCAGAGCGTGGGAACCTGCTGTGGAGGAAGCCCGGCGCGGCACGGTACAGATTTCCCGCGAAAGCAAATTACTCGCCTATGGGTGCGCTGTCCACGAGGGCGGCTACATCGTCAGCAAAGCCAGCGAACTTCAAGACCGCAAAGGTCAGCCGCTTTCCAATCTCATCGTCCGTCTACCCGAGGGCCTGCAGATGCCCATCCGTATCGTCGATGTGCACCGCGGCTATGACATCGCCCTCTTGAAAGTCGAAGCTAGCGGACTGCGCACCGTGAAATGGGATGAGTCCGAAGCCCCGGTTCCCGGGACCTTCATCGCCGCCGCCACCCCGGATGCCCTGCCGGCCGCGACCGGGGTGGTCAGCGTCACCCCGCGCAGTCTTGATGAGTGGCAAAAAGGCTGGCTTGGGGTGGGGCTGGATAAAATAGGGGGAATCGCTGTCAAGATAACTACCGTATCCCCGAACAGCCCCGCTTCCCGTGCAGGACTGGTCGCTGATGACGTGATCAAGAGCATCGATGGCCGCGATGTGAAGGACGTGGATGAATTTATCAAGATCATCGCCTCCACCAAGCCTTATCAGATCGTGAAAATCAAAGTGCAGCGCGACATGGAGGAGCGCGAACTCTCCGCCGTGCTGGAGTCCCGGGCTTCCCGCGGAATCCTTCCGGAATTGGCAGAGGATCCGCGCAATATGATGTCCGGAGCCATAAGCAAGAACCGCCGCGGCTACCGCGAAGCCCTGCAGCATGACATGTCTCTAGAAGTCAACGAAGTGGGCGGTCCCATCGTGGACCTGAAGGGCCGCGTGGTCGGCATGAATATTGCCCGCTCGGGCAGAATCGAGAGTATGGCCATTCCTTCCAGTGCCATGAAGCGCCTGCTGGAGAAAGTGAATGAAGGACGCCTCAATCATCCGGAACTGGATTCCCTCCGCGAAGATCACAAAAATGCAGAAGCCGCGCTCGAACGGGTCAAAAAAGATCTGGAGGAATTGGGCAACCGCATCAAGGACGCTGAAACCCCGGAGGCTAAGGAGGAAGAGGAGAAGAAGCCGGCCGGAAAATAGCCCTGCGGCAAACTCAACACCGCATGGACGCGGACGTCATAATCATCGGCCATGGTCTGGCCGGGGCTACGCTCGCATGGTCTCTGCACTGGAGGGGCTGGCGGGTCAAAGTCATCGACCGGGACGAGACGGTCACCTCTTCAAAAGTAGCCGCGGGCATCGTGACGCCCATCAGCGGCAAGAGAGTGGCCCGCGGCTGGCGTATCGATGAATTCCTTCCCGCAGCGCGCGATTTCTACGCCCGCACGGAATCGGAGCTGGGATCCGCCTTCTACCATCCCCTGCCCTATGTGCGCATGCTGCAAACCGATGACGAGCGCCGGCGCTGGCGGGAAAAAAAAGGTGAACCGGAATTTCAGCGACTGCTGACGCAGCCCCAACCTGCGCCAATTCTTGATCACCGGTTGTTTCACGCTCCTGAAACGGGATTGGAAGTGCGCAGTGCATGGCTGGACGTGCGTGCGTGGCTGGCGGCTTCGCAGAGATTCCTGAAACAGCGCGGAAATTGGATCACCGGTGAGGTCCCGGCCGGTGATATCAGCCTCACTGCAGAAGCCGTTTGTGTCGGCGGACTCACCGCCCGGTATCTGGTGCTTTGTCAAGGCTGGGAAGCAGCAAAGAATCCCTTTTTTCCATGGCTCAAATGGAAAAGTGCCAAAGGTGAAATCCTGAGTTTTCAGGCGCCGAAATTGACAGAGCACCGCATCGTCAATCTAGGAGGCTGGATCCTGCCCACGGGCAAAAGATCACTGTTCCGGACAGGTTCCACCTACAAATGGGATGACTTTTCCAACTTGCCTACTGCCGCAGCCCGGAAAACGATTGAATCTCGGCTGCACCGCGCACTGAAAGTTCCCTTCACCATCACCGGTCACGAAGCCGCGGTGAGGCCTATCATCAATGAAAGCAAAGCGGTCCTTGGCCTTCATCCCGTGCACCAGCGTCTCGGATTCTTTAACGGCCTCGGTTCCAAAGGCGTGCTGCACGCCCCTTTCTTCGCCACCCGGTTCGCCGCACTGCTCACAGAAAGGGTCCCGCTTGATTACGAGGTGGATGTTTGCCGGAATTGAGCAGACCATCGTCATTGGCAATGGACGGCGGCGAAAAATCAATCTAGGCAAGCGGAGGAACAAGGACACTGCTGCCACACCATGAAACCAGGCACCGCCACCCCGCCACCCCCCGGCGCAAGGACCGCCCGCATTCCTCTATGGGTGAAAATCGCCTACTCCGCCTTTATGGCGGTGCTCATTCCCGTCTACTTGAGCAAATACGGCCCCGGGAACTTTATTTATTTTTGCGATCTCGCATTGCTGCTCACCCTCGCCGGTATGTGGATGGAGAGTGCCGCGCTGATTTCGATGTGCTGCGTCGGTATTCTTCTGCCGCAGGCGCTGTGGTGTGTGGATTTCATCGTGGAATTGTTCGGAGGCAGTCTGGTGGGCATGACCAGCTACATGTTCAGGCCGCCGGCTTTCCTTCGCGCCCTGTCTTTTTTCCATGGCTGGCTGCCCTTTCTCCTGATTTTTCTGGTTCGGCGTACCGGTTACTGCCCGAAGGCGCTCCCACGATGGACGGCTCTGGCGTGGGCTGCCTGTCTGATCGCCTTCTTCTTCATCCCTGGCCCGGTCAAGGACCCCGCCGGCGACCTTTCCGCCAGAAACGTGAATTTTGTGTTCGGTTTCAGCGAAACGACAGAGCAGTCGCTTATGCCGCGCGAACTATTCCTGGTGCTTTACATGGCTGCACTGGCAGTGGTGGTTTATTGGCCGACTCATCTGCTGCTGAAACGCTTCATCACTCCCGCAGGAAAACCGCCCGGAGTTTTATCCTAACTTGAAAACTCCAGCCTTGAATCCTTACGAAACTCCCGCCGCCCCGGCTGGTGATTCCCGCCCTCCGCTTCCACCCGGATTCTGGAACCTAATGTTCACCCAGTTCCAAGGGGCATTCAGCGACAATGCCCTGAAGTGGCTGGTGATCTTCCTGATATTCGACATGGGACTCAGCTCAGAGGAGCAGGACTCGAAAGTGGCCCTCGCCGGCATTCTCTTCGCCATGCCTTTTCTGCTCTTCAGCATATGGAGCGGCTGGCTGAGCGACCGCTACAGCAAGCGCCTCGTGATGATAGGAGTAAAACTGGCGGAAATCGGCATCATGCTTTTCGCCGCATGGGGCCTGTGGGCAAATTCCCTTCTCCTGCAAATGAGCGCGATTTGCCTCATGGGACTTCACAGCGCCTTTTTCGCGCCAGCCAAGTATGGCATTCTGCCCGAAATTCTGCCTGCATCTAGGCTGAGCTGGGGAAATGGAATTCTGGAAATGCTCACGTTCGTCGCCATCATTGCCGGCACAGTGACTGGCGGCTTTTTGGCTGGCGGGCTCAAGGAAAATCAGGTCTGGTCGGGCATACTGCTGGCGGCACTGGCAGTGGCGGGGCTGCTCACCAGCATAGGCAGCCCGAAGGTGGCGGCCGCAGACCCGCAGAAGAAATTCACATTGTTCTTTCCGATCGAGATCTGGCAGCAGATGTCGAAAATGCGCCGCGACCGGGATCTCTGGCGGGCCAACTGGGGTAACGCCGCATTCTTTTATATCGCTGCGCTCGTCCAGATGAACCTCGCACTGTTTGCCCATACTGAGTTCGGACTAAAGGAAACAGAGCAGTCTTTCCTGCAGGCCTCGCTTTGCCTCGGTATTGGCGCAGGCAGTGCCTTCACCGGACACTTCAGTCACGGCCGCATCGCCTACGGATTCATCCCCATTGGCGCGGCCCTGATGACGGCCGCATCGCTGGTGATGGGGATCGAAGGCAACAGCCAAGGCCTCTTCACCGCGGCGCTTGCCGTGCTGGGCATCGGCAGCGGCATGTTCATCGTGCCGGTGGCGGCAGTGCTTCAGCACCGTCCCGATGCGACCGAAAAAGGTGCCGTTCAGGGTCTCGCCGGCTGGTGGTCATGGGTCGGCATCGTGGCGGCTTCCCTCACTCTTGACGCGCTGCGCAAAAGGATGGGGCTGAGCTACAGTCACGTATTCTGGTTCGCCGGCATTCTCTCGCTGATCGCGGGACTTTACGTCTTCAAGTCCCGCCCCGGGGCGATTCGTCAGCTCTTCACCGGCGAAAGCTGAGGATCACCGCGCGGGCGTTTCCGATGGTTTGAAGACCACACTGCCTTTGCGGTTATTTCCCGGGTTCTGGTCTGTAAGCCCGTTAGGATTAATGAGACGGCTGGTGTAGGTCAGTTCGCCTTCCGTAAGCAGCCGCGAGGGATCAATGTGCACAATGTGTCTCCATCGTTCCCCCGGAGCCAGCGCAGGCACACCCACTTGGCTCTGGATACCGACAGCGTTCAATCCGAGGATCAAACCATCGACGGCCGCACCGCTCCGGTTTTGGACTACGAACTCCATCACTCCCCGTTCGGCGTCAAAGTGCTGACTGGAAATTGACGGATCGAGATAGGAGGGATTGTTTGCATTCAGCGCATAGCCAACATCCACTGTGCCCCAGCCGAAGGAGGAATCGCGGCCCGGCGCACCGGCATCGGCAGAGTAGGTGGTGAGCAGTTGAGCTGCCTGCTGGGCGGACAATTGGGGATACTGAGAGAGGACGGCGGCAATGGCTCCAGCCATTAGCGGGGAGGAACCTGATGTGCCGTCGAAGCTGGTGGTCTGGTTGCCCGGCCATGCGGTTTGCAACTCCAGACCCGGCGCGGTCGCCTGGAGTTGGTCTCCAGAATTTGAAAACGTGAGCTGCTGCCCGAGAGCGTCCACTCCTCCTACCGAAATCACCCGGGAATCCGCGGCCGGCCATGTCAATTGACCAGCTTGATCGTTGCCTGCGGCCGCCACGATGACTGCCCCGCGCTCGTAGGCATAGTCGATCGCCCGGGTGAGAACGCTGGAGCTTTGATAAGCGCCCAAGCTAATATTGATCACTTTGGCTCCGGCGTCGGCCGCGGCCTGGATACCCTTCGCCAGAGTGAACATATCGCTCGTGCCGTCCTGCCCGGTCACCCTGATGCTGAGGATATCTGCCGACGGCGCCACACCAATGGATCCGGGAGCGGCCCCGGCAGCCAAAGCGGCTACGGCAGTAGCATGACCGTCCGCGTCAGCAGTGCCCGTCAGCCCCTGACCCACATCAATGTATTTCAGCCGAGCACCGGTAAAGGTGCTGTGTTTCGTGACGCCACTGTCCAGCACCGCGATCGTGACGCCTTTTCCATACGAGGTGAAATTGCCTTTGATGCCCATGAACGCGAGCGCCCCCTCGCCGAAGCCCACTTCCGACTGCTGCTGACGCTCCTCCTGTGGCACCTCTGGAATGTAGACATCGTAATTGCCGCCGGCTCCTGCGTAGTCTCCGTAGTGATCCCGCATGTCTCCGCGCAGCGCATTGAGGTCGTCGAACCCAACGCGCACGGAATTACCCAGCGTGTCAAGCACCTTCAGGCCTGCGGCATTCGCACGGGCAAGGAAATCCTTGAGCGCCGCCTCGTCTTTGAAGGTGAGAATGGCCTCATTGTCCGGCGCATTCTTCGAGGCCAGCTGGGCCAGCAGCGCCGCGAGCAGCGAATCAGAGGGATCGCCGCTCACTAGAGAGGCAGCTTCTTGATTTTCCTCAAGGCGCGGCCCTTTTCCCCATGGATCAGTGTCCCCCGCGCCTCCGCGGTTCCGATCGCGGTTCCATCCAAAGTCGAAAAGCAACCCGCTGGGCAGCAGCACCAGCACGGCAGCCAACAGAAGCAGGCCGATGGCAAGCGGGGCAGCGTAGGGCACTTTGTCTTTCATGGGGCGATAAGAATAAGACAGCGACGCCGAGCGAACGTTGTCATGAAATTTCTTCCGCAGATCATGGAACCGGACCATCTTCCCGTCTAGCCGGGAAAACGGGGATCTTCTGAGCCTCGAAAGACGTTCCCTAAAGTCCTGACGCCTGCTCCTTGTCAGGGAGTTCGAGCCCGCTTAATTCACCTCTCAGATGAGGACCATTTTTCGAGTTTTTCCATGGCTGCGCCGGTATCCGGGCATGGCTTTCGCGCAGTTGGCCTGCGCCGTATGCGGCACCCTTATGGTGCTGGTGCCTCCCAGTGCCATCAAAACTATCGTCGATGAAGTGATCCCCGGACACCAGCCGGAGAAACTAGTGCCATGGGTAGTGCTGGCAGCGCTGGCATGGTTCGGCCGCGATGCCCTCAACACTCTGCGCATCATCCTGAACAACACCCTCGAGCAGCGGGTAATCTTTGATATCCGCAGCGACCTCTACTCACGCCTGCAAACGCTTCCGCTCCCGTGGTTCGACCAAAAACCTACCGGCGACCTGATGACCACCATCGCCGAGGACGTAAATGCTATGGAGCGTGTGCTCATCGACGGCGTGGAGCAGGGGCTGGTGGCCATTTTGCAAATCATCATCGTGGGCTCTTGGATGTTCTGGCACAGCTCCGGATTGGCCCTCGTCGGGATGATCCCCCTCCCCTTTCTCGCCGTCGGCGCACTTTACTACACCATGAACGCCAGGGGCCGCTACAAGGACGTCCGCAAGGCCACCGGTGAGATGAATTCAATGTTGCACGACAACATCAGCGGCATCCGGCAGATCAAAGCTTACGGCATGGAAACGGATGAGCACGCCCGCTTCAACTCCTTTTCCGACCGGCTCCGCCGCGCCACCCTGCGGGTAATGCGCGCGTGGTCGTTCTACAATCCCGGCATGAACTACATAGCGGCGCTGGGAACCGTGCTGGTCCTGTATTTCGGCGGCCGGGCGGTCATGAACGACTCCCTCACGCAGGGAGAATTCACCGGCTTCCTTTTTCTCATGCCATTCTTCTATGAACCGGTGGGACGGCTGCATCAATTAAACCAAATCCTCCAGGCCGGACGCGCCGCCGCTGACCGTGTGTTCGACATCATGGATGCCACACCGGAGAACAATGCCACCGCCGGAGAACCCCTGCGCCTCGCTCATGGGCATGTGCAGTTCAGAGACGTGATGTTCACTTATTCCGGCAAACACGCCACTCTTCAGGGCGTCACCCTAGAAGCCAAACAAGGGCAGGTCGTCGCGCTGGTCGGCGCTACAGGCGCCGGAAAAAGCACCATCATCAACCTGCTCACCCGCTTCTACGAATACGAGAGCGGCACCATCACCATCGACGGGCAGGATGTCCGCTCCGTTAGCAAGCCAGCTTTGCGTCGGGCGATCGGTTACGTCACCCAGGAGAGTTTTCTCTTCAATGGCACGGTGCGGGAGAACCTGCTCATCGCCAAACGCACCGCGACCGAAGACGAACTCTGGCGCGTCGTGGAGGCCGCCAATGCCCGCGACTTCATCGAGCGCCTCCCCGAAAAGCTCGACACGCAGGTGGGTGAGCGCGGCGTACGCCTCAGCGTCGGTGAAAAGCAGCGACTGAGCATTGCCCGCGCTCTGCTCAAGAATCCGCCCATTCTTCTCCTCGATGAAGCCACCGCCAGCGTGGACACCCAGACCGAACGCCTCATCCAGGAAGCCCTCGAGCGCCTCATGGTGAATCGCACCTCTTTTGTCATCGCGCACCGTCTCTCCACCGTCCGCCATGCCGACCGCATCTATGTGCTCGATCTTGGCCGCGTCATTGAAGAGGGAACGCACGCCGAACTTCTCGCTGCCGGGGGAAAGTATGCCGAACTCTGCCGCACCTCGTTCCTCGACGACCGGAATGGGGATTGATCGATTAAGCTTTGCCGTGAGCTTCCAACCGGAGACTGACTGACCGCCGAGTGCCAAGACGGAAAAGCAACCACTAGTTCACCGTCCCCTTGCAAAGCCCCTCCACGCCTGACACGGCGGGGCATGACTGATTTCGCCACATGGATCGCAACTCAAAAAGACCGCACTGAGGCCGCGCTCGGCCGCCTGCTGCCGCGCTCGGATGAAGCACCCGCGACCCTCCATGCGGCCATCCGCCACAGCATGTTCGCGGGCGGAAAGCGCCTGCGGCCCATTCTGCTGCTGGCCGCCTGCGAAGCTTGCGGCGGCGATACGGAAAAAGCGCTGCCTGCCGCGTGCGCCGTGGAGTGCATTCATACTTACTCGCTCATCCACGATGACCTGCCATGCATGGACGACGATGACTTCCGCCGGGGGCACCCAACCTGCCACAAAGTCTATGGCGAAGCAATAGCTGTCCTTGCCGGAGACGCACTCCAACCGCTGGCGTTTGAGCTTCTTCTCCAATCCGGCGGCGCTGAACTCGTGAAAGAACTGGCGGTCGCGGCAGGTTCGAAGTTTCTCATCGCCGGTCAGGTTCTGGACCTTGAGGGTGAGGAACGTCAAATCAGCTTTGATGAACTGCGCACGATTCACGAAGGAAAGACAGCGGCGCTGCTAACCTGCTGCTTCCGCCTTGGAGGCCTCATTGCCGACGCCTCTCCTCAGAGCATGGAGGCCCTAACCACTTTCGGCTATAACCTGGGCCTCGCTTTCCAGGTCATTGATGACATTCTCGACTGCACACAATCGTCGGAAAAACTCGGCAAGACCGCCGGCAAGGACGCCGCCTCCGGGAAAAGCACTTATGTGAGCATCCTCAGCCTCGAAAAAGCACGGGATGAAGCCGCCCGCCTGACAAATGAAGCGCACGCCGCCATCGCCCCGCTTGGACAGTCCGCCAGCCGCCTCCGAGAGATAGCCGATCACTTGCTGGCCCGCGACTATTAGTGCGGAGCCCGCTGGCAATTAGCCGGGGCAGCGATTGAGCTTCGAGACTAATAACCGGCCACTCTCACGGCAGAGCCCCAGAAAAATACGCTCAGCCAGATTCATGGCTCGGTCCTTCATCGCGACACCTACCCAGCTCCGCTGAATCCGCCCGCCCGGAGGATCGATGGCGATGAGTTCCCCTTTGTGCTGCTCACCGGACGCGGGACCTCCGCACAATGGCACACAGAGACCCGCACCCGCAGCTCCATGGTGCTGCGAAAACTTCATCCGCACGCGACTTTCTGCTCAATGCATCCCGGCGATGCGGCGGCGCTGGGCCTCACTCAGGGTCAGTACATCACCATCACTTCCCGACGCGGATCCATGAATGCCCGTGTGCAAACCGGGCCGTCAGTTTCTCCCGGTCAGATCTTTGTGCCCATGCACGATCCGGCAGTAAACCAGCTCACACTCTGGCACGCTGACCCGCTCAGCCGCCAGCCGTCCTATAAACACTGCGCGGTGAAAATCGAAGCGGCAGCCTCTCCAGGTTGAGTTGACGGACCGGACGTATGCGCCACAGGTCCAGTCAAATGAAACGCCCCGCTCCGTCCGAAAGTCCCCGCCTCAACCCCTCCACGCTGGCCAAACTGCGGCGAAACCTCAACGGCAATCACCGCTGCCGCATCGCGCTCACGGGGGGGCCCGGCGGAGGAAAGACCACGGCAGCGGATTTGTTCCGGCGCGAAATTGGGGATCGCGTCGTCATTGTGCCGGAAGCGGCGACGCTCATCTTCAGCGGCGGATTCCCGCGGTGTCACGAGCATGAAGCCATCCGGGCCAGTCAGCGCGCAATTTTTCATGTGCAGCGAAACCTCGAAGACGTGCAGTCCGCGCAATATCCGGGCAGGATCCTCCTTTGTGACCGCGGCACTGTGGATGGAGCCGCTTACTGGCCAGGGGAACCATCCGAATTCTTCTCCGCGCAGGGCACTTCGCTGGAGCAGGAGCTGGCGCGTTACGATGGTGTCATCTTTTTCGAAAGTGCTGCAGTCGGCGGCATGTCAATCGAAGGCGGCAATCCCATCCGCAACGAATCCATGCATCAGGCCGTGGAACTCGACGGGCGTCTCCGCGGGCTCTGGTCTCAACACCCGCGATTCATCGTGGTGAGGCACAACGCGTCATTCTTCAAGAAAATCTCCTTCGGCCTCGCCGTCCTTGAAGGCATGGTAGCGGAGTTGGCCGCACGGTCTAAAAAACCGTCAACCCGCCACCGCTGAGACCGCCACGTCGCCGCGATCAGGCCAAAGCCACTTCCGCCTCCTGCACGTCGCGCGAAAGGTTCTCGAAATTGGTCCACTGCAGCCGGCCGGCCGGAGCTGGTTCCTGCTCCGGCAGCGCCACCGCCTGAAGCACCTTAAACGGCGAAGGCGGCGCCACCCGCGGAGGCAGAATAGTGACCGCACAGTAGGGGCAGGGCGCTGCGCGGCCATCGTAGCTGGACGGATCTTTAATGACGAGAACCGTAAAACAGGACGGGCAGTTGAATCCAATCTGCTGGAGGGCTGCAGGAATGGCTGGGACAGGAACCGGAGCCCGCACCGCAGGCGTCGCGACCGGAGGAACCGGCAGAGGCCGCACTGGCGCTGAAGAAGTGAGCGATGGAGCAATCTCCCGGCTGTGCTCCGACCTCCGGGGAGCCGGCAGGGTGCAGCCCGACAACATAGGAGCAGGGGGAGTAGCTGGATTCGCATTCCTTACTGCCGGTGCCGGTGAAGGCGCGGTCCCAATCCGGCGAGGAGGCAAACGCTTCTCCGGGGGCAAAGCACTCAGCGCCACAAACCGGGGGCGCTCGACGGGCTTTGCCTCCTCAAGGGCCTCTGCGGATGCGGATATCTCGGCGCACTCCGGACAAGTCGCCGGGGCATCACTTTGCGACGGCGTAGACCAAAATGCCTAGCCGCAGACTGTGCAGTCGCGTATCGGATTACTCATGTGCAATACAATTTCTGGAGCAGCTATATTCCGCGCATTTCGAAAAGGCAATTTTTTCTTTAGGAAAACTTAAGTAAGTCCATGAATTCTGCTCATGCCGACAATTGCTATGCCCCCACGACCGGCGAGCGCACAATCAGAGGACGGTCAATTTCCATAATCCGTATGGATTGTGGAACAGATCATCCGGTCCGAAGCGGTCGTCTTTCGTCCATTGCATCCGGTAGCGTGGCGAGCCGGCGTCCTTCGAGAATGTATGTCCGGACTTTAGGACCGGAGCTTGCTCCTCACCTTGGTTTCCAACCCGCACTCATCGTAACGACCCGAGATGTTCTGCAATTTCGGCCCAGCCAATTTTTTGGGCCAACTCGCGGGCGGTTTGGCCCTTCGCCGTGCGGGCGGACACATCCGCACCCGCCGTGACGAGCAACTTCACTACTCCGAGATTGCCGGCTAAGGCCTCCCGGTGAAGCAGCGTCCAGCCCTGCTCATCGGTCCTGCGGGCGATTCCAGGATCAGACTGCAACTGAGCCTCAATCTTCGGCAGCATATTCACGCACATTGGGTGGTCCTGGAAAGCAGCCGGTGCCTAGCGGGAATTTCTCCCAAACAGGCCGGAGACGAAGCCCGCTTTCGGTTTGGCGTTCCGCTGAATCTCCACAAGCACATCTGCCGGGTCGCCAAAATCAAGGCCCCATGCTTCATCGTGCTGAGCGCGCTCACGACTGTTCATTCGCGACCTCATGAGATTCACGGAGAATCCCCCGTAGGCACGGCCACTGGAGGTCATCATCCAGTCGGAGAGAGACTGGAAGGGCATGGAAATACTGGCCCCCTGTCTTACAGAGGTCAGCCAATTCGGAGAGTTCATCAGGCTGCCGCTGATCTCATCGCCGTCGAAATCCACATCGCCAATCCACATCTGCTCATACTCGGCGTTGCCATCCGATCGCGGACCATCAGTGAAGGGGAACTTCACCATCGCCATATCCAGACCGGGGACGATCCGACGGTGCTCCCACGAAAGTTCCCGCCAAAAATAGCGAAATGAAGATCGCGCTGACCGGTATGCCTGTTGCATCGCCGGGTCTTCCGAATCGAACATGAATGCCTTTTCACTCATGATTGGGGTCGGGCTGGTGTTCTACATGCCGGGCACCGCTTTCGTCTTCGCGGCGCTGCCGGGCACATCATAGACCTGCACTTTCACCGGCGCTTTGCGCACGAGGGAATCGAAGAGCAGGGTGACGCGCACTTTGCCGGCGGGGACCTCCGTCTGCATGTCGGCGGCGGCGGGCAGTTCCTTGCCGGCGATGAAGACCTGCAACCCGGCGGGGCCGTTGAGGCGAAGGCCGATCTTGCCGGCTGCGCTGACTTCGATCTCGCTTTCGATGGCGCGCCATTCCTGGGCACCGGTCTTGATGAGGGTGGTATCTTCGCCGTGCACGGTGCCGTCCACGCGGCTGTAGAGCGGGAGCCAGGTGAGTTCGGCGGCGGCTTCGTGGTAGCCTTTGTTGCCTTTGAGGTTCATCCAGCGCCAGGCGTCGGCGGGCGGCTGGGCGGTGCGCCAGCGGCGCAGGGTGCCGTCCTCCTGGATTTTGTAGCCGCCCTCTTTGCCCAGTTCGCTGAGGAAGCGCACGAGGTCTACAAATTCGTCGCGGCGCAGCGTGGCGGTGAGCGCGGGGGGCATGAGGGATACGGGTACGCTCTCCTGTTTGTCCACGGTGTTGGCGGGAATGGATTCGGTTTTGCCCGCGGCATCGCGCAGGATGACCTCGCGGTCGTCGGTGCGCACTAGGAAGCCGCTGTGAATGCCGCCGGTCTTGGTGGTCAGCATGGTCGTGGCGTAGCCTTCTTTGATCTTCTTCGATGGTTCGAGGAGGCTCTCGATGATGTAATCAACGGGCGCGCTGGCTCCGAGGCTCACCATGTCCGGCCCCACGATGCCGCCCACCGCGCCTAGGGCGTGGCACACCTGGCACTGGAGATTCGCGCGACGGTAAATGAGTTCGCCGCGCGCGGGATCGCCGGCGGATTTCACTTCGGCCATCATCTGCGTGAGCTGCTCCGGCGTGAGCGCCATCACGGGCTGGAGTCCACCGGCGATGGTGAGGGCTTCCACGAGGGCTTTCGTATCGCCGCCCACGGCACTAGCGCGCTGCACACCAGTGGTGGCCAGAGCGGCGGGAACTTTCTTGTCCTTCAAAGCGGCGGCGAGAACGGCGGGTCCGTTTTTCTGCGCAAGGAAGGCGTCCACGACTTTCCCCGCGGCGGCAGTGCCTTCGGCGTCGTCCTTCAGCTGCCATTTCCCGGCGAAGAACTCCGCGGCATCCGTGGCGGCGGCTTGGCCGTTCACGCGGGCGTAGTTGGCAAGGATTTCTGCGGTGTAGGGAATCACATACACCTTCCGCTCGTGGAGCAGGTGACGGAAAATGCCCTCACTATTGCCCAGCGCCGTGAGCGCCTGGAGCACCGGCGCACGCAGTGTTTCATTGTCGGGGTTTTTAGCGATTTCCTCCAGCTTCGGGCGGGCGGCTTCCAGTTTCCATGCTCCAGCGAGCTTGATGGCAACAACCCTCGTTTCAGGCGCCTTTCCGCCCAGCAGGTTGAGCACCACTTCATTCCCGCCATCGGGCCGGATGCCACGCTGTTGTGCCGCGGCGGAAAGCGCATTGAAAACGGGGTCCACCGCCAACACCGCCACCGACGGCTTACCGGAATCCGGCGCAATAGCCAGCGCCAGCAGTTTCTCCAGATCAGCCTTGGTCCCGAGCGCCGCGACGATCTCAATGACTCCATTCACGCGGTCGGCTGCTACTTTCCCCTCGCGCACCATCTCCAGCAGTCCACCGACGGCCTCGGGCTTGTTGGCGGCTTTGAGGGCGTAGGCGATGTGCGTCACGTTGCCGCCGAAGGTGATCTCGCCCTTCTGAAACGCTGGCAGCCAAACGTCCGCCAGTTCGCTGCACGTCAGCCAGAGTGCGAAGTCGAGGTTTTCGTCCATCGGCTGGTCGAGAACCCGGCAGGCGAGTTCTACGGCTTGAGGTGTCGCGAACATGCGTAGTGCATTCACGGCTTCCAGTCTCACTCTGGCACTGCCGTCTCCGATGAATTGCTTTTCTTCTCCGCTCAGGAAAGCCGCCCGTCTGACGAAGGACTGTTTCACATCGTCGGGGAGCGAATGGTGGAGGGCTAGGTGGCCGGCGACTCTAGCTCCGAGTGCCCGCAATTCCGCCTTGTGGGCGGAACCGCTGATCGCGAACTCCATGATGCTTTTGATGCCAGAAGCAGTCTTAGATGCCCCTTCTAACAGTTCGCCCAGCAACCAATAGGCTTCGGCTCCGAAGGGAGAACTCGGTGTTGAAATGACGAGAGTCAGTGCTTCTGCGAGCTTTCCCGCCACCTTATCCAGTTCGCTGCGGTCTGCTCGAACGCGTTTAGCGAGTTCCATTCGCGCCTCCAGCCGCACCCACTGCTCCGACTCTTTCAACAGCGCGATAAGTTCCTCCCCGCTCTTCTTGGCAAAATCCACCTTCGGGCACTTCTCGCGTCCCTTCACGCTGATGCGCCAGATGCGGCCGTGGACGTGGTCGCGTCGGTCATCGCGGAAATCCACTTCGCCGTGTTGGATGATGGGATTGTACCAGTCGGCGATGTAGAGCGCGCCGTCCGGGCCCATCTTAACATCCACGGGCCGGAACGAACCGTGATTGCTCACGAGCACGTCCTCCATTTGCCGCGACGCGAAGCCGCTGCCCTGGTCGCTGACTTTGAAACGGTTCACGCGGTGGCCGCGGAAGTCATTGGTGATGAGATCGCCCTGCCAGTCTTCGGGGAAGTGGCGTCCGCTGATGATTTCGAGGCCGCAGTGCTTCGGTTGGCCGGGATTGAGGCCTTTGAGGATGCGCGGGCGCTGATCTGGCAGACAGCGGTAGGTGGCGCCGGGGAAGGCGTAGTTGATGCCCTCGCCATAAGCGCCGTCGGTTGTGAAACTCTGGCCCCACTTGTCGAAAATATGGCCCCATGGATTGATCTGGCCCATGGTGAATATTTCCAGCCGTCCCGTCTCCGGGCGGTATTGCCAGATGCCGCTGCCCATGAGGCGGCGCACGCCGAATGGCGTCTCGATGTGTGCGTGAATATAAACGCTCTGCATGAGGTAGAGGCAGCCGTCGGGCCCGCGTTTGAAGCCATGGAGAATGTGGTGCGTGTCCTCGGTGCCGAACCCGCTAAGCAGCACCTCTTTGGTGTCCGCTTTGCCGTCGCCGTCGGTGTCCTTCATGAACAGCAACTCCGTGCTGTTGGCCACATACGCGCCGCCGTCGCCGGGCAGGATGCCGGTGGGCACAAGGAGTCCCTCATAGAACACGGTGCTCTTGTCCGCCTTACCGTCGCCGTCGGTGTCTTCGAGCACGAGGATTTTATCAGTCTCCGTCTGCCCGGGTTTGATGTGCGGATAAATGGCGCTCGATGCGACCCACAGCCGACCCTTTTCATCCCACGCCATCTGGATGGGTTTGTGAATCATCGGTTCGCTGGCGAAAAGGTTCACCTCAAGCCCGGGCGCGGTTTTGAACGTCGCCAACTGAACGGCGGGATCAGTATTTGGAATTTCCTTGAGATTGCGCTGAGCGAACGCAGCGGAGGCAAGGATAGGGAGGAGGGCTAGGCGCTTCATGGAATAGTAGAGGACAAATCTATACGTCGGTGGAGTGGCTGCATAACAGAC
Organism: Akkermansia muciniphila; assembly: GCA_945861415.1. Classification (GTDB taxonomy): domain Bacteria; phylum Verrucomicrobiota; class Verrucomicrobiia; order Verrucomicrobiales; family V1-33; genus V1-33. The sequence goes on along the minus strand of CAMAUV010000005.1, from coordinate 89,415 downwards.
GCCAGCGAATCTTCTTGCGCAGAGGCGGAGGAAAAAAGCCTAAACGAAGCGAATTCAAGACACTCGATGTCAAATCAGAATGTCGAAACAGGACGGGCGCAGGCTGTGACAAACTACAAGGGACGAAAATTCTCAAAGCTATGAAAAACCGTGCGTGGGTTCATTCATTATGGCGCATCTCGAGACAGCCGGACAACGGGTCAGCACAGGGAAGACTTCTCGTAATTCATTCATCATTAAATACTTACTTCATAGTACTTCGGCTCTGGCACAGAAATCGCACATCCTAATGCAGTGGCTCACATTAAACCCGCGAACCGCCAAACCAACCAGCCAAACCAATAAGAGAACCTATGAGCGCACTTACCACTAACTCCCCCCCCTCCGCGAAATCTAAGTGAAGGATGAGCTAACAGAATTGCTTGCGGCAGCGGATGCGCATTGTTTGGCAGGGCGGTGCGTGGCAGAGGGGACAGCCGTCCGGCAGGGCGGTCGTCCCCGCTTTTTTGATTTGCCGCGCCTTGGGCTTTTTAGATGAGCTCAGCTTAGGACCTTCGGCCGGAGATTTGGAACTGGGTGCCCCATCCGACCCATCGGTCTTCAGATGAAAGTAGACCGTAGTCATATCACTTCCAGATTAAGAAACCAGTAGCCAGTGTCAAATATGGTCGGGTTTAAACCCTTACGCCAGTCGCCGCTCTTGTGGGGGGGGGCGGAGGATTCGGACATAGCAGCTTTGAGCCAGTCCTGCCGTAGCTTTTAATTCCAGTTGCGCGATTACTCCACAAGGCTCCCACCTTTGGGACCATCCAGCCCTTTAAATTTCCGCGTAAGGCCGGTCAGAGACTCCTCAACGCCCATGCGCTCAAGGCTGGTGGCTCCGACAAAGCCGACAGCATCGGTAGCTTTCATTACCCGGTCGGCATCTTCCGGGGTGTTGATGGGACCGCCGTGGCAGAGGAAGAAGATGTCCTTCCTCACGGTGCAGGCGGCATTGATGATGTCCTGCGTACGCTGGATGGTGTGGTCCCATGAAACGACGGCGTTCTTCACGCCGATGCTGCCGCCAACGGTGGTGCCCACGTGAGCGATGATGGAGTCGGCGCCGGCTTTGGCCATTTCGATGGCTTCCTCCGGCGAACCGACATACACAGTGCTGAAGAGATCCATGCGGCGGGCGAGCGCGATCATTTCATATTCCTTTTTCACGCTCATGCCAGTCTCCTCCAGCACTTGGCGGAAGTGGCCGTCCACGATGGTGTGGGTAGGGAAATTATTAACGCCGGAGAAGCCCATCTCCTTCACCTTGCCGAGCCAGTGCCACATGCGGCGGCGGGGATCGGTGGCGTGCACGCCGCAGATCACGGGCGCGTCTTCGACCACAGGTAGGACTTCATACTCGCCGATCTCCATGGCAATGGCATTGGCGTCACCATAGGCCATCATACCGGCCGTGGAGCCATGGCCCATCATGCGGAATCGTCCGCTGTTATAGATGATGATCAGGTCTGCGCCGCCCCGCTCAATGAATTTAGCGCTAATGCCCGTGCCAGCCCCTGCAGCGATGATGGGCTGATTCTTTTTCAGGGTCTCGTAGAGACGCTCACGAACTTCATTGCGGGTGTAAGGGTTTCCTTTTCCGGTCCAAGGATTGGGCATGGTGTTGGTTTTAGTTTGTGTTGTCTATAGTGGGATGAAATGACGAGATCAGCATTCGGATTTAGTCATTTCGCCGTCAGGCGACCGCCGGATATTCGATGGGTGTGAAGAGCGACACCCATGGTTCTTCGCGGAAACAATCGACAACTATGGGTTCGCTGCCTTTGATATTGTTGAGGATAGCGAGGAACTTGAGGGTATCCGGGCCGGGGTTGAAGGTCATGTGGGGTATGCCTGCGGGGATGAGAGCCATCTCGCCTGCCTTGAGGACTTTCTTTACTTCTCCCACCCACTGCTCAGCCTGCCCTTCCACTACATAGATGATTTCTTCGCGCCCCGGGTGGTAGTGAAAGAGGTGAGCCTCCCCCGGCGGGAAGGTCGCGCGACAGAGGTAAAGATCATCACTTCCGGCATTGGCGGGCGTGACGAATTCCTCCACATGGCACCATGGAAGGTCGATGTGCTTGGCGTCGGGTGCGGTCAGGTGCGTCTTAAGTTCGGACATGGAGGAGAGAGTGAATTTGCCCGGCCTTAGCTGACTCCGGCCCGGATGTCCAGCGCCGTGGCAATGGAAAATGGCGCACGGTAGAATACGGATTCTTACCGGGCGGGCAAGGTGCTCATTCAGGGCACTTCGTTCATCAGTCTCCTCTGGCGTAGCACCGTGCCCGCCGCCAGTGATCTGCGCCGCTTTGGCCGCGTCCGCATCACCGTGCCCTGACCCGCTGGCTGCGGCAAACGTCTCCCTGCTCTGGGGTGCCGGGCTCAAATCTCTTCACCAGTAAGCGAATTGCCACTTGCGGGCCGGAATGGCCCGTATATCCTCACTGCCCCTTGCTCCGGCCTGACCGCTTTTTTCCCAAAAGGCTGACCGCATCGTCATACCCACTTTCAACCACCTAACCGCTTACCCGTTATGAAGGCAGATATCCATCCCGTTTATGTCGACACCACCGTCACCTGCGCCTGCGGTGCCGTGTATCACACCCGTTCCACCGTCAAAGAAATGAAGATCGGTATTTGTGCCGCCTGCCACCCTCACTTCACCGGTGAGCAGCGCTTTGTGGATACCGCCGGGCGTGTGGACAAGTTCGCCAAGCGTTTCGGCGCGACCGTGGCGCGCCGCACAGTGAAACCCAAACTCACCGCTGCCGGCGCCTAGATTTCAGATTTCCTTTTCAGAAAAACGGTGCGCGCTCCGGACTACGGGCGCGCACCGTTTTTGTTTAGAATCAGGCAGCATTCAGACTTCAGTTTTCGGCGATAGACCGGCGGTCCCCGGAAAACTAAACTCTGAAAACTGAAATTTTCCACCTTCCTGCCATGGACTACTCTCTGCTCATCGAAAAGAAGCGCTCCCGCCTTGCGGAGCTGGAGGCCGCCATAGCTGCGCCCGATTTCTTCTCCGACCCCAAACGGGCCGGTGACGCAACGCGTGAGCACGCGCACATCCGCAAGCTACTCGCCACATGGGACGCATGGGTTTCTGCCAAAGCGGAACTGGAAGGCAATCAAGAGTTGGCCAAAGGGGATGACGCTGAGCTGGCTGACATGGCTGCGGAGGAAATTCCCGCGCTTGAGCAAAAGGTCGCCAGTCTCGCGCAGGATGTGCAGTATGGTCTGCTCCCCCGGGACTCTAGCGAGGATCGAGACGCCATCGTAGAGATTCGGGCCGGCACCGGCGGGGACGAGGCTGCGCTTTTTGCAGCCGACCTCATGCGCATGTATCAGCGCTATGCAGAAGGTCGCGGCTGGAAAGTGGAACCGCTGGAGGCCAGCTATTCGGATGCGGGCGGATACCGCGAAGTCATTTTCAAAGTCACCGGCGAGGAAGTGTTCCGCTACCTCAAGTACGAGAGCGGCGTGCATCGCGTGCAGCGCGTGCCTGCCACCGAGGCTCAGGGCCGCATTCATACCTCCACCGCCACTGTCGCCGTTCTGCCAGAGGCTGAGGAAGTGGACGTCGAAATCAATCCTAATGATCTGCGCATCGAAGTTTGCCGCGCCAGCGGCAGCGGTGGCCAAGGCGTGAACACCACGGACAGTGCGGTGCAGGTGCTCCACCTTCCCACGGGCCTTATCGTTCGGTGTCAGGACGGGCGCAGTCAGATCAAGAACAAGGAGCGAGCTATTACCGTTCTCCGCTCACGATTGCTGGAACGCCGCCAGCAGGAGGAGGCTGCGAAGTATTCCGCCCACCGCCGGAACCTCATTGGCAGCGGCGGACGCGAAGAGAAAATCCGCACCTACAACTATCCCCAAAACCGCGTGACCGACCACCGCATCAACCTGACCATCTACAATCTCCCGTCCTTCATGGAAGGCGACATCAGTGACATGGTGGGCAGTCTCCAGAAAAGCGAAATGGCTGCCCGCATGGAAGAGGCCGGCATGGTGACCGCGTAAGATGCCCCGGGCATCAAAGCACGGAGCCAATCCGTCGCGTGCTCCCGCTGGACAATTGCCCACAGCGCGCTCAGTCCGGTGGCATGAGAGAAGCTGCCATTTCACTGCTCAAAGAACTGACGGAAGCCCACGGAGTCTCCGGATCCGAGGAGGCCGTAGGGGCTATTTTTCGTCGTGAGTTGGAGGGCTGCGGGACTATGTCCGGCGACCGTCTGGGAAGTCTCGCCTGCGAGCGTAGTGGCATCGGCCCTCGCGTGCTGGTGGCGGGGCACTTTGACGAAGTGGGGTTCGCCGTGCAGAACATCACGCCGCGCGGATTTCTGAAAATCGTAGCGCTGGGCGGATGGTGGACGCACGCGCTGGTGGCCCAGCGGTTGCGCGTGCTGACGCGCAGTGGGCGCGAAATCATCGGCGTCGTCGGCAGCGTGCCGCCCCATTTTCTATCCGAGGGGCAGAAGGAAAAGCTGCTCACCGTGGATCAGCTCTGTATCGATATCGGGGCGTCGAGCGGGGAGGAGGCGGAAAGCTGGGGCGTGGGCCTTGGGGATTCCGTAGCTCCCTTCAGCGAATTCACCCCCATGGCGCACCCGGACCTGTTCATCGCCAAGGCCTTCGACAACCGTTGCGGCGTGGGTGCGGCCATTCAGAGCATGCAGATTCTCTCCGCCGAATCCCTACCCTGCACCCTTATTGCCGCAGGCAGTGTGCAGGAGGAAGTGGGGTGCCGCGGGGCTGTCACGCTCGGAAAACTAACGCGGCCGGACTTTGCTCTCGTGATGGAATGTACACCGGCGGACGACACCCACGGCATGGACCTTGCGGACAGCCAGGGCCGGCTCCGCAGTGGTCCGCAAATCCGCATGATGGACCCCACGGCCATCATGAACCGCGGGCTGGTGCAGTTCGTTGCAGACACGGCGAAGGCAGAGGGGATTCCCTACCAGATCGCCGTGCGGAAATCCGGAGGCACCGACGCTCGCAGCATTCAACTGGCTGAACAAGGCGTGCCGGTGGTGGTCGTGGGCGTTCCCTCCCGCTACATTCACAGCCATAACAGCATCATCGACATCAACGACTACCTGAACACTCTCCGGTTGGTATGCGCGGTGGTGCGAAAGGCGGACAAATTTGTCCCGTAGCACCCCGATCGAAGACGGCAGTTCCGCCACTCACCGCCATGAAAAACTATCTCTCCGCCCTTCTCCTCATGTCCGTTTTGGCTGCGGCAGAGGAGCCGGCTTGCGGTAGCGCCTTCTTTCACACTGCTTGGCCGGAAGCTTCCGCCGTGGCGGCGGTGGGGACTCCCTCACGCTGGCTCGTGGTGGCGGACAATGAGATTCCGAAACTCGCTGTTTATCCGCTGGACAGGCCTTCATCGCTACCTGCACCCGCTTTGGCGACCGCGACATCGCCAGCTTTTGCGGTGGATGATACCGAGGCCGTCACCGTCTATCCGTGGGATGAAAACGGCGACGGAAAAGCCGAGGCTGTGCTTCATGTTTTTGTGGGGTCCTGCTCCCGAAGCAAATCCGGAAAAGTGCAACCGGCCCGCGACGCGCTCTTTGCCGTGAAGATTGATACGGCCGCTCTGGAGGCCGGTAAGCCAGCTTTTCCGGACACTGTGGAATACAATCGCACGCTCCGCAGCCAGCTTCGCGCGCTAGGCAGCGAAAACCCAGGGGAGAAATGGGGACTGATACTTCGCGACAGCGTGGCTCCCAGTGGGGCCAAGCCGGATGCCCAGATCCCCTCCCTTGCTAACGAAACCGGACTAAACGTCGAAGGCCTCTCGCTTAGCAGTGACGGCAAGTCGCTACTTCTGGGGCTGCGCAGCCCCCTCGTGGAGGGCAAGGCGCTCCTCATCCCGATCACCAATCCCGTGGCTGCGCTGGGTCTGGGCGAAAGCGCCCCGCAGCCGGCTATCCCGGGCACGCCCCTGTTACTAGATCTCGGCGGCCTTGGGTTCCGCAGCATTGAGTGGGATGACGCCGCCGGGCGGTATCTCATCGCCGCTGGAAATGCCGGCGGCACCAAGTCTTTTCGCCTGTTCTCATGGAGCGGAAAAGAGGGCGAATCCCCAGCGCCCCTGACATCTCCTGAAGCCCGCGCCGCCGAAAAGATCGACCCCGAAGGTATCACCCCGGTGCCCGGTCGCAAAGCCGCAGCCGTCGTCGGCGATGGATCCGCTGGCACCCCTTACCACGAAGGGCGCTGGCTGGATTTCGGCGCGGCAAAGTAACCCGGCGCAGCCCGATTAGTCAATCCTCGGCGCTGTGCGCGGGCTGATCACGGGATGCTTGGCCGTCTCCTCCTCCAGCATCTTGTTGCGATGCACCCACACGCTTTGCAGCAGGCCCATCATGAAAAGGTTCATAATAAGAAACGTGCCGCCATAGCTGATAAACGGCAGTGGCAGACCAGTAATGGGAAGCAGGCCGATATTCATACCGGCATGCTCAAAAATGTGCGCCAGAAAAAGCGCGATGATCCCCGTGACAATGAGCCGCCCGAGCGCGTCCCGCGCAAAAAATCCCACGGTCAGGCACATGATGAGGAGGAATAGAAACGCCGCCAGCATGGCCCCCGCCCCCCGGAATCCAAAAGTCTCACAGACCGCGGCATAAACAAAATCATTGTGCGAAGTCACCTTGGGCAGAATTCCCAACTGCAGCAGGTTCTTCATGTTCGGCGGCAGTTCCTGCGCATCAATTCCCTTGCCGCTCCAACCGGCAGAACCAACGGCGATGAGGATATTAGTCAGCGCATAGCCATCGCCTTTGATGTCGACTTCTTTACCCTGCAGTAGGTTCAGCGTCACATCAATCCGCGACTTTTGGTGGGGCTCCAGTTTAAAATAGTAAATCCACGGCATGACCGTGACCCCGAGCAGTACCGTGGCAATCAAACAGCGGAACGGGATATTGCCCACAATGAGCATGATGATCGCCACCGGCACGATGACCATCGCCGAGCCGAGGTCTTTCTGCTTGAGCATCATGAGGAAGGGGATGGCAAAGATGACCCCGCTCACTAAAAATCGCACAAGGTAATGCCTCATCCACGGAAAGATCTTGTGCGACTCCCCCAACACCACCGCCATGAGCAAAATGGTGGCCGCGATGGCAAACTGTGCCGGCTGAAACGTCCCGATCCCGGGCACATGCAGCCCGATGACCTGCTTGTTCACCTCCACGCCAAACTTGAACACCGCCGCTACCAACCCGAGGCTCCCCAGATACATGAACATCGCCGCCCACCTCACCCACTTATAGTCAATGAGCGCCGCGACGAAGTAACCGACTGAGCCGATGGCGATCCACCGGATCTGGTCATTCCAGAGATTTGAAAGGTAGCCCAAATCTCCATCCCGGAAGTGCACCGCCGCATAGATCGAGTAAACCCCGGCCGCCAGCAGCAACGCCATGGTGGCAAAAATGATCCAGTGCATCCCGAGGAACTTGCGAAACAGCGGGGTCATTTCTGGAGTGGTCGCTGGACTTCACCGGCAGCAAGCCGGGATTGGCGATAAGCCGATTACTTCATCATGTCGAAGCGCTTCTGCAGCACCTGACGCGCAGTGGTCCCGCCAAGCTTCGACTGAGTCTCCGATATCCACTTATACTCCAGATCGTTCTTCGTCGGACGGCTTTCCTGATAGAAGACGCCAAACTTTCCGGGATATTGCACATCAGCCAGTTTGTAGGCAGCCACTTCATCCGTCACATCGTGGCGCGCCTCATCTTCAGGGGTGCCGTCATGCTTCCTCTCGTCGATGATCTCAAACTTCCCTCCCTTCCGCGGAATCCCGTCGTCGAAAGCACCGGCGTAAAACATCACGCACTCACTCAGCGTCTCCACCACGCTGAATCCCTTGTGCTCGATGGCGCGCTGATACATCTCGCACATGTGGTTCACTTGGGTGGCGTGCGTGCGTGCGATGAAAGTGGCGCCAGCCGCCACCAGTTGCTTCATCGGATTAATTGGCCGGTCGATGGCGCCGGCCGGGTCGGTCTTCGATTTGTAACCCAACGGACTCGTCGGCGACGTCTGCTTCTTGGTCAGGCCATAGACGAAGTTGTCCATGATGACGTAGGTGAGGTTCACATTTTTCCGGGCCGCGTGGTTCAGGTGATTACCCCCGATAGAGAATCCGTCGCCATCTCCGCCGAAGACGAACACGTGGCAGTCTGGGCGGGCAAGGCTCACGGCCGTGGCCAACGGCAGCGCGCGGCCGTGGATGAAGTGCAGCCCGTGGCCATTCACGAAATAAGGAAACCGGCTGGAGCACCCGATGCCCGCAATGGTCACAATCTTCTCATGCGGAATCTGCATCCGCTCCAGCACTCGGTAAAACGAGGCCAGCACAGCAAAGTCACCGCAGCCGGGGCACCAAGTCGGGTGATCGGCAGTCAGGATTTTCTTGGTCAGTTTCTGTTCAACGGGAGCGGGAGTAGCGGCGGACATGTGGAAAGTAGGCGGTTGGCTGGTTGGAAAGGCTGGTTCGGTCCGGAGTTGCCGGCAGCAGAAGAACCGGGCAATTATTGGATAATGACGATGTTCCCTGTTCACATTTCCGCGGAATGCAAAGGGGGAGAATAGCAGGTTTTCCCAAAAGCGCCCGGGGTCCTTGACCGGCTGATTACTCAATGTAGAGCAAATATATCCTTCAGCGAGACCGACCGAACGCATCTGAACGGTTTTTGGGGGGTGTGCGCGGCCCGCAGGCAGTCGCACGGAGCCGATGAACAGGCTCGCCATGCTCGTGATCACGCGGCAGTGACACTCCCGATCCAGCGGATCAATAAAGCCGGGCGGCTGTGCCCCATGTCAGTTCCTCGCCTGTGAGCCATCGCAAGCCTATTGTGCGGCTACCAAATGCTTCGACTGAGCCGAATTTTTCATTGTCTGTCAGCGTTTCCCCGGCGGCTCAGGGCAGTCGTCGCCCTCATTCTAATGTAGGGGACGGGATGGGGCCCCACGCTAACCCACACGACGCGCTCGGCTCCCGAGCCATTGTAACAGGAGAAGTTTTTAGTTTGCGCGAGCCGCCCTCCCGCCTTCAATCTGAGATCAGAAAGCTGAAACCTCCATGCTGACCGTTCTTGACCATCCCATCGTCCACGACCGGTTGGCCCGGCTGAGGCACCGCGACACCGAGCCCGAGGCCTTCCGCCGTGCGCTACATCAGATTTCCCGAATTCTCGCCTGTGAAGCAGCGCGCCTGCTCCCCCTGCGCGACACGGAAACGCCAACGCCGCTCACCACTGCGCGGACAAAGGAACTCGCCCGCCCCATCGTGGTCGTGCCCATTTTGCGAGCCGGTCTGGGCATGGTGCACGGCGTGCTGGACCTGCTGCCGGAGGCGCGAGTGGGCCACATCGGGCTCGCGAGAAATGAAGAGACGCACCTGCCGGAGGCCTATTACCACAAGATGCCGCAAGCCATCACCGGCGCGGATGTCTTCCTTGTCGATCCCATGCTGGCCACCGGCAACAGTGCCGTGGAAGCTGCTACTCAGATTAAAGCCGGGGGGGCACTTCGCCTCATTTTCCTAAGCATCATCGCCGCACCGGAAGGCGTGGCCACTTTCGCCGCCGCCCATCCGGACGTGCCCGTTTTCACTGCCGCCCTAGACGACGGCCTGACGCCGCACGCCTACATCACTCCGGGCCTCGGCGATGCCGGCGACAGGTATTGCGGCACTTAGAGGTGCGGCCGGGGCACGGGGCTTCTCCTCACGACCAAGGTGCAGAGGCATCGACGTTCTTCCAAATCCACTCATTGTGGTCGGCGGAGCAGATGCTCAGGCAGTAGTTCGGCTGCGTTTTCAGCTGTATGAGAATGACCTCATGCTGCCGCACGATAAAGCTCCACAGCGACAACCCCAGCAGCCATGCCTTGCGGCATTTGCGCCAAGGCGGCGCGGTCCAGCAGGGTGACCGAAAGCACTCTGCCGGTTTTAGTGGCGGCAAGCTGCTAGAAAAGTTTTCCCGCAGGCTCAGCACCAAATCACAAAGTCCGGGTATGCGGACCAGTAACTGGCTGCTGCGACGGGCTTGCGGGGCGGGCGGATCTCGGAGATTGACACGCTCACCTTTCCCGTGATCCGCGAAAAGCCAGACCTCAACTCCCGCCTCCATGAGGTGCCGCACCAGCCGGGCGTGTATTTGATGCACGACCGACTGGGACGCATCATCTATGTGGGCAAGGCGCGTGATTTGCGGCGGCGGCTGAGCAATTATTTTCAGCCCGCGCGCAGCCGCATGGCGGACCTCAAAACGCGTGCGCTCATCCGCAGCATCTGGCATTTTGAATACCACATCCTACGCAGCGAGGCGGAGGCGTTGCTGCTGGAGCAGAAACTAATCAAGGAATACCGCCCGAAGTACAATGTCAGCTTCCGCGACGACAAGCGCTTCCTGCTGCTCAAGGTCCACCCGGGAGAACCATGGCCGCGGTTTCATCTCACCCGCACCCGCAAGGACGATAGTGCGCGCTATTTCGGGCCCTTTGCCCATAGCGGCAGTCTGCGCGCCACGCTGAACTGGCTGCAGCGGCAGTTCGGTCTGCGTGCGTGCCGTCCGCTGGTGCCGGATGAAAACGACTACCGTCACTGCCACAACGACATCATCCGCAACTGCTCCGCGCCCTGCACGGCCCGCATCACGCGTAATGACTATATGCAGAAGGTGCAGCACGCTTGCGACTTCCTCGACGGCAAAGCACGCGAGCACTTGAGAGAGATTGAGACGGAAATGCTGGCGGCGGCGGCGGAGTTGGACTTTGAGCGCGCAACCGATCTGCGGGACATGCTCATGGACTTCAAGAAAACCGTGCAACCGGTGCGGAAATTCACGCGCGGCCGCGGCGTGGTTGGCGAGGGTGTGAAACCGCTCGAAGATGTGGCGGAACTCGGCGAAGTGCTGGACTTGCCGCGGCCGCCGCGGGTCATGGAATGCTTCGACATTTCCAACATCTCGTCGAACCACATTGTGGCCAGCATGGTGCGCTTCAAAGACGGCGTTCCGGACAGCGCAAACTACCGCCGCTACCGCATCCGCACAGTGAAGGGCCAGAATGATTTCGCGAGCATGGCGGAAGTGGTGCGCCGGCGCTACAGCCGCGTTCTCCTCGATAGCCGCGCTCATGCCGGGGAGGATGCCGACTACTCCCAGGAGAGCCCGCTGGAGGCCATGCGGCGACTGGAACAACTCAGGGCGGATCCGTCCGGCCAGGCTTTTGTCACCATTCCGGACCTCGTCATCGTGGACGGCGGCAAGGGGCAGCTTTCTTCCGCTTGCGAGGAACTCCAACGACTCGGTCTGGAGGACCTGCCCATCGTGGGACTCGCGAAGGAGCGCGAGGAAATTTACCGCCCGGGAAATTCCGAGCCTCTCGTGCTACCGCACACCATGGGTGCTCTCAAGCTCATGCAGCGCATCCGCGACGAGGCGCACCGATGGGCCAACGGCTACCATCAGCTCCTCATGAAGCGCCGCGTGGCAGAGAGCATCCTTGACGACATCCCCGGCGTCTCCGCCTCGCGAAAGGCCGCGCTCCTGAAAACATTCGGCTCCCTTGCTAGGCTGCGAAAGCAAACTGCGGACTCCCTGACGGCCGTGCCCGGCATCAGCCGCACTCTCGCCGCGAACATTGCCTCGTGGCTGGAGACCCACTGAGGCCGCAGAAAATTCCTAGACCGCGCGCCGCAGCGGGTTATGACGCGCCACCCGATTTATTTACAACCATCCCAATCCCATGCCTAAAGTCACTACCAACGGAATCGAAATGTATTACGAAGAGCGCGGCAGCGGCGAACCCGTCGTCTGCATCATGGGCATCACCGCACCCGGAGCCGTGTGGGAAGCCCACGCCAGCCAGTGGGAAACGAATTTTCGTTGCATCCTCGGCGATAACCGCGGCGTCGGTCAGTCGGACAAGCCCCAAGGCCCCTACACCAGCGCCATGATGGCCGACGACTACGCCGGACTCATGGATTCCCTCGGCATCAAGAAGGCGCACATTGTCGGCTGCTCCATGGGCGGCATTATCGCTCAGCAGCTCGCCCTGCGTCACCCAGAGAAGGTGAAGAGCGCCATTCTCATGTGCACGTGGGCGCGCCTTGATCGCTATGGAAAGGCGATCTTCGACCACTTCAAGCACATCAAGGCCCGCCTCACCCCGGCGGAATTCATGAACTACGTGCAGCTCCTCATCTTCACCAAGCCCTTCTGGGACAATGACGAATGCTACGCCGGCGTGCAGCAGGGCCAAGCCGATGCCAGCGTGAATCCCGGTCCACAGCCGCTCCACGCACTGGAGGCCCAGGCTTCCGCCTGCCAAACGCACCACGTGCTCGCTGAACTGAAAAACATCAAAGCTCCCTGCCTCATCATCGGCGGAAAGAACGACATCTTCACCCCGGCGTGGATGGCGGAGGAACTCGCGACCAACATCCCGAACAACGAACTGCACCTCTTCGATAACGCCGGTCACGCCTTCCACTGGGAGTGTCTGCCGGACTTCAATGCGAAGACCATGGAGTTCCTCAAGAAAAACAGCGCCTAGCCACTTGCCTTAGCGCCCGCTGTAACGGGAACGCCCGAAGCCACGGTCATGCCAGAATCCCCTTCGCCACGTTCGCTTTCTTCTCACCGGTGCGGCGGAAGTCGAGGCCCTGACTGAGCAAGGTGAAGCGTTCGTGGTCGATGCCGAGCAACCGCATCACGGGAGCGTGCAGGTCGCGCACGTGGAAGGGGTCTTGGCGACATTGTAGCTGAAGGCCTCAGTGGCGGCGCAGGTGATACTTGGCTGCACCCCGCCGCCGGCCATCCACATAGTGAAGCATGATTCCTTCTAAAATCCCGTTGCGCTGCGGCCGTAAATACGCCGCGGCCACACGTAGCAGGAGCGGCATAGTGGGCGCAAATGCCGGATGGCCGTCGTGGTCTGGCCCATTACTCTAAGAAAATCGCGAAACTTCCCTCCCCATACTGCCGCATCCATACCCTTAGATAAAAGGCAGCCTAGGTGGGAAGTGATCGCAAAAAAATTCAGGCCGCAGTGAGCGATCCCTGGGCGACGGAACCGGCGGCGTGGAGCACTTTGTTCTCAAACCGGGTGTCGCCCAGAGGATTGAGACTGGTGCCCACGAGGGCGGAGAGGCGTTCGTGGGCTTCGAGGTAGAGCGCGGGATGGAGAATGACGTCGTTGCCGATGATGATGCGCGGAATCATGACGTGGCCGATGGTTTCCACTTCGACCTTCACGTGCAGCGGGCCGTCGGCCTCGGTGGGGGCGTCTTCGAGGTAGCCCAGCACGCCCATGTCGTTGACCACATCGACGACGAGTCCGGTCTGGAGATCGACGCTGACGCCGATACCGGGACTGCGGGTCACGCCGGCGGATTCAGTTTCCATGAGACCAAGGAAGACCTTGTGGCTTTCCGCACCCTGATGGAGATCGCATTCAAATGCGATTGTCGCCCATCCAGTGGGGAGTGCTGTGGAATCCACGCGGTCCACGGAGAAAAGTTGGTTGTCGGTGCTGTAGATCATGGCTCGGGCGGAGAGTTCTTTTTTTTCTTTCCAGCGATCCATCAAAAACTGGCGGGTGTAGAAGAGCGGCAGCATTAAGGAAGGATCGGCAAATGGGTTGCGGTTTTATTATTGTAAATATAGATAACACAAAAATTACGGTTGTCAACAAAAATTTAGAATTCAACACCCCTTAAGGACCTGTGTTGCGGTTTTGGGTGCCAGATTTTAAAAATTTCGCCCGCAAAGTGAGTCGGCAGCGCTAGCAGCTTGATGAAGTCCTTAACAATTCCCCAAATGGCGGATCACCGCGTCGAGTTCGAGGTCGGAAAGGGGCCGGTGGAAAATCAAAAACCGGGCGATTTGGCCGCCAAAGGGTTCGTGCCCGGGGTGCTGGAGGCATCCCGCTCTTGCCCGATGGCCATGCGGGAGGGATTCGCGTTGTGGTTCATCGGCACCTGCGGAGAAGAAATCGAGGGCGTTCTCGTGCAGACAGATTAGTTCCTGCTGGCAGAATTCAATGGCGCTGCGTCCATAGACTGCCTTCGCCGCTTTGAGCAGCGTCGGGCGGCCGGAACCGATTTCGACGCGGCCCTCGTCGAGGGGGAAAAAATCCACGGCGGGAAAGCCGGACCTCTGGTTTTGCCAGAGAGCGACACGGTTGCCCGCTGAGGCGGTGACCCCGCAGTCAGCGGATGGCCCCGTTGACAGGCAGGGCGCGGACTAGTTCCTTCTCCAGCCACGGGGCGACTTTTTCCGCCCAGAGCGCGGCATGGGCCCGCAGTCCAGGGCCGCTGAAGTGCACCCCTTTGCCGGCATTTTCACGGAGATTACCTTTCAGGGCGTCGCTGTCCGGCCCTTCGAGAGCGACGCCGTCCTTCCACAGTAACGCCTGTGCCGCGCGGATGTCAGGCGAGGATTCATCTCCCGGAACGTGATAACTCACTTGGGCGACAAACCACGGCGCGGCGCGGCCGATCTCCCGACGGGACTCGCGGATGACCTTTTCCAGATAGTCGCGATACAAATTACCCCGCAGGGTTCGCGTGGGGTCCGCCTGGTTAGCATCGCTCTCGCCCTGATGCCAGAGCACGGCGCGAAATCCGCGGGGGGCGCCCTGTTTCATGCGCTCGACCAACAGGGAGTACGCCTCGCCTTTACTCTCCCATTTTCCATCGGGCCGCTGCTGCACCCGGTTGGTCAGAGTAGGTGGATTGGGAAACTGATATCCTTTTGGCAGCCACTCACGGACACTGGTGGCCCCGATGCCGCAGGCGATGAAGCCCACCGGCACGTCGAAGCACTGCACCAGGGCATCGCCAAACGGCGGCAAAAAACTCCCGCCCCCGCCGCTCGCGCCAGGCTGGGGATCAGCCGCCAACCGCCACGCCCTGCCATCGAATGCAGCTACCCTGCCCGTTTTCGGCTGCTGCTTTTCTTCTCCATGATTAGCCGAGTTTGACTGACCAGCGACGACGAATACTTCCCCCACCCCTACGTGTTCCACGACCGCTTCGCCCAGCACTTTGCCCGCCCGGGAAACCCGCACCTCCAGCCGGTGCCAGCCTCCCGCCTCTGCTTCGATGGTGCCCACAAATTGGTGCTCCGTGATGGCGGGCACGATCTTTTTCCAGACTCCGGTTTTCCCACCCGTGATGAGACGCGCCTCAAAATCCGTCTCACGCCCTTCATCCACACGGCCGCTGAAGAGCAAGGTGCCCGCTTTTTTGGAATAACGCTGGAAGACCTGATAGTCCGCTGGAGTCGTGAGAGTTAGCGGAGCGGCGCAAAGCCTAGCAATGGATGCGAGGACTATCGCAGTGGAGAAAATCGGAAGTTTCATGTGCCCCGGAATAGCAGCATCACAGTCCGGTTGTCTACCCCTCAGCACTTAGTGAGCCATCCGTGTGTTTCCGCAAATACGCATGTAGCGCAGCCGGGTATCAGGAGTATCGGCGAGGCCCATGAATACTCCATCCATCCTCCGCCGCACCCTTACTTGCCTCGCCCTCGCAGCTGTCTCTGTCACCACTCTGTGGGCCGGAGAAATCGCCGTTAAAGAAGGCCAAAAGATCGCCTTCATGGGCGACTCCATCACCCAAGGCGGCACGGGACCGACCGGCTACTTGACGCTCACCATAAAAGGCCTCGAATCCGCCGGCATCAAAGCCACCGCGATCCCGGCAGGCATCAGCGGCCACAAGTCCAACGACATGCTGGCACGGCTTGACCGCGACGTCCTGAGCAAAAAGCCGGACTGGATGACGCTGAGTTGCGGTGTGAATGATGTCTGGCACGGGGCCAGAGGCGTGCCTCTGGATCAGTATAAGAAGAACATCACGGAGATCGTCGAAAAATGCCAGGCAGCGAACGTCAAAGTCATGCTCCTAACCGCCACCATGATCGGCGAGGATGAACCGAACACCAACAACCAGAAGCTGCTGCCCTACAATGAATTCCTGCGCACTCTTGCCAAAGAGAAGAACTGTCTGCTGGCCGATCTGAATGCAGACATGCAGGCCGCCATCACCGCGGCCCCCGCTGATAGCCCGAAGGGCAATTTACTCACCAGCGATGGCGTACATATGAATCCCGCCGGCTACCGCATGATGGCGGCGACAGTGCTCAAAAGCTTTGGCATGAGTGTTGAGCAACTGAAGGCCGCGAAGACGGGCTGGGAGAAGAAGTAGCCTGAGGCGGACAAGCTCACTCGTCCCGAGTCCAGCCGCGCTTATTGAGCGGCGCTCTCAACTGCAGGCAGCAGGAATTTCACGGGGAGCCCTGCGCATGGGCGGTTTTCTGCGCGGATAGAACCTCCAAAGGATTTGGCGCAGGCCCTGACGAGGGCAATTGCAAGCCCAAGCCCGGTGCCGCCACCCTGTCGATTCCGGCAGGACTGAATGTCCCGGCGAAGCATCATAACTCTTGCTACTGGGGGGTGAGTGTGAGAGAAGCCCCATGTAACATGGTCACGAAACTCCTCCATACCCGCTATCGCGTGCAGGACCTCGACAGCACAGTGCGCTTCTACAAAGAAGTGCTGGGGCTGGAAGAGGTGCGCCGCCATGAGTCGCCGCGCGGTTCCCGGTTGGTTTTTTTCAAAGCTCCGCAGAGCGAGGAGCTCATCGAAATTTGCCAGTATGACGCCAGTGGGCCGGTTGTAGTCGGCCCGGACCTTACCCATCTGGCTTTTGAAGTAGAAGATATGGCCGCCTTTGCCACACACGCTGCAGCGCAAGGCTATCCGCTGTCGGATGGCCCCACCACCGCCAGTAGCGGCACCACCTTTGCCTTCATCGATGCGCCCGAGGGTTACGAAATCGAACTCATCCAGCGCCGCGACTGACCCCAGCCAATCATGGAATTCGACTGGATAGAATGCCCCTTCGATCTGAAGAAGATCAGCCCGCGCGAGATTGAGGAATCGTTCGAAGATCCCTTTTCCCTGCGCCTCCTGCCGGAGCCGGAATTGGCCGGCGGGGCGTCCCGGTATTTTTGTTTGGGCAAGACCGTGGGGAACCAGCCGGTCTTCAGTGTCTTTTGGACGGACGGGAAAAAATACCGCGTCCTCTTCTCCCGTGCCATGACGGCGGATGAGGTCAATTTTTATGAACGCCGCAATGCGGAGATTCCCTAGCAAACCATGAATAAAATCACCACGTGGAGCCAGGTTCCGCAATTTGAGAGCGAAGAGGACGAAGCCTCGTTTTGGGCCGGATACGAAATCGACTCTCGCCTGATGAGTAGCGCGCTGCACCGTCCGGATGTGCGAGAAAGCACAACGATCACCCTGCGCTTCGACCCCCGCATGCTCGCCCGCATCAAGCGTCTCGCCCGCAGCCGCTATCTCAACTACCAGAGCATGATCAAACAGTGGCTCAGCGAGCGGCTGGAGGCTGAAATGCAAAATGGAGGCGGCACCCGGTGATCTTAGCCAATGAGCAAGGGGCCGCAGATTTTACAGATTCACGCACACAGTGTAGGCTGCGGAGGTAACTTTTCCGCAACCATAAATTCATCCGCGGGAATCTACGCGATCTGGGGACAACCTTCTCAACCTATCTGACCCATGTCCCGCGCCGCCGTCATCAATGTCGTAGGTCTCACCGCGCGCCACATCAGCGCGAAGACCACGCCGAACATCATGAGCTGGCTCAAGCACAAGCAAATTGCGCCCATCCAGCCGGTTCTGCCTGCCGTCACCACCACCATCCAGACCACCTACCTCACCGGCCGCCGCGTCAGCGACCACGGCATCGTGGCTAACGGCTGGTATAATAAAGAGCAGGCCGAAGTCCAGATGTGGAAACAAAGCAACCACCTCGTGAAGGGCGAAAAATTCTGGGACGTGCTCAAGCGCGAGCACCCCGGTTTCTCCGTCGCCAAGCTCTTCTGGTGGTACAACATGTATTCCACCGCCGACTACTCCATCACCCCGCGGCCCATGTATCCTGCGGACGGGCGCAAGGTGTTCGACATTTACACCAACCCCTCCGGTATTCGCGAACGCCTCAAGAAGGACCTCGGCGACTTTCCGTTTCCCGCCTTCTGGGGACCCATGGCGGGCATTGATTCATCGAAATGGATCGCCGATTCCGCCAAATGGATCGAGGAGAACTACTGGCCCAATTTAAGCCTCGTTTACCTCCCTCACCTCGACTACCCCATGCAGCGCGTGGGGCCCAATGACCCGAGCATTCCGGCGGAACTGCGCGCCATGGATGAAGTCGTGGGCTCGCTCATTCAGTTCTACAAAAACCGCGCCATCCGCGTCATTCTGTTGAGTGAATATGGCATCACCCCCGTGGAGCGGCCGGTGCACATCAACCGGGTGCTGCGCGAGAGAGGCTGGATCACCGTGCGGGAGGAACTCGGGCGCGAGGTCCTAGATCCAGGCGCAAGCAAAGCCTTCGCCCTCGCCGACCACCAGTTGGCCCACGTTTATGTGAACGATCCCTCCATTCACCATGAGGTGCGCGAGGCTCTAGAGCAAATTCCGGGCATTCAGAGCGTCATCGATGGCGTTTGGAAGGCTAGCATCGGGCTGGATCACAAGCGCTCCGGCGACATCATCTGCGTGGCGGATGCGGAAAGCTGGTTCACTTACTATTACTGGCTGAACGACGATGTGGCCCCGGATTTCGCCCGCTGCGTGGACATTCACCGCAAGCCCGGCTACGATCCAGTCGAGCTGTTTCTCGACCCCTCGCTCCGGCACCCCAAATTCGCTGTCGCCACCCGTCTCGCTAAAAAGAAACTCGGTTTCCGCTACCTCATGGACGTCATCCCACTGGACGCCACCTTGGTCAAAGGCAGCCACGGCCGCATCCCGGAGGACCGCCTCGACTGGCCCATCCTCGCCGGCGAACTGCCGCACCTCGGTGACCGTGAGTATATTTCCGCCACCCAGATCTACCACGAACTGCTGCTGGCGGTGCGGAAGCAGATCTCGGAGTGAACCAAACCCATCGGCTCACTATCTACGAGACTACCCTCCGGCTGGCAAAGCAGTAAAAGTGGACGTTTTTCATCATCTGTGACTACTCTGTTGGGGTGCGGCTGCCGGGCCTGAAATTGATGGGAGCACACGGCGACGGATTCATCGACCCACTGGACCCTGAATACCTGTGCCGCGAGATTTCGGGAGGAACCAA
Organism: Akkermansia muciniphila; assembly: GCA_945861415.1. Classification (GTDB taxonomy): domain Bacteria; phylum Verrucomicrobiota; class Verrucomicrobiia; order Verrucomicrobiales; family V1-33; genus V1-33. The sequence continues at coordinate 70,160 of CAMAUV010000005.1, read as the reverse complement.
CCGCATCCTTGGCACCGTGCGCATTCCCACCGGGGAACACCTCCAAGAGATGGTGCATGGAAATCGCATATTGCGTAATTCCATCTCCCTGCTGGCAGCCCGGGGCTAATTCCGCCTACCCGGAGAAACCGATCAGTGGCGTGTGACCTGCTGGAAAACGAAGGTCGCAGTCCTGTGGCTAGGAGTGTCCGGTGCAGGCTAGAAAGTATTCTGCACGAAAGGGAAGACTCCCGGAGGAGAACAGTGGGGGGTTTACCCGCATTAGGCTTTCCTCGAATTCGAATCCGCCGGCCAGCCCGTCGCCGTGCCGCAGATCAAGTTTATGGATAGGGGGGAGCCGGGTAAACAATACTGCCTATGCATCGCAGACCCGCCAAAGCATCCGCCCGGACAGCAGGATGCGACGGACGGGCGGTGGATGATTGTGGAGACGGGCGATGCCGGGGTGAGCGGATTGCCAGCAGTGACCGCGCCAAGAGACTTTTATGCGGCGCTGCGGGAGGCTGCCGACGGCTAAGGCAGCCGCGGCCTTACATCACCATGCCGCCGTCCACGACGAGCACTTGGCCGGTGACGTAGCGGGCGCCGGGGCTGGCAAGGTAGAGGGCGGCGGCGGCGATGTCTTCCACGGTGCCGAGGGAGCCGAGGGGGATTTTTTCCTGAATGGCTTTCTTCTGCTCCTCGCTTAGCGCCCCGGTCATGTCGGTGGAGATGAATCCCGGGGCGATGGCGTTGACGGTCACGCCGCGACCGGCGAATTCTCTGGCGAGGCTTTTGGTGAGGCCGATGAGGCCAGCTTTACTCGCGGCGTAGTTGGCCTGACCAGCGTTGCCCATAATTCCGATGACGCTGGCGAGGTTGATGATGCGACCCTCGGGCTGGCGGAGGATGCTGCGCTGGAAGGCCTTCACGGTGTTGAAGGCGCCTTTCAAATTGGTGTTCAGCACGGTGTCCCAGTCTTCGTCGCTCATGCGCAGGAGCAGACCGTCGCGGGTGACGCCGGCATTGTTCACAAGGATGTCCACTTTGCCAAAGTCGGCGATGATTTGCTTGCCGGTCTCCGCCACGGCGGCCCCGTTGGCGACATCCACAGCGTAGGGTTTGGCGGCCCCGGGGTGTTCGGCGTTGATGGCGGCGGCGGTGGCGGCGGAGTTTACCTCGGTGCGGCTGACGACGGCCACTTTGGCCCCGGCGGCAGCGAAGGTTTTGGCGATGGCCTGACCGATCCCGCGCCCAGCTCCTGTGACGACTGCGATTTTATCTCTGAGTGTGATCATGCCCCGGTCTTGTCACGCTGCCGCGGCCTTGGCAAACCCGGAATCTATTCCGCCGGTCCGGCAGCGGTTCAGCCCTGCGTGCAGCAAGGGCATTCGCTCACCCAGTGTCCGGGACCCACCTCCCGCAGTCCAAAGGGGCGGCCAATGCTTTCCTGATAACGCGGGGATTTGACCCGATGGCCGTAGGCGCAGCCTGGCGGGGGATTGATAGGGCTGGGCACATCTCCAGCGGGAAGAGAGCGCTTTCGTTCCACGGCTGGATCCGGCACGGGAATAGCGCTGAGTAATGCCTTGGTATAAGCGTGGCGCGGGCGGGTGGTAATGACCTCCGAGCTGCCGAGTTCCACAATTTTCCCCAGATACATGATGGCAATGCGGTCCGAAATGTGCCGGACGACCGCCAGATTATGACTGATGAACAGATAACTCATGCAGAACTCGCGCTGCAGTTTCATCAGGAGATTGAGCACCTGACTTTGCACGGAGACGTCTAGGGCGCTCACGGGCTCATCGCAAACGATGAGCTGAGGCTGGAGGGCAAGGGCGCGGGCGATGCCAATGCGCTGGCGCTGGCCGCCGGAAAATTCGAATGGATACTTGCCCGCGGCACTGGCGGAAAGGCCCACGCGCTCCAACAGGGCCGCCACTTTCGCGCTACGTTCCGCCGGGCTACCGATGCCATGAATAAGCAGCGGCTCTTCCAGCAGCATGCCCACCGTCATGCGGGGATTGAGGCTTTCCGCCGGGTCCTGAAAAATCATCTGCATCTGCCGGCTCAGGTTACCGGGCCGGATGCCCGTGATGTTTTTTCCTTCAAATTCCACACGGCCTCCCGCAGGCTTGTTAAGCCCTACGATGGTCTTACCCAGAGTTGTTTTTCCGCACCCGCTTTCCCCGATGAGCCCCAGCGTCTCGCCTTTCCCAAGTGTGAGCGAGACACCGTCCACTGCACGACAATGGGCCACCGTGCGCTGAAGCACACCGCCTTTGACGGGGAAGTGAACGCGGAGATCGGTGAGTGAGAGTAGTGCCATGATAATCCCCTATTTTGCAGCAATGCAGGCGCGCGTCAATCGCCGCTGCCTACAGGTGCATGATCACTTCCCCCGAAGCCCAGCGGACTTTAGGCAAGGCGGCATACTTGTCCTCTGCGGAGCGGAAACCAGCTGGGCACAGTACAGCGGTGGTGAGCCCATGGGCGCCAAGGCCGAGGATTTCATCGAATTTCTCCGGGACGAATCCTTCCATCGGGCAGGTGTCGACGCCGAGAGCGGCTGCCGCCAGCATGAACTGGCCGAGAGCGATGTAGGCCTGCTTGGCTGCCCATTCCGTTGTCATCATGCCGATAGCACCCGCCATCACACCTCGATATCCAGCGAGGCTATCTGCGGGGATGCCGCGAATTTTGGCGATGCGCTCGATGAACTGGTCAATGTAAGCCTCATCCACTGTTTTGCGCACCGCCATGACGACAAGGTGCGAGCAGTCGGCTACCTGGCGCTGATTCCATGCATAGGGCACGAGTTGCTCGCGGATGGCGGGATCGGTGAGGATGATAAACTTCCAAGGCTGGAGCCCGAACGAGGAAGGAGTGAGCACGAGGGATTCCTCCAGCGCTGCCAATATCTCAGGGTCGATTTTTTTCGCGGGATCAAATTGCTTGGTGGCGTAGCGAAAGTTGAGCGTTTCGAGGAGGGCGGAAGGAGTGAGCGCGGTCATAGTAATAAAGTGGCTGGAGCGGGCCAAAGGGACAAACGCGCGGAGGTCAAGCCGGGACGCGATTTCTCCTGGCGAAGCGCGCAGGCTGAGGCTTGATCCGCAACCCATGAATAGCGATTCCATACTCTTTACAGCCGCAGATCTTGACCACTGGGCGGAAACCGCTGGACGCCTTCAGCCGCCGGCGCGACTGGCGGTGATCGGTGACCCGGTGGCGCATTCGCTTTCTCCTGAGATGCACAATCCGGGGATTCAGAAACTGGGGATCGACGCCCAGTATGTGCGCCTGCACCTGAAGCCTGAGGAGTTCGTCACCGCACTGCCGAAGTTGTCGGCGCTGGGATTCATAGGCTGCAACTGCACCATTCCGCACAAGTTCATGGCCCTTGAAGCAGTGAACGAGGTGCATCCGGCGGCACGGCGCATTGGCGCGGTGAATACTCTCATTTTCCGGCCGGACGGAACTATCTATGGCCGCAACAGTGACGCGCCGGGATTCCTGCGCGCCATACGGGAGGAAATGGGCCGCGAGGTGCGCGACCTGCGCGTGCTCGTCACTGGTGCCGGCGGAGGTGCGGGTGCTGCTGCAGCTACGGTGTGTGCCATGGAAGGCTGCCGCTCGCTACTTCTCACCAACCGCACTTTCGAGAAAGCCCAGCAGGTGGCCGAAGGATTGCGCGATCTTCCAAGCGGACCGGTGACGCGCGCGGTTCCATGGACGGCGGAGAGCATGACGGCGGCGCTGGCGGAGACGGACCTCATCGTTAACTGCACCAGTCTTGGCATGAATCCGGGTGATCCTGAGATCGTGCCACACGCAGCCCTAGAGGCGCGACATCTTGTTTTTGACATGGTCTATAAGCCGCTCACGCCCCCGTTGGTGGCTGCCGCCCGTGCAGCAGGAGCAGTGGCGGTTAACGGGATTCCCATGCTGCTCTGGCAGGGAGTGTATGCTTTTGAATGGTGGTTTGGCGCGGAGGCTCCTGTGGCCGAAATGCGGCGAGGACTGGATGAAGCCATTCGCAGCCGCATGCCCTGAGTCATGCAGGCCTCTTCGGCGGAAGGTCAGGGTATATGGGTGGCCGATCCACAAAATCCCGCCATAAAGCCGCAGCGCTGGCCCAATACCAGCATCCTGCATGTGCCCTCCAATCCCACTGCCCTGTGAGACCTGCGGGAAATTCCGCACGGCCCTCTGCACACGCAACAATACAAATCGAAAGCCACCGGCACTTGGCGGCGAATGGTGGTCCATACGCCCCCGGGCAAGGCCGCTGAAACTCTCCCGGTGCTGTATCTTGCTCACGGCTACAGCGATAATGAAGGCAGCTGGTTGGTGCATGGCAAGGCATACTGGATTCTCGACTCACTCATCCCCGAAAAGAAGGCGATGCCCATGATGGTGGTCATGCCGGATGCGCACGCCATCGTGCCGGGCGCGGCAGGTTTCGATGACTACGCGGCCGGAAATACCACCGCTTTTTGAGCGGACCTCACGGGCGACATCATTCCACTAATTGAGAGCGGATACGCCACTGTCAAAACTGCGGACGGCCGTGCCTTCGCTGGGCTGAGCATGGGCTGCCACCATGCGCTCACCGTTGCCCTCAATCACAGCGACACCTTTCGCTGGATCGGAGCTTTCAGTAGCGCCCCGCCAAAGGAGGAACTCGTTACCGCGCGGCCTCGCCGCGCCGGATAAAATCAACGCCGCGCTCAAGCTGCTCTGGGTCGGCTGCGGAAAGAATGACTTCCTGTTTGAGCGCAACCACACGTCTGAGGGAGAGAGACATTAAACACGAATACGTGGTCACCGAAGGCGACCACTCATGGCCCATCTGGCGGAAATGCCTCATCGGCCTCGCGCCGCGGCTATTCAGTTAGCGGAGGAGCGGCGGGCACAGGCAGCAGGGCTTACTTGGCGGCGCTGGACCACGTTTTCCACTGTTCCTCAATTTTCGCCTCTGCGGCGTCGCCGTTGTGGAACACCCAAAGGTAGCGCAGAATGAGGGATTCGCCCTTCTTGATGGTGTGATTGCCGGATCCTTTGGGGTTCTTTTTGTCGAAGTCGTGCAGACCAAAAGGGTTCGCGGCAACGAGGCCGTAATCGCGGGCATGCCATGTGGTGGGATGGCGAAGATTGGAGGGGTGATCAAAGCACGCGAAGCCCACCGTTTTGCCATCGATGGGAGCGAAGTAATCCACCCAGCGGGCGCGTTTGCCCCAAATGTCTCCATCCTTTTGTCCTTCACTGTTCAAGGCTTTGCCGGCGGCGAATTTTCCTTTTAGATTCAGCACCGGATGACTGCGGATACCCATCGTGCCTTCCTTCGTTTCTCCCATCGTCACGTCGCCTTCACTCGCTGTCAGCGTGATCGTGTAGTCGATGGTGCGGGCAGAATTGAAGATGATAGTGGTGGTGGAAGTGCAAATTTTTCTTCCGTCCGGGGCCTTCCAGTCCTCGGTGGTTTTCACGAAGGCGGAGCCGCTATCATTCTTTCCTGTCTCCGGATTCCCAGTCACGGTGATTGTTCCGGCATCCTTCGCTTCTTTCCAGAAGTCCACCCCGTTCACTGCTCCGTGCGTAAACCACAAGCCTTTGTGGTGCGGGTGATCTTTCTCCTCATTAGGGGCCGCGTTCTTCACTGGCCACTCGCGCACCATATTCAAACCTGTTGGCCCGATGATGGGATGGATTACTGGCTTGGCGAAACCCTTAACATGAAGCGTCGTGAAAAGACTTCCTCCTATATTCACAGAGACGGTTCCCTTGGCTTCGTCCAAAGCAGTGGTCACCGCAGGAACCTCAGCCTGGCTCAGGGATACGTTGAAAAGCAGGGAAAAGATGGTAAGGGCACGTTTCATAGAGGAGCGGATTTTACAGTGCGAGCATGGGAGGGCAAGCCCGGGTTCGCTGTCTCTCGCCGGCAAAGTGGCCTGATCCAGAAAGGGCGCGCCATTCCCTCTTGTCTGACCCGTGCGTTATGGCGATGACAACTCATGGAGTATAAAAAGATGCGGGCTGCTGCGGTGGCTTCAGTTCCCGCTGTCGATCCCGATACGCAAATGCACTCGGCCTTGAGGCTGATGGCGCAACGCTCGCTGCATGGAGCGCGGGGAATTCTTTTTATCGCAGGAAGTTTGCTGCTGGCGCTCGGCTTTGGCGGACTGGCCTACGAACCTGTGGATGCCGCCGGAGTAAAAAGCGGTCGTGTGGTTTGGAATAATCTCATGGCAGGACGCATGGGAATTGATGAATGGCTGTCCGTGGGAGACATCGCTCTGGGGTTGGTGACCATTCTTTGCGGCGCGCTGCTCACGCGGATGCCGTTGATGGCCTCAATCCTGCCGGCGCTGATGTTCGCCGGTAAAATAGGCGGGCTCATCTGGGTGGCGGCGACAACCAAAACACTGCCTGCGCTGGCACTCACCGTGGTGCAGTTTGCCCCAGTAGTCTGCACCCTGCGGTCGCTCCGGGATGCCCGCGGGTATCGCCAGGAAGCGGCCGTGGCTCGCGACTACTATCGCACCACCACCATCCGCCTGCAAAAGGAAGCGCGAGCCGAACTGGCTCCGTCGGATATTCCTTCGTCTCAGCGTGCCGGCACCAAACTGCCCCCGCCGAAGAAATCTGTGCCGCCCATATGAATTTACCGCCGTTCGACCCATTTACAGCCAATAGACCATGAATTGCAACGATCACTTATTCCTGAGCCTCAATGAAGGCGCCCGCAATGCGGTCACGCGGCGAACCTTCCTGCGGCGCTCCGCCGGAGGCATCGGTCTTGCTGCTCTGGGCGGACTGCTAGGCCAGCAAAGTCATGGCGCCGCAGTCCCGGGACTTGCGGGGTTCCCTAACCACCCGCCAAAAGCCAAGCGTATCATCTATCTTTTCCAGAGCGGCGCGCCCTCGCAGATGGACCTCTTCGATCCCAAACCCGGCATGGAGAAGCACCGGGCGGAGGACCTTCCCGCCAGCATCCGGATGGGCCAGCGACTGACCACCATGACCAGCGGTCAGAGCAAATTCCCGGTCGCTCCCAGCATTTTCAAGTTCGCTCAGCATGGACAGAGCGGCGCATGGTTCAGCGAACTCATGCCGCACATGTCCAAGCTCGCGGACGAATGGGCCATCATCCGCTCCATGCACACCGAGGCGATCAATCATGATCCCGCCATCACGTTCTGCCAGACTGGTTCGCAGCTCGCCGGGCGACCCAGCATCGGGTCGTGGGTCACCTACGGCCTTGGTAGCGAAAACGCCGACCTGCCCAGCTATGTGGTGCTCACTTCCTTTGGCAGCGGCCGCCCCGACGACCAGCCGCTCTATGACCGCCTTTGGTCGGCAGGGTTTCTGCCCGCCAAGTATCAGGGCGTGCGCTTCCGCAACAAAGGTGAGCCCGTCCTCTATCTCAACAACCCCGCCGGCATGGATACTGGCACGCGCCGGGAAACACTGGACGAACTTGCTGCGCTTAACCAGAAGCACTACGACGCCATAGGCGATCCGGAAATTCAGACCCGCATCGCCCAATATGAGATGGCCTTTCGCATGCAGACCAGCGTGCCGGAACTCACGGACCTGAGCAAGGAACCGCAGCACGTGCTCGACGCATATGGCCCCGATGTGAAGCGGCCCGGCAGCTTTGCGGCCAACTGTTTGCTCGCCCGCCGTCTTGCTGAGCGGGACGTCCGCTTCATCCAACTCTTTCACATGGGCTGGGACCACCATTCCAATCTGCCCGGCGCACTCAAAGGGCAATGCAAGGACACCGATCAGCCTACCGCGGCCCTGCTGCGCGACCTCAAGGACCGCGGGCTACTGGACGACACGCTTGTCGTCTGGGGAGGAGAATTCGGGCGCACCATTTACAGTCAGGGCCAGCTCACAGAGACCAATTACGGCCGCGACCACCACCCTCGCTGTTTCACCATTCTCATGGCCGGCGCAGGCGTGAAGAAGGGCATAACCTATGGCTCCACGGATGATTTTTGCTACAACATCACCGAGAACCCCGTGCATGTGCACGACCTCAATGCCACCATCCTTCACCTCATGGGCGTTCACCACGAGAAGCTCACCTTCCGCTATCAGGGGCGCGACTTCAGGCTAACCGACATTCACGGCGTCCTTGTAAAACCAGTGATCGCCTAGCTGTTTTTGATGATTCAGAAATGACAGGCCACAACGCAGTTCCTGATTCTTGACATTCCGGGAGCACCAAAACGCGTGGGGAGCTTTTTCCGCTCACCCACTGGTGCTCTATTTCGGAGGCCTTGGGCGAAGAAGAAGGTCTGACAGCACAGGCCCTTCGCAACCTCGCCGTCGACTACTGGCGCCAGTTATACCTTTACCTTCACAAGCGCGGCGAGAACTAGGACGACGCCAGCGATTCCGTGCAAGGTTTTTTGAATTCGGTTTCGGTTCCGGATTCTTCGAAGACGTGGCCCGCGAAGGCGGCAATTTCCTCTCCTATCTGTCGCCGTCATGTCAGGACGCTGACAGGCCTTCAATCAAACCACTCGTCGTCAGGATCGAACGCGGGCACGGGGATATTGAGAATCTTTAGCTTGCCCACAGCGCGATGACGGCAACCAGGCCGAATCATGACCGTGCTCATGGCACGCACCGGCACCCGTTCCCCGTCCAGTTCCAGCCAGCCCTCGCCTTCCAGCACCACGTAGGTTTCCGTCATACGCTTGTGATAGTGTGTGCGCGAGTTATCCTCAATTTGCACCACATGGACACTCAGCGGAGACCCCTCGACATTTGCAAAAGCCCGCTGAGCCCACCCGCATGGGCAGCGCACCGGCTCAATCTCTGAAAAGTGGGCGACGTGATACAATGGTTCCAACATAGCCCCATGAAACCAATGCAACCCAGCATAGCAAGTTGCCATTCAATAACATACCATATTTCACCCGCCGCATTTCGATAGCGGAAAAGCGGGTCACACTGGTGGTCGGTTTGATGCGTTCCGCGTTCACCCAACTACATCCGGTTCTGCGTCTGGTGTCTCGCCTCTCGAGCAGGAATGCAGTTCCAGATGTAGCGCTCGCGAGGGCTGAAAAGGAACCCGGGGGTGGCGCTAATGACTTCGTAGCGAGTGGCTAGGAAGACTGGTAGTTCGAGATCGCTGTTGGGATCGTAGGCGATCTTGTCGCAATAGCGTCCCCAGATACGATACTCGGTGTTATGGTCGTAGCCGTGGGCATTTCCCATGGCCGTCTGCTCAGGCAGACGGTCCGGATTCTGCACTCCGGAGGCTTCGTCCATGACGATAAGTTTGGCGACGGTCCAGAGTTCTCCAGGCTTGCGGACATAACCCCAATAGCGGCATTTGCTGGTGAAGTAACGGCGGCCGATGAACCAGTCTCCGCGCGGCTCGGCAAGAATGGCGGCATTGCGCGCCTGCACTTCCGGACCATTGTCATTCTCCTCACGATAACTGCCGCCAGACGCACTCTCACAGGAGGGAAAGAGGAATGGAAGGCAGGCGGTGAGCAGTAGAAGGAAACGGCGGGTCATGCAAAAAAGGACGTGTCTGTTTTATTTATAAATCCTCCCCGGCAAGCTCATGAAATCAATCGGCGCTTTCAGAGGGGCTGCGGGGGGGGCGGCAGCTCACTCAACGGGAGCGCTAGCCCGCTCCTTTTTCACACGAATGAAAACGGAGAGACTGAGCGCTCCTTCGGGTGACGGGATGGTGCCACTGAGATCCATGGACATGGTCGTGGAATCCTCAGGCGTGATTGTCTCGTCCTGATCAAGTGGCAGGAGCATCGAACCACTGACCCGCATATCGACGCTGCTGGTCTTGAATTCAGGGGGCAGCTCTTTCACCACGGAAGGTTTCATGCTCATGGTCATTTCCAGCTGCGCGTATTCTTTTCCATCCACGGTTTTGACTGCCGAAAACTTGATCTTCCCATCAATGTCCTCAGCCTTCACGGTGAGCGGCACATCATCGGGCATAGATTCCACCGCCGCCTCCGCATTGATCGACCATGTGGACCCGACGGCGCGAGGAATGTTCGTATTGCTGAACTTGTCATCGTCCAACTGTTTTTCGTCGTCACTTTTCAGCGGAAACAGTTCTTTGAGCACTTTAGCTGCAGCGCCGTCGATGACTTTGCCTCCGGCCTCGAACTTTTCCTTTCCCTTGGAATCGAGGCTCCCGGTAATGACTGTGCCCGGCGCCACCGGGGCCACCGGAGCCTGCTCCTCCTCCTGCAGGGAAAACTTCTCCACCGTGAGCGTCGCCTTCTTCATGTTGTTCTTCGGTCCCATCTCAATGATCTCGATCACACCAGTCACTTCCGCCTGGATATCACTCGCCTCCTCCTTGAGCTTTCTCTGGCCCTGAGTTAGACGCTGGGAGTTCTCGATCGTGATCTTCCACCTGATCTTCTGCATCTCACCGCGCTTAGATGGTCGCTCCATTTTGAGCATGTATTCTTTTCCCTCCGCGCAGCAGAGGGAGGCGGGGATGATAAGAGCGAGAGCGGAAATGAGCGGGTGTGGTTTCATGAATGCTAGTGATTAGCTCCGATGCGCCTCCAGCGCAATGCCCCTGTCAATAAGGCAGGGAGAGGAACCGCGCCCGGCCCTTGCGCAAGACTGCAGGCACAGACACAGCGCTACCATACCGCCTCCCCCAACCAGCATGAGTAACTCCACCTCCCCCTCTCCCGTGCTCTCCGTCCGCAATCTCCGACGAGAGTTTGAGAACGGGGCGGTGGCCGTGCAAGACCTGAGCTTTGAGGTGTGCGCGGGCGAAGTGGTAGGCCTGCTGGGTGCCAATGGCGCAGGCAAAACCACAGCCATGAGTATCATCCTTGGGCTCATGACGGCTACTTCGGGAAGCGTGCGCGTTTTTGGCATGGACCCCATCAGGGACCGCGTGGCGATTCTGCGCCGCTGCAATTTCGCCTCCGCATACACTGACCTACCATCGAATCTTTACGTCTGGCAAAATCTCACCGTCTTCGGGCGCATCTACGGGGTTAAGGACATCGCCGCACGCATCGACGAACTGCTGTCGCTCTTTGAAATCACACATCTGAAAAACCGCGTCACCGGTCACCTCTCCGCAGGCGAGGGCACCCGCCTCCAACTCTGCAAGGCGCTCCTCAATCAGCCCTCACTCCTCATGCTGGATGAACCCACCGCGAGCCTCGACCCTGACATCGCGGACAAGGTGCGGAAAATTCTCCGCCGCGTGCAGCAGGAAAGCGGTCTGGCTATTCTCTACACCAGCCACAATATGCGTGACATTGAGGAAGTGTGCGACCGAGTGCTTTTTATGCACAAGGGGCGCGTGGCTGCGGAAGGCAGCCCGCGGGAGATCGTTGAGCGTTTTAAGCAGGCGAGCATGGAGGATGTGTTCATCCGCATCGTGCGCGACGGCGACATCGAGTCCGCAGCCTGACACGGCGCAGTGGGAGCCAAAAGACCTGTCTGAACCGTAAAAGTTGTGCCGAGAATGGCGAAGCCAGAAATTCGTAGAAGGCCTAGTCGCTTTTCCCCAGTAAGTTACGAAGAGCCGCCTCACCAGCGTGACGCCTGCGCCTTGCGCACTTTACCAAAATCGCCCTCCTCGCAGGCCCGCACGCCCCACCTTGGAGAATATCTTCGATTCATCCCAGCGCCGGCGAATTTTTTTTGGGGTCCTCTTTCGTGATGCAATGGTCGCGAGCGCTTTCCGTAATGGCGGCCAGCAAATCCGCGAACTGCCAGAGGATTTCATCGGTAGCCGGGACCAGTTCTGCGTAATCCTCACGCTAAGCCGCCGGATTTTTCACAAAGAATCCTCCCGCCTTCCGGCAGAGCCATTTGACCGGGCGGTCTTCCTTCGCTGCGGCAATGATTACAGACATGCGCCCAAGGGGATTTATGCTGCCGAGGCCGGGTTCCGGAGGCTCGGCCCACTTGTAGGCCAGACTAAAATGAAATGCCCATCCTCTGCGCCACCTACTTGGGGCTAGCGTCAACGTAAACAGCGCGTAGCATTTCGTGGGCTTCCATGGTGAGACGGGGCGGATGTTAAGTGAGCAGTGAAGAGCGGATGGCACGCACATACTGACTCTCCCTCCACCTCGCTTAACGGGTAATCCCAACAGCATTTGCAGTCTGCCGGGAGGAACCGCCTGCCGGGAAAAGACTCCCCGCTGCTCAAAGTAGCCCCTGAAAGGCCCGCCGGTATTCCCCCGGGGCTAAGCCGGTGGCGGCGCGGAACTGGCGGCAGAATGCGGCCTGATCATAGAATCCGCAGTCGAGTGCGATACTGCCCAGCGGTTCCTGCGTGTCCCGCAATGCGACCGCCGCGGCTTCCACACGGGCTTTGGTAAGCAACTGCCTCGGGGTGAGTCCGGTGAGCGCGCTGACGCGGCGCTGGAATTGCCCTGCGGACAGGCCTGTTGCTCGCGCTAGGGACTCAATTCTCAGGGGCTTGGCGAAATCACGGTGTAGAGTGTCCAGCGCGCTTCCCAGAGCCCCAAGTTCACGGCCAGCCCCAGCCGGAATGCTGAGGTCCCGGGAAATGCCAGCAAGGGCGATAATTTTCCCTCGCGCATTTTTCACCGGCACTTTTTGAGAAACAAACCATCCGATACCTCCGTGCGGGCGCGTCACCATTTCCAGCCGGTCGCGCACACTGACTCCGCGGGAGAACACCTCATCGTCCTGCTGCTCGTAGCCGGCCGCGAGGATCACGGGAAACACTTCCCGGGCTGTGTGGCCTAGCAGGTCGGCGCGATTCGTGAGGCCGGCGCTGCGAATGAAGGCATCGTTCGCAGCCACATAGCGGCGATGGCGGTCTTTAACGCAAAAAATCACATCCGTCACGCTGTCAAAAAGCGCCTCCGCGGCCTCTAGGCCGGGAGCCTCCTCCAGCACCGAAAGGCGCAGGCGGCGAATGTGGGCAGCAGCATTTGAAGGCATGTGTAGTCTAGTGTAGCACTTTAAAATCCGGATGTAATTTGTATTTTTTCAGCATTCTGCAGTGGGGATATCACCACGACAAGCGGTAGCATATGCGGCCAATAACATTTGTGAATACACCTGACTATGTCCCGGCCGCAATTGCTGTGGAATCGCGCGCCACAGACCTCGCGAATCGCCTGCTAACCAGCGCCCGCGCGCAACAATCCACAGCCGAACGCCGCGAGGCCGCGCAGATGACGCGGCTCATGCACGACGCGCCGGGTAAGGCCTTTACCTTTGCGATGGTGGACCAGACCTTCCGTAGCGGACGAAGCACTGTGCGGGCAAATCGGCTGCGCACTCTTCTGGGGGAGTATGGCGTGCCGCAATATCTGCCGGCGTTCGACCGCCTGTTAATGAGAGCCGGCGCGGTGGCCAGCCGCGTGCTGCCGGGCGTGGTGATGAAGGGCGTGGAGCAGCGCATGAGGAAAGATTGCGCACGGGTCATTTTGCCAGGGGAGTCGGGCGCACTGCACCGTTACCTCCACCAGCGACAGGAGGCGGGTTTCCGCATCAATTTGAACCATCTCGGCGAGGCTGTGATGAGCGAAGCCGAAGCCGAACGCCGCATGAAAGCAGTGCTCGAACATCTTGCCGATCCCGCGGTGAACTACATTTCGGTGAAGATCTCCGCTATGTTCAGTCAGATTAATCTCACGGCATGGCAGGAAACGCTGACAGAAATCAAAACACGCCTGCGCCGCCTCTACCGCGCCGCAGCGGCGGGTGGGAAGTTTGTGAATCTCGACATGGAGGAATACCGCGACCTCGCCCTGACGATCTCGGCGTTTCGCGAAGTGCTGGATGAGCAGGAATTCAAAGCGCTCTCCGCTGGTATCGTGCTCCAAGCCTATCTGCCTGACTCATGGCCCGCGCAGCAAACGCTGACAGACTGGGCAAGGCGCCGTGTAGAGCGCGGTGGTGCACCGGTCAAAATCCGGTTGGTGAAGGGCGCCAACCTTGCGATGGAGGCCGTAGAGGCGGAATTGCACGGATGGAACAGCGCGCCGTACGTAACGAAGCCGGATACCGATGCAAACTTCCGCCGCATGCTGGAATACGGGTGCCTTACCAAAAATGCAACGGCGGTAAAACTCGGCGTCGCGAGCCATAATCTGTTCGATGTGGCCCTCGCGCTCACACTGCGCGAGGAATACGGCACCACGGCACAAGTGGAGATCGAGATGCTGGAAGGCATGGCAAATCATCAGGCTCGCGCGGTGCGCTCGGCAGCTGGCGGTTTGCTGCTCTATGCGCCTGCTGTGCAGCGCCACGATTTTCTCAGCGCAATGGCCTACCTCGTACGCCGCTTGGATGAAAATACCGCAGCGGGTAATTTCCTGCGCGATATGTTTTCCATGCAACCCGGCTCAACAGAATGGGAAGCGCAGCGCAGCGCCTTCGTTGCCGGGTGGCAGCGCCGCCAGCTTGTGAGCACCAACTCACGCCGCGCCCAGCCGCTAGAGAAAGGCGACGGATTTCACAATGAACCGGACTCCGACTGGACCCAGGCAAAGAGCCGCGAGGCCCTCAGCTTTGCCATCGCCACACATCAGTGCAGCCCCCTGCCGTCCTTGCCATCTCTTGATTTGCTAACGGAAACCGCGAGGAACGGCCACGCGATGTGGGGCGCTACCGGCATTGAATACCGCGCTGCCATTCTGAATACCGCGGCTGAAGTGATGGCTGCGCAACGATTCACCACTCTCGCGATGTTGCGTTCGGAAGGAAAAAAAGCGGTGACTGACGGCGATGCCGAAGTCTCCGAAGCCATCGACTTCGCCCGCTACTATGCGATACCCGCGGCCGTGCCGGCAGAAGTCAAAGCAACGCCTGCAGGCATTACCGTTATCGCGCCGCCGTGGAACTTTCCTTACGCCATTCCCTGCGGAGGCGTCCTCGCGGCACTCATGGCGGGCAATGCCGTGATCCTCAAGCCTGCACCGGAAGTCCAGCAGTGCGCATTGCTCCTCGCACAACAGCTTTGGCAGGCCGGCATACCGCGGGACGTGCTCCAGTGTTATCCCTGCACCGATGGGGAAACCGGCCGCGCCCTGATGTACCATCCCGATGTCGCCTGCGTAGTATTAACGGGAGCATGGGAAACCGCGCGCCTTTTCCAGAGCTGGCGGCCTTCTCTGCGGCTGCTCGCAGAGACCAGCGGTAAGAACGCGCTAATTATCACCGCGCAGGCTGACCGGGAGCTGGCGATCAAAGACCTCGTGCGCTCGGCTTTCGGCCACAGCGGGCAAAAGTGCAGCGCCGCGAGCCTCGCAATCATTGAAGCGGAAGTATACGATGATCCGGCCTTCCGCCGCCAGCTTCGGGAAGCCGCTTCCAGCATGCCAGTGGGGCCGGCGGGCGATCCGTGCAGCGTGGTGACACCGCTCATTCGCGAGCCACACGAAAATCTCCGCCGCGCCCTGACGACTCTGGAGCCAGGCGAAGAGTGGCTGCTGGAACCTAGGGATTCGCCGGACGATCCGTGTCTCTGGTCGCCAGGTATTCGCATGGGGGTGAGGCCGGGGTCGTGGTTCCACCAGACGGAGTGTTTCGGCCCCGTGTTAGGGCTGATGCGCGCGGAATCTCTGGAGCAGGCCATTGCATGGCAGAATGCGACGCGTTTTGGGCTCACCGCGGGCCTGCACTCGCTGGATAGCCGAGAGATCAGCACGTGGCGAGACCGCGTCGAAGCCGGCAACCTTTACGTCAACCGCCTCATCACCGGCGCCGTCGTGCAGCGCCAGCCATTTGGCGGCTGGAAGCGCTCGTGCATCGGCCCTGGCGCCAAAGCCGGCGGACCGAACTACGTCTGGAGCTTCCTCAACTTCACGGACGCTTTGCCGGCGGATGCCGAAGCCAGCTACCTTGAGGCATGGCGCAATCACTTCAGCGTGGAGCACGACCCGTCAGCGCTGCGCTGCGAGAGCAACACGTTTCGCTACCGCCCCGCACGCGGCGTGGTCCTGCGGCTGGAAACGGAAGACGCCGAAACCGTCCGCCGAGCGAAACTGGCCTCCGCAATCACCGGCACGTCGCTGACTATCAGCCATGTCGCTGAAGAGAACGACGAAGTGTTCGCGACACGGCTGAGCAAGATGGCCGAAAGTTCTGAATTCCTGCGCATCACTGGCACATGTTCTGAGACCGTGCTCCGCGCGGCCCATGATGCCGGACTTAACGTCATCGCTACTCCCCTCACCGCGTGCGGCCGCGTGGAATTGCGGCACTGGCTACGGGAGCAAAGTGTGACGCGCACCCTTCACCGTTACGGCCAGATAACGAATCCATGATAACTGGCGGCAGCCAGTCAGGCGATGAGTTCGCGCACTACATTCCCTGCGACGTCGGTCAGACGGTAGTCCCGCCCGCCGTGGTGATAGGTCAGCTTTTCGTGATTCATGCCCATGAGATGGAGAATGGTGGCGTGGAAGTCGTGGACGTGAACTTTATTGGCGGCCACGGTGGATGCGATTTCATCCGTAGCGCCCCATGTCATACCGCCTTTGACGCCCCCGCCGGCAAGCCATGAGCAAAAGCACGCGCTGTGATGGCCGCGGCCTTTGTTGCCATCGACGCCGGGGGTGCGGCCGAATTCCGTGGTCCACACGACGAGCGTTTCTTCCAGCATGCCGCGACGTTTGAGGTCCTTGAGCAATCCGGCGACGGGCTGGTCGATGTTTTTGGCATGGATGGCATGCTCCGCCATTTCGCCGTGCTGGTCCCAGTTGTGACTGCTGCTGCCGTCTACGAGTTCGATGAAGCGCACGCCGCGCTCGGCCAGCCGGCGCGCTACCAGACACTGCCAGCCGAAACCCTCGCTCTGGCCCCGCTTCATTCCGTAAAGCGCCAGCGTGGCCTCGTCCTCCTGATTGAGATCGAAGACATCCTGCGCCTCGGTCTGCATGTGGAATGCGGTCTCGAAGCTGCGGATGCGTGCGGCGAGATCCGTGTCGCCGGTGCGCGTGCTGAGGTGCCGGTTGTTGAGAACGTCGGCAAGGTCCAGCTCCAGTTCCTGCAGCCCGGGCTCCCGCGAGCGGCGGTCAAGATTGGCGATCGGCTCTTTTCCGCCGATGACGCGCACGCCCTGATGATAGGCCGGGAGGAAGTCGTTGTTGAAGATCTGCATGCCGGCGTAGGGCATCTGGGGAGCGAGCGCTACGAAGGAGGGCAGACTGCTGTTCAGCGTGCCCAGTCCATAACTGACCCACGATCCAATGCTGGGCCGCGAGAAGAAGAACGAGCCGGTATGCATGCCCAGCGTGGCGTTGTAGTGCTCATTGTCCACGCCCTGCATGGAACGGATGAGGCAGATGTCGTCCATGCATTCGCGGATGTGCGGGAAGAGGTCGCTCACCATGGCCCCACACTTGCCGCCGGGCTTGAATTGCCAGCCGGGCTTCAACAGGACGCGCTGCTGGTTGGACAGTCCGCCGCCGATGCCCGTCTTCTTGCCGTCCGCCGCGAAGAGTGCGGGCTTGGGATCGAAGGTGTCCATCTGCGAGACGCCGCCATTGGAGAAAATGAAGATGACGCGTTTCGCTTTGCCGGTGAAATGTGAAGAGCGCGGCGCGAGCGGGTCCGATGCGGCGAGCAGGTTCGAGAGAATGCCCGGCATCAGCAGCGAGCCGCCCACGAGCGAGCGCAGGAATTCACGGCGCGGTGTGGAGGCTGGTTTCATCATGCGGCGCGTCAAAGTTAGTCAGGGTAAACGAATTCATTGAGCCGGAAGAGCACGCGGACGTAAGCGTGCCATGCTTCGGCCTCGCTCTGTTCGGGCGACATGCCGCCGGAGGTAAGCTTCGCCCGGGCTTTCGCCAGAAACTCCTGTCCCTCAGTCTGCTCTTCCATGTCAGGCGGACGGCAAAGCGTGAGCCGGTAGAGTTGGCAGAAGCGGTCAGACTCGCTGCTGAATTCACTCAGGCTGCGGTCCGCGAGGCGTTTCGACTGCCCGTGAACGAATGGATCATTGAGCAGATAGAGCGACTGCAGAGGCGTGGTACTCGCGGGGCGCACAGGTGAACTGGTGGAGGGATCGGCTCCGTCAAAAATGGCAAGGTAGGGATGCCGCTGGATGCGCTGGGTCATGAGATAGACGCTGCGGCGGCTAGTTTCATAGACGGCCTTGAACGGGTTGTGTTGAGTAAACTTCCAGTCCTTCTGCGGGGGGAAAGGATGCTCTCCGGCCGGCGACAAATCAAGATTGCCGCCGAGCACGAGTAGCGTGTCGCGGATGGCTTCGGCATCGAGTCGGCGGCGCGGAAAACCGGTGAGCAGTTCATTGGCGGGATCGCGCTGCTGGGAAGCCTCACTGCGCAGCGTGGATAGCTGCCATGTGCGGGAAAGCAGGATGAGCCGGTGCATGGATTTCACCGACCAGCCGCCATCGCGGAACTTCCACGCCAGCCAGTCGAGCAGTTCCGGATGGGTCGCGGGCTTGCCCTGTTTCCCGAAATCGTTAGGCGTGGGCACCAATCCGCGGCCAAAGTGATGCAGCCAGATGCGGTTGGCCATGACGCGGGCGGGCAGCGGATTTTCTTTGCTGAGAATCCAGTCCGCGAGCTGGGCTCTGCCGCTGCCGGGTGTGTCCGGCGGGAGTTCCATGCGACCAAGCACGGTGAGGAAGCGCCGCCGCAGGGTCGCACCGGGGCGTGCCGGTTCGCCCTTCAACTGGATGGCGGCATCGCCGGGTCCGGCCGCATCTGCCACGGCGTAGGCCATCTCCATGGGCGGGTTCTTTTTCAGGAATTCGGCGAGCGCCTGCTCCGCGGCTTTGATCTTTGCCTCCACCTCCGGCTTCTTCGGCTCCGGCGTCTTCCTTAGATCATCCTTCAACTGCCTCAGATCCTTTCCGAAGCGCGCCCGCTCCTTCTCTATCTCCTGCGCGCGCTTCTGCACCGACTGAATTTCTCCAGCCGGAAGTAGTGGCACGAAGTCGCGCTGTTTCTGATCCAGTTCAATGCCCGGCCATGGATAGCGCGTGCTGCTTAAGATGCCGTAGAGCCCATAGTAGTCTGCGGCGGGGATGGGATCGAACTTGTGATCGTGACAGCGGGCACAACTGACGGTCAGCCCAAGGAAGGTGCGGCCCAGATTGTCCAGCGTGTCTTCAATGGTGAGATGCTGCGGATAGTCACTCACCCGGGAGCCAAACCGCCGGGCATTGGCGATGTAGCCCGTGGCGATGTGGCGCGCCTGCCGTTCCTCCTCTGTGGCGCTGGCCAAAAGATCTCCGGCGAGCTGCTCGCGCACGAACTGATCGTAGGGCAGGTCGCGATCGAAGGCATCAATGACCCAGTCGCGGTAGCGGCGTATTTGAGGAATGGGGAAGTCCGAATTGTCTCCCGCCGTGTCTGCATAACGCACCACGTCCAGCCAGTGCCGGCCCCAGCGCTCGCCATAGCGAGGGGAAGCCAGCAGGCGGTCCACCACTCGCTTGAAGGCGCCGGGCGCCGTATCGGCGAGGAAGGCATCGGCTTCGGCGGGAGTGGGCGGCAGACCGGTGAGGTCATACGTGACGCGGCGCAGCAGGGTGAGTCTGTCTGCATCGCCCGCAGGGCTCAATCCCACGGCTTCCATTTTCGCGAGTGTGAAGCGGTCGAGATCGTTCACGGGCCATGCCGTGTCCTTCACGGCGGGCGGATCGGGGAGCGTCAGCGGCCGGAAAGCCCACCACTCGCGGGCCTTGGCCCAGTCGATAGCACTGCGGGCCTGAACTATGGCCACGGTATCCTCTGTGCGCGGATCCGGAGCCCCCATGCGGATCCATTCCTCCAGCAAGGCGATTTCCTCCGCCTTCAATTTTCCATCCGGCGGCATTTTCAGGTCAGGATTCCCGTGCTTCAGCGCATCGATGAGCAGACTGGCCGCCGGGTCTCCTAGCGTCACCACCGGGCCGGTGTCGCCTCCTTTTTGCACACCGGCACGGGAATCAAGGAGGAGATTCGCTTTGAGGTTTTTGGCCTTCCCGCTGTGGCATTCATAACAATGCTCCGCCAGCAGCGGGCGGACCCGGCTTTCAAAAAACGCGAGCTAGTCCGGCGTGGGATTCGCCGCAAAAGTCGCCGTTTGCACTACCGGCAGCGGACCGACCCCTGTCCAGATTTCTACACCGGAGAAATTCGCAGCGCCGTTATCCGGCCCGCCT
Organism: Akkermansia muciniphila; assembly: GCA_945861415.1. GTDB lineage: Bacteria > Verrucomicrobiota > Verrucomicrobiia > Verrucomicrobiales > V1-33 > V1-33. Next base: position 50,032 of record CAMAUV010000005.1, on the reverse strand, counting down.
GCGGCAATGGTCAGCCGGCCGTCCTTCGCCTCAGGAGGCCATGGCCCCAGTTTCTTCCACTGGCCAGCCTTCCCGCTCTGAAACTTCGCGAGGACCACGCGGTCATTCACCAGCACATCGAATTGCTCGCCATTATTATCCTCCCAAACATACAGCACCACCTGGAGCGGGCCCGGGGGCACCTTTGCGAATTCCAACTGCACTCTGCCTCCAAAAACACTGCTGCGGATCATGCGGCTGCGAGCATTGTCTGTGGGCGGCAGCAAGGGCACCTTCTGATTCTCAAAAGCCTTGCCCGATGCCTTGAAGTCCGGCGCATAGGCTCCGGCCTCCCACGACTGGCCATCAATGCGCAGCGTCGGCCCACCGAGGTTCATCGCACGGAAAAACTCCGCCTCCCCCGCAGCGAGCGCGGCGGTCGCGGAGAGAAACAGAACTAACTTATAAATCGCGCTCATCGGCTCTCGGCAATTTAATTAAATGCGGCGACGAGGAACTCATTGCGGGACTTCAGAGAAACCGGGAGCGATTAAGCAGGCATGGTGGAAGGTCGTGGCTTTCGGGGACTGCAAGCATTCGCTGCCAGGCAATTCTTTCAAAAACTATTTTTCGCAGGGATCCCCCTCGCGCCAACCCGGACTGAGTACGTAAATGCGGCAGACCGGCCAATTTTCCATGCATCTGATCCTAGTCACCCCAATTTAGAGGGCTTTTGAGTCTCAGATATGCAAAAACATCGCATGCATGCACGATTTCGCCACGCAGGGCAGATCATTTTTTCATAAAATCGATAACTTTTGCGAATTATCGCAAAAAAGAATTACAAATAACCATAACTGTCGTAATCTTGACTCACAAACGAAACACCAAACACTCACCGCCATGAACACCAGCACCGCCGAAACCAACCACGATCTCCAAGGCCTCAGCCTCATCGCCGTCGTCAGCTGCGTGCTCTCCGCCGGCTACTTCTTCCTGACCAACATGCTCTCCTGAGCCGCCCCACCTCTTAACCTCAGCCCGCCAACCTCCAGCACCGCCAACACCACGAGCTTCGAAGTCCTCACCTTCGCCGCCGCCATCAGTTGCCTCATCACGGCCGTCTGGTTCTTCAGCAGCTCGGTGCTGGGCTGAAAGAATAGCTTCCCGCAACCTCCGCCGGCACCTCAAGCCAGCGGGAACTCAATCAGAGGACCGGTCTTCCCCAGACCGGTCCTTTTTTGTGTGCGTATGAACAAGTGAGACTGCGACGACTCAGCCGCGCCATGATTGGAGCAGGCACACTTTCGGGGTGGAAGCCCGATCTGCGGATGGCGCACCACGCTGTCCGTCAGCCTGCGTATTTGTCCCACATCTTCTGAATCTTCTTCTTTAGCGAGAGCTTCACTGCAGGGCTGGTCCGGTCGATGAAGAGGATCCCAAAGAGGTGATCGGTCTCATGCTGGATCGCACGGGAGAGCAGACCGTCAGTTTCGATTTCCACATCGCGACCGTCAAGCAGGCGGAGCTTGGCGCGGACCACGTCGGGCCGGCGAACTTCCGCACGCACTTCCGGGAAGCTGAGACAGCCTTCGTTCATCACTCCCTTGTCCTTTTTGGGGAAGGACAGTTCGGGATTCATGAATTGCAGCGGCATCCAGTCCTCCAGTTTGGCGTCTTCGCCGTCCACTTTAAGGAATGTCATGGGCTGTTCGGCTTCGCTGACATCCACGACGGCGAACTGAATTTCGATGCCAATCTGCGGCGCAGCGAGACCCACGCCGTCGGCGGCGTGCATGGTCTCGATCATGTCGGCGGCCAGAGCCTCCAGTTCGGGTGTGATTTGGGCCACTGGCTTGCATTTTTCACGCAATACCGGGTCACCGTAAAGAACGATTTCGCGAACCATAAGTGGTCCAATTATGTGCGCAGGATTGCCGGGCGCAAGTCCCAGTCGGCACTTGTGCGAAGTGAACCCGCGCGCAGGGGGATGGCATGACCCAGCCGCGCGCCGCCATTTTCGACCTCGATGGAACCCTCCTCGACACGCTCCATGACCTCGCCGATTCTGCGAATGAAGCCCTCGCGGCTGCCGGTCTGCCGGTGCATCCGGTGGATGCCTACCGCACCTTCGTAGGGGACGGCATGAATGTGCTCATCCAGCGAATCCTGCCGGAGGAAAGGAATAACGATGAGACCGTAGCCCATGTGCTGGAGCTTTACCGGGCAGCCTACGGGCGGCGATGGAACAGCAAATCCCGCCCTTACGCCGGCATCCCGGAGATGCTGCATGAGATATCTTCTCACCCAGTGATGCTCGCCGTCCTGAGCAATAAGCCGCAAAAATTCACCGAGCTATGCATCGAGCACCTGCTACCGGAGAATCCCTTCCAGCTCGTCTATGGCCAGCGCGACAATGTCCCGCGGAAGCCGGATCCCACCGGCGCCCTTGAAATCGCAGAGGCGTTTCAAACTCCGCCGGAGCAGTGCCTCTTCATTGGAGACACCCGGACGGACATGCTCACTGCCTTGGGGGCGGGGATGCGCGCCATCGGCGTGTCATGGGGTTTCCGGTCGGTGGAGGAACTTATGGATTCCGGCGCGGAGCGCGTCATTCACCATCCAGCAGAACTCTTGGAACTGCTCTCGTGAACTCCAGCGGGCTCGACCTCGCTGCTGCGAATGAGTTCGATTACATCGCGGAATCTCGGCGCATTGCGCTCGTCTGCGGCGACAAGGGCTTCATGCGCCTCAAGGCAAACACTGGTCTTATCTTGCTTGCAGAAGTCTACTTTTTTCAGCGGCAGCATTTCCGGATCGGTGGTGCCGGTGGGAAGATGTTCCTCATGCTCATCCACTGTGAACAGATGATCCAGTCCGAGGCCGTGCAAAAGCTCTAGATTCCGGCTGCCTGCGCGAATGACATGGAGTTTACCGCCAGCGGTCTCAAGGCGAGAGCTTAGGCAGCGGAGCATGCCCATGAAGGTGCTGTCCATCCCGGTACAAAAAGAAAGGTCAACGATAACGCGCTGACCTCCATGGGATTCTATTTGCTGCAGGACGAAGGATTTCAGCTCACAGGTATTTTGGTGACTGCCCCGCCCATCCACGCGCAGCCAAGTATGGCCGGTTTGTCGGCCTGTAAAAATACCGGATACTGCAGTCATGACGGGTCAAAAAAGCCCGGAGGTTTCTTTCCGAGCGATAGAATAGAGTAACTTGTTAGTAGAATTTGGCAAATAATGAATATCAGCCCGGCGGAAAGAATCCCGCCGGGCTGAAACTGAAGATTTGCACCGCCGGATTACAGACCGCGCTCGTAGTCGAGAATACGGCCAATCGCGTCATGAAACTCCTGCAGCACTTCCAGCGGAACCATGATGGTGTCGCGACGTCCGCGGACATCCTCGGTGATCTTGAGCACCCGACCGCGGGCATTTTCCTTGAGGTCGAGGAAGAACTGCTTACGGTCAGCAAGGATTTTCTCCGTCATCAGAGGGGGCGTGCTCTGGCGCTGGTAACCGTCACCGCCGCCCTGGGGGCCCCGGTCGCGATAGCCTCCGCCGCCACCTTGGTAGCCACCGCCACCGCCACCGCCACCGCCACCACCCTGATAACCTCCGCTGTCGGCGCCGGAATACTGGTCGCCGCCTTGGTATGAGTCCTGATAATAGTCCATGATTTTTCTACTCTTTCTTTCCCTGATTTGGTTGTTCGAATGTTCGTAAATGCGCCGGCGGTCGAAGTGTACGGCCCCCTGCACGTTTTACAGGATACGAAATCCGCCCCACTTGTCCATCCTTGTTTTTTATCAGCCTTCAACCCCCGGTTCCGCGGTCCCGGTGCCGTGAAGTGCCTTACGATTGCCCGTTGCCATCTGTGTCCGGTAGGCGTTCATGGTGTCTTCCTCGCCCAATTCTACATGCACATTCCCCGCTGGCTCATCTGGCTGTTGCTCTACGCTACCGCGACGTTCGCGTGGATCGTCTATTTTGAATACGGTCACAAACAGGCCAGCTTCCAGGCCGGGGCAAAGCAGGAGTGGTCCCGAATGTGGCATGCGGTGAGCAACTGGGTCGTGAGTCTGCGCGGCCAATGAGTTTTCGACTGGAAATGCTGCAGGTGGCACGGCTCGCCCCTCTGGTGCTGGGCGAGGCGGCGGGTTTAGTACACGGCTTTATTACGGCTCATCGCCTCGACTGCGGAGCGTGGGCGGACCGGGCCAGCCGGGCCGACTTATATTATACGGTCTTCGGAGTGGAGGCGCTGCTGGCCCTACGGCAGGAACCGGACTGGGAACGACTGGCTTCATGGCTGCGGACTCATGGCAGTGGAGCCAATCTGGATTTTGTTCACCTGTGCTGTCTGGCACGCTGCTGGTCGGCAGTCCCGGAAAGCGCTGGCAGCCTGAGCGAAGAGAACCGCACGGCGTTGCTCGATCGAATACATGCATGGCGGGCACCGGGTGGAGGTTATCACCAGCGGGCCGGGGCGGCGCAAAGTTCTGCCTACGGCACCCTGCTGGGTTGGGCGGCCCACTATGACCTGCGATCCCCGCTTCCGGAGGAAGAAACCCTTACCGGGTGCCTCGCAGCCCTCGAGGTGCCCGGAGGAGGCTACGCCAATGAGCCCGGGCTGCCCGCCGGCACTGTCCCGGCCACAGCCGCCGCGGTAGCCCTGCACCGTCACCTGCGCCGCACCCCACCCGCCGCCACCGGACAGTGGCTCCTCCGGCAGCAGCACCCGGGCGGCGGCTTCCTCGCTGCCCCCGCCGCCCCCATCCCGGACCTACTTTCCACTGCGGTGGCCCTGCATGCGCTGGATGGCATGCAGGTCGACTTTTCCTCATATAAAGAGAGCCTATTGGACTTTGTGGACACCCTCTGGAGCGCAGAGGGCGGCTTTCACGGCAACTGGACCGACGACGCCCTTGACGTTGAATACACCTACTACGGGCTGCTCTGCCTCGGCCACCTTGCCCTGTGAGCCCCTCACTGGAGAGGAAGAATAACTAAAAACCACTTGCGGCCTGAAAAGTGGTGTGGCAGAGAAAACGCCCTTTCCCGCCCACCCGGTCAGAATTTCAGGCCAGCGGCGGGAACTTTTATTTTCAGAATCAGGCTTATGGCTTTCGCAATCATCAAAACCGGCGGGAAACAATACCGCGTCTCCAAAGGCGACAAAATCGACGTTGAAAAACTCGACGTCGCCGAAGGCTCCACCGTGAGCCTCGACAATGTGCTCTTCTACGGGGACGGCAGCGACCTGCGTATCGGCGACCCGAAGGTCGAGGGTGCCAGCGTCAGCGCCAAAGTGCTCTTCCAGCACCGCGCGGACAAAGTTATCAATTTTAAATACAAGCGCCGGAAGGGCTTTCACAAGACTAAGGGCCACCGCCGCCACCTCACCAGACTCGAAATCGAGTCAATAAAAGTCTAATTTTTCACCACTCACCCCACCCACGTCATGGCTCACAAGAAAGGTCAAGGTTCCGTCAAGAACGGTCGCGACAGCAACAGTAAGCGTCTCGGCGTCAAGAAATTCGGCGGCCAGCAAGTCATCGCCGGCAACATCATCATCCGTCAGCGCGGCACCAAATGGGTTCCCGGAGCTGGCGTCGGTCTTGGTAAAGATTATACCATTTTTGCGGTTATCGATGGCAAGGTCCGCTTCGATCGTGAGGGCCGTCGCGTAAACGTGGACGAGGTTCTCACCGCCTAAGGTGATTTAATAAAATTTCTCTTCATTGGTTTGGAGTGACTTGAGCGGGTGGTCTGTGAGTGCAGGCCGCCCGTTCTTTTTTTGCCGGTATCGCATGAATGCCGCTGCCCTTTTGATCAGGTCTGGCTCTTTTCCGCAACCGCCATCAGGGTTTGAAAGTGCGGGGGCTCGGACTCGCGGTCCACGGTGTGGATGTGGATGTCGCCAAAACCCGCATCGTCGAGAAACCCGTAAAGTTCCGCCTCTCCAAAACCAAGCCAGACATCAGCATACAGTTCGCGGGCCTGCTCGAAGTCGTGACGGAGTAGGTCGAGCACGACAATTCGGCCGCCGGGCCGGGTGATGCGCCACGCTTCCTTGACCGCCCGGGCGGGCTGCTGGGCGTGGTGCAGGGACTGGCTGAAGAACGCCAGATCCACGGACGCGTCCGGCAGTGGTGGCGATTCGATGTCGCCGAGCAGGAAATCCATGTTCGTGAATCCGCTCTCTTTCGCCGCGCGGGCGGCGAAGGCGATCATTTCCGGCGAACTGTCTACGGCGATGACCCTCCCAGCCCGCCGCGCAAGGAGCTGGGAAAATGTGCCCTCTCCTGCCCCGAGATCGGCAATGACCTGCCGCGGCATGAGAAGCAGGAGCGCTTCCGCCAAGCCCTTCCATGAACGGCCGGGACAGTAGCTGCGCCCGAATTTTCCGGCGAGCTGATCAAAGTAGGCGCGGGCGAGGTCCGATCGTTTTCGCAGCGCCAGATCCAACGCCTGCCGGTCCTGCCTTCCTTCGGACAGTTCATCCGCAGAGGCACGCAGCAGGTCCCGCAGGCCGGAGGCCCGCGGATCGAATGAGTAGAGGCTGTTCTTGCCGCTGCGCCGCAACTGGACGAGGCCCGCCGATTTCATCAGCCCCAGCTGCGTGGAGATGCGGCTCTGCTTCATGCTCAAAATTTCCTGCAATTCCGCTACCGAGAGTTCCGCCCGGTCGAGGAGCAGCAGGAGGCGCAGCCGGGTGGGCTCGCTAAGAATTCGCAAAGATTCGAGAACGGAGGGCACGGTGTTGAGGCGGAGTGACTGGTTCGTTTAGCGCTCCAGTAGAGGTTCAAACCATGCGCGGTGAGCGCTGTCGATACCTTTCACGGCATGCATACGGAGGACGAGAAATTTTTCATCCTTCACCGATACATTAAAAGCCGCCTGCACACCAGTTTTGAGCACGGGAGATTTCCAGAGTTCTTTGCCATCGGCTTCGATGTTGGCGATAACCGGACCGCTGCCCGTATCAGGCAGCAGTGGCACGGTGACCTTGAGGGAGTCCGGGGCGGCCAATACGGCAAAAGCCAACCCGAGAAGAGCGGCGCGCGGGAAAATTCGGGTCAGGCGGTTCATGCTAGGGCAAACGTCACGGAAAGGATGTTCAGTCGAAGGCGGCTGAAGTGGCCGGCATTTACACGCGGCATCATGGGAGGGCGAAATCCGCGGCCCGCTGGTAGGTACCGTCCCGCATTTTGGCTATCTGCATGTTCACATCCGTGAGCAGACCGCTGGCTCCGAAGCGAAACCACTCTGGCGTCAGCCATGCCGCACCCAGCGTCTCCTTCACCATCACGAGATACTGTAGCGCCTCTTTCGCCGTGCGAATACCGCCGGCTGGTTTCATGCCAATCATTTCGCCCGTGGCGAAGTAGTGGTCGCGAATGGCCTCCAGCATGACGAGCGTGACGGGCAGGGTGGCGGCGGGGCTAATTTTACCGGTGCTTGTCTTGATGAAATGCCCACCGGCCTTGATGGCGATGGCGCTGGCGAGGCGCACGTTATCGTAAGTTTTCAGTTCGCCGGTTTCGAGGATGACCTTGAGATGGGCCTCCCCGCAGGCTTCGCGCACGGCGGCGATTTCATCGTATACTTTGCCAAAGTCGCCGCTGAGAAATGCGCCGCGGTCAATGACCATGTCGATCTCATCCGCGCCGTCCTTCATGGCCATGCGCACTTCCTCGAGTTTCGTCTTGAGAGGCGCTTGGCCGCTGGGGAAGGCAGTCGCCACGCTGGCGATGTGGACACCCGTGCCATCGAGCAGAGTGCGTGCCGTTTTCACGAGGTTTGGGTAAACACAGACCGCAGCCACTCGGGGGCACTCATAGCGTCCGTCCATAGGCTGGAGGGCTTTGGCGCATAGGTGGCGCAGTTTCCCCGGCGTGTCCGCACCCTCTAGGGTCGTGAGGTCCATCATACTCACGGCGAGCTTGAGGCCGCTGAGTTTGGCTTCGTTTTTGATGCTGCGCTTAGTGAAACTAGCGGCACGCTGTTCCGCCATGACTTTGTCCACGCAGGGCACAATGAGGGCAAAGGGCGGGCCGTTTTTGACGGCAGGGCGGATGGTGATTTCCATGAAAGGCTACGATTAGCGGGGCAAGCCGGCAGTGAGGGCTGACGATTCCTTCTGTGCGTCTCCGCTCCATGTCCCTGGTAGGAATTGCATTACTTCCACGAAATCCTGTCTACCGGGGTCCTTCGACCAGCGGAGTTGCGCGATGCACCGGCGCCACCCGGAGTCGTGGGACCGGCGGGCAAAGACTTGGGCCGCAGGTCCTTCCATGGCCATCCAGACTTGCCGGATCTCCTCTTTTCCAAGCGAGAGGATCTCGATGAGCTTGTAGCCAGCCAGATTAGGATTTTGCGCATGGAATTCCCTCTCCGTGGAAGGTATCGCTGGCTTCACCTCGGCATAAAGAGTAACTTCACTGCCGGAGCCCGGCGCATTGATGAACTTCTCGTAGAGCCCTGCTGCCTGCTGCGTAATGGCGCCGGAGTGCAGCAAAGGGCCGCGGTCGGTTTGCTCCAGCACAAATACTGGACCAGGTGCAGCAGAAGGCTTGACCGTAACGATGAAACGATTGGTGCCGGGAATACCGCGGGTGCTGTCAACAGAGAGCGATTCCGGCTTTATCCCGGCAAAGACGGGCAGCGCAGGCATCTCCAGCCCTGCAGGCGGCGGCAGCAAAAAGGAGGCTGCAGCCTTGTCATTGGCCCCCAGAAAAATGCCTGCAATTTTATTCGCCAACATCTCAGCCTCGCGTTTAAGACGGCTCTGTTCCTTCGCCTCCTTTTCCACCAGCTCATTCAGATTCGGCGGAAGGCCGGGCAGATCCTCACTGGTCTTAGCAGGGATAGTATAGCGGATCGCCGCGAGGCAGGCAAGACTCAAACCTATGAATACGCCTACAGTGCCCACATCCGCCCAGCGCATGAAACTGCGGCGGGTGGGGATCGCCGGCTTGCGGTGCACCACTTCGTTGGCGTCTTCGTGGTGCGCTCCGTTCTTGCCAAGCAAGCCGCGAAGGGCCTTCCCATTGACAGGCACCGGTCTTGCTGCAGGCCTACGCGAAGACTGCCGCCGTCCCTCCGGAACTGCTGATGGCGCAGGCACCCCCGCAGCTGGCGGAGCGATGGTATTCTGCTGCAAAGGCGGAGTTGCCGCGCGAAGAAGAGCCACAGTCTCCACCTGTGCCTGATCAGACATAGGAGGAGAAAGCGGCAGCGGATGAACCACGGCGGCCACGAGAGGTTCCGGCGGCCGCAGAGTGCGCACCCTCGGCGGGCGGGCGAGCAGTTCCGCCGGATTTTCCGCCACCCGTGCGATTGCGGCCGGCGTCCATGAGGGTGAGGTAATTTGGGCTCCGCAAAGCGGACAGGGGCCGGTCACACCGGCCATGGTGATCGGCACCTCCAGTTCCTTACCGCAGGATCCGCAGGCAAAAGCCAGCACGGCGGGAGGGCCGTGGGGGCTGGCGGAGGCGGTTGGGATCATGGGCGTGGACGGTGATTGGAAAAGGATTGCCGCTGCCCATGATGTGCAGTCCCGCGAAATGTGCAAGTTCCCGTCTCAACGCACAGCAGTTTCCCATGAAAAGTCGTCTGAAGATGCGCGCCCGGCAGCTTGACAGCCGGATAAAAGCCCTTAATCTCGCCCTCCTTTCCTACTAAGCACCACCTTTATCCAATTCCATGGCCAATACCAAGTCCGCTGAAAAGCGCACCCGTCAAAACACTGTCCGCACCTTGCGCAATAAGGCGACGAAGACCCGCGTGAAAAACACCCGCAAAGCTGCTATCGAAGCTGTCGCAGGCCCCGATAAGAAGGCCGCCGCCGCTAAAGTGAGCGAACTCGCCTCCGCAGCCGATAAGGCCGCCAAAATCGGCGTCATCAGCAAGAACAAGGCCAGTCGCCTCAAGTCCCGTGCCGCCAAGGCTCTCGCCAAAGCGTGCGCTAAATAAGTTTCCCGGCTCCTCTGCCATAGCGGCCACCTTCCCGTAAGGTGGCCGCTTCTTTTGTGCCATGAACAGGGCAGCCTCTGCGTTGGCATCCCAAAAAGTGCCGCATGTTTTCCTTCCCCGTGAAGGCGTTTGCGGCCAGAGCGGCGCCACCACCGTCCATCTCCCCTACGACGCAGATTCAGTGGTCAGCGCAGCCCTCCAGACCGCCGCAACGCTGGCGGCGGCGCGGCCAAGAGACCTTAGAGCCACTTCTTCCGGCGGAAGTACCACACCATGGCCACCGTGATGAGCAGGAAGATGCCCCAGACAAAAAGGTAGCCGTGCTTCCAGTGGAACTCCGGGATGTTCTCGAAGTTCATGCCATAGACCCCGGCCACAAACGTCAACGGTAGAAAGACCGTGCTGAGAGCAGTGAGCACTTTCATGACTTCATTCAGCCGCTGGGAAAGCACAGAGGTGTGGTATTCCCGTATGGCCGTGACGGCCTCGCGCAGATGGTCTGCGGTTTCGATTCCGTGCCATGAGTGATCGTAGAGATCACGCAGGAACGGTGAGATTGAGCGGGAGAGCAGATTACTTTCTGAATGCTGCAGCGCCACCACCGTTTCACGCATGGGGCGCACCGTGCGGTAGAGAAAATGGGTCGCGGTGCGCAGTGAGTGAATTTCCGCCAGCAGTTGATTGTTGCCTCCAGGCTGCATGAGCTGTTCGTCCAAGGCCACGACACGCTCCTCCATCCGGTAGAGAGCCGCGAGATAGAAGTCCATGATCGCATCAAGGAGGGCCCACACAAGGTAATCCGGCCCCATGGAGCGGAGCCGTCCCCTGCCCTCGCGCAGCCGCTGCAGCACCGGGGCAAACACCGGACTGGGCGCCTCATGAAACGTAATGAGCACCCGCCCGGTGAGGATTGCGGAAAAACTTTGTAGATCAAACAGCTCTCCATTGTCCCCGGTGGTGTCGGTGAGTTGTTTGGCCGTGATGAAGAGGTAATCCCCGAAGTCCTCCACCTTCGGCGGCTGGTTGGTGTTGAGAATATCGTCCTGCACCAGCGGATGAATGCCATAAGCCCGCAGCAACTCGCCAATGCGCTCCACATCATGCAGCCCGGTAACCATGATCCACGCCGGGCTGTCACTGCCCTCAAAAGCCACGCAGTCAGCCGCGCTCTCCGACTCCAGTTCGCGCACCGATTCCGCAGTGTAGTCGATCACGCGAAACGTCACCTTTGGCACGCGCCGCTCACCCACGTATACCAGTGCCCCCGGGGCCAGCCCCGGAGGACGCGGGTCCTTGTGCGTGCTCGCACGAAGACTCCACCGGTGCTTCGGTTTATGGTGAGAGTGATGAGGCTTGGAAGGCATCCGGGCAAAAACAGCGAGCGTCCCAGTAAAACGTGCTACGAATGACGGGAAGGGCAAAAAAGCCGTTGCGGCCTCAATTCATTACCCCTACTGACGAAGCGCGGGATAGAGCAGTCCGGTAGCTCGTCAGGCTCATAACCTGAAGGTCATTGGTTCAAATCCAGTTCCCGCAACCATCTCAAACCCCTGCAGCTCCCATAGTTGCAGGGGTTTCTTTTTTCCGGACCGCGGGCCGGTAGTGTAATCAAATGCAGGGTTTTGCCGCCAAAGTGCACGTTATATTGCACTCCTTGCGGCGGGAAGACGCATTTTCGCCATGAAAATAGGCCGCCGCCGGGGTAGGATTTGTCTGCATCGATGACCGCATCGAGACGGCTTCTCCAGCCGGTAAGCTGATGCTGCAAATGATCGGGGCTTTCGCTGAATTTGAGCGCAGTCTCATCCGCCAGCGCACCGGTGAGGGGCTGCAGCGCGCCCGCGCTAAGGGCCGCGTTTCAGGGCGTAAGCCTAAGCTCTCCGCTGAGCAGCGTGCTCACGCTCTTGAGCAACTCCGGGCCGGGAAACCGCAATCCGAACTGGCCACCCTTCTTAGCGTGGACCGCGCCACTATTTACCGACTGGCAAAGGAGCTGGAGCCCGCCAAGTGACAGAGACGCCGCCGCCGCTCCACGGGACACGAGTAAGCGGAAACCCTGGCCTGGCTTCCTCTTAGCCGAGATTTTGGAAGTATCTCGACTACGAGTATTCATCAGGAATCTCTTCCTGATTATCCAGCTCTATCAATGTGATTCCCATCGACATAACTGCTCCGCTATTGGCTGGTTGGATTGCGAGACAGTCTTACCGCTCCACCCGCTTGCTGCCACCTTTCATTTCCTTCTCCACTTCGGCGAGGCTGGCCATGGAGGTGTCGCCGGGGGTGGTCATGGCGAGGGCGCCGTGGGCGGCGCCGTAGTTGACGGCTTTGGCGGCGTCGTTGTGGGCGAGGAAGCCATAGATGAGGCCGCTGGCGAAGCTGTCGCCGCCGCCGACGCGGTCCATAATTTCGAGGCTTGGGCGATGGGTGGCTTCGTGGAATTTTCCATCGTGCCAGAGGATGGCGCCCCAGTTGTTGCTGGTGGCGGTCTTGACGGTGCGCAGGGTGGTGGCGGCGACTTTGAAGTTGGGGAAGTCCTGCACGGCGCGTTCGATCATGCGCTGGAAGCTAGCAGTCTCGATGGCGCTGATATGCTCGTCCACGCCTTCGACTTCAAAGCCGAGGCTGGCGGTGAAGTCCTCCTCGTTGCCGATCATGACGTCCACATACCGGGCGATGCGGCGGTTCACTTCCTGGGCACGGGCTTTGCCGCCGATGGTCTTCCAGAGGCTGGGGCGGTAGTTAAGGTCGTAGCTGACGATGGTGCCGTGCTTGTGGGCGCACTGAACGGCTTCGATGACGACTTCCGGCGTGGTGTCGCTCAGTCCGGCGAAGATGCCGCCGGTGTGGAACCAGCGGACGCCTTGTTTGCCGAAGATTTCCTCCCAATCGATGTCGCCTGGCTTGAGTTGGGAGGCGGCGGTGTTGCCGCGGTCGGGCACGCCGAGGGCACCGCGGATACCAAAGCCGCGTTCGGTGAAGTTGAGGCCGACGCGGACAGTGCGTCCGATACCGTCGTAGGGCACCCACTTGATGTGGCGAGTGTCCACGCCGCCTTGCATGATGAAGTCTTCCACGAGGTGTCCGATGTCGTTGTCGGCAAAGGCGGTGACGACGCTGGCGCGGAGACCGAAGCATTTCCGCAGGCCGCGGGCGACGTTGTATTCACCGCCGCCTTCCCAGACTTTGAATTCGCGGGCACAGCGGACGCGGCCTTCTCCGGGGTCGAGACGGAGCATGATTTCCCCGAGGGAAACGGCATCGTATTGGCAGGAGGCGGCGTCTTTGATGGAAAGCATGGCGGATGGATTAAATGAGGGTCATCTCTTAGACGTGGCCCCCGCGATGCAATAGAAAGATGGGGGCTGCACTCAGCCTTAGTTCGACCGGCGAACGCGATCCGTCCGGTCAGCGCCGCCTGCGCGCCAGCAATAGGTATCCAAGTCCCAGTGCGGCCGGAACCGAAGGCTCCGGGACCGCCGAGGCGTTAATCTGGAGATTATCGATGCGGTTATTCCCAGAGGAGGAGCTGGCTCCAGAAAGAGTGTAGCGTAGCGTCACCGACGGGGAGTTGTCGATCGCATCCACCGCTGATAGGTCGAGAGTCGCGAGAGCAAAGGTCGTGGAAGTAGTGGCGGTGTTTCCGGTAACGCTGGTAAAGCTTAGGCCATCCGTGCTCCATGACCACGTTCCAGTGTTGAATCCGGTGCTTGTTCCCCGTGTAGCGAAGGTGATTACCGGGTCAACCATCCCGGTGAGACTCACCGCCAGCTCCACGTAAGTGCCGTTGCCGGGAAAAGGAGCGGCTGTGCCGCCAGCAGTGAGGCTGAGTGATTCCTCCGCCACATCCGGAGCGATCGCGTTTGATGCAGACCCGGAGAAGTCATCCACTGTACCAGCCCACGCGCTCAAGCTCAGCAGTCCGGCTCCCTGATCAGCCGCGATGCTGGCGGGGACTCCGCCGACACCGGGAGCCGATGCTGTGGCGATGCTTAGACCGTTGAAGTTCCAGTAGGAAACCAGCGCTGCTCCGCAATTGGAAGCCACAGAAACAACGGCGAGGGTCAGATAAGTGGCGAGTTTCATGAAAAGATAAAATTAGACATATTAGACAGTCAAAAGCGGGCCTAATCAACCCCAAATTGAGGCAGTTTTCATACCAAACGGAAGGGCCTCACACCAACCCGGCTATTCTTCAAAAATCCATCCCGCCACAACCCGCCTTTCCTCTGGCGCATCGGCCCGGCTGGCGCTCGACTGGCAGGGAATGAAGGCTCATCTTCCCAATCATCCCACCCAGCTTTATCTTATCCGGCACGGAGAGGTGGAGCACCGGTATCACAAAGTTTTCGGCGGCTGCCGCATCGACATGTCGCTGTCCCCGCTGGGCCATGAACAGGCGGCCGCTCTTGTTCAGTGGATGAAGGATTCGAAACTAGACGCCATCTACGCCAGTCCCATGATACGTGTACAGCAGACCATCGCCCCGCTGGTGGCAGCCAGCGGACTACAGCCCATCGTCATGGAGGATCTGCGCGAAGTGGACTTTGGTGACTGGACTGGGCTGAAATGGGACGGCGTATTAGAGAAGTTCGGCATCAGTGCCTTCGACTGGCTGGAGGTGCTGGAAGGCCCGGGCATCATCGGAGGGGAAAGCGCCGGGGCCCTGCTCGCCCGCGTGGTGCCCTGCGTGCGGCAAATTCTGCACGACAACCCGCACCGCAGCGTCGCGATCGCGTGCCATGGCGGCATCATCCGCGTCATTCTGGCCGCGCTGCTGGAAATGCGACTGGCGCAAATGGCCCACTTCAATATTGAGTATGGCAGCGTCACCGTGGTGAAAATCCAGCCGGAGAAGAAGCACGCCCTAGAGATCGACTTGCTCAACCTTTGCCCGCTGCGCGACGGCCTTCGCCCGTAACTACATGCCGGCGGGAGTCGCCATCTTCAAAGCCATGGCGCGCAGCGAGTGGCTGGATGAACTGCCGGACGCCCTCCGCAGTTCGGTGCTCTCGCTGTATGGAGTGCGCGGTATCTTCCATCTGCGGCGGGCCATTCTGCCGCACAGCTTCCAAGTTAGTGCCTCGGTCACCACACGGGACCGGGGCGACCTCGAAGTATTTGTGGAATGCACCGGGTTTGATCTCGCGCACATTCAGACGGAATGCACCTGCCAAGTGCGCCGGAACTGCAAGCACGCCTACGCCGCCCTGCTGGCAGGCATTACGCGTTTCTACATGCCTCGGGAGGATTTGCCGGAGAGGACGGACTTCACCATCGAACAAAATCCGCTGCGGACCACGCCCGCGACGGAGGGCAAAGAAGGCGTCCCGCCTGCCTCGGCGCTGCCTCCCGGCACTGCCACTCCCGTGCTGCGACTAATGGCGGACTATCCGTTCACAGGCTATGTAGGCTGGTACAGCGGCATCCCCTACGGCGAAAAGGTCCGGCTCCTCAGGCTGGCTTTCTCTTACGCAGAAAATCCCGGACACCTCCACGGGCTGGGCGAGGGCCCCGCGGACGGCGAGACATGGCGGCGCGATCTGGAGTTCGAGCGCGTGTGCCTGCGGAGGCTGGAGACGTTTGGCTTCAAGCGCTGCGGCGAGGCGCTCAACTTCTCGCTCAAAACCGAACTGCGCGAAGCACTGGTAGCTCCGATGAATGGCGACGCGCAGAATGTATGGATGGAGTTTCTGCTCGATCACACGGCGCAGCTTCGCGCCGAAGGCTGGAGCATTGAGACGGATGAATCCTTCGACCTCCACATCATCCAACCAGAATACTTCTACGAGGAGATTGAGGAGACCAACCGCCCCAACTGGTTTGCCGCAGACGTGGGTATGGAGGTCAATGGTGCGCGCCTGCCTCTGCTGCCGCTGATCGTGAGACTGCTCACCACCTCACCTCACCTTCTGCGCACGGGCCGGCTGGCGACGATGGGTGACAAGCCGGTGCTCATTCCGCTCGAAGATGGCCGCTCGCACATCCCTGTGCCCGCGTCACGGCTGCACCGCATCCTCACCAGTCTCACGGAACTGCTCACCTCCGGGACAAAAGGGCTGCAGGGACACAAGATCGTCCTGCACCGCTTACGCGCCGCGGCTTATGCCAGCATCCCGGAGGACGACGCCTTGTGCCGCCGCACCGCGGCCCGGCTGCGGGATCTGGCAGAGGGTATCCGCAGTGGGAATTTCCAGCACGCCTCGCCGCTGCCGGGAGGGCTCAAGGCCACCCTGCGGCCTTATCAGAACGATGGCTTCCAATGGCTCCAGTTTCTCTCGCGCCATGGACTCGGCGGTATCCTCGCCGACGACATGGGACTCGGCAAAACCGTGCAAACGCTCGCGCACCTGCTGGCGGAAAAGGAGAACTCTGGCGGTCAGCCCAATCTCATCGTTTGCCCTACAAGCCTGCTCAGCAATTGGCGCGACGAAGCCGCACGTTTCACTCCGGAGTTGCGCGTGCACATTCACCATGGAACCCAGCGCGCCGCCTCATTGAAAGATGCCGCGGCCTGCGACCTTCTTATTACTTCCTACCCGCTGCTGGGCCGTGATGAAGAGGCGCTCGCCGCCATGACGTTTCACGCGGTGGTGCTGGACGAGGCCCAATACATAAAGAATCCGCGCACCGTTGCCGCGCAGGCTGCGTGCAAGCTCCAGAGCACTCTTCGCATCTGCCTCACCGGCACACCCATGGAAAACCATCTCGGCGAACTGTGGAGCATTTTCCATTTCCTCATGCCGGGCTTTCTGGGCACATGGGATCAGTTCACCGCCGGATTCCGCACACCCATTGAGAAAGAGAACGACGCCGAGCGCCGCCAGATGCTCTCGCGCCGCATCACTCCCGTCTTCCTCCGCCGCACCAAAGAAAACGTGCTCAAGGAACTGCCTCCAAAAGTGGAAACTGTGCAGCGCATCCCCCTAAGCCCCGCGCAGGCTGACCTTTATGAGAGTGTCCGCGCGGCGATGGATAAGCGCATCCATGAGGAACTGGAGCGCAGCGGCATCGGGCAGAGCCGCATCTACATTCTCGACGCCCTGCTCAAGCTCCGCCAAGTCTGCTGCCACCCGCCGCTGCTCAAGACGCAGAGCGCCTCCACCGTAACCGACAGCGCCAAGCTGGAAGCATTCATGGAGCTTGTAGTGCCTCTGGTGGAGGAGGGCCGGCGCGTTCTCGTCTTCAGTCAATTTGTCGAAATGCTGCGCGTGCTGAGCAGCCGGTTGCGCGGTGAAAAGATCGCTCACCTCATGCTCACCGGCGAAACGAAGAACCGAGGAGATTTGGTAAACCAGTTCCAGCAGGGTGTCGCACCCGTCTTTCTCATCTCCCTCAAAGCCGGCGGCACTGGCCTCAATCTCACCGCTGCAGATACCGTCATCCATTACGATCCGTGGTGGAATCCCGCCGCGGAAAACCAGGCCACCGACCGCGCCCACCGCATTGGTCAGCAGGGCACTGTCTTCGTCCACAAACTCATCTGTGAAGGCACCATCGAAGAGCGTATCTTGGAATTGCAGAAAAAGAAAGCAGCCCTCGTGGGCAGCCTGCTCAACGGCAGCGCCACCAGCCTCGCCGCCATGGACGCCAGCGACCTTGAGTTCCTTCTCGCGCCGGTGCAGTGAATCGCAGCAGCGGGATTCTCCGACAAAAGGACACAGCTGACAATCTTTGGAGCTAAGCGCTGGGAATTATTCACTAAAATCTCATGCTGTTCTTCGGGTAGTGAGATCCATGGCTTAATTGGTTGTCCGGCGCATCTCCTTCATGGAACCCGCCCGAAAATTGGCTAGGAAATGTGTAAAAACTCCTGGGCCGTCTGAAAATTTACCCAAAAGGAGTCACTCCCGGCGCTTGACAGTGAAAGAGTGTCCCTCCAGTATTATCATCCGCCAAATTACCCGGGCGGGTTACGTACGCCAGTAGCTCAATCGGTAGAGTAGTGGTTTCCAAAACCATTGGTTGGGGGTTCGAGTCCCTCCTGGCGTGCCATTTCCAACAATTTTCTTCACCTTTTCTCTCTCATGTTTGGCAAAATCCGCAAATTTTTTTCCGATGTCGGCCTCGAGCTGAAAAAGACTTCGTGGCCGTGGGACTCGAAAGAGAGCGGCTTCAAGAAATTTAAGGAATTATCGGATTCCACCGTTGTGGTCATTGTCGCTATCGTTTTACTGGGCGCATGGGTCGCTTTTTGGGACTTCATCATGGCCTACGTGATGGGAGTCGTCACTAACATCTAAAACCGGCAGCCTTGCCAGCCCCGTTCTCCCGCTCGGCACTCCGGGCAGAGCGGATTTCCTAATTTTAACACCGTCCAAATTTCACAACTTATGGGAGCTATTCCAGCAGCTAAGGACCAATGGTATGTCATTCACGTTCTCTCCGGTCAGGAGCAGAAGGTGCGGGATAATCTTGTCCGCCGTATACAAACAGATGAGATGAGTGACCTCGTTTACGAAGTCCTGCTTCCCATGGAACGGGTGAGCGAAGTAAAAAAGGACGCTCAGGGCAAAGGCAAGCGCGCCGAGAGTCGCCGCAAGTTCTTTCCCGGTTACCTGCTTGTGAACATGCAAATGCTCAACGAGGATGGTAGTATCGTGGAGCGGTCGTGGTATTACATCAAGGACACGCAGGGCGTCATCAATTTCGCCGGGACCAGAGATAAGCCGACCCCGATGCGGCCGAAGGAGGTGGAGCAAATGCTGCTACAGATCCGCGAGAGCACCGACAACGTGAAGCCCAAAATTAGCTTCGAAGTCGGGGACGAGGTCCGCATCAACGACGGCGCGTTTGAAGCCCAGATCGGTTCGGTGGAGGAAATCGATCCCGAACTCGGTAAACTCCGTGTCTCCGTCAATATTTTTGGCCGCTCCACCCCGGTCGATCTCGAATTCTGGCAGGTCGAAAAAGTGGAGCCGGAATGATACAATATTTAGAGTTCGCAGAGAACAGTTTCCCGGGTTCCGGCCCGGGGCTGTTTTCTGAAAACTGAAAACGAAACACTGAAAACTTTCTTCTCCCGCAAGTGCCTCACACACTGAAATCCTAAAACGTAAACACTTCCCAACATGGCAAAAGAAATCGTCAAAGTCATCAAGCTGCAAATTCCCGCCGGAGCAGCAAATCCCGCTCCTCCCGTCGGTCCCGCTCTCGGTCAGGCCGGTGTAAACATCATGCAGTTCTGTAAAGAGTACAACGCCACCACGCAAAAGCAGGCCGGCGATGTGCTCCCCGTAGTCATTACCGTCTACAAGGACAAGTCCTTCACCTTCATCACCAAGCAGCCGCCCGCGAGCAACATGCTTAAGAAGGCTGCCAACATCGCCTCCGGCTCCAAAATTCCCCACAAGGAAAAGGTCGCTAAGCTGACCAAGGCTCAAGTCATGGCCGTTGTGAAAGCCAAGATGCCGGACCTCAACGCCAATAGCGACGAGGCCGCCTTCCGCATCATCGCCGGCACCGCCCGCCAAATGGGTATTGAAATCGGCGAGTAAAATTCCCCTAAAACAAACAACCAGCAGGAGAGCCAATAGACTCGCAAGCACTGCAAACCCAATATGCCACATACCACACGAAGTAAGCGTTATAAGTCCGCCGCGAAACTCGCGACGCCGGGCAAGCTTCACACCATCGACGAAGCCATGGAGGCCGTGAAGCAATTCCCGGCCCCGAAATTTGACCAGTCGGTCACGATTTCCTTCCACATGGGCGTGGACCCTAAGAAGTCCGATCAAATGATCCGTTCCACCTGTCCGCTGCCTCACGGCACGGGTAAGAAGGTTACGGTCATGGTCTTCGCCACCGGCGCTGCCGCTCAGGCCGCGAAGGATGCGGGCGCTGACTTCGTGGGTATGGAGGATATGGTTAAGAAGGTGCAGGAAGGATTCCTCAACTTCGACGTCGCGATCGCTACGGCGGACGCGATGGCGGAAGTGCGGAAACTGGCCCGTGTGCTCGGTCCCCGCGGCCTCATGCCGAACCCGAAAACCGGCACCGTCACCGACGACACAGCGGGTGCGGTGAAGGCAGTGAAGGCCGGCAAGGTAAATTTCAAGCTCGACAAAAACGGAAATATTTCCGTTCCCGTCGGCAAGGTCAGTTTCACCCCGCAACACCTCGCAGAGAATGCGGCCGCCGTGATCGAAGCCGTTCAGCGCGCGAAGCCCCCGACTGCCCGCGGACGCTACGTCGAAACCATCCACATCGCCGCCACAATGACGCCCAGCGTCGCCGTGGATGTCTCCAAATACATACGCGCCTAGGCCCGCGACCCTGCAAACAACCAAGACTTTAAGACATGAATCCCGATAAGAAAATCATCGTCAATCAGCTCGTCGAGCGTCTGGGCAATGCGCCCTACATGCTCCTGGTGGACTACACCGGCCTCACGATGCTGCAGTTCAATACCATCCGTAAGCGCCTGCGCGAAGTGGATGCGAAGTTCCACGTCACCAAGAACAGCTACATCAAGGCTGCCAGTGAGGCGAAGAACTACCCCGCCGAGATCCAGAAGGATCTCGCAGGCCAGACCGCCGTTGTCTTTGGCGAGAAGGACGTATGCGCCGCCGCCAAGGTTATCTCCGTAGCGAACAAGGAGTTCCAAAAGCCCGTCATCAAGAGCGGCGTGCTGGATGGAACTTTCCTGAACGCGAAGGAAGTGCAGGGCCTCGCCGATGTGGGCAGCAAAGAAAACCTCCTCGCGAAGCTCCTTGGGGTGCTCAATGCTCCCGCCGGCGCCATCGCACGCGCGATTGCGGCTAAGATCGAGAAAGACGGCGGCGGGGCTCTCACTGCGGAACCCGAAGCCGCCGCTGCTTAATAAACTTTTTCGCCGGCCTCCGGCGACTAAACCCAAACGAAAAAACCAAGAAAAACACAAACCCAGTTCCTCACCGGCGCGATAGCTGTCGCGCTCAATCTACGCGGGGCTCCGCGGCACGGTGACACTGACCCAATAACATGGCAGACATCAATAAAATCGTCGAAGATCTCAGCGCCCTTACCATTCTTCAGGCGTCTGAACTCGTGAAAGCCCTCGAAGAGAAGTGGGGCGTCAGCGCAGCCGCCGTTTCTGCTGGCCCGGCCGCAGGTCCTGTGGCCGCAGCTGAGGAGAAGACAGAATTCGACGTCATCCTGACGGAAGGCGGCCCGAACAAGATCGCCGTCATTAAGGAAGTTCGCGGCTGCGTGGCCGGTCTCGGCCTAGCCGAAGCCAAGGCTCTCGTGGAAGGCGCTCCGAAGGCCCTCAAGACGGGCATTCCGAAAGCCGAGGCCGAAGAGATCAAGAAGAAGATGGAAGCGGCCGGCGCGAAGTGCGAAATCAAGTAACGCACTTTGTCCGATCACTAACCCATTATCCCCCTCCCCCCCCCGGCGCCGCGCCTCTCGAAAAGGGACGCGGCGTTCGGGGATTGACGAAATCTGAAGTCTGAAGAAAATCCGAATGACGTATTGTGAATGCCCAAAGAACGCCCTGCCCTGCGTTTCCCACCATTCTGCATTCTGATTTCGCCATTCCTTCGGAATTCGACATTCGGGTTTCGTCATTTCCCAATTTCAACATACCCGGCTTCACAGCCGGGGCCCTCTTTCCTCCCCGCGATAGGAGATGCCTGAATTAAGGCGACAGCCATCCGGTTTTCCATTCCACCACCGTCTCATCCAAAATTGCACCATGTCTGAACGCCTCCACTTCGGAAAACTCCAGGAAGTCATCGATCCCCCCAATCTGATCGAAGTCCAACTAAACTCTTATAAAGAATTCCTCCAGAAGGAAACGCCCGCGTCGAAACGCACGGTCGTCGGTCTCCAGAGCGTCTTCAAAGAGATCTTCCCAATCGAGTCGTACGATAACAAGACGATCCTCACTTTCTCTCACTACGAAGTGGGAGAGCCGAAGCTCTCCGCGCACCACGCTCAGCGTGACGGCGAGACCTTCAGCGCGCCGCTCTACGTGACGTTCCACCTGAAGGACGAGAGTGGCACCCGCGAAGAGCGCGTTTACATGGGCGAACTGCCTCTCATGACGGAGCGGGGCACTTTTGTGATTAACGGCGCTGAACGTGTCGTGGTCAGCCAACTCCACCGGTCACCCGGTGTGTGCTTCGAAAAGAACTTGCACCTCAACGGTAAGGAACTGTTCGGCTTTCGTATAATCCCGGACCGCGGTTCGTGGCTGGAAGTGCAATTTGATACCAACGATCTGCTCTATGTCTATCTCGACCGCCGCCGCCGCCGCCGGAAATTCCTCGCGACGACTTTCTTGCGAGCCATCGGTTATGGCACGGACGAGCAAATCATCCGCGAGTTTTACGACATCGAGACGCTCAGGCTCAAGACGACCATCGAAGAGTCAGAACTGAGCGCCAAGGTGCTCATCAGTGACATCATGAGCGGCGAGGACATCGTGGCAAAAGCCTACGAACCGCTGACGCCGGGCGTGGTGCGCCAGCTCATGGATCTCGGTCACAAGTCTGTGGACGTGATCTCCGTAACCGCAGACGACCTCCTCCTCAAGTCTCTCAAGAAAGATCCGGCTCGCGACGAAGACGAAGCACTGAAGGACATCTATAAGCGCCTCCGCCCTGGCGATCCGCCCACGGTGCCAAACGCCCGTGCGCTGCTGAAACGCCTCTTCTTCGACCCGAAGAAGTATGACCTCACCCGCGTTGGCCGGTATAAGATCAATCAGAAGCTCGGCCTCAAGCTGGGCGACGAGACCCGCGTGCTGGTGCCGCAGGACTTCATCGCTGCCATGCGCTACCTGCTCGCGCTCCGCCGCGGCGAGGGCATCCTTGATGACATTGACCACCTCGGCAGCCGCCGCGTACGGGCCGTGGGCGAATTGCTCGCCAACCAGTGCCGTGTGGGCCTTTCCCGTACGGAGCGTCTGGTGAAGGAGCGCATGACTCTCTATGATATAAACCTCGACGGCATGACGCCCTCGAAGCTTATCAACCCGAAGGCGCTGTCCGCCGTGGTGCGCGACTTCTTCGGCCGTTCGCAGCTCAGTCAGTTCATGGACCAGATTAACCCGCTCTCCGAGCTGACGCACAAACGGCGTCTTTCCGCTCTCGGGCCTGGTGGTTTAAATCGCGACCGTGCGGGCTTTGAAGTCCGCGACGTTCACATGTCGCACTACGGTCGCATCTGCCCGATTGAGACACCGGAAGGTCCGAACATCGGTCTCATCAACTCGATGTCCACTTTCGCACGGATCAATGAGTTCGGCTTCATCGAGACGCCTTACCGTAAGATCGTGGACGGCATCGTTCAGGACAAGATCGAGTATCTCACTGCCGACCAGGAAGAGCCCCACCTAATCGCGCAGGCGAACAACATGGTGAAGGAAAACGGCCACTTCGCGAATAAGAAGATCACCGTGCGTTACCGCGGGGACTTCCTTGAAGTGGATCCGAAGGAAACCGCCTACATGGACGTGAGCCCAAAACAACTCGTCTCCATAGCCGCCGGTTTGATTCCGTTCCTTGAGCATGATGACGCGAACCGCGCGCTGATGGGATCGAACATGCAGCGCCAAGGCGTGCCTCTGCTCGTGCCAGAGGCCCCCATCGTGGGCACAGGCATGGAAGCCCGCGCCGCACGCGACTCCAAGAGCGTGGTCGTAGCAGACAAGGAGTGTAAGGGTGTTGTGGCTGCCGCGACTGCGGAAGTCATCGTCATCACGAAGGATGGCAAGCTGCCGTGCAGCGACGCCGAGTTGCTGGCGGACCCGAACTGCGTGAAGAACAATCCCGACAAGGGCGTGTGGGTATTCCCACTGCGGAAGTTCATGCGCAGCAACGCCGGCACCTGTATCAATCAGCGACCCATCGTGAAGAAGGGCGACAAGATCAAGGGCGGCGAAGTACTGGCAGACGGCCCCTGCACCGAGCAGGGTGAACTTGCCCTCGGACGCAACGTACTTGTCGCGTTCATGAGCTGGAACGGCTACAACTTCGAAGACGCCATCACCATTTCCCAGAGGGTGGTGAAGGAGGACATTTATACCTCCATCCACATTGATGAATACGAAGTCAGTGCCCGCGACACTAAGCTTGGTCCTGAAGAAATCACGCGCGACATTCCGAATGTCGGCGAAGATGCCCTCAAAAACCTCAGCGCGGACGGCGTGGTGCGCATCGGTGCGGAAGTGAAGCCTGGCGACATTCTCGTCGGGAAGATCACTCCGAAATCCGAGACAGAACTCGCTCCTGAAGAGCGTCTGCTGCGCGCAATCTTCGGTGAGAAGGCCGCGGACGTTAAGGACACCTCTCTGCGCGTGCCCTCCGGCTGTACCGGCATCGTGATGGATGTGCGTGTTTCCTCCCGCAATCAAAACACGAAGGACAAGCTCTCCGCCACGGAGGCGAAGAAGCAATTTAAGCAGATTGAAGAGGAGTTCAAAGCTAAGCACCAGACGCTGGTGGACGAACTCACCGAGAAGCTGGCCGCCGTTCTCCTCAACGAGAAGATCCCGCTGGATGTGGTCAACGCCCAGACCGGCGAAATCCTTATCCCGGCGAACAAGAAGGTCACCAAGGCGCTGCTCGCCAAGGTGGCTGAGGCTCACGACCATATCGACATCGATGCCAGCCCCATCCGGAACAAAATCTTCGACATCATCGGCGGCTTTGAACAAAAGTTCGCGGAACTCGAAGAAGAGCGCGAAGCCAGCATGGACAAGGTTGAGTCCGGCGATGAGCCTGACAGCGGCATTGTGAAGCAGGTGAAGGTTTACATCGCGTCCAAGCGGAAGCTCTCCGTAGGTGACAAGATGGCCGGACGTCACGGGAACAAAGGCGTGGTCGCCAAGATCGTGCCGGAAGAGGATATGCCGTTCCTTGAGGATGGCAGCCCGGTGGACATCGTGCTGAACCCGCTCGGCGTGCCTTCACGGATGAACGTGGGGCAGGTTCTTGAGACGCACCTCGGTGTCGCCGCCCGCGCGCTGGGGCTCAAGATCGCTACACCGGTTTTCGACGGTATTCCGGAGGAGAAAGTCATGGGCTACTTAAAGGAGGCGAAACAGAAGCAGTCGTGGATTGGCCTGAACGGCAAATCCAAGCTCTTCGACGGACGCACCGGCGAGCCCTTCCACCAGGAAGTCGTCGTGGGCATCATCTACATGATGAAACTCAACCACCTCGTGGCCGATAAGATCCACGCCCGTGCGGTTGGTCCCTACTCGCTAGTCACGCAGCAGCCGCTGGGTGGTAAAGCGCAATACGGCGGTCAGCGTTTCGGGGAAATGGAAGTGTGGGCGCTCGAAGCCTACGGCGCCGCCTACACGCTCCAGGAACTGCTTACCGTCAAATCCGACGACGTGCAGGGCCGTACCCGCATCTACGAAGCCATCGTCAAAGGTGACAACACGCTGGAGGCCGGCACGCCGGAATCCTTCAACGTGCTCATCAAGGAAATGCAGTCGCTCGGACTCGACGTGAAGGTCGGCAATTCCAAAGCTGGCCCCGACTCCCTAGGCCTCGGCCTGATGGCATCATAATTCATCGCCGCCTGCGGCTCCAGTGGCCGCAGACGGAATCTCCCACTTCATCCATTAGACTTTATCCTTTAACAATTTAATTACTATGAGCGTTGAAACCCAACTTCGTGAACTCTTCGGCGGCGATGTCCGTCAGCAGGGTTTTGATCACGTCGCCATTACGGTGGCAGCCCCGGACACCATCCGCAGCTGGAGCCGCGGCGAAGTGAAAAACCCGGAAACCATTAACTACCGCACGTTCAAACCTGAGAAGGGCGGACTCTTCTGCGAGCGTATCTTCGGACCCACGCGCGACTGGGAGTGCTCCTGCGGCAAGTACAAGCGCATCAAGCACAAAGGCGTCGTATGCGACCGCTGCGGTGTGGAAGTGACACTGAGCCGTGTGCGCCGCGAGCGCATGGGCCACATCGAACTCGCTGTGCCCGTGAGCCACATTTGGTTCTACAAGTGCATGCCCAGCCGTCTGGGCCTCATGCTCGACATGACCGCCCGTCAGTTGGAGCGCGTCATCTATTATGAGGACTACCTCGTTATCGACCCGCGCAACACCCCGCTTCAGAAAGGCCAGCTGCTCACCGAAGTGGAGTTCCGCGAAGCAGAAGAGCAATACGGTGAAGAGGCCTTCCGCTCCGGCATGGGTGCCACTGCGGTGCAGGAACTTCTCCGCAGCATCAATCTGCCGGAACTCATCGTCGAGCTGCAGGACGCGATGACCAAGACCCGCTCCAAGCAGACACGGAAAAAGATCGCCAAGCGGCTCAAGCTCGCGCAGGGCTTCCTAGGCAGCAAATCACGGCCGGAATGGATGGTGATGGAAGTGCTCCCGGTCATCCCGCCGGACCTCCGCCCCCTCGTTCCTCTCGAAGGCGGCCGCTTCGCCACTTCCGACCTCAACGACCTCTACCGCCGCGTCATCAACCGGAATAACCGTTTGAAGAACCTCCTCCAGTTGAAGACGCCCGACGTTATCATACGGAACGAAAAGCGGATGCTCCAAGAAGCTGTGGACGCGCTGTTCGACAACGGCCGTCATGGCCGTGCTGTCACCGGCGCCGGCAACCGTCCGCTCAAGTCTCTCAGCGACATGCTCAAGGGCAAGGGCGGCCGCTTCCGTCAGAACCTTCTCGGCAAGCGAGTGGACTACTCCGGCCGTTCTGTCATCGTCATCGGTCCCGAGCTCAAGCTCCACCAGTGCGGTCTGCCGAAGAAGATGGCGCTCGTGCTGTTCGAACCGTTCATCATCCGCCGCCTTAAGGAACTGGGCTACGTGCACACCGTCCGCAGCGCGAAGAAGATGATTGAGCGCCGCACTCCGGAAGTCTGGGACATTCTGGAAGAGGTCACCAAGGGCCACCCGGTGCTGCTCAACCGTGCTCCGACACTCCACCGCCTGTCGATTCAGGCGTTTGAACCCGTGCTCATCGAAGGTGAAGCGATTCGTATTCACCCGCTCGTCTGTGCTGCGTATAACGCGGACTTCGACGGTGACCAGATGGCCGTTCACGTGCCACTGTCTGTAGAAGCGCAAATGGAGGCCCGGCTGTTGATGCTGGCGACCAACAATATCTTCTCGCCTTCCAGCGGTAAGCCAATTACTACGCCCTCGCAGGACATTCCACTCGGTTCCTACTTCCTCACCCACACCCGGGAATTCCCGCACAAGGGCAAGGACGAGCCGCGCAAGCCGCTGTTCGCCGATATCGCGGAAATCGAATTCGCTATTTCCGAAGGTGCCATCGAACTGCACCAGAAGGTTATGTTCAAGAACCCCGACAAGGGTCGGGCCAGCATCTTCGGCGACGAGAAGAGCAGCGCCATTGAAACCACTGCCGGTCGCGTCCGCTTCAATGAAGTGTGGCCTCCTGCGATGGGCTTCGTGAACAAGACCGTAGGCAAGAAGCAGCTCTCTGACATCATCTGGCGCTGCTTCCAAACCGTCGGTCACGCCGAAACGGTGGTCGCTCTCGACCGCCTCAAAGAGATGGGCTTCAAGGCCGCGACCCTGTCCGGCTGTTCCATCGGTATTTGCGACATGGTTATTCCCGAGGAAAAGAAGGCCGAACTCGAAACCGCGTATGTCAAGCTTGAGGAATACAACAAGCAGTTCGCCCGCGGCATCATCACCGACAAGGAGCGCTACAACATGGTCATCGACCTTTGGACGCAGGCCGGCGACCGCATTCAGCAGACGCTCTTCCGCCAGCTAGAGTTCAATGATGGCAAGAAGAACGCCAATCCGCTGTTCATGATGGTGGACTCCGGCGCCCGGGGCAACAAGCAGCAGATCAAGCAGCTCGGCGGGATGCGCGGCCTCATGGCCAAGCCCTCCGGCGAGATCATTGAGCGACCCATTACTTCGAACTTCCGCGAAGGCCTCACGGTGCTGGAATACTTCATCTCCACCCACGGTGCGCGTAAGGGTCTCTCCGACACCGCACTTAAGACCGCTGACTCCGGCTATATGACCCGTAAGCTCGTGGACGTGTCTCAGGACGTCATTGTCTATGAGCTGGATTGTGGCACCACCAACGGCATCGTGGTTCGTTCTCTCTATGAGGGAGACGAAGAAGTCGTGGACCTCAAGCAGCGCATCTACGGCCGCGCCTCATGCGAAACAGTTCGCGACCCTGTCACCAAGGAAATCATCGTCAAGGCAGATGACATCATCACTGAGACACAGGCTGACTCGCTTACCCGTATCGGCGTCGAACAGCTCAAGATTCGCTCCGTGCTCACCTGCGAAAGCAAGCGCGGCTGCTGCTCTCTGTGCTATGGCCTGCACCTTGGAACCGGTGCACCGGTCAAAATCGGTGAGGCGGTCGGAATCATCGCTGCCCAGTCCATCGGTGAACCCGGAACGCAGCTCACCATGCGGACGTTCCACATCGGTGGTGTGGCCGGCGGTTCCTTCAAGCAGCCGATCATCAAGGTCAAGAATGGCGGCTCGGTGAAATATAACGATGTCCGCGCGGTGAAAGGCACCGAAGGCAACTACGTCGTGCTCACCAAAAACGGTGCTGTTAGCGTGCATGATGCTGAGGGCCGCGAACTCGAAAACCACAAGTTGGTCATCGGTTCTATCATCTACAAGGCCAATGGAGAGCACATTAAGAAGGGCGACACTCTCGTCACATGGGAACAGCACGCCGTGCCGGTCATCACCGAACGCGAGGGCACCGTGGACTTCCGCGACATGATTCCAGGTATCACGCTTGGAAAGACTGGCGAGAAGGGATCGGAGCAAACCGTTGTGCTCGAGCACAAGGAGGACCTGCACCCGCAGATCGTTATTGTGGATTCCAAGTCCAAGGAAGTGGTCGCCAGCTACTCCATCCCGGCCGGCGCATTCTTGTCGGTTAAGAAAGGCGAGAAAGTCGCCGCCGGCACTACCCTTGCCAAGACTCCGCGCAAGCTGAGCAAGGCCAAGGACATCACCGGTGGTCTTCCTCGCGTCGCTGAACTCTTTGAAGCCCGGAAGCCGAAAGATAACGGTGAGATCGCGAAGATCGACGGCGTTGTCAGCCTAGGCGGCATGGTCCGCGGCAAGCGCAAGGTCATCGTCACGGATGAAGAGTCCGGCGAAGAGGAAGAGCACCTCGTTCCCCGCAGCAAGCACATCATCGTGTTTGAAGGGGACAAGGTGAAGAAGGGCGACCAGATCACAGAAGGTCCAGTGGTTCCTCACGAACTCCTCGAAATCCTCGGCGCTCGCGTCCTCCAGGAGCACCTCGTCAACGAAGTGCAGGAGGTTTACCGTCTGCAGGGGGTGGAAATCAATGACAAGCACATTGAAATCATCATCCGCCAGATGTTGCGCAAGGTGAAGATCACTGACCCGGGCGATACCCTATTCCTCTGGGGCGACCAAGTGGAGCGCTCCTCATTCGAGGAGGAAAATGTGAAGATCACCGAGCAGGGCGGCAAGCCGGCGGAAGCCGAGCCCGTGCTCCTCGGTATCACCAAGGCCTCGCTTGAGACGGAGAGTTTCATCTCTGCCGCATCTTTCCAGGACACCACCCGTGTCCTCACCGATGCCTCCACCCTCGGCAAATCCGACTGGCTGCGCGGATTCAAAGAAAACGTCATCATGGGCCACCTCATCCCGGCCGGCACGGGCTTCCACACCCACCGCCACATTGTGACGAAGGAGAGCGCCGACAACCACAAGGTAGAAGGTCTCGACGAACTCGACGACGAGGCTGATCTGCTGGAAGCCATCTAACCCGGCGATAATCGCAATCCATATCGAAGGCCGCGTCCAGCAATGGACGCGGCCTTTTTTGTAGCTAGGGAGGTTAGCCGTAGACCAAAGGCAATCGAACTATGGAGATCAAAGGTTCCGGGCTAAGCCCGGGCGAATATCCTGTATGCAGGCATCTCCCCCAACAACACCCGGGGTAGCACCGTCCGGGACCGTTCTGGCTCCACGCCGCATGGCGGTGCCGCTCCGAACGCAACGAAGCGAAGTAAGCATGGCCCCGCGCCTCCTCCGACCCCCGCAATAATGAGACTTGCTCAAAACACGGTATGCTTCCCGCATTCAGTACACAGTCCTCAGCCCTTAATTTGCATCCCAACTCTTAATCCACTCCTTCTTCCCTGCCTCGGTGTCGTCGGGCTTTTTGAGAGTGCCGTAAGACCAAATTTCGAATTTAGAGGCACTGTGCATTTCATCGAGATTGGTGGACATCCCGTTTTTGTCGACCTCCTGCACCTGGAAGCGGAAGGGATGACGCCATGAGTCGATAAGGTAGAAGGAGTCTCCGTCGACTTCAACGAGTGGCATTTTGACATTATCGGCGATTTGCTCCTTATTGGGGGCCTTCACGTTGTCCATGTAGATCTTGCCGAGGCTGGGATCCTTTTCGTCCTCGGATGAGCCTTGCTCTCCGGTGGACTCTTTCTCTCCACCGCGGAGGGTGTCCGTTCCGTCGCCGGAGAGCACCTGATACAAAGCCATGGCGGGGCCGGCAATCCATGTCTCTCCCTTCACGGTGATTTCCTTGTCCTTCACATCAATGTCGGGACGGGGATAGTTCCCCCGCTCGGCCCGGTATTCCTCGATGCACCGGTTGATATTGGTGATGTTGGAAATGGTTTCCTTTTGCCGGCTTTTATTTTGGGCAAAACGCAGACCGGCGAAGGTCATGGTGGCAAGCATGGCCACGATGGCTACGACGGTAAGGACTTCGATGAGGGTGAAGGCCGCACAGGGGCGGCGATTAAGCGTAGTCTTCATGGCAGTAGCGGGTTGGGAGACTCAAATTCCGGCGGGCAGAATCATGAACTTTACCGGACCTTGCCGTATTCACGAAGTAAATTCAAGGTCCGGGTTATCTCTAGGTGCTTTATTTCGTATTCTTAGGCCGAGAAGTCGGTGATGACCTTGATGAGAGGCTGGAAAAGCGCGAGCACGATGACGGCCACGATGACAGCGAGCACGACAATCATGATGGGCTCCAGCATGGAGGTGAGGGCGCTGACAGAATTGTCCACTTCATCATCATACACGTCGGCGATTTTCAGCAACATCTCGGGCAACTGGCCGGTCTCTTCTCCCACCTCGACCATAGAGATCACCATCGGCGGAAAGATCTTGGAGGCTTGCAGCGGATTGACCATAGATTCCCCCTCTTTCACCGCATCATGCACTTTCATGATGGCATCTGCGACTATGTTGTTGCCGGCTGTGTCCCGGGTGATGTTGAGCGCCTGAAGAATCGGAACGCCGGAGGTAACCAAGGTGCCGAGGGTGCGGGTGAAGCGGGCCACAGAACTCTTGAGGAGGACGGGACCAAAGAGGGGAGACTTAAGTTTCAACTTGTCGATGCCCTTCTTGCCGGCAGACGTCGCGGCGTATGCCTTGAAGCCGAAAAATCCAGCGGCAAGCACGGCCACAATGATATACCACTGAGATTGCATGAACTCACTGGCGCCGATCACCCCCTTGGTAAGCGGCGGCAGCGCTTCGGCTCCGCCCTTCACCATATTTTCGAAGATGTCCTTAAACTGCGGCACGATGTAGGTCAGCAGGAAAACGACGATACCCATGGCGATTACGATCACGATGACCGGATAGACCATGGCGGAAACGATCTTGTTCTTGAGCTTTTGGGCCTTTTCTTGGTATCCAGCCAGACGATTGAGCACCAGTTCGAGCACCCCGCCCAACTCACCGGCCTTAACCATGTTGACGTAGAGCTTGTCGAAGACCTTGGGGTGCTGGGCGAGGCTTTCTGAAAAAGTGGAGCCGGTCTGCACGGAGTCCGCGAGCTGCAAAACGGTGCTCTTGAGCACGGGGTTGGGCTCCTGGTTCGAGAGAACGTTGAGGCCGCGCAGGAGAGGGAGACCTGAATCAATGAGGGTTGCCAGCTGGCGGGTCCAAACCATTAGGCTCTTGCTCTTCACCTTGCCCTTCACCTTTCTGCCTTTAGATTTACCGGCAGCGGCGGAGCGCTTGGCCTGTTTTACCGCGGCGGTGAGCTGGCCTTCGGGTGCCACGTTGGTGGGGAAGAGTCCAGAGCCGCGGAGTTTGTTGATGGCGTCATCTTTACTGCCGGCCTCGATGGCTCCGGCAGTTTCCTCTCCTTTGTTGTTTACGGCAATGTATTCAAATTTGGCCATGATATTGGTGGCGTGACAGGTGGCGTTTAGTGGAGCGGCGGCAGGTTGTCACCGGGTTTTTTGAAGGATTCAGCAAATGCTGGCGATTAGGTATATTTGAGCACTTCCTCGATGGTGGTCGATCCATCATAGATATTACGCAGCCCGTCCTCCCGGAGGGTGACCATCCCCAGTTCGATGGCCTTTTGCTTGATGACGACGGAAGGAGCTTTCACGCTGATGAGGTCGCGCAGGGGATCGGTCACCTTAAGGAGTTCGAACAAACCCCGGCGTCCACGATAGCCGCTGAATCCGCAGTCGTCGCAACCCTTGCCGGTGTAAAAGTGCTTGTCTCCGATTTCGTGCGGACTAAGTCCAAGCTGGTTGAGGATGTTCTCGTTTGGCTCATAGGGCACGCGGCAACTCTTGCAGATCGTGCGCAGGAGGCGCTGGGCAAGCACGGCTTCCAGCGTGGCGGAGACGAGGAACGGCTCGCAACCCATATCGATCAATCGGGTGACCGCCCCAGCCGAGTCGTTAGTGTGTAGCGTGGAGAGCACGAGGTGACCGGTGAGAGAGGCCTGAATCGCGATGGTGGCTGTCTCCTTGTCCCGCATTTCCCCGACCATGATACGGTCCGGGTCCTGACGCAGGAAAGCGCGCAATACTTTGGCGAAGTTCACGCCCACGGCTTCATTGGTCGGCACCTGGATGATGCCCTCAATGTCATACTCGACCGGGTCCTCTACGGTGAGGAGCTTGGAATCGACCGTGTTTACTTTCCGCAGGGCGGCGTAGAGGGTGGTGGTCTTACCGGCGCCAGTGGGTCCCGTCACGATGAAGATGCCGTTGGGCTTGTTCACCGTATCGAGAATATACTCGTGAATGTCCGGCGGGAGGTTCAGGTTCTCGAGGTCGAGATTGACGCTGGAACGGTCGAGCACCCGGAGAACCACGGACTCACCGTGCACGGTGGGCAGAGTGCTCACGCGCATGTCGACCGGCTTGCCACCGACGATCTTCATGATGCGTCCGTCCTGCGGCACGCGGCGCTCGGCGATATTGAGGTTGGCCATTACCTTGAGTCGCGAGGTGATGATGGGGCCAAGGTGAGGCGGGGGAGGCGCCATTTCCACGAGACCGCCGTCCACACGGTAACGGATCTTGAATTCGCCGTCGAAGGGTTCGAAGTGAATGTCGGATGCCTTCTGCTTTACCGCCTGGAAGAGCACTAGGTCCACATAGCGCACAATGGGCGCGGCATTGGCCTCGCTCTCCATCGCGCCAGGTTTTCCGAGATCTCCCAGCTGGATGCCGGAGAGGATATCCTCCATCCCCTCGTTTTCCGACGCATAGCTGGTATTGATGAGGTCTTCGACACGGTCCTCGTCGGCCACCACCACCACGATGTTTTTGCCGAGTGCAAAACGGAGGTCCTCTACGATCTGGGGATTGAGCGGGTCCAGCAACGCAACGTGCAGGCCGGATTCGTCATAGGCCACGGGCAGAGCGCCGTGCATTTTGGCGAGGTTGGCCGGGATGAGATCCAGCACGGCCCTCGGCGGCTCATAGCGACGCAGGTCAGCGTATTCCGCCCCCAATTCCTCAGCGATGATTTCATAGACCTGCTCTTCGCCAGAAACGAAGCCGTAATCGGCAAGCAGCCGCATGACGTTTTTTCCGGAGTTGGTCACTTCATCAAGGATCTCGTTTAGCTGGTGCTCGTCGAGAGCCCCGCGGCTGAGAAAGAGATCGAGAACGTATCGGGCGGTCATGTGGTGGAAAAAGGATGCTGGTTTGGAAATTTAGGCAGACGGGATAGAGCGGGGGAATGACGAAGGCCTAATGACAAATGACAAATGGCAAATGACGAAGGGCAAATGACGAAGGGCAAATGACGAAGGCCAAAGCCGGTCATATGCCCGCAAACGGACACCCGCCCTGCCTTCGGCTTTCGTGATTTAGTACTCGTCATTGTGGTTTCGTTATTCCGACAGAGGCTCAGTCCGCGTCGCCCATAGTGCTTTCGATGACTTCCTCGGCGGTGGTAAGCCCTGCGAGGACCTTGCGGATGCCGTCTTCGCGTAGAGTGCGCATGCCCAGTTCGCGGGCACGCTTGCGCAACTGCGGGGTGCTCAACTCTTCGTTAATCATGCCGCGAACCTGGTCGTCCACTTTGAAAATCTCCACGATACACATCCGACCACGGAAGCCGCGCTGTTTGCACTTGGGACAGCCCGAAGGTCCCATGAATTTGGCATCGCTGCGGGTAGGGTCGAGGTTGAGTGCGCGGAGTTCCTTCTCTCCGAGTTCCACAGGCTGCTTGCAGTCCGCACAGAGTTTCCGCACAAGGCGCTGGGCCATCATACAGCGCACCGCAGAGGCGATGAGGAAGGGTTTTACGCCCATGTTCACCATACGCGCCACCGAACTGGGAGCATCGTTGGTGTGCAGGGTGGAGAAGACAAGGTGACCGGTCAGCGAGGCGTTGATGGCGATGTTCGCCGTCTCCGCATCCCGGATTTCCCCGATCATGATGATGTTTGGCGCTTGGCGGAGCATGGAGCGCAGCGCTGCCGCGAAGGTCATGCCGATGTCCTCCTTCACCGGGACTTGGTTGATGCCCGCGAGCTGATACTCCACCGGGTCCTCCACGGTGATGATCTTCTTGTCAGGGCGGTTGATGGTGTTGAGACAGGCGTAAAGCGTCGTGGTTTTACCCGAGCCCGTCGGACCGGTGATCAGGATGATGCCGTCCGGCAGGCCCAACAGTTCATCGAAGGTTTTTTGGTCATCGCTGAGAAAGCCGAGGTCGCCCAGACCGAGCAACAGGCCGCTCTTGTCCAGAATACGCATGACCACGCTTTCCCCGTGATTCGTCGGCACCGTGGAGACGCGGAGGTCAATATCCTTGCTCCCCACTTTGGCCTGAATGCGTCCGTCCTGCGGCACCCGGCGCTCGTCGATGCTCATCGAACCGGTCATAATCTTCAGGCGGGCCATGATGGGCGCATGAAGATGCTTGGGGTGGCTGGCCACTTCATGGAGCACCCCATCAATCCGGTAGCGCACCCGCAGGCGCTTCTCCAGCGGCTCAATGTGGATGTCGCTCGCCCGTCCATTCACGGCCTCGGCGAGCAGTTCCGACACCAAGCGGATAATGGGAGCGTCGGCCTCGGTTGTTTCTCCGGCGGATGCGGTATCGCCAGAGAGGGAAATGTCCCGCCCTCCGTCGTTCTGGAAGCCATAGAATTCCACGAGGAAATTCGTGATCTGCGACTTTGGGGCGCAGTAAAAGTCCATGGGGTAGGCCACAAGGTGCGGCAGGCTATCAATGGCTTGAAAATCCAGCGGGTCAGCCACCGCCACCGACAGACGACCGCCATCGAACGCCACCGGCAGGACATGGTATTTATTAGCCACATCGGCAGGCATGAGATCCAGCACTCCGGTTTCGGGCACGAACTTGGAAAGGTCCACAAACTCCATCCCGGAATTCAGCGCCATCGTCTGGGCAGCGATTTCCTCGGACAGCCGCCCGGTCTCGATCAGATATTCCAGCGCAGAGCGCCGGCCTTTGCTGGCCTTAGCCTCCCCGGCATCGTTGGCGTCAACGTTGCCGGATTCAATTAGCAGTTCTAGCAGGTAGTCGTCGTTTGAGTACACGGAATTTTCTCCTTATGGCTGTCGGTTTTGCCCGATCCGCCACTCCGACGCAAGCCTTGAGTGCGAAAATAGGAAATTTTCTTAGCCCCCCTAGTCAATGTTCCGGTGGAGCCCTAGAACTACTCATGGAAACTTCATACGCTGGTGATTTGCGGGCCGAATCCCGCGTTGCGGGCCCTACTGGTCCAACCGCTTCAGCTCTTTGCTGGCCCGCTCCAATTCGCGGCGCTCCCACTCATCAAGGCTGTCGATCCCAGCACGGCTGATTTTTTCCAGAATGGCGTCAATTTTGGCGACGGGGGCGGGATCGGGGGAGATTTCGGGTTTAGGGCGCACTTTAGGGGTGTAGGGGAGCGCTTTCTGCTTCGGAGTCAGCCGCCTAGGCATCGCAGCACTGATGGCCTCCGTAACCCGTTCGAACCTCGGGGTCAGACCCCATCGGCGCATGATGAAATAGGTCAGAGCGGTGCTGGAAAGCAAAACAGCCGCAGCAAACCCGTTCCGCAAATAAAGGTATTGGAGGCAGAAGATTGAAATGAGTGCTCCAGCGAGAAATTTCAGCTTCACTCCAAAGAACGAGGGCGCATCCGGGTGCAGGAAGGCCACTGCCATGAATATAGAGAAATGAATACTTGAGGGGCCGGACAAGGAAACTTCATCCCCGATTCCTAACAATAATGCGCAGAGAGCCATCACGGCGGGCAGCGCGATCATGGCGAGATAAAGACGCGCGAGGAACTTCCGGCCCATGACATTCTCCAGTTCCCGTCCGAAGACCCACAACATCGCCATGTCGATGAGAAACCAAAAGCGCGGCGGATTGGCAAGGAACCATGTGCCCCACTTCCAGAATTCCGGTAACAGGTAGCCCTGCCCTGCGCCTGCGTCCCTGAAAGAGAGCTCTAGGAATGAGGAAGAACCGACAATGGCCTGCACCATGAGGGCGACACAGTGAAGGATGACCAGAAGGCTGGCGATCCGCACAGGATATCCTCGCACGTAGAACAACGGCTGGTGCTCAGGAGAATAACTATTTCCGTACATTCAGTAACGAGCAGAGTTCATTTCAGGTCCATCAGCACAATTCTCGTAGTGCCGTCTTTGCGCACATGCAAGGTAGCCTGACCGTCCCGGGAGTGCGCGGTGATGGCCTCCACCGCCGCGGCATAGGAAGCCGGGGCAATGCCGTTGATGCGCAAAATGATGTCGCCCTTATCCAGACCACAGTTTGCCGCCGGGGAGTTGGCCTTGGTGCGGGTAACGATGAGTCCCGTGACGCCTTCCGGGAGTTTTAAAGACATACGGTCAGCCTCGGCCACTGGCAGGATCGTCATGCCGGCGACTTCGCTTTCCACTGCCGTAGTGTCCGGCGTGTCAGGGGTGGTTTTCGGTTCCGCCGGGGGTGCCGAAGCCGGCTGGGAAGTGCCAGTGCTGCCGGGTTCCACGAAGTAATTCGCACGCTCTCCCAGCGTCAACGTGAGTTCGCCGCGCTTCTCCGAATCCGGGCGAAAGAACTCAATCTGCGCCTTGGCTCCCGGCGATTTACCGGCAAGACGCTTCCGCAGGTCCCCGGAATCCTTGACCGTTTTGCCATCCATGGAGAGGATGACGTCTCCCTCCTGCAGTCCGCTTTTGGCGGCCGGGGTTTCTTTTTCCACCACTCCTACGACCGAGCCACCGCTGAACCCATATGCCCGGGCATAGCGCTGGTCCACTTCAAGGAGACGCACGCCCAGATAACCCCTCGGACGGGAAAGAGCGTCCGCAGCCGACACCGCCTTGTTGATGGGGATCGCGAATCCGATGCCCATGTTCCCTCCGGTCTTACTATAAATAGCCGTGTTGATCCCGATCACCCGGCCATCGGCGTCTATCAGCGGACCGCCGGAGTTGCCTGGATTGATGCTGGCGTCCGTCTGCAGCAGTTCCTGCTTATCGAATCCCTCCAGCACCTCGTCGTTGCGCTTCGCGCTGATGATTCCCATCGTCACTGTCTTCTCGATGCCAAACGGGGCGCCCACGGCGAAGGCAATGTCGCCCACGCGCACCGTGTCACTGTCCGCCAGCACCGCGCGAGGGTAATTTGTCCCGGGCAGCTTGAGGACTGCCACGTCCATTTCTGGGGAAAAGTCGACCAGCTTCGCCTCCGCATAGCCATCGCGACCGGGGATATTGACCCGCACGCGCAGGGCGTCGATGTATTCCTGTCCGTCCATCTCCAGGTCCGGTGGGAAAATCACATGCCGGTTGGTCAGGATGTAGCCGTCACTGCTCACGATGACTCCGGATCCGATCCCCACCTGCTGCCAGCGGTCTTCCCCGGCTTTGATGGACGGCGGCTGGATGCCATAGAATCGCCAGTTGAACAACTCCTGCTGGGTAATGCGCCGCTGACTCTTCGTTTCCATGCCTGTGAGAATGGTCACCACACTGGGCTGCACCTTATCCAGCATGTCCGCGTAGCTCTTTAGGATCGCTCCGCCCCGCTGGAGAGGGGCCTTGTCGATAGTGAGTGAATTCAGAAAAATTCCGCGGTCACCCGAGGGGGGCGCAGGTGGAGTATCCTGCGAGATGCCAAGCTGGGCGACGCCAATGACGAGCGCTCCAATTCCGGC
Source organism: Akkermansia muciniphila (assembly GCA_945861415.1). GTDB lineage: Bacteria > Verrucomicrobiota > Verrucomicrobiia > Verrucomicrobiales > V1-33 > V1-33. The sequence goes on along the minus strand of CAMAUV010000005.1, from coordinate 11,678 downwards.
GACAGTGAGGAGGGAGAATTTGAATTTCATGGATGCTGGGAGAATACGGTCGGCGACTATGCAGAGACACACGGCGGTTTCCAGGGGAATGACGGCGGGGAGCCGGCACGCACTGTATCCTTGTCTAAAGCGACGGTGCACGCCCGGTTTTTTCCCGTTTTCTTTACGCATTAGGCGCCAGCACAGCATTACCTAGCCAGAGCAAGCACCTAGCTTATGGCCCAGGTTTTCCAACGACAGCGGCCATGGCCTCTGGGGCAGGAGGAGCCGATCCTCCCATCCCTTTGCATCCTCTGCGATCTTCTCTCGGCTTCAATCTACCACCAACCGGGCGCTGAGGAGTTCGCGCTGATAGACGAGTTCCTTGGGCAGGCTGTCGTAAATTTTGAGGAAGAAATCGGCTTGGGAGGCGACCTCGGTGCGCCACTCGGCGGGGTCCACCGCCATGACTTTGTCGAATTGTTCGCGGGTAAATTCGGGGAGGCCGTTACTGTTGAAGTCCTCCCAGTGGGGAGTCCAGCCGATCATAGTTTCGTGGCCGGGGATGCTGCCCCGGCAGCGGCGCACGATCCATTCGAGCACGCGCATGTTTTCGCTGAAGCCGGGCCAGAGGAAGCTGCCGTCGGGGCCTTTGCGGAACCAGTTAACATGGAAGAGGCGGGGCAGATGCTTGATGTGGCGGCGCATTTCGAGCCAGTGGGCGAAGTATTCACCGGCGTCGTAGCCGCAGAAGGGAAGCATGGCCATGGGGTCGCGGCGCACGATGCCCGCCTGGCCGATGGCGGCGGCCGTGGTCTCGCTGCCCATGGTGGCGCCAACGTAAACGCCATGAGCCCAATTGAAGCTTTGATAGATGAGCGGCATGGTGCCCGGGCGGCGGCCACCAAAGATGATGGCGCTGACGGGCACGCCGTTAGGATCCTGCCAGCGGGGATCAATGCTGGGACACTGCGCGGCGGGGGCGGTGAAGCGACTATTGGCGTGGGCGGCGGGACGTCCGCAGCCCGGTGTCCAATCGAGCCCCTGCCAGTCGATAAGGTGCGCGGGGGGTTCCCTTGTTAAGCCTTCCCACCAGACATCACCATCGTCGGTGAGAGCGACGTTGGTGAAGAGGGTGTTCCGCGCGATGGCGGCGATGGCGTTCGGATTCGAATGCGGCGAGGTGCCAGGCGCGACGCCGAAGAATCCGGTCTCAGGATTGATGGCTCGCAGCACGCCGTCTTTGTCGGGCCAAAGCCATGCGATGTCGTCGCCGACGAGTGTGGTTTTCCATCCAGCGGCGCGGTAGCTCTCCGGCGGCACAAGCATCGCCAGGTTCGTCTTGCCGCAGGCACTCGGGAAGGCGCCGCAAACGTAGGTGCTACGGCCGTCAGGCGCATGAATGCCGAGGATGAGCATGTGCTCTGCCAGCCAGTTTTCCTCGCGGGCGAGCCAACTCGCGAGTCGGAGAGCGACGCACTTCTTGCCCAGCAGTGCATTGCCGCCGTAGCCGCTGCCGTAGCTCCAGACGGCTGGGTCCTCCGGGAAATGGACGATATACTTGTCGTCATTGCAGGGCCATGGAACGTCCTGCTGGCCAACAGTGAGGGGCGCACCCACGCTGTGCAGGCAAGGCAGCCAGCGGCCGGTAACGCCGAGCTTGTTCCAAACCGCCGCTCCCATGTGAGCCATGATCTTCATGCTCACGACAACGTAGGGCGAGTCCGTGACCTGCACGCCGACGAGGGCCAGCGGGGAATCGAGTGGGCCCATGCAGAACGGCACCACATAAAGAGTGCGGCCCTGCATGGAGCCGCGGAATTTCTCTGTGAGCATGGCCTTCATCTCAGCAGGCGCGCGCCAGTTGTTGGTCGGGCCAGCAAGGGCTTTGCGCCTCGTGCAGATGAAGGTGCGGTCCTCCACGCGGGCCACATCGGACGGAGCACTGCGGGCGAGAAAACACCCCGGGCGTCTCCCTGGATTCAATTTGGTAAAAGTTCCTCGCTCCACGAGCAGATCACAGAGCGCATCGTATTCCTCCTGCGAACCATCGCACCAGTGGACAGCGCTGGGCTGGCAAAGTTCGGTCATTTCATTGACCCATGTGAGAACGTGAGGGTGGGAGGGGAAGGGTGATGTCATAGGGAACTTATCTCGATTATCAGCACAGCGCATGCCTCCACGCGAAAAGATGCCATTCGGAGGCATTCAATCGGGTTAGAGAGGCCCCGGATGGTCGGGTCAGGAATCCGGCTAGGGGCTCTTTTTATTACCATCCCGGATCGCGATATCCAGAAGAATACACCGCATTCCTTGCGGAAGTGACGGTGGCCATGCCGCGCTGGGTGGAGACATCATCAGCACCGGAAAAAATCCCTCTATCTGATGCCGGCGGCCCGGGGAAGCGGAGGCAGCCGGACGAAGGGAGTGAACCGGCTTGCGGGGGGAGCACGGAGCGCTAAACCACGGAAGGGGCTTAATCCTGTTGCCCATCCACACTGCAATCATGCTTGTCCACGCCACACCACTTCTAAGCCGCACGCTGGACCTGCTGCGCCGATTGCGCGACCTTGCTGCTGCAACTGCCGCGCAGGAGGAGGAGTATAACAAAGACTTTGCGAAGCGTAAGTTTCAGATAGACCTGCAGCTGAAGAACGCGCTCAAGGAAAGTGATGCCCGCATACAGCGCGTAGTGGGCGAAGCCGACAATCACTACAAAAGCCTCTGGGCCGTGGATGAAGCGAAGATCGAGGAGCGCAGGACGCGCTTCGACAAAGCCACGAAAGCACGACGGAGAGAGATTCCCAAACTTATTGAAGCGGAGCGGAACCGCTGGCTAGGCGCGCTCCAGCGCGAGCGGCAGCAGCTCGACAGAGAAACCGCTGCAGCAAAAGAGTCCGCCGCCGCATCGCTCACAGACACGCAGGCCAAACTCAGCACTGCTGGCTCCAGACTGGAAACTGTGGCCACGTCGGCGGCGAAGCAGCTGCTGATGTCCTCTGCGCGCTCCGGACTCAAGGAGGCGGGCGTGCCTGCCAGCGTAAGCATGGAGGCCCTGGAGGCAGCGATCTCCACCGCCGGTCAGCGTCTCGAAGCCTACCGGGAAACCGGCGCCTCGCGTTTCCTGCCCAGCTTTGGCAAACCCAAACTAGGAGCCGCAGAACTCGCGGAGAGCATCGCGGCCGCAAAGGGCATGCACACGGCCATGGGCAAGCTGGCGGTGCAGCAGCATGCAGAAGCAGTGCAGCACGCCGATGAACAATTTGCCGCCATTTCCGCCGACATCAAGGTGCGCTGGCAGGAGGTAAACAGCGTCGGCGGCCGTGCCGGACAAGAGGCGGAAAAAAAACTGGCCGCCCAGATCAACCGGTGCAGCGCGCTCCTCGGGCGTTCCAGCGCCCGGAGGCGCGACCACTTCGAGCAGGCCCGCACGGTCATCGCCGCACAACATGAAGCCGCAGCAGCACTAAGGGCTGAGCAATTCCATGCGGCCCACGCAGCCGAGATCGCCAAGCTGGATGAGGAGTCCGCGCAACGCTGGTCCGCGCTGGCGGAAAAGTGGCGGGCGGAATCCGCTGTCCTCTGGGAGGAATTGCAGACCGTTTCGTCCGCCGCCTCAAGGCTCAGCCGCCCGTGGGATGAAAAGCTGGTGCAGCAGTGGAAGGCCTCCACGGAGCTCGACCCGGTAGCCGCCTTTGCCTCGCTGGAAGTGGACATGGCCCGGCATGCGCCGGCCCTGCCGAAGGATCCTCGCCTCGCCCTGCCCTGCCCGGAAAAGTTTCGCCTGCCGCTCGCGCTCACATTTCCCCGGGAGGGCTCTCTCCTCTTTGAGACCAATGAACCTGCGGCCGCGGGAGCCACGGATGCCTTCAACCATATCGTGCTGCGCCTGCTGGCCACCACTCCTCCGGGGCGCATCGCGTTCACCATTCTCGATCCCGTGGGACTCGGCGCCGGATTCGCCGGTCTCATGCATCTCGCAGATTACGAAGACCTCGTGATCAACAAACGTATCTGGACTCAGCGCGATCAAATCGAAGACCGGCTCACGGAGGCCACCGAGCACATCGAAAAAGTCATCCAGATGTATCTGCGCAACGACTTCGAAAACATCGCGGAATACAATGAACAGGCGGGCAGTGTGGCGGAGAAGTATCACTTCATTGTAGTGGCGGATTTCCCCTCCGGCTTCAGCGAGGTGGGCGTGAAGAAACTGCAAAGCATCGCCGCCAGCGGTGCGCGTTGCGGCGTCTTTTTACTGCTCCACTGGGACCAGCGACTGCCGCGTCCGGACACTCTCACGGCAGAGGGACTGCAGGCCAATTGCGTGCGGATCACCCGCGGCCAGGAAGGCTTCCGGCTGGCCGCAGGTCCGTCGGGCGACGGCGTGCGACTGCTCATGGATGCCCCGCCGGATTCCGCGCTGAAGATGGACTTGGTGCACAAGATTGGAAAGGCCAGCGTGGACAGCAGCCGCGTGCAGGTCCCCTTCTCGCAGATCGCGCCCGGCGAGGCCGAGTTCTGGCAAAGCGAGACGACCAACGAACTCCGCGTGCCGGTAGGCCGCACCGGCGCGACCAAGAACCAGATGCTGGCCATCGGCAAGGGCACCCGCCAGCACGCACTCATCGCCGGCAAGACAGGCTCCGGTAAGTCCACGCTCTTCCATGTGATGATCACCAACCTCGCCCTCTGGAGCAGTCCGGACCAGGTCGAGTTTTACCTCATCGACTTTAAGAAGGGTGTGGAGTTCAAGTGCTACGCCACTCACAAGCTTCCGCACGCCAAAGTGGTGGCCATCGAGAGCGACCGCGAATTCGCTCTGAGTGTACTCCAGCGCGTGGACGAGGAGCTGAAACGGCGCGGCGATATTTTCCGCAAGCTCGGCGCACAGGATGTGGCCGGTTATAAGAAAACCGGCGCCACAGAACCCATGCCGCGCTGCCTGCTCATGATCGATGAGTTCCAGGAGTTCTTCGTGGATGACGACAGCATCGCGCAGACGGCCTCCCTCCTCCTTGACCGCGTCGTGCGTCAGGGCCGGGCGTTCGGCATCCACGTCATCCTCGGCTCGCAGACTCTCGGCGGCGCCTACTCCCTTGCCCGCGCCACCCTCGGCCAGATGGCCATCCGCGTCGCCCTCCAGTGCAATGAAGCGGACGCCTTTCTCATCATGGACGACGGCAACGCCGCCCCCCGACTGCTCAGTCGACCCGGCGAAGGCATCTACAACGACGCGGCCGGAGCCGTGGAGGGCAACAGCCCCTTCCAGGTGGTGTGGCTGGGCGACGATGAACGAGACCGCTGTCTGGAGAAGGTGCTGCAGCGCGCTAGAGAAAGTGGTCGCCGCTACTCCTCGCCAGTCGTCTTTGAAGGCAACGCGCCCGCAGACATCTCCGACAACGAACTGCTCACCGACACCCTCGCTTCCAAGCCTGAGAAAATGCCCGCCGCCGGACGCATGTGGCTGGGCGCGCCAAACAGTATCAAAGGCCCCACGGAGGCCACCTTCTACCGGCAGAGCGGCAACCATCTGCTCATCGTAGGCCAGCGCGACGAAGCGGCCCTCGCCATGTTCGCCATCGGCGTCCGCGCCCTCACCGCCCAGTATCCGGCAGGTAGCGCAGAGTTTCACTTCGTCCATAGTGCGGCACCCGGCACGGCCGATGCGGATTTCATCACGCTTCTCGGCACCGCCATTCCACACGGCTTCCATGAAGTGAAGCCGCAGGAACTTCCGGCGCTGGTCTCACGCCTCTCAGAGGAACTCAAGGCCCGCACCAGCGGCGCGACTCCCATCGAATCCGCACCCGCCATTTATATATTCATACACGGCATGCAGCGTCTGAAGAAACTGCGCCAAGAGGACGACTTCCGCTTCTCCTCCAGCGACGATGCTGCCGACACCGGCAGCCAGTTCAACGAATTGATCAACGAAGGCGCCGCCGCCGGCATCCACCTCATCCTCTCTGCGGATACCCTCAACAACGTGCAGCGCACCCTCAGCCGCAAGGCCATGAGCGAATTCGAAATGCGCGTCGTCTTCCAAATGAGCGCCAACGACAGCAGCACGCTTATCGACACCCCCCGCGCCAGCAACCTCGGCCTCCACCGCGCTATCTACTATAACGAACAAGCCGGCACCGACGAAACCTTCCGCCCCTACGCCGCGCCACCGGGGGACTGGTGGGGGTGAACGTGCCCGCAGGGCACCGGCAACAATAGGTGACATATTTAAAGGCTTGATTAATACTGCCCTTGGCTCTAATTTGGTAAGCGTGAAACCCGCGCTCCTACTTCCACTCGCCTTTCTATTCGCCCTGCCTGTCCGCGCGGCGACGCACGCCGTCCTTCCAGGTACGGCCATCCAAGCCAAGGTCGATATCGCGGCACCGGGCGACATCGTGGCCATCTTCGGCGGCACCTATTGGCAAGACATCACGGTGAACAAACCCATCCAGTTTGTGGAGGTGAGTGGGCAGGGGCATTGGTAACGCCGCCACTACTAACAAAACAATTTCTTTTCCACATCACGCACGGTTCATTCTGCGGAGAGCACTCCCTTGCGCCGGCGGATGAAATGATTGCCGGAGAGGTTCACGGCGCGCGGGCCGTCAGGCACGAGCATGGCCCGCACAGATTCCACCTCATCAAACCCTATACCGGGGAGGGTGTGCCGGTGACGCATCCAGTGATGCAGCACCCTGCGCTGCAGCGCGACTGGTAGTTTGCGAATCGCCGCGGCGTTCAGGGTGTCACCGTCAGAAAGCGGCCGGGCCATGCTTTCCATGTAGCGATCTTCCTCTGCGGCGATCTCCTGCGCGCGGAGCAGCAACGGACGCACATCGCGACCCATGGCGGTGCAAATGGCGGGCAGAAGTTCCAGACGCAGCTTGTTGCGGGAAGCACCGGCGACCGCGTTCGTGGCGTCTTCCCGGAAGCGCAGACGGTGCAGGGTCATGTAACGGTCGACTTCCTGCCTCGTCACCTGGAGCATCGGGCGGAGAATTTCGAGAGGACTGCGGTGGCCGGTGACTAGGTGAAAGGTTTGCCCGTCCATGCCGCGCAGTCCTGCGGAGCCACGGAAGAGGTTGAAGAGAATAGTCTCCGCCTGATCATCGGCATGGTGCGCAAGCACCACGCGGCGGCAGCGGTGACGGGCCGCGCATTCTGCGAGGAAGCGGTGGCGAGCTTGGCGGCCGGCAGTTTCGAGCGAGACTCCGCCAGCGGCGGCTTCCCGCTTAACGAGAGCACTGCCGATCTCCACCGGAAGCCCGAGACGCGCGGCCAGCTTTTCGACGAATGCAGCATCGCCCGCAGAGGCTCGGCCCCGCAGGCAGTGATTGAGGTGACACACTACGAGGCGGTGGTGGCCTGAGGCATGGAGCGCGTGGAGCAGCGCCACGGAATCCCGGCCACCGGAAACAGCGACGAGCTTTTTCTCCCGCACCGGAGAGATGCGGCCGGAAAAGTCACGCACTGCGTTTTCGATGGTCATGGAACAATGGATTCTCCACGGAATGCACGGCAAACCTTCCGCGAAAAGGGGAACAATTTTATGCCTGCCGCGCAGAATTTCGGCGCAAAGGCTGGAATGCTTTTTCGATTTGTGCTTCTCCTCTGTGCTGCCGCCAAGCTCATGGCCGCCGGCCCGCCGAACATTCTCTTGGCCATCGCGGATGACTGGGGACTGCACGCCGGGGCGTATGGTGCCCGCTGGGTGAAGACGCCCGCCTTTGACCGGGTAGCGCGGGAGGGGCTGCTCTTTCAACGCGCCTACACGCCAAATGCAAAGTGCGCGCCGTCGCGGGCCTGCATTCTCACCGGACGAAATCCATGGCAGCTCAAAGAGGCCGCCAATCACATCTGCTACTTTCCGCCGGAATTTAAGACATGGTGCGAAGTGCTGACGGAAAAAGGCTGGCACACCGGCCACACCACCAAGGGTTGGGGCCCCGGCGTAGCGCTGGACGGCGCCGGGAAGCAGCGCCTCATGACCGGCAAGCCGTGGAATGCTCTCCGGCTAGAGCCGGACACCAGCGGGATCGGCAGCTGTGACTACGCTGGAAACTTCAGTGCTTTCCTAGATACCGCACCGGCAGACAAATCGTGGTGCTTTTGGTACGGCTGTATCGAGCCTCATCGAGGATACGAAAAGGGCAGCGGCATCAAAAAGGGCGGCAAGTCCATCAGCGACATTAATCGTGTGCCAGCTTACTGGCCGGACAATGAAACGGTGCGCAGCGACATGCTCGATTATGCGTTGGAAGTGGAGCACTTTGACCGCCACCTCGGCCGCATGCTCGCGGAATTGGAGAAGCGCGGACAGCTCGACAACACGATCATCGTCATCACTAGTGATCACAGCATGCCCTTCCCCCGGCATAAAGGAAACGTCTATGAATTCTCCTGCCACGTTCCGCTAGCAGTGCGCTGGCCCGGCGGCATCAAAAATGCGGGCCGCAAAGTGGAAGAGTTCGTCAGTTTCATCGACCTCGCACCCACGCTCATGGAAGTTGCGGGCATCCCATGGAAACAAACTGGCATGGCCCCTGCGCAAGGCACCAGCCTAGCTAATATCTTCGCAGGCGAAAAGGATCCGCAGCGCGACCGTGTTCTGCTCGGACGCGAGCGTAACGACATCGGCCGGCCTAATGATGCAGGTTATCCCGTGCGCGCCATCGCGACGCAGGACTGGCTCTATATGGAGAACCTTGAGCCCTCCCGCTGGCCTGCGGGGAATCCAGAAACGGGCTATCTCGACTGCGACGGCGGGGCAACGAAGACGCTGCTCCTCGAATCCCGGCGCGAGGACGCCACGGACAAGTTTTGGGCGTTCTGCTTTGGCATGCGACCGGCCAGAGAATTCTATAATCTGAAAACCGATCCCGACTGCCTAACAAATTTGGCTCTGCTTTCCTTCACTCCCCCGGAGATTGCAGCCCTGCAGGACCGTCTGCGCAAGGAACTCAAAGATCAGGGAGACCCGCGCAGCCGCGGCGAGGGAGATCAATTTGACCGCTACCTTCATGCCCACGCCGTAAACCGGGGCTTTTACGAAAAACAGCAGAGCGGACGGCGGCCAGCCACTGGATGGATCAACCCCGCCGATATCGAGCCCGCCCCCGTGCCGGCGAATCAAGCTCCCTGATGCCTTGATTTTTCCCCTTACAGCCCGATTTAAGCTTAACCTACCAAATTAACATGGACTCTGAAAGCCTCCCCCACGAATTGCCCGCCATTGGACTACTCTCCGAACTGGATGAATCAGTGCGCAAAGTGCTCGCCGCGGCCGGGCGTTTCGAAACGCTAGCGGTTGGCACCGGGCTCGCACTGCAGGGGCATCCTCACCGCACCCTCACCGTCCTGCTCAGCGGGCGCGCCGCCGTGCACTGCCACGCTAACGGGGACTACGTCCATCTCGCCGATATCAAAGCCGGTGAGACAATCGGGGAGATGAATCTGCTCGATCCGCAAAAGGCCAGTGCAGACGTGAAGGTCACAGAGAAGGCCACCGCATGGATCATTGATGCCGATCAATTTCAGGCGCTCATGCAAAGTGATCCGGTGCATGTCGTGCAAATCCTCCAGTGGCTTGGTCGCCAACTCTGCCGCCGCCTGCGCAACGATGCCGAGAAGATGCTGCGCCAGGCGCTGGAAAGCCGTGCACGCTTCCGCGATATGGATTATTAGGGCGCCGAACGGAGCCATCAGGCAATCGCCTCCGGTTTCACCGTGAATTTGGCGTCATCGTCACGCGGCCACTGGCAGGTCGCCTCGGTAAAGGGTGGCCGACATACTGCAGCAAGTGTCTGCACCGCAGGCCGGGAAAATGGTGGCATTCACCACCCCGATGGCGCCGCCCACGGGAATGGTCGCACGTGAGGCTCCCGCCGGTCAGGCATCGGGCATGGTGGCCCCACGCCCAAACACCGGCGTCCGTAGCAGCGCATCCATCAAACGACGCTCCGCTCCTGCGTTTTGCTCGTCCCTCTCGCCCGTGATCTCGTTGGCCTCCCCCGGCGGCGCGGCATCCGCCCGCACCTCCCACTTTGTCCGGAGTAGGCGCAAAATCCGGGCGGGGCAATTTCAAGGCACCTTCCTGATCCAAAATTGCGCTGGAGTCCATTTCGGCCCGAATATTTTATAAAAATTATGATTGCTGCGGAATTCAATAACCTCTATTCTAATTCCATGAAATCTTGGCGATCTAAAGTTTTTATCTTCCTGATCCTCTCCGCGAGCAGCGCCGGGCTTAGTTCCTGCAAGCTTTCGGGCGGCGGTCAATACTCCAGCCAGATAGAAATCGAGACCGACGTCCCGGAAAGTCTGGAATACGGGAGGGCCTCCACCGGCCCCGCGACAGAAAATTATGACCCCTACGCTTCCGCGACCTCCAGCGTGCCGGCGGATAGCGATCTGACGGGGCTTCCGGACCTTCTCGAGGACGCAGCCACCTTGCCCGCCGTAGCCGACAGCGGCGTTGTCATTGGCGGTGCCAGCATGACCGGCATGACCGCCGAAGGTTACGTTCGGATTGACATTCCGAAGCCCGATTTCGGTTCGATGAGACTTAAAGCTACGACCCGCCGTGCCCCGGCCGAAGCGATGATCGAGCTCGAACCTGCCTCCGCTCCGTAGACGGCACTGAGTTCCGATCCTGCCTCGCACACTCTTGGCTCTATAAAAGAGGGGGCGATTGAGCCTGTGCCGTCGCCAGTGCCTTCCGGAGAGGATCAGGCCAATGCCCCAGTTGCCCCGGCAGCAGAACCCGCCGCGCCGGCAAAGCCAAACGTTCCCGTGCTCCTCAGCAGCGGACGTGTGTCCGACCACTGCCAGAACTTGCACAATCACCCGCCCAGCAATTCGTTGGTGGAAATTGCCTCGACTAAAGGAGAGACGCCCGCCCCGGATCTGGGCGCCGACACGCCACCTCCTGCCGCGGAGGAATTGAGCGCGCCTCCCCCGCCTCCCAGTGCGGACGAGGCGTTTCTACCGCCGCCCCCTCCCGGTGAGGGGTAGTATTCCCGGAAAATCGGGGATGGAGGTTTCCCAGAAATTTTGCCGCCTCGCGTCTGCCAACTTGACGGCGCTAAGAGTGTCTGCTTAAAGGAAGACGTGCGCCGAAAATGGCGTCATTTGGTCACTGTAATTAGCAAGACCCGGAGAGATGGCTGAGTGGTCGAAAGCACATCTTTGCTAAAGATGCGTAGGGTAATTCCTACCGAGGGTTCGAATCCCTCTCTCTCCGCCACCCCTAAGCCACAAGGGGTTACGGTGGAAGTAAGCCGAATTCGAGTCAACTGGCAACACAAACCGGCAACAGTTTTTCAAACTGATCCTGACAAGTAGGCCATAAGGCTTTCCAACAAAACAAGCCGGATGCCGCGTTGCGCACCTTTCTGCCGGAGACTCTTGCTGGCCACTGGTGGATTGAAATTGTTCCGCTCGTTCGGGAGAATCAGCTCGTTCAGCTTCGCCCGGCTCAGGCCGGTGATGGGGCACTTCTCACCCGGTTTGGGCAGGCGGACGTAAACCGGTCCGCCTTCGGTTTGCGGCTGATTTGTTGGGGTGCTCATTTGTTGGGGTGCGGGGGTTTCTTTAGAGCCGGAAGGCTCTGGAAGGAGGTATGTGATTTGGACTTCGTCGCCACTGACGACGAACGCGCTCACGAAAGTGAGGATGATCCGGCGACGCCG
>CAMAUV010000004.1 GCA_945861415.1 Akkermansia muciniphila | reverse complement strand
TAATGATAGGATCATGGGACAGCACTGAGCCGAATCGCCGGGGCAGGCCTCGAAAATCACAACTCGACCCCTCAACGAATTTAGTTACTCAGCCGCCGTCTCTACGGGGGAGGCACCCCCGTGTTTTCTGGCCTATGGGATGCCAGTGTTTCCGTTTTCATTTTTAATGATCAGTGCATCCCTGCAAACTGAACTCTGAAAACCGAAACTTCCCCTATGGAGAAACTGCAATCCCTTCCCGGCTTCCGCGACTTTTACCCAGACACCTGCGCGGTGCGCAACTATGTATTCGCCCGCTGGCGCGATGTGGCCCGGCGCTATGGCTTCACGGAATATGAAATTCCGGTGCTCGAACCGACCGACCTGTATCGCCGCAAGAGCGGGGATGAGATTGTTAAGCAGCTCTTTCACTTCACCGACGGCGGAGACCGCGGGGTCGCGATGCGCCCGGAGACCACGCCATCACTGGCACGCATGGCCACGGCCCGGCAGCGGGATTACCGTAAGCCCATGAAGTGGTTCCAGATTGGTGCGTGCTTTCGCTACGAAAAGCCGCAGAAGGGCCGCGGGCGCGAGTTTTATCAGTTCAACTGCGACATCCTTGGTGAGCAGAACAGCGCTGCGGACGCCGACCTCATTGCTCTGGCAATCGACGTGATGCTCACGCTAGGCTTTCGCACGGGGCACTTCCGGGTGCGTTTGAGCGACCGGAATGCATGGAGCGGCTTCCTTGTTGCGCAGAATGTGAACGAAGAGTGCACACCAGCGTTTCTCCAGATCATCGACAAACTGGAGCGCGAAAAAGAGGAGTTAACCTCCGCCAAACTCGCCGAACTCGGCACCTCGCTGGAGGCTGTGCGCACTTTCATTGCCACGAAAGGCGCTGGCTACGAACCTCTGGAGGCTCTGGTGGCCAGCCTCAGCGCTCGCGGTTTGTCTGACTACATCGAGATCGACCTAAGCATCGTCCGTGGACTCGCCTACTACACGGGAACTGTGTTTGAGGTGTTCGATTGCGGTAAGGGCATGCGCGCCGTGGCCGGCGGCGGGCGCTATGACAACCTGTGTCAGCTCATCGGCGGCGTGGACATGGCCGCGGTCGGCTTCGCGATGGGCGACATGGTGATTACTGACCTGATCAAAGAAACTCCGCATGCGAATGACCGGCTGCTGCATTGGCTGGCAGCCCAAAAGCGCGCGGACGTCTTCGTCGTCATCACCAGCGAAGCTAGGCGCAGCGAGGCCCTCGCCGTCGTGCAGTCGCTTCGCGATGCGGGCCTTGCGGTGGAGTTTTCCTACACAGCGGACAAGGTCGGCAAGCAGTTCCAAACTGCCGAAATTCTCGGGGCAAGCCACGCCGTCATCATCGGCGATGAGTTCCCGCAGGTGAAACTAAAGGATCTGGCCGCCCGCACGGAAAGGGAAATGCAGGCCTCATCGCTGGCAAAAGTGATACTCCAGCAGGCCGTGGAGTGAGCGGGACCCGGAAGAATCCGGCAATGGAACTTTGCGCCCCGGTTTTACTTCGCCCCTCTGGCCAGCCATGCCTCCATGGCGGTGGCCCATGCTTTGACACTTTTGTCGGAACGCAGTCCGTAGCCGTGGCCGCCGTCCGGGTAGATGTGGAGTTCCGCCGGCACTTTATTCTGCTGGAGCGCCAGCATCCACGCCATGGCATTGGCGCAGGGCAGCGGGTCATCCATGGCATGAGCGAGGAAGGCTGGCGGCGTATCTACACCTACGGGGAGCAGTTCACTCAGGCCTGAATTAGGGTTCTTTGGGTCCGCGAGTATGTAGGCGGAGTAGATGAGTCCCACAAAGTCCGGCCGGCAGGAGACCGTATCGATGGCATCACGGCCGTCATAGCTGCGCTTTTGATGATTGGCGGCCGCGAGAGCCGAAAGATGAGCCCCAGCAGAGAATCCCATTATGCCGATCTGATCCGGTGCGATGCCGTAGGCCGTGGCCCGGGAGCGGACACAGCTGATGGCTCGCTGCGCATCTTGGAGGGCGGCGGCATGGCGGGCTTCGTTTCCCCGCGGCAGCCGATAGCGCAGCACAAAGCCGTGGATGCCCTGTTTATTCAGCCACTCCGCGATTTCAGTGCCCTCAAGATCCCACGCCAGAATGTTATAGCCGCCGCCGGGACAAATGATGACGGCACGCCTACCAGGTGCCTCGGGCTTGAAATAGTGCAGCGCCGTCTCAACCACATTTTTGACTGCCAAGGTGCCTCCCATGTGCGCCGTCTTCTCCTGCGACTCCGCGCCGTTCGGCTTCCAGTCCCCGGGCATGGAGCCCTGCCACGCTCCCTCCGCCCAGAGTTTAACGATGCCGTCCTCCTTGTGCGGGGCCCGCGGCGCAGCTGGTGCGACATCCTGAGCAAAAGCTGAGAGAGAAAATACGGCGGACATGATGACGGAGAACAGTTTCATGATCGCCCCAATGACGCGCGGCGACAGGCACGCAAGTCCCTGCCTGCGATTTTCACGGAGGCATTTCCGACATTGCTCCCTGCGGGGCGTGGGCAAAAAGACAGCATGCTCCGACGACTTTTCCTTTTTCTTCTCTGCCTCTCCGCCGCCTCTGCACAGGAAATTCGCCGGCCAAATATCGTCTTCATACTGTGCGATGACCTCGGCTACGGTGATGTGGGCTGCTTTGGACAAAAGCTCATTCGCACTCCCAACATTGATGCCCTCGCGGCCTCCGGCATGAAACTCACGTCGCACTACAGCGGGCACAATGTCTGCGCGCCCTCGCGCTGCGTGCTCATGAGCGGGAAGCATCCCGGGCATGCCTACATCCGCGAGAACGCAGGCGGTCTGGGCGGGCAGGAGGGACAAATGCCCGTGGCGGAAGGGACCTGCGCGCTACCCCTCAGCCTGCAGTCGCTGGGCTATGCCACCGGGGCTTTTGGAAAGTGGGGACTCGGCCCTGTGGGCAGCACGGGTGATCCGGCGAAGCAGGGATTCGCGCGCTTCTATGGCTACAACTGTCAGGCGGTGGCCCACAATTTCTACCCTACCCACCTCTGGTCGGACGCGGAAAAAGTTGCCCTGAAGAACGCAAAATTCGGCGCGCATCAAAAGCTTCCTGAAGGCGCGGATGTGAATGATCCGAAAAGCTATGCCAGATTCTCCGGGACGGACTATGCGCCAGATCTGATCGGTGCGGAAGCACTGAAGTTTGTGCGCACGAATAAAGAGAAGCCGTTCTTCCTGTTTTACCCGACCACGGTTCCTCACCTTGCCCTGCAAGTCCCGGAGGACTCGCTTAAGGAATACGAGGGCAAGTTCCCCGAGACCCCCTATCCGGGAGGAAAGGGTTACCTGCCGCATCGCACTCCCCGCGCGGCCTACGCGGCTATGATCACTCGCATGGACACCGAGATCGGAAAACTAATGGCACTGCTCAAGGATCTGAATCTCACAGAGCAGACCATCGTCATTTTCACCAGCGACAACGGTCCGCTCTACGACAAACTCGGCGGCACCGATGCGGAATTCTTCAACAGTGCGCGCGGTCTGCGCGGCCGGAAAGGATCGTTCCATGAGGGCGGGTATCGTGTGCCCGGCATCATAGCGTGGCCAAGCAAAATTAAGGCCGGCACTGTGAGCGACCGCGTCACCGGATTCGAAGACTGGCTGCCCACCCTGCTCGAACTGGCCGGCGCCAAAGACTCCACCCCGGCAGGCATCGACGGTGTTAGTTTCGCCCCCGCTCTCCGCGGCGAAGCACAGCCGACGCGGCCTTTCCTCTACCGGGAGTCCCCGGGCTATACCGGTCAGGCGGCGATCAGGGCTGGAAACTGGAAGCTGCTGGGCCGCCTGCTCAATCCTGGGCCGAAAACCAAAAATCCCAAACCTCCGGTGTGGGAACTCTACGACCTCGCTGCCGACCCGAAGGAGGAAAAAGACCTCGCTGCCGCCCAGCCGGAAAAAGTGAAAGAACTGCTCTTCCTGCTCTACTCTCAACGCACCAGATCCGAAAAATTTCCCAACCGCGCGCTTGATGGTGAATAACCCAGCGCGGTCGAGATCAAAAGACTTGTTTGAACGTCGTAAACTGGGCCGGAAATGACGAGCCGCAAGACAGGCGCAGCCAAATCAGAATGACGAAGCCCAAAAAGTCGTCGCCAAGCTGTCCAATTTGTATCAGTGAGTCACTAAACCGGAGCTCGGAAGCGGAAGCGGCGGGCAAAAATCGCTTGCCACCCCCGCAGACTTCCCCCATCACTCGTCCTTGTGAGCACAGAAACCCAACAACTTGATTTTCCTACCGCACCGGTCGGCTTTACCAACGACGCCCCTTTCAAAAAGAAGCGTAAGCAGAAGGACCCGGCTGGTTCCGCCCTGAAGGCCATTGGAGGCATCGGCATCGCCCTTTGCCTGATTACCATCGCCCTCTCCATGGTTAGCATGTAAATCAAGCATGGCGGGATTCCGCCACTTCAATTTCCGCGAACCGGGCAACAATTCGTTGCCCGGTTCTGTTTTAATCCCTCGCCATTTTTACTACCAGCATCATGCCAAACGTCATTATTACCGGCGCCCAGTGGGGCGACGAAGGGAAAGGAAAGATCGTCGATTTTCTCACTGAAACCGCAGACGTCGTTGTCCGCGGCGCAGGCGGTAACAACGCCGGCCACACCGTCATTCAGGGCGGCCAAAAATACGTCCTGCACCTCATTCCCAGCGGCATCCTCTGGAAAGACAAAACCTGTGTCATCGGCAACGGAGTAGTGATGGACCCCATGGGCCTCAATGCTGAGATTGACAAGCTGCGCGGACAGAACGTCATCATCAACGAAGCGAACCTGTTCATCAGCGACCGCGCACACATCGTGATGCCCTACCACCGAGGCCTCGACCAGCGCCGGGAAATTCTGCTCGCTGCCAAAAAAATCGGGACCACGGGCCGCGGCATCGGCCCGGCCTACGCGGACAAGATCGAGCGCCGCGGTTTCCGCTTCATCGACGCAGGGGATACTCCCGTATTCCGCGAGCGACTGGAGGAGCGTTTAGACGAGTGTAATGGACTCTTCACTGCCGTGGGTCTTCCAAAACTCGAGATCGCCCAAGTGCTGGACGAGGTCCTGCCAGCTATCGCCCGCCTTGTTCCATTCCGCACCAACACCAGCATGATTGTGCACGATGCCATCACGGCCGGAAAGAGCCTGCTCTTCGAAGGTGCTCAGGGGACCTATCTCGACATAGACCACGGTACGTATCCTTTCGTTACCAGCAGCAACACCACTGCCGGAGGGGCCATCACGGGCACCGGCGCCGCGTTGCGGAAGATCGACCGCGTCGTCGGCGTGTGCAAAGCCTACACCACCCGCGTGGGGAGCGGTCCGTTCGTTACGGAAAACGACGCCCTCGGCGACCGTCTGCACAACATGGGCCGCGAATTCGGTGCCACCACCGGTCGTCCGCGCCGCTGCGGCTGGCTGGACACCGTCATGGTGCGCTATGCGGGCATCATCAACGGGCTGGACGACCTCGCGGTGACCAACCTCGACGGACTCGACGGCGTCTCCGAAATTCAAGTCTGCACCGCCTACACCCTCGACGGCGAGCGCCTCACCGTGCCCCCCGCCACCGTGGATGAAATGGCCCGCTGCGTGCCCGTCTATGAAACCCTGCCCGGCTGGAATTGCGACATCACCGCCGCGCGGAAGATCACCGATCTGCCGACCAACGCCCGCGCCTACCTTGATCGCATGACCGCGCTCACCGGACTGCCCATCAGCATGATCGGCGTGGGCCCTGACCGCGAGCAGACGCTGGTGGCGTAAACTCTGACTCAGTTAGGCTTCGGCGCTGCGAAGGGAACGGGGCGCGGCGGGCGGGGTGCCTTCGCTACGATGTCGTGGCGATAACTGCCTGTTTGCCTGCCCCGAAGGCAGAACCCACGCCTCACTTTTTCATTAGCGCTTCATCAAGATTCAGTATCACGTTGGCCACGGTGGTCCATGCCGCGAGCGTGGCGGCATCCGCATCGGCAGGCACCGGGCCTATGGGATTAGTGGCCATCTCGGCGGCTTTTTTGGCGTCGGCGCAAAATTCGGTGAGCGCCTCCTCAAAGAGTTGACGCAGACGTTGCGTCTCTTTTTCAGCAGGCGGGCGCGAGAGCGCGAGCGTCATCGCGCGGCGGATCACTATCTCCGGTGGCGCCGGGGGAAGGCTGACACGGCGGGCGAGTGCCTGCGCGGCTTCGACGTAAACAGGATCGTTCAGTGTCACGAGGGCCTGGAGTGGTGTGTTCGTGCGGTTGCGGCGCAATGTGCACACTTCTCGGTTCGGCGCATCAAAGGTGGTCATGCTGGGGTAGGGACTGGTGCGGCGCCATTCCGTGTAGAGTGCACGACGGAACCGGTCCTCTCCACCGCTCGTCTGCCAATCCAGCCCGCCGCCAAAAGCCGCGCTGAGACCCATGTTAGGACGCTGAGGACGGACGGACGGGCCATACATTTTGCTCGAAAGCAAGCCACTGACGGCCAGCGCCTGGTCCCGCACCATTTCGGCGGAAAGCCGCAACCGTGGACCCCGCGCGAGCAACCGGTTTTCGGGGTCCCGTTCGGCCATACCCGGTTTCACGCGCGATGACTGGCGGTAGGAAGCAGAAGTGACGAGGAGCTTAAGGAATGACTTCACGTCCCACTTCCGCGACATGAATTCCACGGCCAGCCAGTCGAGCAATTCCGGATGCGAAGGCAGTTCTCCCTGCGCACCGAACTCCTCGCTCGTGCGCACAAGACCGACGCCGAAAAGCGTCTCCCAAAACCGGTTGGCCACTACCCGTGCAGTGAGCGGATTGTCTTCGCTCACCAGCCAGCGGGCCAGCGTGAGACGATTCTTTGGCGCCCCGGGCGGCAGAGGATGCCACGCGGCAGGAACGCCCTCACTGACCTTGTCCCCAAGGGACTGCCAGTTTCCCCGGAGATGCACCTGAGTGGCGCGGCGCTGATTTTCCGGCAAATCACGCATAACAGGCACGGTGGCGGTCGGCATGGTATCGAGCTTACTTTTCAACTCGGCGAGTTGCTTACGCAGAGGTTCGAGTTCCGGCGCATGTTCCCGGATGTAGAAATCTATGAGCGCCTTTACTTGCTGCGCACTGCGCTGTCCGGCGGAAATGGCCCGGGTCTGCGCAATCTCCTCAGGGAGGTCCAACAATTCCGCCGCGCAGTCGCCCTCCGTCATGCTGAAGCGGAAGCGGCCCAGCGTGTGATTCACGTGCGGTGACTGCATCTCGATGGTGACCACGAGCTTCCCTCCGGCGGCCAATGCCACCGGGGCTGTCGGTAGAAGCATCAGCCAGTGATCCTGTCCCGCGGCGCCGCCCACTGCCCAGCCCTGACGCTGATCGCGCGGCGTCTTCTTGCGCGGTTTTTGTTGCGACGGCGGCGCGATGACCGATTCGGCGAAAAATCCCTCCTGCTCATAGTCCGCGACCGCATCGCTGAAGATCACCGAACGCGCTCCGCTGAGGGCGAAGGAACTCTCCGCAGCGGCAAGATTATCCGCACGTTCCCAGACCGGCGCCCGCTTTTCATCGAGCGCCACCACTTTGAATCCCGCCAACCGCTCAGAGACATCTGCGCGGTTCCACACCACAATCCTCTCAATGGGCTGGGCAGACTTCAGATCCACTTCCCACCAAGGGTTATCTGACTCTCCCGTATGCGACACGGAACCCTTCACATATTCCCCATCAGTGTTTCCATCATTGGCCCGGGACGCTACGGCATCACCTTTCGTGCTCTTCTGTGAAGCCAGTCCTTTCGGAGCGATGTTTATTCCGCCGCTGAACACCTGCACCTCCGCCATGTGGAGCAGCTTTGCTTTTCCCGGGAGTTCGATCCGCACAAATCTAGCCGCAGGGCCAGGGTCATTCTGCGGCGCTTCTACTTCCGCCCGCACTGAGGTCACGACAAAATTTCCGCTGCCATGGCCCGGGCCTTTTCCTGGCAGACTGTGTGCGGCCAGCGCCTCCAAACGCAGTGCCGTGAGTGACTGTGCTTTTTCCACAGGCAGTTCGATTGTGTAGACATCCTTGGCCGCGGTTGCTGGCACGGTCACGGCGCCGTCTTCTCCAGCCTTCATCTCCAGCTCTGCTTGTGATTTTAGCGCCGATGGCTTCAGTGCTTCCCACACAAGCTGCGGCGGAAATTCGCGCGACCATTTATCCGCCGACGCCAGCACCTCAACTCCCGGAGCATCGACCTTCGCCTGCACAGCTGCCGCCTCCGCCTCCAGCTTTTTCCGCTGGGCTTTTTGCTCGGTGCTAAAGAATGGGTGCAGCGGTTCCTCGTTCCGGCGGTCCGCGTCCTCTGTGCTGTTCAGAAACGCGTACAACTGAAAATACTCGTGGTGAGTAATAGGATCGTACTTGTGCGTGTGGCACTGGGCACAGGCCATGCTGGAGCCCATCCAGACCGCGATGGTCGTATTCACCCGGTCCACAATGGCTGCACTGCGAAACTCCTCATCGTTCGTGCCACCCTCACTGTTCGTCATCGTATTGCGGTGAAATGCGGTGGCGATGAGTTGATCCTCTGTCGGGATTGGCAGCAGATCGCCAGCAATTTGCTCAATAGTGAACTGATCGAATGGACGGTTCTCATTGAATGCCCGGATCACGTAGTCGCGGTAGCCCCAAATGGTGCGCGAGGGGTCATCCGCATAGCCCGCCGAGTCCGCATAGCGGGCAAGGTCCAGCCACTGCTTCGCCTGATGCTCACCATAGGCCGGACTACCCAGCACACGGTCCACAAGTTTCTCATAAGCATCCGGCGACGCGTCTTTCACAAACGCCTCCACCTCCTCCGGCCCGGGCGGCAACCCAGTGAGATCCAGAGCCACGCGGCGAATCAGCATCGACCGGTCGGCCTCCGGTTGCGGCTTGAGTCCCTCTTTCTCAAGTCGCTCGAAAACGAAGGCATCGACCGGATGGCCCGGACGCGGCACCACGGGACGCTGCGGCTTTTCGTAGGACCAGTGCTTGGCAAACGACGCGCCCTCATTGATCCAGTCGGTCAGCAACTTCACTTCCGACTCCTTCAGCCGCTTGCCAGATTTACCCGGAGGCATGAGTTCATCGGCATCATGGGTCGTGATGCGTGCGAATAGTTCGGACGCTTCCGCCTTGCCCGGCACTACAGCTTTCCGCCCTTCGCCAAGATCCATGACTATGCCCTCAGCCGTATCAAGGCGCAGACCACCACTGCCCCTTGGCCCGCCCTTCCTCTCCGCCTCATCAGGTCCGTGACATTGAATGCAGTTGTTGCTCAGGATCGGCCGAATATCGCGGTTAAACGAAACTGCGGCCGGCACCGCAAGGGCGGTGGAAAGGAAAAAGGCGGAACGGAAAAGCATGGACACTCATACACAACGCAGCCGCATTGCTCAAGCTGTCGTACGCAGGTAATTCCGGAAATCTGGGGACGGAGGGGAAAGGACCGAGGAGAACGGGCACCCGCGTCTGAGGTAGCGCCAGAAAGACGCCTGCGCCTTGCGTTCGCGGTAGGCCGATGTCCCACAGAGCCGAGCGTCGGAGGGATTAGAAAGGCAGCCGATTTCCAACAGCGCACAGGGTATTGCCGGATTTCGCGTGAGACGCAAACAACGGCGTGCCAAGCTCCTGTTGTGCTCTGCAGGTTAAGCGGCGCACATGGCCTTGTGCATGCGCCGGGCATAGCTGCAACTGTGCAACCTCCATTATTAGATCTCCGGACCGCGCAGATGGGATGGCACGTGATTCAAATGGAGGCAGTCCAGCCGGCCACCAGCCCAAGTAGCGCCCACCAAGCGCTCATCCAGATCGACAAAAGTATCGCTGTCCCGCAACATAACGACCCGGAATACTCCCGCGAGCTCCGCACACAGACGCCGCGCCGTGTCCAGCACCAGCTTTTTCCTCACATCCCCGGGAGTGCCGCTGCGCGCATCGTAATGCTGCCCGCCGTGCCCGGTGTCAATGACCACAGTGCGAAAACCCCGCGGGCCGCCCCTGTTGCTCAGTTTACCCCTGGCCAGACTGCCGCCTCCGGCCGGGCCGGCACAAGAGACGAAAAGAAAAGCAGTAAGGAGAAGAAAGAGGGATTTCATGATGAGGAATTGTGCCTATAGATGCTCGCCGCGTGACGCAATCTACGCCTTTTACCCGAGCCACATTTGGGCTAGCCACTGAACGACTTTTCAGTTTGCAGCCCGCCGATTGCTGGCACCGGAAAGGAAGATTTTAGCATTTAGCCTTCATCCATTAGATTTTCCCAAAAAATGCCCGCCGTCGATTACATCGTCACCATCGGACTCGAAGTCCACTGCCAGCTCAACACTCAGAGCAAAATGTTCTGTGCATGCCCCTCGCAGTATGGGGAATCGCCCAACACGCTGACCTGCCCCGTCTGCCTTGGCCTGCCCGGTGCCCTGCCGGTGCTCAACGAAGGCGCCATCCGTCGCACCATTCTCGCCGGCATGATGCTCGGCTGCTCCACGCCGCCTGTCGTCAAATGGGACCGGAAGAACTACTTCTACCCGGACATGCCGAAGAACTACCAGACCACCCAATTCGACCTTCCATTATGCCTCGGCGGCGGCGTGCCGCTATACGACATGAATTACCCGAAGGACTGGCAGAAAAAGATCGCGCGCCCGGGCCAGGTAATCAGCCTCACCCGCATTCACCTTGAAGAGGATGTGGCCAAAAGCACGCACATGGGCAACGGCACCGCCATCGACTTCAATCGCGCAGGCACGCCGCTCATGGAGATTGTCAGCGAGCCGGAGATCGAAACCGCGGAAGAAGCCGTGGCCTACCTCAACAGTTTGCGCCAAATCCTCGTCTACGCCGGCGTGAGCGATGCTGATATGGAAAAAGGCCAGATGCGGTGCGACGTTAATATTTCACTCCGCCCGCACGGGCAGAAGGATTTCGGCGCGAAGATCGAACTGAAAAACCTCAACAGCGTCTCTGCCGTCCGCCGGGCGATCCATTTCGAAACCGAACGCCAAGCCGAAGAACTCGACCGAGGAATCAAGCAGGTTCAAAGCACCCGCCGCTGGGATGATGACCGCGGCGAGACCACCCTTATGCGCACCAAGGAGGACGCGCATGATTACCGCTACTTACCCTGCCCCGACCTCCTGCCTCTCCACACGAACAACATGGTAACGGAAATTTCCCGCTCTGTCCCGGAAACTCCTCATGCCCGCCGTGCCCGCTTCGTCGGCGTCCTCGGCGTCAGTGAATATGACGCCGGCGTGCTCTGCAGTGAGAAATCGCTGGCCGACTACTTTGAAGAGGCCGCCGCCGGCCTTTCCAAACCTAAGGCGGTGGCCAACTGGATCATTAATGACCTGCTCGGCCAACTCGGCTCTCGCGGAATGACACTCGAGCAAAATCCCATTCCCGCCGCCGGCATTCGCGCGCTAGCCGAGTTTGTGGAAACCGGAAAAATCAATGGCGGCCAGGCGAAGGAAGTCTTCGTTGCAATGTTCGACACCAGAAAAGCCCCGGCCGACATTATCAGAGAGAAAGGTCTTGAGCAGCTAAGCGACACCGGCTTCCTCGACGAAATCATCACCATAGTCCTCGCCGATAACGCCGACGCCGTGGCCAAAATCAAAGCTGGCAACGACAAAGCCATCAACGCCCTTAAAGGTCAGGTAATGAAACTCAGCGCAGGCAAAGCAAACCCTGCGATCGTTGGTGAAATGCTCGAAAAGCGCCTGAAGGATTAGCGGGGCTGCGCGCGGCCGATCTCATGAGGGCTCTAACGACTCATGAAAACGGTGGCCGTCTCCCTCGTGTCCGTGCGCTCGATCACGATTTGGGTAGGGCGCACATCAAGGACGCGCACCGGGCTTTGTCCGGCGGTAAACAAGTCTCCGGGACGCACCTCATGCAGCACATAAGCACCAGTGAAGCGGATTAGCGCCATGGGCTCTCCGGCCATGACCGGCAGGCCCTTCACGGCCATGTGGCGCCGGCCAGTGGCAGCATCGCGCACCATCATTTCGCTGGCGTCAATGAGCCGACCCAGTCCCCCCTTGGCAGGCACCATGCGATGACGCAGCCGTTCGATGGTGAGACCGGTGCCCGGAATTTCTTCGCCCGTTTGCACCACCACCGGCGGTTCATTTCTAGGGAGAATGCGGACTTCTGCGGAACCGCTATCCTCCGCCACAGACATCACCACGATGGGCAGACTACTAGTGCGGTAATCCATGATCTCCATTATTTCAGCCAGCGCGGGCAATTCGCCCGGCAGCGTGGTGCGGTCCACCTCACTGACCGGGACGGGCGCTGTGTCCAACGGCACGGGGTCAGCGGAATTGTCAGGTTCACGAAGATAGGCGGCCAGTTCCGCATGCGCATTTTCTTCCGCGTAATCCGCGGGAGTTTTCAGGTTTTCGTCCAGTGCGGTGACGCTGCCGCCACGCTGGCGCAAGAGTTTCACCGCGCTGGCGTGACCATACTGGGCAGCGAACATCATTGGCGTACGGCCATCGACGCTAACAGAATGGGGGCTGGCGCCACGGTCCATGAGCACCGAGAGCACCTCCGCGTGGCCCTTGAGCGCCGCGAGCTGCAGGGAGTCGTCCAACGGCCCTGGGGAATGGTCCGCGAGCATCGTCACGATGAGCGCATGGCCGGCGAGCACGGCGAGTGAGAGTGGCGACAGGCCTTCGCCGTCGCAGCCCCGTGCATCGGCACCAGCGCTCAGCAGGGCTTTGACGGATTCGACATCACCGCTTTTAGCCGCCGCCATGAGCGCCTCCTGACCTGCTGGCGAGAGTCCATCCGGCAGTGCACCGCGGGAGCGCAGCAACGTGACAATGTGCCCGTGGCCGGCCGCCGCAGCCGCGGCAATGGGGGTGGCTTTCGCCGAAGTGGCGGCATCAGGAGTCATGCCGGCGTCGAGGAAGTTGCGCACAATCTCCTCCCGGCCCTCAGTCGCGGCGCGCACAAATTCCTCGACCGTATAAGAAAACCCAGCGTCATGCAGCGCCGCACGCGCCTTGTCGTCCTTGCGTCCACTGCACGCGGTGAGTCCCGGCAGAAGAAGTGCTAGGACGGCGGCACAAAGGAGTTGGGAGGGTCGGGCCATGCTGGCAGGGTAACATCGGAGCACTTGCTTCGTTGCCCGCCGCCTGCAAGTGCCGTGTGCAGAAGAATAGGAGCACCGCGTTCCGGCGGCGGCGAGCGAAGCATCCCAGCGGCGATCACCGCCCTTTTCGTTGCTCGCGATTGGCAAAGGGCGCGCGGTCATGGCTCCCTGACCGCAGACCGACAACATGCAGATTCACCAAGGATTGTGCTCATAAAACCGGCCGCTCCATATGGTGAACTGGAGAAAGACCGGAATTCGGGTGCCGTGCCTCACGGCGCCGATGCTATCATCAGCCGGATGAATCCGTTGATAACTGGGCCGCTGAAGACGCTGCCGATTCAGTTGGTGGCCGGCGTTTTGGTGGCGATAGAGGTCCAGTCAGGAGCGGTTAGGCTGTTGCTGACTTGGACGTTGTAGGTGATTCCGGCCACACCCATGGCGCCGGTGAGGTTTGCGTTCACAAGCGGAGACGGCGGGCGACCCCCAAGCTTATACCCGGGAACGGTGAAAGCGGACGCCGGCCTCGATACATTTGAAGGTCAGCGGCATTGTGGTGTAACAATTTTATAGTTCCCGCAATTCTGGATGTCAGCCGGTGCTCGCAGGGCTCAGGAATTTTCCATGGCCGCGCAGGCGGAAATTGTGGTAAGCGCTGGATCAGAGCGGCTTGACCATGACACGGGAGTTGCGTCCGCTTTTTTGGAGCTTTTCGCGGCGCACCGGTGGCAGGTCGTCGGGCAAGGCGGGCTTAAACCCGAGCTTCTGTTCAAAATAATTATACGCCTGCGTGCTGAGGGCGAAAAGGTGGTCATAGCCGGACTCGCGGGCGCGGTTTTCAACATACTGCGCGAGCTTCCGCCCATAGCCCATGCCTTCGTGCGTATTGCGGATGTAGAGGCAGGCCAGCTCGGCAGTATGGTGCTCCGGCCATGGATGGAGGGCCACGACTCCGGTAATGATGCCGTCCACTTCGAGCACGGAGTAGTCCTCGATGTTGGCGCGGATTTCCTGACGGTTTCGGCCCACCAGTTCCTCATCGTCCACAGCACGGAGTATCATGCGCAGGATGCCATCAATGTCGGATTTCTTTGCAGGCCGGATTTTCTGATAAGCATCACCGTAGACCATGGTGCCCACGCCTTCGATGCTGAAGAGCTCGCCTAGCAGGGCGTCATCGGTGCGGCCGTCAAGAAAGTGAACACGGGCCACTCCACCTTCGCATGCGCGGGCTGCGTGGCGCAGGAGCAGCATGCGGGAACTCTCCGTTTCCTCGGCACCGGTGGGCTTGCCAGCGAGCGCTTTGGCTTCATCAACTGACAGCTGACGGACACGCTGACCTTTGTCGTCCTCCACGACGCCGGCGCCGACGAAAAGAAGCTTGGCCGCCCCAAGTGCGGTGGCCACATGGACGGCAGCAGTGGCACTGTTCACACGAAGGATGCGTCCTCCTTTTTCAAAGCCCAGCGGTGCCACGACAGGGATTATCCCCTGCTCAATTAGCGTTTGCACCATGCCGGTGTCCACCCGGTCGATGGTGCCGGAGTGGACGAGATCGCGACCGCGAATGACACCGGCTGGATGGGCGGTGATGGCATTGGAAACCGCAGCACGCAGGCCTACCCCGCTCAGCTGCTGAAGAAAATTCATGCTCAGCCGACTGATGGAATCCACTGACACTTCAAGAGTAGCGTCATCAGTGATGCCGGTGGCATCCGGACACGAGAGGGTCACGCCGTTTTTGGCCGCCTCGGCGATGATCTGCTGGCGCGCGCCATAAACCACCACAACGCGGATGCTGAGCGAAGTGAGCACGGCGAGATCAAGCAGCACATTCTGGATATTCTCATGCTCCATGAGCGCGCTGTCCACCAGCACGACAAAAGTCTGCCCGCGGAATTGCGGCACATAGCGCAGGATGCCCCGGATATCGTCGTACTTCATCGGCTCAGCGTCGAGGGTTGGATTAAGAAAAAGGGGCACCAGTGTGGGACCATGCGCTGAAATTGCAAGACCTTTGGACATGCGGAGATTGAGATTGATTTGCCCCGGGACTCTCCTACGCTCAGTAGCTAATTGACTGGCGTGCGTCTGTGAGCAGCGCCGGTTTTTGTTTTCTCCCCACACTATCACTATATGAGCGAGTCCGATCCTATCGATCTCTCCCAACTGCAAGGTCTCCAGTTCGGCCCCACATGGGCTGACAAACTGGCGGCGTCTGAATCTGCCCCCGGTGAAGTCATCTGGGGCCGTGCTCCGGACTCCCGCCCGTCCCGCGACGAGCGTGCCCCTCGGCGGGACCGTGACGGACGCCCCGGAGGCCGGGGTGATGGACGGGGACCCGGTGGTGGCGGCGAGCGCCGCGGAGACAGTCGCGGGCCACGTCCAGAGTTTCGCGGAGGACCGGGAGGGGAGCGTCGCAATGATGGTCCGCCCCGGGGCGAACGCCGCGATGGTCCGCGCCCTGTGGGAGGCGGCGACAATCGCGGGCCCCGCCCCGCTGGGGGAGGCGATAACCGCGGACCGCGCCCGGAGTTCCGCAGCGGACCCGGGGGCGAGCGCCGTGAGGGACCTCCCCGGGGAGGACCGCGCAGTGGTGGAGAGCGTCGTGAATTTGGAGGCCGCCCACGCGGCGATGAAAGCGGACGCTTTGAACGCGACCGCCGTGAGGGACCGCCGCCGCCACTTGCCGGCTGGCAGGCAAAGCTGATGCCGGAGCCGCGCAGCGTGGAAGTCATCGCAAAACAAATCAAAGTATCCGGCCGTGCGTTCTCGGTGTTCGATGTCGGTCGCCTTTTCATGAGCAGCCGCGAAAGGTATGTCGTGCAGTTCTCGCGCGAAAAATCGCGGCCCGCACCGACTCCCGGTCCGCAGAGCCTGCCGCCGCAGGCTCGACCCGCCGCCGCAGCACCCCAAGCTACCCTAGGTCCGGAATTGATTTATCAATGCGTGGCAGACCACTCGCTCTGGCTGTCGCGCGAGGAAGCCAATCGTCACATCTTGAATTCGCCGGCTATCACAAAGTACTACCGCACCGAAGCGGTGACAGTGGATGCGCCGAAGGGAAACTGGAGTGCAGTGGCAGTGTGCGGATTCAGCGGGGCTCTACTCGGCCCTCCTAACCACCACGATTTCCAGCGCAATGTGGCGCGCCTGCACCGCGAGCGGTTTTCGGATATGCCCCTTGAGCGCTACAAGTCACGCATTCGCACGGAAAAGGATGAGGCACTGCTGAGTAAATGGCAGGACAGCCAAACCTCCACCACTCATTTCGTACAGGTGACCGCAGATGCCCTGCCGGAGGGAGAGGAGCCGCCCACCCCGCTCAAGTCCCAGGCTGAAATGGAAGCCCATTTCCTCCGCACGCACGCTGACACCGCGGTCAAGGAAGTGAACACCGCCACCGTGCCGGGCAATATTCCCGGCAAGTGCCTGACGCCTCCGCTTTTCAGTCTGCTCCGCCGCGAAGTGGAGCAGCAGCAACGCTTCCCGATGGGGCTTGTGCAGGATCTTTGCCGTGAACTGGAGGGCCGCGGCCTGCGATTCTTTAAGCGTGACAAAAAGGCGACCTTCGTTGTCCGCACCCGTCCGCACTTCCTGCCGGACGACCTCGTTCTCTCGGAACGCATCCGCCGCATCGTGGAAATGGTGCGTGCCAACCCGGGCATAAGTTACACCCGGCTCGTGGGTACCCTCGCGCCGCACATAGAAGTTACACCAAGTGTCACACAGACGAGAGAGGCAGAGGCAACCCCCGCGGCCGGGACTCCCGCGGAGGCACCCCCACCGGCGGGCGAAGCCGTTGCGCCTGCCACTGAGGAGCCAGTCCCTGCAGCTCAGGAATCATCAGCTACCGCTTACGCACCGGCCTCAGCCGAGGCCCCGTCGGAACCTGCGCCAGCAGAAGCGGAACCCGTGGTAGCAGAAACAGAAGCTGCTGAAGCTCCGTTCAAAGCATCTGAAGAAACTCCTGTTGAATCAGCCACCACAGTTCCAACAGAGGCCGAAGCAGCCACCGAAGAACCAGCCGCGCCGCCGCCAGTGGTCGTGCCCGAAGCTCCTCCGTTACCGATTTTAACACCGGAAGAAATTGTGATCCTTCAGGACCTGCGCTGGCTGGTGAACGAAGGTTACGTGACAGAGTTTGCTGCTGGCGAACTGTTTGTTCTGGGGCGCCCGCCTCAGCCGGCTCCAGAAAAACGGGAGCGCCTCCCGCGCCAAAAGCCCGCCGCTCCTGCAAAGGAAGTGGCTGCCGATGCTGCTGCGCCTGAAAGTGGGGGAGAGCCCGGCCCTGCCGCAGCCGAAGCCACAGCGGAATTGGGCGAAGCAAGCATTGTTGGTGAAGATGATTCCCCGCCCGCAGCTGTTACTCAGGAAAGGGCACCAGCACTTGCACCGGGGCAAGCTCAAGAACCCCCAGCCGCAGCGGATCCGGTAGCGCCGGCAGAGGACTAACAGAACAGATATTCGACGGTTCTGGAGACGAGACGAAGTTGCAGAAAATTTTGAGGACTTTTTTAGAGTGGGCCGCAGAGCCCCTCCCCGCCAAGCGAACAAGTCGTGCGTTGCAACGGCGGGTAACTTCCCTCGTTCGCTTCGCTATGTGAGTCCTGCGCCGCCGTGCCATCACATCTTACTTTCGGGCACAAAACGCTCATATTTTCAAAGAAACTCCATTAGTTACCCAACACCAATGAAACCATACCTATACCTCACACTCCTTCTATTCACGACGTGCGGCAGTCTCTATGCAGCACCGCAAAAGGAAGACCTGATTGACATCGCGTTAGAGAAGGCGATTGAGAAGAATCCAAATACGTTAGGGATGATTCAGGCTTTAAATGAAGCCAATGAGAAGTGGCTGAAGGAGATTGATCGCGCGCTCACCAAGCTCGAGACGGAGATGTCCCCCGAACAGTGGAAGGCACTTCAAGCTTCTCAGAAGGCATGGCTGGCATACCGCGAAAAGGAGCTTGAGTTCCAAACCGCATTTTATCGCAAAATGCAAGGAACGGTATGGGGGCCTATCGGCGCAGAGAAACGAATGGAACGCAACAGAGAGCGGGCACTACTGTTGCGAGGCTACACCCACAGTCTAAGCACTTCACCCGGGCCATAGTCTTCCTTCTGGCATATAGGAGAAAAACGCAGAGCCGCCCAAAACCAAGTCCAGAAAGCGCTGGCGGCGTTGGCTATGTCCTGCTGTGAAGTAGGGCACACTCCTGATGATGCTCGTGAGCTATCGCCGGCGGTCTGGCAGCGTAAGCGAAATCTACTGGCCGCCGCGCAGGGCAGCTCATGGCAGTGCAGCCCAACGACCTGCCAATATTACAATCTGGTCGACACTGGAACCATGGAGAGAAACGGACCGCTGCCCGACTAGGGATTCAGTATTGTATTCATGCCCTAATGGACCGCGAAGTTTCACTTCGCCCCGCCGCGCCAGTTGCAGCCCACCGTGGCCGCAACAAACATATCCCGGAAAATCGGAACCCTACGCAGACAGTGCCTGGTCGGGTGGGGCGAAGCGCAACTTCGCAGTTTAAAAGGGCCCTCCACTTCTGCGATTTGAATTTTAATGATCGCCGACTACAAAAATTCCGTCCGAAATAGAGAGTTGCCCGGTCTTAGAGTGCGGCAGGGTCACTTTTGTCGACCGCTCTATCCGGTTGCGCAGGGCTTTTGGCGGGACTGTGTGCCGCTCCTCACATGAACGACCAGCCGTCTGCTCTGCTTCTCAAATTTCCAGGCACCAACTGCGATGCCGAGACTGCCCGCGCTCTTCAGGCGTCGGGTTTCACCACGCGCATTGAGCCCATTTCACTCGCTACTAAGGATCACCTCAAAGAGGCCCAACTACTGGTGATGAGCGGCGGATTCTCGTATGGCGACTACGTGATGGCAGGGCGCATTGCCCAACTAGTGACCGAACGCCGTCTTGGGAATGCCGTGGAGCAGTTCATCTCTAGCGGCGGCTACGTACTGGGTATCTGCAATGGCTTCCAGATTCTTACCAAAATCGGCGTGCTGCCTGAAGGGTCACTCATCGACAACAGCAGTGGCCGCTTCCAATGCCGGTGGGTAAAGCTTCACAGCCTCCAGCCCGAGAATCCATTTCTCGCCGACCTTCCCGCGGAGTTTGAGCTACCGATCGCGCATGCCGAGGGCCGCTTTGTGGCTCCCCCCGGCAAAGCAGAGGAGTATCTGGCCAAAGGTCTGGTCACGCTGCAATACGCGGACGATGTGAATGGATCATCGCTCCAGATCGCCGGGCTGCGGGACGAAACCGGGCGCGTATTTGGTCTCATGCCGCACCCGGAGCGCTTTCTTTATCGGCGCCACCATTACGATCCCGACTGGCGCGGAGACGAGGAGCACGGCTCCGGCTATCATTTCTTCCGCTCCATCTGGCGCGAACTGAGCGGCGGCCGAAAACTGCTTGCCGGGACTTGAGCCCGTCGGCGTTCAGCCAAGTCTTCACGCACCCTGCGATGGCCTACAGCCTCACATGAGGGGTGCGGCAGGGGTTCACTTCCGCGGCGATGCGTGTTATGGATTCACCGTTGCAAGATGCGAATCCTGCTGGTCGATATGCATCGAAGCTTCCTCGCAACAATCTGTATGAATCTACCCACACTTATCCCCGTTCGCTACTTTGCTGCCGCCGCCCTGAGCCTCTCGCTTGTCCCGGCCTTGGCCGATAACTGGTACAACTGGCGCGGCCCGACACAGGACGGGCGCAGTGCCGAAAAGTACGAAAAGCTAGGATTCCAAGAGAAGCCGGTCTGGATCTATGACCTCGCCAGCCGCGGAAGCCTCGCGGGGGCCGATGGCCAGCTATACGTCTTCGGCTATCACGGCGAAGGCCCGGAGTTGAAGGAAACGCTTACCTGCATTGACGCGAAGACGGGCAAACTCCTGTGGGAAAAAGCATACGCCGACTTCCACAGCGACAACAGCTACTCACGCTACGCGATTGGTCACCCCGTGGTGGACCCAGAGACTAAAAATGTCTACTTCATGACTACCGCCGGCGAGTTCATTGGCGTGGACCGCAGCGGCAAGCAACTCTTCTACCACAGCATGATGGAGAGCTTCGGCCGCCTCACATTCCCCAACGGACGCTCCGGCGGCCCGAGCGTTGTAGGGGACCTCGTCATCGTCCGCGGCATTACTGCTAACTGGGGTGCCGATGGCCCGGCCCGCGACCGACTCTACGCCTTTCACAAAATTACCGGCCAGCTCGTCTGGGCCAGCACGCCGGGCATCACGCCCAAGGACAACTCGTTCGGCACGCCCTACTTCGCCATGTGGAATGGCCAGTGCGTCATGTATATCTCCACCGGCTGCGGCCATTACGCCGCCGTGAATGCCCTCACGGGCAAACCGCTCTGGCGCTGGGAGGCAGCTAAGGCTGGCATCAATTCCTCGGTCATAGTGGTCAACGGTAAAGCCATTTGCATCCATGACAAAGAGAATGCCGACGCCGCTGAGACCGGACGGATAGCTGCAGTCACACTGCCGGATAAACCGCTCCCGCCCGGCCCCCAGGAAGATACCGTGCCCTTCCTTCCCGCCAAGGCCGAGGCATGGCGTCTGCCGTTAACCGCGGAGAGCAGCAGCCCGGTCTTCGCAGACGGCATGGTCTTCCAAGTGGTTACCTCCGGCGTGCTCTACGCCATCGATCCTGAGGAGGGCAAAGAGCTATGGGAACTGAAGCTTGGCCCCGGAAACCTGCACTCCTCTCCGCTCTGGTGCGATGGCCTTCTTTACGTGCCCGTCTATAACGACACCGCCAGCGACAACGGCCTGCTCTACGTCATCAAGCCCGGCAAAGACCAAGGTGAAATCCTGCACAAGGTCACGCTCGATGGCTTCGCTCTCGGCGCACCGGCTATTATGGAAGGCAACCTCTTCGTCACCACTACCAAGCACGTTTATTGCTTTGAGATCGGTCAGGGAGTCAGCGGAAAAGGCGAGTGGTTTTCACTTCCGAAAACGCCAACCGGCCCCGTAGCTGGGCTACAGGTAATGCCTCAGGAAGCCGTGCTTGTTCCCGGCGCCTCGCAAGCTTTCACTGTGCGCGGCATTGATGCTAACGGATTGCCCACCAGTCCCGTAACAGATGTAAAGTGGGAACCGTTCATTCCGCCCACCGCAAAAGTGCGCGCCATGTTGGACGCAACGTTTAATGAGAAAAGCGAACTCACCGCCGGCCCGCAGGCTAAACTCAGCGGTGGCGCATTCAAGGCTGCGAGTGGCAACGCCTCCGGCATCATCCGCGGACGGGTCGTCAACAGCCTGCCGATCAGTGAAGACTTCGAGAAGACACCAATCAACCAAGTCACTCTTGAGGATGGGGTGACTGTGAAGCCGCTCACTCCGCCGCCGGCCAATATTCCGCCCCCGCCTCCCGGCGCACCTCCCCTGCCCGCGCAGGCAACTACTGAGGAAGCCGCCGCCGGTGTGAAATTCGCCTACCCACCGCTGCCGTGGATGGGAGCGCGCTTCAAGTGGGAGGTCCGCGAACTCGACGGCAATAAGGTGCTTGCGAAAACGCTCTCGCCCGTTTTCTTCCAGCGCGCCTTTACTTTTATCGGCTCGCCCGACATGACCAACTACACGGTCCAGGCTGACATGATGACCGACGGCAGTCGGCGTCTCAAAAGCGAAGCTGGCCTCATCAACCAGCGCTACCTCATCGTCATCAAAGGCAATGCCAACGAACTCGAGGTGAGTTCCACCCAAGAGCGTCTCAAAGTCAGTGTGCCATTCCCCGTTACCGCCAAAACATGGTATACTATGAAAACCCGGGTAGACGCCAGCGCAGAAGGCAAGGGAGGCACTGTGCGAGCCAAGGCATGGGCCAAAGGCGAGACCGAGCCTGAAAAGTGGACTATCGAAGTCCCTCTCCCCTACGTCCACACTCACGGCAGCCCCGGATTTTACGGGTTCGCTCTCCAAGGCAAACAGCCAGTCTACATCGACAACCTGAGCGTCACGCAAAACGCCAAATAGCAGCACGGCAAGAATCGCCTGTAGACCCCATTTACGGTGCCGTCGGCTCTTCGACACCGGTAGCTTGCACGTTCTCTGGCCGCCCGCCCCTAATTTGATGCCGTGCCACGCGTCTTGGGGTGATCTCAAGTTCGTAGCTTTGCAGAAAGTAAACTTTTGTGATTCTACCCGCCAACCTTCCGGTCATGATGCTCAGCGGCTGCAATCTGTTGCCAAATGGCATCCTACCATTGTTCATTTTTGAACCCCGCTACCGCGCCATGATTGCCCATACTCTAATGCACGACCGCATGGTCTGCATCGGGACGCTCACCGGCGACCAAGGCGACGAATCGGACGCCGCGTTATCACCATTCAGCACCGCGGGACTGCTGCGCGCATGTGTGCAAAATCCCGACGGCACTTTTCATGCTCTGCTCGAAGGCATTCAGCGCATCCGCTTCACTGGATGGGAGCAGCGAAAGCCATTCCGCATCGCCTCCATCGAACCCCTTGAGACCATCCACCGGGACGCGGAGGAAGTTCCCGCCCTCAAGCAGGAGCTGGTGCAGAGCACGCTGCGCTATCTCCGCAAAACTCCCGGCGGGGCACCTAGTGAGGTCGAAGAACATCTCGCGGCCCTCAATTGCCCCGAGCAGATCACCGATTTCATCGCGGCAAGCATAATCAGGGACGCCGGAATCACCCAGCCCATGCTGGGCATAGCCAGCCTGCCGAAGCGGATGCGCGTCGTCCTGCGGGCCCTTGAGAGTCCTGGCGAAATGTAACCGAATTCCGGGGTCTTCATGTAGTGCTGATTTTTCAGCATTTTTTCTGCATCGGCTTTACAGCAGGAAAATGGGTGTCATATTGCTCTACTCTTATGACCTCCATTTCTGTGAACTCTGGAATCCGCTTTGCCGGCCGCACCGGGCTGCTGGCAGGGATGGCACTACTTTCCTCCTGTAAAAATTTCGCGCCGCCGCCGCCGATGGAGCCACCGCCATTTTCAGCGGAGGGACGGCCCCGCTATGGCTACAACGGCACGCAAAGTCCCACCTACATCGAGGTGCCGGTGGCACAGCCAAGCACGGATGCGTCACCGACGACGCCCCGAATCGTACGTGACCCTAATAACACTACGGTCAACATTGACCCTCCTAGGCCGGTAGAGACATCACCCCTGGAACCGCCGCCCATCGTCGCAGAAAAGCCGCCCACGACGCCTTCCAATCCGCCTCCGGCTAAACCTTTGGCCCGTGAGGACCTGCCCTACGGCATTCCTGTTGTCGGCAAAAAAGGGTTTGTTTACAGCCCCTACGCCGAAAGTAAAGGCTACGTGGATGTCGAAACCCTCAAGCGCGGAACACGGGTGAAGTGCCCTTACACGCAGAAGCATTTCCGCGTGCCCTGAGGCATCATAACGTTTTCCGGGTTGCATCCCGGAACGTGATTGGCGCAGGCCAAATCGGTCTGCGCTATCTTCACTTTTGTCACCACGTATGCTTCGTCCCGCTGCCCTAACCCTCGCTGTTTTCGGCCCCGGCCTGCTGGGTGGGTCTCTGCTGCATGACGCTCGCGCGCTAAACTTTAAGTCACTCCGGGTGTGGGCCAGGCGCGAGGAATCGCTGGGTGAAGTGCAGTCCCTAGGCCTCGCGGATTTCACCTCCACCCGTGCCGCGGAAGTGGCAGAAGGAGCTGACCTTCTCGTACTGTGCGTGCCAGTAGGCGGCATGAAGTCACTGGCACAGCAAATTGCTGGAGCTACAACCGCTCCTGGAGCAGTATTTACTGACGTGGGTAGCGTCAAAGGACTTGTGATGGGCGAAGTCGCCCCGGTCTTTACTGCGGCGGGCGCTGAATTCTGTGGTAGCCATCCCATGGCGGGATCCGACAAGGGTGGACTGGCCAACGCCCGGGCCGGTCTCTATCAAAACGCCGCCTGCATCCTCACTCCAGCTGCAATCGGTGGTGACGCGCCTGCTTTGCTGCACGGATTCTGGCGACTGCTCGGCAGTCGCACACACGTCATGGATGCAGCCACCCATGACACCGCCGTCGCCCGCATTTCGCACCTGCCCCATGTAGCCGCGGTAATCACTGCTCTGGCAGCCATGCGACCAGAGCCGGGCTATGCAGCATTCGCCGCCGGCGGCTTGCGCGATACCACCCGCGTGGCCAACGGCGACCCGTCAATGTGGTGCGAAATCCTGATGGAAAATCGAGAATCCATCCTTCCTGCCCTGCGCGATCTCGCCGCCTGCAATGCCCACATCATCGAGTCGCTGGAGACTGGTGATGCCGCCGCGCTCAATGCCCTGCTCAGCGAAGCGCGCGCCCTGCGGGCTAGTCGATACCCAGATAGTCCTGACGCGCCATGAGCGAATATCATGTGCGCCGGGACCGCCTCATCGCAGGGGAACTGGCCGTCATCGCTGCGGCAGCCGCTTTTGCCAAAGGCACCGACGCCGCAGGCGTCCCCAAGCATCCCGATGCCGCCGCCACCAGCGTCGCCCACAATTTGGGGCTGACCGGTGCCACCATCAGGGAAACGAAAGGAGGCTTCGCTCTCAGGGGCAGCGCGCTCACCCCGCTCCGGGCCGGATTCGGCCAACGAGTTGCGCCGGTCCCAGTCGCGTGCCATCTCCGAGGGCAGTAGCACCCCTGTCATCAATACATGGAAAACCGGCCCCGCTCCGCTCAACGGTGATCCACAGCCTCATCCCACCCAACCAAAGTAATGTTTGTCATCGCCATCGACGGTCCCGCCGCCTCCGGAAAAAGCAGCGTCTCGCGACTTCTCGCCCGCAAGCTGGGCTGCCTCGATGTGAACAGCGGCTCCTTTTACCGCGCCGCCACATGGGCCGTGCTGGATGCCGCACTACCCCTAACGGACGAGTCCGCCATCTCCTCCTTCATCGCCGCCATGGATATCCAGTGCACCCTGCAGGAAGGGCACACCGTACTGCTGCTCAACGGCCGTGATCCCGACGCTCACTTGCGCGATGCCGCCGTGAATAAAAACGTCTCCCGCATTTCCTCCTATCCGGACGTCCGGCGCGTGCTCACCAACCTCCTGCGCAGCCTCGGGCAAAGAGACTCGCTCGTCATGGAGGGCCGCGATATCGGCTCCGTTGTCTTCCCCGAAACCCCTTACAAATTCTACATTGATGCCAGTGAGGAAGTCCGCGCGGCCCGCCGTTATGCTCAGGGCGAGACCGACAGCATCGCCCGCCGCGATGCTCAGGATTCCTCACGCAAAGCCGCCCCGCTCATCATTTCTGAAGACGCCCATGTCATTGATTCCTCGCACCTCACGCTGGAAGGCGTCGTCAGTGAAATCATCGGACGGCTCAAAATGAAGGGCCTCAACGTCACACTGTAAAACTATGTCCGCCACCACTCCCCGCATCGCCGTTCTCGGCTCTGGAGCAGGCTCCAATTTCGTCGCCGTCGCGAATGCCATCGCTGCCGGTACGCTCGACGCCACAGTCGTCCTCGTCGTTTCGGATTACTCCAACGCCGGCATTTTGAAACACGCCGCCGACCGGGACTTGCCTCACGTTTTTCTTGATCCCGGCCCCAATCCAAATCGGTTTGCTGACGAAGCCCAAATCGAACTCGCCCGCCTTCTGCGCGAAGCCCGCGCTGACGCCATTGTGTGCGCCGGATTTATGCGCGTGCTCAAAGCCCCAATGCTTACCGAATGGGCGGGCCGTATCATCAACATTCACCCTTCCCTGCTGCCCCAATTCCGCGGTCGCGATGCCATTTCTCAGGCCCTAGCTGCCGGCATCCCCGTCACCGGCTGTACCGTGCATTTAGTCACGGAGGAAATCGACTCTGGTGAAATTCTCGCCCAAAGCGAAGTCCCCCTCCTCGCCGGCGATACCAAAGAAACCCTCACACCCCGCATCAACGCCGCCGAACGGGCGCTATACCCCTCCGCGCTGCAGAAGTGGCTGCATTCGCCGGGCAGCCGTAACAGTGAATAATGCGCAACTCATCGCTGCAGAGTGAATGCCAAAAGCAGTTTCAATGAAGTAGTCCATGAATAGCCGGTGTTGAGCGAGGAAGGAGCGGGACCACACTTCCGCCCCGCTGACAAGGCTGGTCCCCGCCGTTTGTTGAATGGAGATCTCAGCCAGCGCCGTCTTATTGACTCGGAGACGCATGAAT
The DNA here is from genome assembly GCA_945861415.1 of Akkermansia muciniphila. Classification (GTDB taxonomy): domain Bacteria; phylum Verrucomicrobiota; class Verrucomicrobiia; order Verrucomicrobiales; family V1-33; genus V1-33. Next base: position 114,477 of record CAMAUV010000004.1, on the reverse strand, counting down.
CGCTTTCCGCTGCCAGCGGGGCTGGTGACCTTGACTAATTGGGTCACACCGTCGTCGCTCACGATGGTGCTGGTGAGGACAAGGATGACCATGCGCCGGACAGTATGAGGCTACCTTCGGGATGATAGGTGACCTCGGCCAGCGCTGCCTTGGGCCGGGAATAAGTGAATTCCACGGTGTTCCCGTTCTTTACCGGCGCGCCTACCGGAGGGGAGGAGCTCCGAGGATTACTGCCCGTGGCGAATTCCAGTAGGTTCACGATCCCATCACGGTCAGGATCGCCGAGGTCGGCACCGCTGCCAGTGTTGGCAGGGGAACCAAAATGGGTCATGCGCCATGCTTCAGTGGCCGCACTGCTCATTTGGGGAAACGCGCATAGCGCTATGAGGCAGAGGCACCAAGCCATGCGCGAAAATAGACCCGGAGTTCCCAAGGGTGAAGAGTTGGCGTTCATGGTATTTCAATAAGGCTCGACCTCGCCATCTCGTCAAATTAAGAATGCCGCACAATTCCGCCGCACCATGGGACAATACCTTGCCGGTAGCCATCCCTTGAGCGCGGCCTCTAATTTCTTTGCTCTCCAGTTCAATGAATTGCCGGGCCTGAATGTGCTCACCCTGACGTGGTCCGGCAGCCCAGCGCGGAACTATGCGGTGCAGACCTCGCATGATCTCACCACATGGAGCACATTTTCTACTCTGCCGGGACTAACGGGGCTGACCACGCTAATGGTGGAGGCTCCTGCTCGGCCGGTGCGGCAATATTATAAAGTAGTGGTGGTTCCGTAACTGGGGCTAGACCCAAAAGGAAAATGGTGGGCTAGATTAGATTCGAAATCACGCATACCGGCCAAGGCCGCGGGGACGGACATCGGCGTCGCCAGTGTGGACATCGCAGGTGCAAAAAGGATCATGCGCCTCTCGGTCAGACGATGACTGGGCGTGGTGCTGTATTCAAATAATCATCCGCCAGAAAATTTATTCCCGGCATCGGAAACTTCATCATCACCCAGCCCGGCCCAACCCCGCTCGTCCAGTAGAAAGCCCTAGGCGCAGCGGACGAATTTGATTTACTGAAATGCAGGGCGCAGAATTTCCTGTGGTCAGCGTAGCAGTGAACTGGTGGGCTGTCCGTGAGGCTCCGGACAGCCGCGCTAGGGTTGCCGAGCCATGAATACCCAAAGCATCCCGAATAATCCAAATCCTATGCATTGGACGGCCCACTTTACCTTGCGGGTGGCGTCATTGGCGGGATCGGGAACGGGGAGTGAGGGGGTCTGGCTTTTCCTTTGCATCGGATGCGGCGAATCGTGAGGATGCGCGCGCACCCGCATGGCGACCATCACCAACATCTCGACCTACCGTTTCACCCCGATGCGCGGGCTCAAGGAGCTGCGCGAGGAATTGATCCGTGATTGCAAGAGCTGGAACCTCAAGGGGACGATCCTGCTCAGCGAGGAGGGGATCAATTTGTTCGTGGCGGGCGCGGCGGAGGACATCGACCGGGTGATGGCGAAACTCCGCGCGCTGCCCGGCCTCAAAAGCCTGGAGCCGAAGATGAGTCTGAGCGATCACCAGCCGTTCAACCGGATGTTGGTGCGGATCAAAAAGGAAATCATCTGGTTCGGCGTAGAAGGCGTGGATCCGGCGCGGCACACGTCGTCGCCCAAGCTCGCGCCGCGCGAGTTATTGCGAGGAATTTGCTTCTGCGGGAGGCTCTTGAAAGAGCGATTGGATTGGACCTTAGGGCGGGGAAGTGGGGTCAATTCCTCCTCACCCGGAAATACCGCTTTGGCTGGTTCTCGATGGAATAGAAGCGGGTGACGACCGCGCTCTGGCCGATGATGACGGGCTCGATGACGGCCCATTGGTTCAGATCCGTGGATGCCTCGATCCGGTAGCTTACGCCATCGGCCGCGTTGAAGCGGAAATCAACTGCGGTCCTGATGCTCGATTGAGCGTCGGGCGTGCTGGAACCTAACGTGGGGTTGAAGCCGGTGTTGATCTCGAAAAGATCGTCGAAGCCGTCGCCATCGCTGTCCTTAACGCTTGGATTGGTGCCGTGGGTGCCCACCTCGGCGAAATCGCTCAGACCGTCTGCATCGCTGTCGGCGAGGTTTGGATTCGATCCGTGAGTGGAAATTTCCGCCCCGTCGCTAAGGCCGTCACTGTCGCTGTCGTCGAGCACGGGATTGGTCTGATGCGTGTTGATTTCGGCACCGTCGTTGAGTCCGTCGCCATCAGTGTCTGCGATCAAAGGATCCAAGCCGATGCGCTCGAACAGGTAGCCGGAAGCAACGAATTCCGCCGCGCCATCTGCCCATAGGTTGCTGTTTTCCATCAGCACGGCGTGGTTCTCACCGGTGCCGCCATCCGGTTGGCCGTTGAGCCAGCGGGTGTAGGTCGGGGTTCTTCCGTCAGACCACAGCCAAGTTCCTTCGGTGGCGGTGTCGGAAAGCCCGAGCCACAAGTATCCTTGGGTTGCCTTGCGCGCTTTGGCCGCCATGCGGATGAAGTCACTGGCATTTAGGAAGCTGGCGAGGCGGCCACGGCGGGTGGTGGCATCATTGACTGCTTGAGCGTGGGTGAAGGAACCTTCGACTAAAGCAAAGAAGCTCGCTGGGTGGCTAAGTTCCGCACTGTCGGACATCCCATCGCCGTCAGTGTCGGTTTTGAGTGGGTCGGTGCCGTGTTGGGTGATTTCTGCAAGGTTGCTTAGGCCATCACCATCTTGGTCGTCTGCCGCGTCGTTGGTGCCGTTCGAGTCGCTGTCGGCGCGGGTGGGGTTGGTGAGGGTGAGGTTCACTTCTTGGCCGTCGCTCAGGTCGTCACCATCGGTATCAGCGAGCGTGGGGCAGGTGCCGGCGGTCTGTTCCTGACCGTCGTTCAAGCCGTCGCCATCGGCATCCGCCACGGTCGGGCTGGAGGAATAACCAGACTCGAGGATATATCCGTCGCGGCTGGTGGTGGCTCTGTAGTCATACCATTTTCCGCTAGTACCACCCAAGTCGCCCGCCACGGCGGCGTAGTCAGAGTCGTTGGAATCGTCGGGTTGGCCGATTTCCCAACGGGTGAAAACGAATGGCTCACCGGTGACCCATGCCCAAGTGCCTTCGACCGTTTTGTCCGTAGCGCCGATCCATAGGCCTCCGACATTCAGCAGCGCATCGCTGCCGATCAATTGCATGGTGAGATTCCATTCGTCTTGATTGGCAAAGGTGGCAAGGGCGCCGCCTTGGGTCTCGGCATGGGCTTTGGCTTGGGCCCAAGTGCGACTGCCAGAGACCACCGAAAGCCGGCCGATGCCCAGCTCGTAGGCGTCCGTGAGGCCGTCGTTATCGCTATCCGCCTTGGTTGAGTCGGTGAGCTACAGGGTGACCTCGTCGTAGGCAGTGAGGCCATCGGCATCCGCATCGGAAAGATCCGGCTCGAACGCGGCACCGACCGTCTTGTCGGCGTCCATGGTGATCGTCAGTGGGTTCTCGGTGCCCGAGGCGGCGCCGGTCCAACCGGTGAAGCGGTAGCCGGGGTTGGGGACGGCGGTAATAGTGGCGGAGGTGCCGGGGGTGTAAGAGCCAGAGCCGGTGATGCTACCGTGGGTGGGTGTGGTGATGAGAACTGTTTTATGGTTTACTTTAAGTTCGAAGCAATTGCCAACCCTACCTTCCCAGCTACGAAGGAACTGGCTTGCTATAGTCCCCGAGTAACTAACCAATCTCGCTTGAATCCATAATTCATTTCCCCCTAAGAGAGCTTTGGGCATGTAATCGCTAAAATGATGACCCGTGGGGAATCCCGCACTGGGCGCATCAAGGAGCCGAATCCAGTCTGTCCCATTTTTGGACCCCCATAGCGATCCAATCCCAGAACCATTCAGATAAATGTAATCAATTGTCAAAAATGCTTCAGTGACTGGCTTTGAAAAGGCAAATTTTTGAGTCAATCTTGCTTCTATATTACTTCCTGTGGGACTCCAGTACCAAGCCCCCCAGCCCCCTTCAGACACTCGTCTTATATTTTTTCTTCCACAACATATATCAGCGCATCTTGAGAACGTGTATCTTTATAGCTAAACGTGAAATCCCAAGCTGTTGATGTCTGAGTCCCCCAAAGGGCAAGGAATGCCACCACTTGAAACCAGATCCGCGTCATGCGCGAGAATAGACCCCGAGTTCCCAAGGGTGAAGAGTTGGCGTTCACCATACCTCAATAAGGCTCGACCTCGCCATCTTGTCAAATTAAGAATGCCGCGCAATTCCGCCGCACTATGGGACTGGCGCTAGCGGCTAACGCCTATGCAACTTAATGTCAGTCGGTTCATCACAGACTTAAAAAAACCCATCACACCAACGCCGACCACAGGAAATTCTGCGCCCTGCATTTCAGCAAATCAAATTCGACCGCTGCGCGGCAGGCCTCGCTCGTCAGAAGGGTAAAAGGGCCGCGGAATAGTCGCCGGCATCTTCTGCCTTGTCTGCGAGCGCAAGCAGCCGGGCGAGCCATGCCGACCGAGTAAGATCAAAATCCCGTTCGGCCACCGCTGCCGATGCCGCCCGCAGTTCCGCAACCCTCAGGACAACCTCAGAGTCCCGCCGCAGCAATTCCGACGCAGCAACCTCCGCCGTGCGGTCACTGCATTTCCCGCCAGAGATATGCCGCCGGTAGGATTTCGCCCCGCTGCACTCGTTGAGCGCCACAACCTGCGCGAAGGCTTCCCGCTTTTGATTCTTCAGTATGGCCACGGGGCAAAGTCGGCTGCTTCCTTTCGCCGGTCGAGTACCGCGCCGCACGTATCGAACCTGATCACCCTTGCCCCGCTGGAATCCTGCCCGGCATGATGCTTTCAAGCGGCCTGCGGATACTCTGCGGCCCCGATTCCCCGAATTTGCCAGAGTGACCGCCACTCTTCGGAATCCTTCCGCAACTTCCCTGACTTGGCTGACTTGGCTGACTTGTTGCCAGTGGCGTTGCCAGTAGGGGATTTTTCAGTCGTAACTAATTCATTATCAGCATGGAGCGGGTGATCAGAATCGAATCGCTGGATCGAAGCAAACAAGGACCGAACGTTTTTCCTCTACTGCGCTTCGCAGGACATCCACGTGCCGCGCATCGCGCACGAGCGGTTCCAAGGTAAGTCGGGGCTTGGGCCGCGCGGCGATTGTATCGTGCAGTTCGACTGGAGCGTCGGCGAATTGATCAAGACCGTCGATCGTCTCGGTCTCGCGGAGAAAACCATGTTCGTCATTTGCTCGGACAACGGCCCCGTGCTCGACGACGGCTACAAAGACGACGCCGTGGAAAAGCTCGGCGACCACCAACCTGCCGGTCCATTCCGTGGCGGAAAATACAGCGTTTGGGAAGGTGGCACACGCACGCCGTTCATCACACGCTGGAAAAGAACCATCAAACCGGCGGTGTCGAATGAAGTGGTGTGCACGGTGGATTTCGCGACGAGTTTCGGCGCTCTGGCCGGACAGACGCCCGTGGCCGAAGGAAGCCTCGACAGCCTCAATATTCTCGACGCCCTGCTCGGCAAACCCGGTGCGAAGGGCCGCGACCATCTGCTCCAGCAGGATAACGGCAGCGGAAACTTCGGCCTCCGTTCGGGCGAGTGGAAACTCGTCCGGCTGGAAAAACGCGGGAAGTCCGAGGCGCGTGTGAGCAAGTCCGAGAGTCCGCTGCCCGCCGGAAAACACACGCTTTATAAAATCAACGATGACCCCGGCGAACTCACCGATGTCTCCGCTGCGCATCCCGAAGTCGTCGAGCGCCTCAGCGCGCAGATCGACCGCATCATCAAAGACGGTCGCAGCCGTCAAACCAACTAAACTCCATGAAACGCTACCTCAACTTCTTCGCGCTGTTTGCGCTCCTCTGCGGACTTTCCAACGCCGCGACGAAACCAAACATCATCCTCATCTTCGCCGATGACCTCGGCTGGCAGGAGACTGGTTTTGCGGGGTCGGATTTCTGCGAGACTCCGAACCTCGACCGGTTGGCTCGCGAGGGAATGGTCTTCCGCCATGCGTATGCCTCCGCCGGGAATTGCCAGCCCAGCCGCGCGGGCATGCTCTCGGGGCAATACTCCCCGCGCCACGGCGTCTATGCAGTCGGCTCCACCAACCGCGGCCCGAAGGAACTCATTCGCATGGTGCCGGTGCCAAATCGTCCGAATCTACCGCCGGCAACCGTGAGGCTCGGTGAATCATTGAAGGCCGCCGGTTACGCCACAGGCTTCTTTGGCAAATGCCACATGCAACCCTCGGAGACGGGTAAATCCGAGCACGCGGGGTTCGATGTGATCAAATACTCCAAGGCCGGTCTGGACAGCGACAAAGCAGAAGACCCCAAGGCCATCTTTTCCATCACCAACGCAGCATGCGCGTTCATCGAGGAGAATCGCGAGCGACCCTTCTTTGCTTACCTTCCCCACTACGCCGTTCACGCGGGGCTGCAGGCTCGTGGGAAAACGCTCACGCGTTTCAAGAGCAAGCCTCCGGGCAAGCTTGGCCACGACAATGTAAACCACGCCGCCTGCCTCGCCGACCTCGACACCGGCATTGGTCGGGTGCTGGAAAAGCTCAAGTCGCTCAACTTGGAGCAGAACACGCTCATCGTTTTCACCGCCGACAACGGCGGCACGCACGTAACGCAGGAGCCGTTGCGCGGCGCGAAGGGCTGCTACTACGAAGGCGGTATCCGCGTGCCGACGATTGCGCGCTGGCCCGGGGTCACAACTCCCGGCAGCAAGTGCGATGTGCCGGTCACCAACGTGGATTTCTATCCCACTTTCCTTGCCGCTGCCGGAGCAGCCGCAAGCGCATCGCCGCTCGATGGCGAGAATTTGACGCCGCTATTCCGGGGCGAGTCGAAGCTCCAGCGTTCGGCGGTGTTCTGGCACTTCCCCGGCTATCTCAATGGGCCCGTCTTGCGCGGACGTGACCCCGTTTTCCGTACGCGGCCCGTGAGTGTCATCCGTAAAGGTGACTGGAAACTGCATCTCTACCACGAGGAATGGCAACTCGATGGTGGCCGCGAAAAACTCGCGTCGAATGGCGCCACAGAGCTTTACAATATCGCCAGCGATGTCGGCGAACGCACCGACCTCGCAAAAACGGACTCGGCCAAACGCGACGAACTGCTCGACGACCTTCTCGTCTGGATGAAGTCCACCGGGGCAGTGCTGCCCACCAAGCCCAACCCGGACCACGACCCCGCAGCAACCAGCGGAAAAAAGAAGAAGAAAGCCAAGCAATGAAACGAAACTTCCTCATCATTGTTTTTTACCTCGCGTTTTTCGCGACGGCTAACGCGGCGGAGAAGCCGAACATCATCCTCATCATGGCCGATGACTTCGGCTACGAGTGCGTGACCGCAAACGGTGGGCAGTCTTATCAAACGCCGAACCTCGACCGGCTCGCCGCAGCCGGGATGCGTTTCGAGCAATGCCACGTCCAGCCACTCTGCACTCCGACCCGGGTACAGTTGATGACGGGACGCTACAACGTTCGGAACTATCTCGACTTCGGCACGCTGGTGCACACGGAGACGACCTTCGCTCATTTGCTAAAACAAGCCGGCTACGCCACGGGCATCTGCGGCAAGTGGCAGCTCGGAAAAGAAAAGGACTCGCCGAAGCACTTCGGGTTCGACGAGTCGTTTTTGTGGCAGCACACGCGTCGTCCGCCGCGCTACGCGAATCCCGGCCTTGAACACAACGGCGAGGAGAAGGAATTCCCCGAAGGCAGCTACGGGCCAAAACTTGTGAACGACTTCGTGCTCGATTTCGTCGCGCGCCACAAGGCACAGCCGTTTTTTCTCTACTACCCGATGATGCTCACACACTCGCCGTTTCAGCCAACGCCCGACAGCGCAAACTGGGACCCGAAGGGGAAAGGCGAAAACGTGAACAAGAAGGAGAAGCACTTCGCCGACATGACCGCCTACATGGACAAAATGATCGGTCACCTCGATGCGAAGCTCGGCGAACTCGGCATCCGCGAGAACACGCTGCTTCTTTTCATCGGCGACAATGGCACGCTTCCGAGCATCACCAGCCGCTTTGCCGAAACGGACTACAAGGGCGGCAAAGGCACGACGACACGGCGCGGCCACCACGTGCCGATGATCGTGAACTGGCCCGCCGTGATAAAGAAAAGCCGCGTGAGCCGCGACCTCATCAGCAGCACAGATTTTCTCCCGACGCTCTGCGAAGCTGCCGGCACAAAGGTGCCAATCAACGTGGACGGCTTGAGCTTTCTTCCGCAGTTGCGCGGGGAAAGAGGAGCGCCGCGCGAATGGCTTTATCACTGGTATTCCCCACGGCAGAGTAAAGACGCTACCGTGAGCGAGTTTGTGTTCGACCACGACCACAAGCTCTACCGCGATGGAAAATTCTTCGACCTGAAGTCCGACCCGTTCGAAAACAAGCCTCTAAATCCCGCCACCCTCACGGAAAACAAGACCACCGCGCGGGGCAAACTTCAGGTGGCGCTAGACAAGTTCAGAGACGCGCGGCCTGCGGAACTGGAGCGGCCGATTAATTTGGAGAACAAGGCGGAGAAGAAGGCGTAGAAGAAGAACAAGAAGAACCAGCAACCTGACTCTAAAAAATAATCAGCCGCATGATCCGATTTATCTACCTAATGGCACTCGTTGCCATTTTCTCCGCCCGCTCCCACGCTGCACCGCCGAACCTTCTGCTGATCATCGCTGACGACTGCACCTATCGCGATCTTGGCGTGTATGGTGGTCAGGCGAAAACGCCACATCTCGAGAAGCTCGCGGGTGAAGGCATGAAGTTCACCCGTTGCTTTCAGGCCGCGCCGATGTGTTCGCCAACCCGGCACGCACTTTACACCGGTCTTTATCCTGTGAAGTCCGGCGCGTATCCGAATCACACGATGGCTTACGACTGGGTGAAGAGCATCGCGACTTATCTCCAGTCCAAGGGCTACACCACGCACCTCTCCGGCAAGACGCACGTGAAACCGAAATCCGTATTTCCGTTCGAACACAGCAGCACCGGCAACAACCCCGACCCTGCCGCGTTTGCCGCCGTGCTCAAAAAGGGCACGGATTCAAAGAAGCCGTTTCTTTTCATCGCCGCATCCAACGAGCCGCACTCGCCCTGGGACAAGGGTGACCCTTCGCATTACCCGCCAGCGTCGCTGAAGTTGCCCCCGGTCTTCGTGGATACGCCCGATACGCGCGCAGGTTTCTCGAAGTATCTCGCCGAAATCACTTTCTTCGATTCGCAGGTCGGCGACTTCGTCGGCATGCTCGATAAATCTCCGCATCGCGACAACACGCTCGTCATTGTTGTCAGCGAGCAGGGCACCAGTTTCCCGTTCGCGAAATGGACTTGCTACGATGTCGGGCTCGCGAGCGCCTGCATTGCGCGCTGGCCCGGAAAGGTGAAGCCCGGGTCGGTGAGCGACGCGCTCATCGAGTATGTAGACGTGGTTCCGACCTTCCTCGAAGCAGCGGATATTGCGCGTCCGGAGGTTCTCGATGGTCGCAGCCTGATTCCGGTGCTCACCGGCGCGGCGACGACTCACAAGACGCACGTCTTCGGATTGCAGACCACGCGCGGCATTAGCGGAGGTTCCGATTATTACGGCATCCGCTCGGTGCGCGATGCGCGATTCCGATACATCCGCAATCTCACGCCCAAAGTGAAGTTCAGCAACGCCGCCACGAGCAGCCTCAACTTCAAGTCGTGGCAAAAGCTCGCCGCCAACGGGGACGCAAACGCGCAGCGACTCGTCCACGATTACCAAAACCGTCCTGCGGTAGAATTGTTCGATTGTGAAAACGACCCGTGGAACCGCGACAACCTCGCGAGCGATCCGAAGTACTCCGAACAGCTCTCCGGCCTCCGCGTGAAGCTCGATGCGTGGATGAAGCAACAAGGCGACGAAGGCCAGCCGACGGAAATGAAAGCTCTCGAACGAATGCCAAGGAACTCTAAGCAAGAGGTCGACGGCGACGCTCCGAAAAAGAAAAAAGCCGGGAAATGAAGCACCTACTCATCGCAGTCCTCCTCGCGTACACCGCTGCGGCTTCATCGCCCGCCGCGCCGCCAAACATCATCCTCATGATGGGCGATGATCACGGCTGGGAGGAGACCGGCTACAACGGCCATCCGCACGTAAAAACGCCGGTTCTCGACGAGATGGCGCGCACCGGTCTGCGCTTTGAGCGCTTTTATTCGGCGCACATGAACTGCTCGCCGACACGCGCCAGCTTTCTCACCGGACGGCACCCGAATCGTATGGGCACGTTTGCGCCGGGCTGGTCGTTTCGTCCGGAGGAAATCACCATGGCGCACCTGCTCGCAAAGGGTGGCTACCATTGCGGGCACTTTGGCAAATGGCACGTCGGCGCGGTGAAAAAGGAATCGCCCGTAAGCCCTCTCGCAATGGGCTTCCACGAGTGCCTTTCCCACGACAACTTTTTCGAAATGAATCCCTCGCTGTCGCGCAACGGCGGTCCGCCGGAAGTGATCAAAGGCGATAGTTCCGAGATTCTCATCACGGAAACCATCCGCTTCATCGGGCGGGCAAAAAAAACAAGGAAACCGTTCCTCGCTGTCGTGTGGTTTGGCTCTCCGCATGAGCCTTACAGCGCACTGCCTGCGGACCTCGCGCTCTACGATGACCTGCCCGATAAGTATTCGAAAAAGGTGAAACTCACTTCGAACGAAACCGGCGACGGAGTCACACGTCCGCAAGGCGAAGTGCTCCGCGAGCGTTACGCCGAAGTCACCGCCATGGACCGCGCAATCGGACAATTGCGCACCCATTTGAAAGACGCCGGCCTGCGCGAAAACACGCTCCTTTTTTACTGCGGCGATAACGGCACGCCCAGCGAAGGCTCGCTCGGCTTTCCGCACCGCGGGATGAAAGGCCAAATCTACGAGGGAGGCACGCTCGTGCCGGGTGTCATGGAGTGGCCCGCTCGCATTTTGAAGCCGCGGACGACGGGCTTTCGCGCAACTACCAGCGACCTGCTACCGACCGTTGCAGCCCTCGCCGGGCAGCCGGCTCCCGCGCGCCCGCTCGACGGAATGGACCTCGCGCCCGTCCTCGACGGCAAGCTCGACGCACGCCCCACATCGTTGCATTTCTGGGAATACGACGGTGGTCGCTTTGCGGGCACGCCGCGGCAGCCGTATATCGATCCGGCTCTGCAAGAAGGCACCACGCCGCTCGCGAAGCGCATGGGCAAAAAGTGGACACGCGATTTTATCAACATCCGCCACCCGGGCGAAATCATCGACGCCGACTACCACGGTGCGAGAAGCATCATCGACGGCCACTTCAAACTTATCCTCCGCGAGCAGAAGGACGGTGCGATTGGACGCGAACTCTACGATCTCGCCGCCGACCCTACGGAGAAAAACGACCTCGCTTCTGTGCAGCCCTGGCGCGCAGACAAACTTCAAACCGGCCTGCGCACATGGCAGGACTCCGTCATCAAGAGTCTCAAAGGAGCAGACTACGCAAAATAGCCCTAGTTCCATGAAGCGGACCCTCACCATCCTTGCCGCACTCTGCGCAATCTGCGTCGCCGCTGAAGCGAAGTGCCCCGACATCCTGTTTATCGTTGTGGACGACCAGTCGCCGTTCGACTTGAAGTGCTAAGACCCCAAGTCCCCACTGGAAGCGCCGCAGGAGGGAACTGAAGAGCCATTTCTACGGACGCAATTCACAAATTGCTAAATTCGCATCCGTTGTATGCTGTTTAGCAGAACAATCATCACTCTCATGCTAAACCGCCGCCATTTCATGACTTCCGCCGCCGGACTCGGCTCAGCCGCCGCATTCTCCACGCCCGCCGCTGCCGCTGAGGAATTCTACACCGCGAAAAACGGGCGGATTAAGCAGAGTGTGGTCCACTGGTGTTTCAATCCCATGAAGGTTGAGGAGCTCGCCACTGCCGCAGCAAGAATGGGCATCCAGAGCGTGGAACTAGTAGGACAGGAGCACTGGCCGATGTTGAAAAAGCTGGGCCTTACCTGCGCCATCTCCGGCAGTCACGGATTTTCCAAAGGATTCGCGCACACAGAAGAGCATGATGAGTGCATCGCCTCACTAAAGAAAAGTATCGACGCCTGCGTGGCTCACGGCGTTCCCAGCGTGATCACCTTCTCAGGATTCACGCGCGGCATGGCGCATGAGCTAGCGCGCAAAAACATGATCGACGGGTTAAAGAAAATCGTTCCATACGCAGAGGAGAAGAAAGTTACCCTCTGCCTTGAAATGCTCAACTCCCGGGTAGCCGAAAACATGAAAGGGCACCCGGATTACTGGTGCGATCATATTGAATACGCGCTCGACATCTGCCGGGCCATCTCCTCAGAGCGTATGAAAATGCTCTTCGACATCTACCATGTGCAGATCATGGACGGCGATGTCATTCGCCGCTATCGGGAGTGCGAGGCCTTCGTCGGCCACATTCATACTGCTGGAAATCCAGGAAGACAGGAACTCGACGACGAACAGGAAATTCACTATCCGGGCATCATGAAGGCGATCGCCGCCAGCAGTTACAAAGGCTACGTGGGGCAGGAGTTCATCCCTAAGAGCGCTGACAAACTGGCTTCGCTGAGTGCGGCAGTAAAGCTTTGTGACGTGTAGGCAAAGTGACCACCAGCAGGGAAATCCCCTGCTCTTCCCCATTCTAAAGGCTCACCAGTCTCTCTCTAAGACTTGCTCGCACTAGGACCATGTTCCCTCGCCACAAGGGGGCGCTTGAGCATAGACTCGTAAATGTCAAAATAGTGCCGGGCGCAGGTCTCATGACTGAATTCAGTGACGCTCTCGCGCATGACTCTCTCAATCTGCTGCTGGCGCTTGTGCGCCGGCCGGGCATGAAACTCCATGGCCCGATCTACGGCCCAGCGGAGTCCATCAGCCCCATAGATATCAAAGCGGAAACCGTTTCCGGTATTTCGCTCCTGATCCATCGGATGAATGGTATCCCACAGGCCGCCAGTGGCGTGCACGACGGGCAGCGTGCCGTAGAGCGGGCTGATCATCTGAGGCAGCCCGCAGGGCTCAAAAAGTGATGGCATGATCATAAAGTCCGCCGCCGCATAGCCAAGGCGGGAGAGTTTTTCATCGAAGTCGACCACGCTGACCCTGCCATGAAGATCATGCCGCTTCACGATGTCATGGAAGTGCCTTTGATGCGGCCCGTTGGCTACCACGGCGACCTGAAGCGGACGCTCACGGTAGTCATCCACAAGTTGAAACAGGATGTCTGAGAAGAGCTGCGGCCCCTTCTGGACAGGGTCGAGGCGGGACGGCCAGAACAGCAGTGGTGCGTTTTCGTTGATATCAAGGTGGAGCGCCTCCTGAAGGGCTCGTTTGTTGGCGGCTTTTCCCTCCATGAAATTCTCCGGGCCATAGTTCATAACCAGCATGTCGTCCGTGCGCGGATCGTAAGAAGGATCGGGCGCGTTGAGAATGCCGCGGGCACAACCGGCATATACTTTGGAGGAAAGCTCCCGGCGCACGCTATCGGGCACCACGCTGTGCCATCCCTGAGAAATCTCCCAGAGGAAGCGCGGGCTCACTGTATTGATGTAGTGCGAGGCAAAAATGCCGCTGGTGAGGAGGTCGACCTTGTTGTGCTCGCGTGCGGCCTCATAACTCGCCGGAGGGTTGTTGAAATAGAGGTTTGACCAGAATTGGGCCGCATCCACTCCGCGGTCTTCAATTTCCGCGAGCGACGCGCGCTGGGTGTGAATGTTGTGGACGGTAAAAAGGGTGGGTATCCCCAACCGCCGTGCGTAGGACGGGATCAAGCCGGTCATCCAATCATTACAGTGAATGAGGTCCGGCCGGACTGCCGGAATGATGTTGTTAATCACCTCGCGCTGGAACGTGAGCGCCACGCGCATAGCATCATCCTGATAGCCTGAGTAGACTTCCTCCCGGTAGTAAAAAAGCCGGTCCTCCGCAAGATGGATGCGTTCCTGACTAAGCTTACTGGCGTATTTGCGCAGTTCCTTGTCATGCAGATTGAAGACATCCATGTGGAACATCCGCCGGTAGTTCGGCAGAGCGACATGGATATCAGCCCCCAAATCATAAAGAGCGGAGACGAGTGAGGCGGAAACGTCGGCGAGACCGCCAGCCTTGGCGGACATGCGCTCCGCCATGTTGCCCATTCCGCTGGGCAGGTAGGTGATCTCGGGAGTGACAATGAGGATTCTAGGTCCGGGCATTTGCTGGCTTGCTGTCGTAGATAGAGGGGTAGCGGGAAAGCTGTTTCCGGAGGATCCGCTCCACAAAGCTTGGGGACCAGTCTCATACGGGGTCGTGCTGAGCACTCCGGTTCCACCCTTCATGCTACGTGCAAAATACTATTGAAAGAGCCAAATGCGTTGAGTGCAGACTCCGGGCAGGCAGGATCCGAGCACCATTCACCGTTCACTACGAAGCGATACTGATAATCCCCGGGCGCGAGAAACATGGTGCGGGCCATGCCCTTGCCCTGCGGCTTGAGCGGGAGTTGCTCCCAGTTGCTGAAATCCCCGGCGACAGCTGTCGGGACTTGCCCGGTCGGCCATGTGAAGGTGACTTTTTTGCGCCCTGTATTGGCGGGGCTGGCGGTTTGCTTTTTCATATCAGTGACTCTTTCGCAGAAAACTGAAAAGCACCATCCGTGCCAGAAATGGCCACAGCAGCCGTGGGCTCTCCATTTTTTCAGGCTCTTTAGTAGCGCCGCGGGAGGAAAGTGACTTCCTCCGTAACTGTCATGCTGTAATAGCCACGCCGGTCGGCGGAATCCGACAGTTTTTCCTCCCCGGGGAATGAAGCTGTGGCGGAAACCGGCCGAATCTGAAAAAATCCGTCCACTAACGGCGCAGTGAACCCTTTGCCATAAAATACTAACCCGGCGCAACAGGAGCCCGAAATTCGTCGCAAACCTGTTCACTTTGCACCAGTGAGATACTAAGTCACTCTCACTAAATCCGCGCTCGTGATGCTCTTCATGCCGGCCGCGGTTTCCAACAACAGTTCACCCGCCGGGCCGAGGCCGCGCGCGATGCCCTCAATGTCGCGTCCGGACGCCGTGAGACGGATGCGCCTGCCCGTCAGAAAACTCCGGCGTTCGCAGTCTGCCATGAGGCCCGGGAAATCGACCACCGCACGACTCACATTTTCCACGAGTCGCAGAAGATAACACCCAGCGAAGTCCTCGCGTGCCACCTCCTGTCCCCCGCGCTGCAACCAGACAGAAGTGGCCGCGCCTCGGAGTTCCGGAGGAAAATCATCGAGCGAGAGATTCAGATTCACCCCGGCCCCGGCGATGGCGAAGGATCCTCGGGCGTGCAGCACACTCTCCACCAAAATGCCGCACACTTTCAATCCGCTGATATAAATGTCGTTCGGCCATTTGATCTGCGCCGCCGGCATGTCGGAGTAAAAATCCAGCGTCTCGCAAACCGCCAGCGCGCAGGCATGGGTCAGGCGCGACCAGTGTTCCAGCGGCATGGCCGGACGCAGCACCGTGGACACGATGAGGTTTCTCTCCGGAGGACTGTGCCACGCGGCGCCGCGGCGGCCGCGGCCCCATTGCTGGGCATCAGCGATGACCGTGTACCCGTGCCCCGCGCCCTGCTGGGCGGCTGCGCGGGCATCATCGTTCGTAGATCCGGTGGTGGCGGCATACTCCACAACGATGCCGTGCGGCTCCATGGCCGCGGCGATTTCTTGCCACTGGAGCGGCCCCTCATTCACAGTGCGGTGCCCTCAAAATCCAGGGACAGATCAAGCGCCTTGACCGAATGCGTGAGCGCTCCGCTGCTGATAAAATCCACCCCCGTGGCTGCGATCTCAGGGAGCCGCTCAAGGGTGATGCCGCCGCTGGCCTCTAGTTGCACCCCTTTGCCCCTGGCTAGCTCCGCACAGGCACGCATTTCCTCCAGCGGCATGTTGTCCAGCATGATCACGTTCACCCCCCGAAGCGTGAGAAATTTCCGCACCTGATCCATTGAGTCCGCCTCCAACTCAACGCGCACACCGGGCTGCATCCGGTGCGAACGGTCAATGCCCGCCTGCAGTTCGGCAACATCCCCGGCCACGCTCAGGTGATTGTCTTTCACCATGACCATATCGTAAAGTCCCGTGCGGTGATTCGTGCCCCCACCAGCGCGCACCGCCAGTTTTTCCAGCCAGCGCCAGCCGGGTGTCGTCTTCCGGGTGTCGAGGATTTTTGTCTGAGCGCCGGCCAGCGCATTCACATAGCGCCGGGTCTGCGTGGCGATGCCACTGAGCCGCTGGAGGAAGTTCAGCGCCGTGCGCTCGCCGGTGAGAATGCTCCGGGCCGAGCCCTCCAGCGCGATTACGGCCTCCGCACACTGCACGCTGTCCCCGTCGTTCTTAAATGCGCGCACGGTGAGAGATGGGTCCATTTCCAGAAAGACGGCGCAGGCGATTTCCATACCCGCGACAATTCCCTCCTCCTTGGCCAGAATGGTTGCCCGCGCCAGCTTGCCTTCCGGGACAAAGGCGGCGGCTGTAATGTCGCCGCTGCCAGTATCTTCGGCCAGCGCCATGCGGATGAGTTGGTGGACTTCTGCGGGAATCATGGCCTGACCATTGCCGCCCGGGGGGGCGCCCGCGCAAGCGTCTTCACCTCAATTTCCACGCGGCCGCTTTGCGCCGCGAGAGCATCCTCCGCCGCACACCCCGGCGAATTGCTGCGCTGTCTGAATTCCGGGGGTTGACTCCCGGAAAGGGGTGCATAAAGCTCAGGTCTCCATTTCCGGGCGTGGCGTGAGTTTGTACCAGTGTACGTGTCTGCCGCCGGGCCCGTTTTTCCTAACCCAACTAACACACTGCATTACTAATATGCCTGCTCAGAAATCCGCCGCGAAGTCCTCCGGCAAGTCCACCAAAGTCGTTTACACATGGGGTGCCGGCAAGGCCGACGGCAACGGCTCCATGAAAGCCCTCCTCGGCGGCAAAGGCGCAAATCTCGCTGAGATGACCCGCATCAATCTCCCTGTACCTCCCGGATTCACCATCACCACGGAAGTCTGCACCTACTTTTACGCCAACAAGAGGACCTATCCGAAGGACCTCCAAGCACAAATGGAAGCCGGCGTGAAGAACATGGAAAAGATCATGGCCTGCAAGTTTGGCGATGCTAAAGGCATGCCACTACTCGTGGCCGTGCGCTCCGGCGCGCGCGATTCGATGCCCGGTATGATGGACACGATTTTGAACCTCGGTCTCAACGACCAGACCGTGCTCGCCCTGAGCGCCGCAACAAAGAACGAGCGTTTCGCATGGGACTGCTACCGCCGCTTCATCCAGATGTATGGCGACGTCGTGCTCGGCGTGCAGAAGCGAGAGGGCGAAGACCACGAGCCTTTCGAGGTCGTCATCGAAAGCTTCAAGCACCACAAATATGGTAAGGAAATCGTGGACAGCGATCTGACTGCTGCCGACCAGCAGGAACTGGTAAAGCAATTCAAGGCTCTGGTGAAAGAGCGCACCGGCAAAGTCTTCCCGAACGATCCGTGGGACCAGCTCCGGGGCGCTGCCGGCGCGGTCTTTGGCTCATGGATGAACGACCGCGCGATCGTTTACCGCCGCAAGTATAACATCCCCGCCGAGTGGGGCACTGCCGTCAACGTTCAGGCGATGGTCTATGGCAATACCGGCGACGACTCCGGTTCCGGCGTGGCCTTCACACGCAACCCGGCCAACGGCGTCAACGAATTCTACGGTGAGTTCCTCATCAACGCACAGGGCGAAGACGTCGTCGCCGGCGTGCGGACCCCTGAACCGGTCAGCAAGCTCAAGGCCGCGATGCCTAAGGCTTTCGCCGAGCTGATGAAAGTCCGCGCCACTCTCGAGAAGCACTTCAAGGACGTGCAGGACGTCGAATTCACGATCCAGGCAGGCAAGCTGTTCATGCTTCAGACCCGCAACGGCAAGCGCACCGCCGCCGCCGCCCTCAAGTTCGCCAGTGACATGGTGAAGGAGAAACTCATCGACTGGGAAACCGCCATCCTGCGCAACCCGGCTGATCAGCTTGAGCAGCTCCTCGCTCCCGACTTCGACCTCGCGGAAATCAAGAAAGCGAAGATCCTCGCCTCCGGTTTGCCCGCAGGTCCGGGAGCAGCTTCCGGTGTCATTTACCTGAATGCTGACCGTGCTGCCGCCGCCGCCGAAAAGGGCTTGGACGTGCTACTCGTTCGCAACGAAACCAGCCCGGAAGATCTCCGCGGCATGATCGCTGCCGTCGGCATCCTCACCGCAAAAGGCGGCGTCTCCAGCCACGCCGCTCTCGTCGCCCGTCAGATGGGCAAAGTCTGTATCTGCGGCGCCAGCGCCGTGGACATCGACTATGACAAGAAGACCGTCAAAATTGCCGGCCAGACCTTCAAGGAAGGCGTCGACTGCCTCAGCATCGACGGCACCGCCGGCACGATCTACGGCGGAAAAATCAAGACCGGTCCCTCCTCCATCGTTATGGGCCTGCTCTTCGGCGACAAAGCTGCAGCCAAGACCGAGAAGTTCGCTCAGTTCAAACAGCTCATGGACTGGTGCTCCAAGGCCACCCGTTTGGCAGTGCGCACCAACGCCGACAATCCAGAGCAAACCGCTCAGGCCATCGCGTTCGGCGCTCAAGGCATCGGCCTCACCCGCACCGAGCACATGTTCTTCGAAGGTGACCGCATTGACGCCGTCCGTGAAATGATCCTCGCCGAAACCGTGGATGCCCGCAAGAAGGCCCTCGCCAAGCTCCTCCCATATCAGCGTAAGGACTTCACCGGCATCTTCAAGGCCCTCAAGGGCCTGCCCGCCACCATCCGTCTGCTCGACCCGCCGCTGCACGAGTTCGTGCCGCACGAGGAGAAGGCCCAAGCTGATCTCGCGAAGAAAATGGGTGTGAAAACCGACAAGGTGAAAGCCCGTGTTGCCCAACTTCACGAGTTTAACCCAATGCTCGGTCACCGCGGCTGCCGTCTCGGCATCGCGTATCCTGAGATCACCGAGATGCAGGCCCGCGCTATCTTCGAAGCCGCCGCTGACGTGGCGAAGAAGAAGATTCCCGTGAAACCCGAGGTCATGATCCCGCTCGTCGGCTTCAAGAAAGAGTTCGACCTCCAGGCCGAGATCGTCCACCGCGTGGCCGCCGCGGTCATGGCCGAGAAGAAGATCAAGTTCTCCTACCAAGTCGGCACCATGATTGAAGTCCCGCGCGGCGCTCTCACCGCCGACGAGATCGCCCAGGGCGCTGAGTTCTTCAGCTTTGGCACCAACGACCTCACACAGACCGCGCTCGGCATCAGCCGAGACGACATGGGCTCCTTCCTCATGCCCTACACTGAGAACGAGATCTTCAAGAAGAACCCGTTCGCCACGCTCGACACCACTGGCGTCGGCCAGCTCATGCAAACCGCTGTCACCAAAGGCCGCGCCACCCGCCCGGGCATCAAGCTCGGCATCTGCGGTGAACACGGCGGCGATCCGGACAGCGTGAAGTTCTGCCACAAGATCGGCCTCGCCTACGTGAGCTGCTCTCCCTACCGCGTGCCTGTCGCCCGCCTCGCCGCAGCCCAGGCCGCCATCGAGGAAAAGCGGGCCGCCGCCAAGGCTGCAGCTACTCCTGCGAAAAAGGCTGCCAAGAAGAAGTAGTCCTCGGGCTGAACTAGTGTTATAGGCCCTATATGCCCTATGCGGCATGTACGGCCTATTTTTGTATCACCATGCCACCAGAGGAGCACACCTTCCTCACGAAGAAGGGTACCTACCGCGATCTCCTTGCTTACCGGAAGTCCGAGATCCTCTTTGACCTCACCTGCAATTTCTGTCGGCGATTCGTCCAGAAAGGCGACCGCACGGTGGATCAGATGATTTAGGCGGCGCGGTCCGGAAAACACAACATCGCGAGGGGCAGCAAAGCCGCAGTTATCTCCTCCGAATTCGTCGAAGCTCGCCGCGCCGAGACCATCGCCATTTGCCCGCTCCATTAGACGAACTACCTGCTCAATCGGTATCTCATCCGCCTCCAGCAGGACTTCGTAAAGACCGGCGGCATCAAAGAACAGATGAGTAAAGCCCGCCTCAACTCCCGCAGGCAGAATCCCCCTTCTCAATAAGCCCTACCCGCCATCTATTGGCCTATTGTCCCTACTTTTCCATTAGGGGGATGGGGATACGAAGCCAGTCCCCGGGCACGTGGCCAGGCTTTCCGCAAGCGCTTCATTTTCCACTCTGATCCTTCAGCCACGCGATAAGGTCCGCCATCTCCTGCACACTCATGCCTGCCTCCAGTCCTGCCGGCATCAGCGACTGGCCGGTGCTTTTCAAATCGGCCAGATCACTGCGCGCGATGAGCCGTGTGCTGCCGCCGGGGAGTTTGAAGGCCACGCTGTTGCCAGTCTCGGACGTGATGAGGCCGTAGAGCGTGCTGCCGTCCTTAATCTTCGCATTGAAGGCGAAGTAGCCGGGTTGCACGTCAAGCGACGGATCGACAATGTTCGTCAGCAGTTTCTCAGCCGGGTGATTGGCCACCGATTTCAAATCGGGCCCGATGGCCAGCCCCGCGCCGTCCACCTGATGACAGGCGATGCAGCGCATGGCCACCGTCTTCCCTCGCGCGGCATCGCCCTTGAGCGACAGCGCCGGGCGGAACTGCTCCAGCACTTCCTTCCGCGAGGACTCCATCTTCAACACCGCCATCGCTAGGTCGCGGACTTTCTTTGAAGAATGCTGCGCCAGCCGCGCGCGCTGCGTGGCATCCAGCATATTTGCGGGATTCGCCTTAACATGCTCCAGCAACGCCAGTGCCCAAGGTTCACGGGTGAGCATCGCGTCCACCGCGACGTTGCCCACGGTTGGAGAGAGCGTCGCCAATCTCGGAAGCACGGCGGCGGGAATAGCATCATCCACACAGGATTCCAGAGTGCGGACGGCTAGCAATTGTAACTTCTGGTCGTGTGCGGGCGACAGCCAGCCTGCCAGTAATTGCAATGCTGCCGGTTCTCGCAGTTCTTTGGCGAGCGGGCTGAGGAGCAGCCCCGCTGCTGCTGCGCGGACTTCAACGGGAAACGATTCATCCGGCAAGACAGTCTTACAGAACATGACAAGGCTGTATCCCTGACGAAGGCATCGGGAGAGCTCATCTTCTCTCGCGGAAACGAACCGACTGAATTTTTCGTGCCCCAGAAATCCCAAAAGCTTTCTGTAGGCCTGGATCTGGTCTGCGCTGTAACGACCGCTTTGCGCAGTTAACATAGGGCGCAACATGGCCGCGAGGGAATCGCGGTCATCTAGGGCTAGGGCGAGCTTCGAAAGGTCATCAGCATACGCCGAGAAGGCCTCACCGCCTGCCGCCGCGATGCCCTCACACAGCGCCCTGCAGTGTGGCACGGCGCTAGTCATCACCGCGGCGCGCATCCAGGGATCTGCATGGTCGCGGATGGCGATCCGAACTACCCCGCTCCTAAGTTGCGCAACCCACTCTTCAGTGGGCGGTTCTCCCAAGTGCGGCCAATTGCCCGCCGAAAGCACGAATTGCAGTCTGACTTTAATGGACTGGTCATCCGCGAGATCCAAAAACCCGGGCACCAGATCCTTGTCTGCCTTGATCGCATTTTCGCGGACGCGCGCGTCGGTATCTTTTAGTGTCTCACCGCCCGGCGCGTGCCGTGTCAGAGACGTGATAAGCCATATCGCCTGCATGCGCGCCAGAGGGTTCTTCGATTTGAGCAATTCCCATGCTGCGTCACGAATCGAAGCATCGACTGGGTCGCCGTGGGAAACACTGAGGGCTGCAATCGTCATTTGCGCCTTGTCCCGCTGCCATTCGTTGGGTGATTCCATCGCCTTCACCAGTTCCTCCGGCGTGAGCTTATCCAGTGGCTTTGGCCTCCGCGGCGGCTTGTCGGTGCGGAAGACGCGGTAGATGCGGCCCTTGTCGTCGCCGAGACGGTAGAAGGGAAGCGTCTCCGCTTTGCCCTCGTCGGGGAGCCATGCGGGGTGCTCGATCATATAGCGGTACATGTCCACCACCCACAACGCGCCGTCGGGTCCGGTGCGGGTCATCACGGGGCGGCACCAGCGGTCATTACTGGCGAAGAAGTCGTGCTCTTCCTCGCCGGGGGCACGTGTGGCTTTCCACGTCACTCCATCCTCCACGAGGATGTTGTGCTGCACGAGATTATGGAACGGCTCGCAGGTGAAGGCATCGAGTTCGTTGTCGCGGCGTGGCCAGAGCAGTTCGTCGCGGTAGATCATGCCACTGCACGCCGAGGTGAAATGGCTGGCATCCTCGAAGGAATGAAAGCGCTTCTCCGGCGGGCTCAAGGGATAGACCTGCGAGTTGGGCGGGAGGATTTGATGCGTCGGGTCCGGCGCAGGGACATAGGGATTGCGTTTCAGGTAATGGTCGGGGATCACGTAGTGCCATAGAGCGCGGCTGTTTTGGGTGCCGAACCAATGGCCGGCGTCATCGCGGTTTCTACCGAACTGCGACGGGCCGCTCTCGGCGCGGACGTTGCCTGTGTCGGGATCGAAGCTGAAATCGCGGCTCCCGATTTTCTCCTCCTTCCCATCCTTGTGCGACCGCAGCACCGTCTCCGCCGCATGTCCGCCGTGATGCCCGCCCGCGGCGCAATAGACGCGATTGTCAAGCCCCCAGCGAAGCCCATTGGCGCGCAGTTGCTGATTACCCTCGCTGAGGCCGCTGATGAGCTTCTCCGTGCTGTCCGCTTTGCCGTCACCGTTCGTGTCCTTGAGAAACAGGACATCCGGCGCGGCGGTGACGATCACTCCATCGCGCCATGCGAGCAGACCGGTGGGAAAATTGAGGCCATCAGCGAAGAGCGTGCTCTTTTCATACCGGCCATCCCCGTCCGTGTCCTCCAGCACTCGTACACGACCGCTAGGCTTGCCGTTGTTGTCCATGCCGCTGGGATAGTCCGCCATTTCCACCACCCACAGCCGGCCCGCGAGGTCCCAGTCGATGGCGATGGGGTCGATGACGTTAGGCTCGCAGGCGACGAGTTCGACTTTGAATCCCTCCGGCACATGAATGCTCTTTAATGCGTCCTCCGGCGAGAGCGGCGGGAATTCAGGCACGGCCTGCGCGACCGCCGGCGGCTTGAGGCCAGACGCTTGGTAAAGCCCCGTGATTTCCTCCACGATGAGCGCACGGTCAAAGAGCGCGAACTCATCCAGTTTCCCCTCCCAATTGGCGAAGTTGTCCGCGCGCCCGCCGACGAAGACGTCATCGCTTTCGATCTTCACCGGCAGCTCGCCCTCCAGGTCCGGCTCGGCCTTGCCATCGAGATAGACACGCGCCTTTGTGCCCTCACGGACGAGCACCACATGGTGCCATGCTTTCAGCGCGAGCTTTGTCTTTCCGGTGAGAAGCTGATCGGGCGTATTGCCATTGAATAAAATTAGCCGTCCCTGCGCCTCCGCCGTATGCGTGCCGCCGATGCCGAGATGCTCGCCGTGGTCCTTGTCACCGTCCCTGCCACGCGAAAAGGCATAACCCGTAACCGTCCGCACATCGACAGGCAGGCCATTCCACATAAAGAAAGCGACGCTGTAGTTATCCCCGAGTTTCACCTGCGACTTCACCCGGCCACCGGCAAAATGAAACGCCCGGCTCGCAGGCTCTCCCGCACCAGGCAGATACACGGCCACTCCTGGCTCAATGGCAGCATCTTTCCTGGCAGCACTGTCCTGCGCGGTGCCGGCGTCCATTTCCTCCATGCGCCAGAAGGCGGCAGGCTTCAGGGCGGTGACGGCTTTGGAGTAATCCGTCTCGGAGGGCTGCTCTTTGCGGGCGGGCTGGCCGGAGGCTTTCTCCAGCAAGGAGAGGAGCGCGGCAGTGATCTTCGGCTCGGCCTGCACTTCCAGGCCAGCGGTACGTGCTGGCCATGTGGTGTAGCCGCCCAGCGCGTGCTGCTCGGGCGGAGGGATGTAACCGTCGGCTCCGTTGGCGAGAGAGATGTTCATCGTGAGCGGAAAAGGACTGCGGGCCTTGAGCTTCAGGCCGGTCAGGCAGAAGACTTCGTTGGGCAGGGCGGCGATGCCGAGGTCGCCGATGCGGAGGGCCTGGAGTTTGAGTTCGGCCGTTTGGCGCTCGTGGAGGATGAGGGACTCGAGCGCGTAGATTTCCTGCTGGGACTGCGGGAGTCGGTCGCCGAGCTTGGTCTTGATGGCCTGCGCCCATTGGATGCGTGCGGGCTCGGGAGTGCGATAATTCAATGTTAGCACGCTCTCCGCGGCGGCGAGCGGCACGGTGCTTTTCCACTCGATCTTCTTATAAGCGGCGGCGACGCGGGTGGCTATTTCTTTGGCGTAAGCGTCGTAGCCGATCTGCTGCCGTGGAGCGCCGTAATCCATCCACATTAGGTCGCCGCTGGTGCCCTGGGACATGATGCCGACGAACTTCTCCCGGGCACCGAGCATCTGCGCGATATGAACATTGAAGCGCCCATAGTAATCCGACGAGAGCAGCGGCGAGTCGTAGTAGTGCATGGAATAGTTGGCCAGCAACGCGAGCGGCTTTCCATCGGCGGTCTCGACGGCGAGCAGGGAAAGCTGGGGATCGACTGGGCCGCTGGGACCCGTGACGTCCCGCGACTGATGCCCCGGGTGCATATTGGCGCGAACATTGGGCACACCGAAGGGATCGGTGGGGATCCGGTCAGGCCGACGAATCCACCGGCGATTGAACGTGTGATCGTGGTCATCGAAGGCAGTCCAACCCGCGCGCGCGGGTTGGAGATTCTCCACGGCGGCGGTGATGGCCTGTGCGATTCTCCCGGGGAGCATGGCAGCATAGCCGGGGTCCATGCGACTGCCGAGGCAACCCATGGCGGAAGGCGCGCTATGGGTGTGCGTGGCCGAGACCATCATGTGGCCGGCGGGGATGCCTGTCGCCTCCGACGCCTGCTTCTTTGCGGCATCAATGAGGTCGCGAGGCATCATGCAAGTATCCACCACGCAAAGCGCGAGCCGCGTGCCTCCGTCATCAAGGACCAGCGCGCGGGCGGTGAGCGGGTCCACCACTTTATCCGCCGTGCGCTCGGTGAACATGCCGTTCACGCGGACGGGAGATTTCTGCGGCGAAATGTCCACCACGGCGGCGCCAGCCCGCAATGACGCGGTTGGCTTTTGCGCCTTCGAGCGCACAAGAACGTAACACAAACCCAGCAGGAGCAGAGGCAGAACTGGGAGCGATGAGCGGAATTTCATGCCGCATTATAACTATGGAGACAGAAGCTGCACTTCATTTTTTTCCCCTTGGACTGGCAAAACCGGTCCTGCTTTGCGCACCTCAAAAAACAAAAGGAAAAACTTCTCAAAAGACCGGAGATGTGGTTGACTACCGTCATGCGTCCCACCCAATTAATCCTTCGCTTCATCGGCTTTGCGGGTGCTGCGCAGGCTTGCAGCGGAGCGCCCGCCGATGACTACACATTATCCCGTGCCGGATACGACTCACGCGGACGCATAGCGGCCACTGTGCACGGAGACCCTGGCTACTACTATATTTTGCTGCGGGGCCCGCAGCCGAATGAATGCACGTTTCCGGCAGCCATGGCGATGGGCACCGCGGGTGAAATGAGGCTTTACGACAACCTTCAGGCACAGCGCCGGGCGTTCTTTAAGGTGAAGTGCGTGCCGGTCACCGCACCACTTGATACGGACGGGGACGGCACCAGCGATCTCGCGGAGATGCAATCCCCGGATGGAAACCCCCTTAATCCGGCGCGCACCATCGCTTCCACGGACGGGGCCATTATCGTGAAGACGCAGGAGGCGTTTTACGCGATGTCACACCGCGACAACTTCCCCGGTGCAGCAAATGTGCGCGAAGTGAAGTTTCTCATCATGGGTGCGAACACAGTCCGTCCGCAACTCTACCTGCTGAACGTGAATCGCCATGAGTATCACTATTACTTCGCACAGGAAGTGCTGGGCTACACGGGGGGGGTGACGGCGTTCAACAACGAAACCTACTTTACTAACACCACACGCAAACAGATCGCCGGCAGCCTCGTGGTGCACGAGGCATGGCAGCCGACTCAGGGAGGAAAAGCCGGCGTCGTGACCATGGAGTTCTGGCCCAGCGATCCAGTGAGCTATCCATTTGTGCAAATGGCCTATGATCTAGTCAGCAGAGCGCTGCCCTTTCTGGACGTTCGCCTCGCCTACCATGCCGCCAGCCAGACACAGCGCACACTTTACAAAAACGAACTCACTCAGTTCAACGGCGCTCGGACCAACCGGATGCAGGTCATCACGACAGAGGAACTCTTTGGTCAGAGCACGTATTCGCTGCTCAATCCAGGCGTCGGCTACGGATTGCTGCGGGTCTATGACGGCTCATCGCCGATGACTGCGCGCGACGTGATCATCTTCCGCTCTCTGCCTAACGAGATTACACGCACAGCCGGCATCATCAGCGAAACACCGCAGACACCGCTCTCGCACGTGAATCTCAAGGCAAAGCAAAACAACACACCCAACGCCTACATCAAAGGTGCCATAAGCCATCCACGGCTTGCACCGCTCATGGGGAAATACGTGCGCTTTGAGCCACTGCCGGGCGGCTTCGATATCCGGGAGGCCACGCAGGCCGAGGTGAACCAGCACCTTGAGGCGCTCCGGCCCACCCAGCCGAGGGTACCCGTCCGCGACCTGACGAAGGTGAACATCCTGCCGCTCAGTTCGCTGGGATTCTTGAGCTCTGGTGCCTATGGAGCAAAGACGGCGAACGTTGCCGAAATGCGGAAATTCCTGCCATCGGCCATGGTGCCCAACGGCTACGGCATCCCATTTTATTTCTACGATGAATTCATGAAGGCCAACGGCTTTTACGTCGTGGCGCAATCCATGATGGCCGACCCGCTGTTCGCAGCTGACGCCGGCTACCGGGAGCGGGCGCTGGAGAATTTCCGGGATACTATTGAAGAAGGCACGCTGACCCCGGGAATGGAGACCGCAATCACTACTCTCCAGAACAACTTTGTCGTGGGAACGCCGATTCGCTGCCGGTCCTCCACCAACAACGAAGACCTTGAAGGCTTTAGCGGCGCTGGGCTCTATGACAGTTACACTCACCGTCCGGACGAAGGGCACCTGAGCAATACCATAAGGAAAGTCTGGGCCAGCCTCTGGACGGCGCGCGCTTTTGATGAGCGCGATTTCTATCGCGTCGATCATTATGTGGCGGCCATGGGCATTCTCGTCACGCAGAATTTCGATGACGAACGCGCCAACGGTGTCGCCGTTTCCAAAAACATCATCGACCCCAACTGGACCGGTTACTATGTGAATGCCCAAGCCGGGGAAAACCTTGTCACGAACCCAGATCCCAACGAGATTCCTGAGGAGTTTCTCATCGCCCGTCTGCTGGGAGCCACCCGCTACACCATGCAGTACGTGACATTCTCCAACCTCCTGCCAGAAGGCCAAACCGTGCTGACGACAGCTCAGGCGGAACTCTTGGCCGATTATTTACAGACTATCCACGACCGCTTCGTCGATCTCTACCGAGGCAGCACGGGCTGGGCGATCGAAGTCGAATGGAAGATCACCAGCACCGGGCAGTTCGTATTTAAGCAGGCGCGGCCGTGGGTGGAGTAATCACTGATCCCGGGTAGCGCAAATTTTGCACTGAAACGGGGAATCCATAAGTAGCGTTTTCGAGGCGACCGGTATAAATAGGAGCATCAGAAAGTCTACGTTCTCCATCACTGCTTTATTGCCCCGGTTGCTGCCCTGCTCTCCGCGGGCTGAGCCACCACTCTATCTACCGCCATCGGCACATGGGAGAAAGTGAAGCCGCTGCTGGAGCATTAGTGCGTTCACTGCCACGGCAACGAACGCCTGTCCGGCATCTGTGCCGCTCCTGCCGAGGGGTGGCGCTCCGCGGTCCTAATAGTATCAGCCCTCCGGCGGGAATCGTGGTTGTCTCAGCGCAGGGCACGCCAATGACTACCTTTCTATGCACTCCCCGGTCATTCTGGCTCTGGAAACTTCCTGTGATGAAACTGCAGTCGCGATCTGCGACGGCAGCGGGACGGTGCTAGCATCGGAAATTTCCACTCAGATTCCTGAGCACCAGCCCTACGGCGGCGTGGTGCCGGAGATTGCCTCGCGGAATCACATCGTGCGAATTCGCACGCTGGTGCTCCAAGCCATCAACAATTCAGGCATTCACCTCGAAGACGTTGATTGTTTTGCGGCCACCTCGGGGCCGGGACTGGCCAGCTCCCTCCTCGTGGGCTCTACGTTGGCCAAATCCCTCGCGCTCAACTGCGGACGCCCCTTCCTCGCCGTGAATCATCTGGAGGGGCATCTGCTCTCCCCATTTATTGGGCATCGCGAGGGCGTGCAGCCGAGCATTGCGCTCATCGTCAGCGGCGGCCACACCATGCTGCTCCATCTGCGGGGTCCGGGTGATTATGAAGTGCTGGGCCGCTCCCGGGATGATGCGGCTGGCGAGGCTTTCGACAAGGTGGGGAAAATGTTGGGGCTTCTCTATCCCGGCGGCCCTGAGATCGACCGGCAGGCACGACGCGGAGACCGCAAAGCCTTCGACTTTCCCCGCTCCATGCTGGACAGCGGCGACTATGCGTTTTCGTTCAGTGGACTGAAAACCAGCATGCTCTACCTTCTTCCGCAGCTTGGGGAAACCGTGACAGCACGAATACCGGATCTCTGTGCGAGCTTTCAGGAAGCCATCGTGGACGTAGTGGTGAAGAAGTCGCTGAAGGCAGCCCACCAGTATCGCGCCGGGAGTATTAGCGTCAGCGGAGGCGTGAGTTGCAACCACCGCCTGCGCGAAGTCTTCGCCGAGCAGTGCCGACGGGCAAAGCTCGACCTCTATCTCGCCGATCCAGCACTGACGACGGACAACGCGGCGATGATCGCCTACGCCGCGCTCCATCGTTTCAAGGCCGGCCACCGTTCCCCGCTGGAAGAGGACGTGAACCCCAACCTGCCGCTTACCGTCGCATGAACATGCCCCGCACCATCACTGGTATAGTCCTGCTCGCCCTGCGCTTCGGGCTGGGTGCTCTGTTCATCTACACGGGAGCAATAAAGGCCATGGATCCCGCTGCCTTCCTGTTCAACATCCGCAGCTTTGCCATTTTGCCGGATCCTTACGCCGCATGGGTGGCCATGGGACTGCCATGGCTGGAAATCCTCTGCGGACTGGCCCTAGTGACGGGGGTGCTGGAGGAAGGCGGGCTTGCCTGCCTCGCCGGCATGCTTGCCGTTTTCCTGTGGGCATTGGTTTACTCATGGCAGCGCGGACTGGATGTGAGCTGCGGTTGCTTTGGAAAGCAGGAGTCCGGCACCAATTACACTCAAGCCATCACACAGGACGTCCTGCTCCTCGCCCTCGCACTCACGCTGCTGATTTGGCAGTGGCGAAGACGGCGCAGCGAAGCACCCGCCGGAACCAAGGGAAAGTAATGCGCCGGGCACAGGCCGGACCAGTTTTCAAAAAACCGGAGACGGGCGTGCCAAAGCCGCTGCGCCGGAAACTCGACTCCGCAGCAGGAACGGCCATGCCGTATGCCCGCTGCGGATGACGGTGAGGGGCTCGCCGGGACGCCAGCGGAGGGATGCGCTCTGGCCTGCGGGCTGCACCTGCCATGGAGAACGGTCGCTGAGGATGAGCCTTCCCGGCAGTTGCGCCTGCACCATAAGCCCCTGCGGCAGCCGCGGCACCCCGCCCACACGCGCCGGGGGAGTGCTGCGGCAGGCGGATAAAGCGACGGCGGCGATAAGCAGCGGGAATTTCATATCGTCATCGCATGATAGCCCCCGTCCACCACGATCTCGGCACCCGTAATGAACTTCCCGGCGTCTCCAGCCAGCAACAGCGTGGCGCCGATCAGTTCGCTGGCCTCTCCAAAACGCTTCATGGGAGTGTGGCGCATGATATTCTCAACCCGCTCGGCATTCAGCACTTTGCGGTTTTGTTCGGCAGGAAAGAATCCGGGAACCAAGGTATTCACGCGCACGCCCAGCGGAGCCCACTCGCGCGCGAGGTTTCTACCAAGGTTGTGCACTGCCGCCTTACTAAGCGAGTAAGTGAAGACCCGGCTGAGCGGTATGAGACCGGACATGCTGCCGAGATTGATAATGCTCGCCGGCTTCCTGCGCTCCGTCAGATATTTCCCGAAGACCTGACATCCCAGAAAGACGCCCTTCACATTGACATCCAGAATACGTGCGAATTCTTCTTCAGTGATTTCTAGGAATGGGGTCGGCGAATTCACACCTGCCCCGTTCACGAGGATATCCACGCCGCCGCTGCGGCCGATGACGTCGCCTAGCAGCGCCTCAAGACTCGCGCGGTCGCTGGCTTCCGCGGGACAAAACCACGCTTTGCCGCCCGCCGCGGCGATCTTTTCCAGGCGGGCCTTTGCCTTCTCCTCACTGCGCCCCACCAGCACCACCTCGGCCCCAGCTCCGGCCAGCCCTTCCGCCATCGCTCCACAGAGTTCCCCAGTGCCGCCAATGACGACGGCTGTTTTTCCGGAAAGTGAAAAGAGAGAATCCAGATAAGTCATAAAGTGAGACATGATCATGGAAGCCCCAACCCATACTGCAAGCCGGGAGAACCACGACAGGAACATCCCCTGCAACCTGAGTTGAATTATCTGGCGCGCGAAGAGGACTATTTCGCTCTGATAATGCCGTGCATAATGCGCCAGTGCGCCGGGAAGGTGCAAAAGTAAGGGTAATCTCCAGGCTTCTCGGGGGTGAACTTGATAACAGCTTTTTGGCCGGGATCTAGGAGTTTGCTTTTGGCGAGGACATCGACGGCGTCGGGCACGTAGCTCTTGGCCATTCCCTGCGGATCAGTGAGCATTTTGTCGGCGGCGGCTCCGAGTTTCTCATAGCTCCCGGGAGCGCCCACGATGAGGTTATGCTGGAGGGCGTCGGGGTTTTCGTAAATGATCGCGACCGGCTTGCCCGCTTTCACTTCCAGCTCCTTCACGTCATACATGAGAGTGCCGAGGGTGGACTTCACTTTAAGAACCTGGTGCGTTTTGGCCAGTTCTTCTTCGGTCTCTTCAACAGCAGTGGTGATAGGGGCGGCACCGAGGCTTTTCAATATGGTAGCACTGAGAACGGAAGGCTTTGCGGCGGCGGCTTGCTGGACGCCTGCGAGGGCATCAGGATTGTTGAGCTTGGCGAGATTTTGAGCAACGACGGGGACGGGGTCAACGAGGGAACCAGCGAGTCCGCCAGCGCTGGGGCCGAGGTCGGTGAGTTCTAGGTCATCCCACCATGCTTTGCCGGTAGCGTGACCCCAGCCTCCGTAGAGCAGGTTGATGCTGAAGCCACGCTGGCCTTTGGTTGAAAATTTTAGCTCGACGCGGGTCCAGTCGCTGGTGCCCGTGAGGGCCCGGCTGGCGGGCTGACTGTCGTTCAGAAAGTGGAGTTGGAGCATTGCTCCCTTGCCGCCGCCGAGGGTCTTTAGGTTATCTGTTTTGATCCAGCCGGCGAGCAGGTAGTCGTGGCCTGGGATGAGATCGAGATCGAAGTGGAAGCTGGAATCGGAACCACCAGCGGAATCAATGAAGAAGGCGTTTTTTCCGCTGCGGCCGGGGCTGGCGATGCTGTGCTTAGCGCTGCCGGAGTAGGTACGCGCACGCCAGTGAGCGGG
Source organism: Akkermansia muciniphila (assembly GCA_945861415.1). GTDB lineage: Bacteria > Verrucomicrobiota > Verrucomicrobiia > Verrucomicrobiales > V1-33 > V1-33. Next base: position 82,780 of record CAMAUV010000004.1, on the reverse strand, counting down.
CAATTCACCGGCAGCTTCTTCGGCGCCGGGATTCATGAAGAGGTTTTTAGCCTCCGCTTTGGGCTCCTCCTTTTTTGGGGCCTCGCCTGCAGGGGCAGAGGCTATGGCAGCAGCGAGGAATCCGGCACCGTGGCGCGCGGCGGCCAGAATGCGGGCAATGGGGAGCCAGCGGTCGGTGAGATTGGCCTGATCTTTCTCCATCGCATGGATGGCACGGCCGGCGGAATCGCTCGCTGGGAGGGTGCAAAGTTCATTGAGGGTAGTAAGGCGCACGAGGGGTTCCTTGTCAGCGAGCAGCGGCACAATGGCGGTGACGGCAGCGGCATCGCGGGGCAAAACTTTGACGGCGGCTCGGCGCACTCCCTGCGATGGATGCTGAAGGGCGGTGTTAATAGCGGCGCGCACTTCAGAATTTGTGGTGAGGCCGAGTCCGTAGAATGTCCAGAGCGCGCCAATGGCAGCTCCGTTCACGCCAACGGCGTCCACCGAAGTGTCTGCGAGAAGTTTGAGTAGGTCGGCCTTTACGCTCGCGTGCTGACCTTCGATGAGCAGACGCTGGGCGTGCAGGCGCCAGCCGAGATTATCACTCTGGAGGGCGGCGAGAAGTTCCGTCGGCTTGTCTTTGCTCAGCTTGAATTGCTTCGATGGCTTACCTGCCTTGTAGCTCACACGGTAGAGGCGGCAGCGCTCGGTGTCGCGCAGATCAGAAACGAAGGCGTTACCCCTGCCATTTTGAGCATTGAATCCGCCGCGGACTTCGCTGGGGGTGGGGTTGTGCTGTATGAGGAACGAATACCAGTCACTAATCCAGACCGCGCCGTCCGGTCCGGTGGTGGCCACGACGGGGGCGACCCACTCGTCTGCGCCGGCGAAGAGGTTCCATGCATTGTCTGCGGTGAAACTCGTACCGTTTTGCGTTAGCTTGGCCTGATACACAACGTGGCCGGTCGGCTCGGTAATAAGTGCGAGGCGGTTCCAACAGTCCTGCGGGTAGCTGCGCGCTGTGTAGATTTCGTGGCCCGCGGCGGCAGTGTAGCCGCCGAAGACGTCCACTTGACGCAACTTGTCCATGATGGTCCACATCTTCTTGTTCGTGTCGATGCCTGGGACGCGGGCAGCGATTTCAAAACCCTCTACGCCCTTCGCCAGCGACCACGGGACAGGAATGTACCAACTGGTCTGTCCATTGGCGGTACTGCCAAAAACGTCGCCGTTTTCGCTGATACCCATGCCCCATGTGTTGTTGGAAGTGGGGCCGAGGAATTCCAACTTTGATCCATCAGGCTTGAAGCGGAAAGCGCCCTGCCCAAAGCGATGCTGTTCGCCGCCGACAGTGCCGTTGAATCCACTGTAGCCGACGGTGCCCCAGACCCATCCGTCAAAGCCGTAACGGATGTTGCTGGGGCCGGCGTGGGTATCGCCCTTGCCCCAGCCGCCGAAGAGCACCGTGCGCTCGTCCGCCTTGTCATCGCCGTTGGTATCCTTGAGGAAGAAGGTCTCTGGCGCTGCCGTGACGACGACGCCGCCATTCGCGAGGGCAAGCGAGGTGGGAATATTGATCTTGTCTGCGAAGACAGTGTGCTTGTCCATCTTTCCATCGCCGTCCGTGTCCTCCAGCACACTCACGCGGTCGTTGCCGCTGGGGTGGTCGAGAATCACGTTAGGGTAGTCCTTTGTTTCCACGACCCAGAGGCGGCCTCGCTCATCCCACTTCATGTCGATGACATTGTAAATCATCGGCTCGGTGGCGATGACGCTCATTTCATAGCTGGCGGGAATCTGGATGTGCTTCTGACTCTCCTCAACACTCAGCGGGTTTTGGAGTTTGGGCGCGGGATTGCGGCGTTCGTAGTTGGGAATACCGGGGTGGTCGGCGTACGTGAGGGCAGCCGGTTTACTTTGATTGAATTTTGCAGCGCGCTCTTCGCCCACAGCCCAGACTGTGCCCCTAAACACGAGATCATGGAATCCTCGGTTGGTCCATGTGCGGGTATCATGTCCGTAGGCTGTGTAAAAGACCCGGCCTTTTCCCTCGCTGCGCGTCCATGTCCACGGCTCGCCCTCGCGGGTCTGGAGAATGTGGCGACCAGACCCGTGCATGTGGTGGACGTAGGTCTCGTCCCATGTCTCGAAAGGCGTGAAGCCCTTCATAATCGGGTGACGAGCGTCCTCGATTTTCGTACTGAAGATGCCCGATCCATGGGACTTGAACTGACCGCCCACCATCGCCACATATTGCATGGAGTTGCGGAAACAGTAGCTCGCACAGTGCAGGGGCACGAGGCCCTTGCCTCCACGAACGTACTCCAGCATCGCCTTTTCCTGCGCCGAGGCGATAGTGTCAATGTTCGCGTAGATCATCAGCGCATCATATTGCGCAAGGTTTGCGGCATTCACATCCTCCATGTTGTCAGTGAAGGTAAGGTTGACCCCTAGGGGGCCAACACCGCGGAGCAATTCCGGGAAGCGCTCAATAGGAGTGTGGCCGCCTTTGGCCCCGAGGAAGAGCACTTCAAGACGCTGGGCGTGTGCCGCTCCGGTGAGAGTGAGAGCGGCAGCAAGGGATAAAAATCGAGCGGGTTGCATGAGAGAAAGCATAATACTCACTACTTTACGCATCTGCGGCAGCCGCCTCCATACTAAATGCCGTGAGCTTCATCAGAATTTGCGCAAAGTCTTTCAACGCAGCAGGACAGACTCCGCATGATTCATGACTGTGCTGACGGTCATGGTGAGTGCCGCAAGGGATGCAGGATCGACATCCGCGGGAGCCGGAGAGTCCCCATTTTTCAGAAGCACGGCGGCGGCAGCGACGTCCGTGCGGAAGCGTTCGAGTTGCCACGCATGCAGCTTCAGCAGAATCACAAACTCTTTTTCCAACGGCTTGCGGGCGGTGGCGAGTCGGAATGCTTCCTCGACTGCCGCGGCGGCATTGACTCCGTGCTTTTTCAGTAACTGCTGGGCGGTCACACGGGAGGCTTCAAGGTGCTGTACGTCGTTGAGCAATGACAATGCCTAGAGGGGCGTGGTGGTGACCTGACGCTTCACTTCGCAGACCTCACGCGTGGCAGAATCGAACGTCTCCATGGCTGCAGGGGGCGCCACCCGCTTCCAATAAGTGTAGAGACTCCGGCGGTAGAGGCCCTCACCTTTGTCCGGCGTGTATTTCCAGCCACCACCCTTCTCCTCCCAGATGCCGGCCGGTTGATACGGCCTCACACTAGGGCCGCCAATTTTGGGAACGAGGAGACCGGAAACTGCCAGCGCCTGGTCACGCAGCATCTCCGCCGGGAGGCGGAAGCGCGGACCGCTGGAAAGTTGGGTATTCTCCGGATCGGCGGCGAGTTCCTCCCGCGTGACGCCGCTGTCCTGACGCCATGTGCGGCTGAGCGCGATGGTGCGCAGCAATCGCTTCACGTCCCATCCGCTGCGCATAAATTCCTGCGCCAGCCAGTCGAGCAATTCCGGGTTTGCGGGCAGACGGCCCTGATTCCCGAAATCCTCCGGGGTAGCTACGAGGCCGTGGCCAAACATCTGTGCCCAAAAGCGGTTCACCACGACCCGGGCGGGCAATGGATTCCGCGGATCGGTAGTCCATTTGGCAAGGCCTAGGCGGTTTTTGGGCCATGCTGCATCCTAAGGCATGATAGCAGCGGGCACACCAGCCTGCACTGCCTCACCGCGGCTGTCATAGGCCCCGCGATCGAGGAGGAAGGTTTTTTTGGCTGAGCACTTTCCTCCATGACCATTATCTCAGGAATACCGTCTACCAGAGCGCTGCGCTTTTTGCGGAGCTCCGTAAGCTCCGTCGATTCCCTGCGGTAATTTTCATCCAGCGCACTCAGCCAGTAATCGTAGAGCGCTTCCTCGCCTGCCGCCGCAGGCACGCCGGCGAGTTGTGCGACTTCCAAGTCGCTGAGCACGCGGGTGAATACCTTGAATCCATCTACCTTGCCACCCTTCAGACCGCGGTCTCGAAACCGTTGACCGATCGTGATTTCATTCACGCCCGACTCGTTGATGCTGTTATAAAGCTTGTCCCAGACAACATCGCATTCCGCACGCATCCCGTTGATCCGGATGCCCAACCCCTGCGCCCGACTGCTGCCATCGTAACTCATGGTAACATGCGTCCACTCGCTCACGGGCAGCGCGGCTTTCGTGCGAATACTCACAGCATTGCCCGGCCAGAAATGGATTACGCTGGCGGTGAGTTTCCCGTTTTCGATCAGCATTTCATAGCCCTGACTTCCCGCATCCGACCACGCTTTGCTGCGGTGAAAGACAACTGCACGATCCGTCACCGCCGGCACTTGGAGCCACAGCGCGACCGTAAACGGATCATCGCGCGTAAATCCGTCGCCCTCGCTCAACTTAGCGCCATTCTCGCCATCCAGCAGCAGAGCATTACCCGTTTTGCCGGACGTGAGCGCCGGTCCTTCGAAGGCTTTCGCCGGCGCCTTGTCCGTAACGGCGTTTGGCGACTGATTGCCGTCCAAAGTTTCAAATGGGTAGTCGCCGGTGCAATCCGGCACCGTCAGCGTCACCGGACGCGCAGCAAGCCACTTCTCAAACTGTGCACGCCGCTCCCCGCGCAGCGCCCTTAATTTTGCCGACTGAACTGCGATCGCCTGCTCCGCCTCCGCAGCTTTGGCGTCCTGCTCCGGCGTGCTCAGCACCAGTCCCGGCGCTGGCGTGGAATTGGTAAAGTGACTGTATAACCCGCTCTCCTGAATATTCGCAAAGAAAGACGTGAGCGAATAAAAGTCGCGCACCGAAACCGGATCGTATTTGTGATCGTGACAGCGGCTGCACTCGAAGGTCAGCCCTAGAAAAGCGGTGCCGTAGGTAGTGGTGCGGTCGTTAACATACTCGACGCGGTATTCCTCATCCACACTTCCGCCTTCATTCGTCTGGCGGTGCAGACGGTTGAAGGCGGTAGCCAGCACCTGCTCTCGCGAGGGCTTTTCGAGTAAATCCCCGGCAAGCTGCCATGTAATAAATTGATCATACGGCAGGTTTTCGTTCAAAGCACGAATGACCCAATCCCGCCAAGGCGACATCTCGCGATGCCGATCACTCTGGTAACCGTAGGTGTCCGCGTAGCGCGCCACATCCATCCAGTCCGCCGCCATTCGCTCGTCGTAATCCGGCCGGGAAAGATACATGTTCACCACCTTGGCAAAAGCCTCTGGCGAAGAGTCGGCGAGAAAAGCATCCATCTCCTCCACCGCTGGAGGCAGTCCAGTGAGAGTAAAGGCCACGCGCCGGATGAGGGTCTTCCGCGGCGCGGGGTTGCGCAGCGACTGCCCCGACTTTGCCAGCGAGGCGCCGACGAAGGCATCGATCTCATTACCACCTAGAGGCACGGGCGGCATCGGCGGTGGCGCGAAGGGCAGAAATGACCAGTGCCCCCTCCATTCGGCTCCCTGCTCCACCCACTTTTTGAGGATGGTCTTTTCCTCATCAGTCAGAGTCAGTTTCGACTCCGGTGGCGGCATGACCTCCGACGGATCCGTGCTGTAGATGCGGTCAATGACCGCACTCTTCGAGGGATCGCCGGGAGCGATGACATGCCAGCCATCTTACAGCGCCCGGAACGCCCCCTCCTTGGTATCCAGACGCAATTCGGCCTCACGCTTTTTGTCGTCAGGACCATGGCAAAAAAAGCACCGGTCTGAGAGGATGGGCTTAACGTGAACATTGAAGTCCACCTTTTCAGGCACTGTCGCTGCTGCGGCCGCCGGGAAAAGCAGGATGGTAAAAAGACGCATGGTTCTTACCAACGTTTCGTGCCCCGGCTACATTTTCACAAGTGCCGTCTGGGCCCGAAAACTATTTCCATTGCCATGCGCTCAGTCCCTTCAATTCGCGAATGTAGAGACGCCCGTCCTCCACCGCCAGATGGGCCCAGCATTCCTCGTCGCTGACCTTTTTTTCGCTGAGGATTTCGAGCTTCTCCGAGTTGGCTTTAATGAGGTAAAGCACACCTTTCATATCAAGCGCCAGAATGCGATCCCCTTGCACAATCAAGCTCATGTATTCACCGAACCTTTGCTCGCTGATCCAGAGTTGCTTGCCGGAGGCAAGGTCCATGCAGGCGAACTTCTGATTGCGCAGATGCATGTAGACTTTGCCTTCCACGATCACCGGCGTGGACATGTAGCCCTCTGACTTGTGCTCCCATGCGAGAGCCGGCTTCATGGCTTCGCCATCCTTGCCGATCTCCCATGCCTGCGACTGTCCTCCATAGGCACTGGTGAAAATGCGGCTGCCCAAAACTACCGGAGTGTAAATGTTCATGCCGCGGAAAGACTTCACCGCCTGACTCCAGATCACCGTACCATTGTCGACGTCGAGCCCGCTCAGTTCTGTGCGACCCTGAGCGACCACTTGGCGCTTTCCGGCCACGTTGGCGATAACAGGTGAGGAAAAGCTGCCGCCCATCATGCCGCCACCGTCATCCATGCTGCGCCAGATGAGCTTTCCGGTTGCCCGGTTAAGCTTGCACAGTCCAGCGCCTACGTGTGCATAGAGGTACTCGCCGTCCACCATTGGCGAGGCCACGTAGCCGAACGCTTGGCTCCCCGCTTGGAGATCCTTTGGGAAATTGACGCGCCACTTTTCTTTACCATCGGCGATGTTGAGGGCGACCAGCACATCCTGCATCCCGCTGACAAAAAGAGTGCGCTCATCAATAGCAGGCGTGGAACGAATCCAGTCTCCGTTTCGCTTCGCGAAAAATGGCACGCCCTGATGTCCCTCCCACTGCGCTGACCACACGATTTTACCGTTTTCTGCATCCACAGCGTGAGCGACTTCAAACTGCTTGTCCTTACTCTCAGTGGTGAAGACCAACTTGCCGTTCGTGACCGGGCCGGAATAACTGCTTCCCAGCGGCATGCGCCAGAGTTGCTTCGCGCTGTCCAATTTGTCTGGCCACTTCGCGCCCTCCACGGTCCCATCCCGTTTGGGCCCCCGCCACTGATCCCAGTGCGGGCTGGCGAAGGCGGAAAGGGTAAGGCAGTAAAGGGTAAAAATCGCGAAGTAAATAGTGTGCATCACGAATTAACGCTGTAGGTAGGTGGCTGGGTGCGCACAAATTGCGTTCCTTCCCCGCCAGTCGCCCACAAGAGGCACAGGAACCGAAAGAGTATTTCGCTGCCGTTCGGTCATTTTAGCCCGAATGATTCAGACCCACCAGGCAAGCAGCGATGAAAGCTCTGCCCGCCGTAACGCTCCTCTTCCCCGCGCTGGCGCTTGCTCCCGACCGCTGCACTGCTGTGAAGCGGGGGACTACAAAGCCTTGAGAAATAACGTCCGCCATAGTGGTTGCGGCCTTTTCTACGGCAAAACACAGATGGGGAGCAAGTAGCTGAAAATTTCTGCCAGCGACCACCGTTCGGACACCTCTCTATGCGCATTGCCTTCATTGTTTTGCTTTCTGCCGCCAGCCATGCATTGGCGGACGAGGTTCAGATGATCACCATCACGACCCCTCCGGGACAGATGAAGTATGACCGCCCGCTCATCAAAGCAGCACCAGGCTCGCAGTTGAAGATTATTTTCAAGAATAACGATGCGATGCCGCACAACATTGTGTTTTGCCGACCCATGCAGGACGGGTCCTTCGACAAAGGCATGGAAGCTGGCGGAAAAGGGCGAGGCCAACGCGTGGATCCCGCAGCACTCGCGCATTTTCGCACACTCCAAAATGGTGTCCGCTCAGCAGAACGAGGAATTCATCGTGAAAGTGCCGGGAACCCGGAATCTACCCTTACGTCTGCACCTTTTCGGGCCACGCCATGGCCATGAACGGGGAGCTGAAAGTGGTGAGCGAGGGCAACGGATTTTCGGTACTGAACTTTCAACTCTACCTTGGTAAATGGGATCGTCTGCCGGACTTTTCCGCGCTCAAACCGCACCGGCAGGGGCCGCTGGCGGGAAAGAAGCTAGACCTCAAGCTGGAGGGCATGAGCGAGCATTTTGGCGTGCGCTTTGACGGAAAGCTGGAGGCTCCGGAGGATGGGCCATACCGGTTCATGCTGGCCAGCGACGACGGTGCACGGCTCTACATTAACGGCCGCGAGGTCATCGACAACGATGGGACACACCCGTCAAACAATCTAAAAGAAACGCAGGTTCAATTAACGAAGGGGACGAACCTATTACGCGTCGATTACTTCGATCATACTGCGCTGGAGGAAGTCTACCTTGCATGGGCGGGGCCAAAGTTCGACGAGACGGCGCTTTCCAAGTGGATCCATCCCTCGCGGAAGGAAGGGGAAGAGGAGGAATCGAAGCAGATGACGGGAATCCCACTGGTGCCGGAAAACGGGGAAGCGCTGATCCACCGGAACTTCATTGAGGGCAGCAGCCCGCGTGCCATCGCGGTGGGCTATCCCAACGGCGTGAACGTCTGCTTTGATGCCGATCAAATGTCGCAGGTGCTAATGTGGCGGGGTGCTTTTATCGACGCGAAGCAGCACTGGACCGACCGCGGGGGCGGCAACATCGAGCCACTCGGATTCGGGGTGGTGCAACTGCATGACGGCCCCGGCATGGCAGTGCTGGCTGATGAAAATGCACCTTGGCCGAAGGTCAGGAAGCGCACACCGCAGAGCACAGAGGGCAAGGAAGGCAAAGAGCAACTAGAGCCCGCGGAGGGCATTGACCGCGCGGCGGGCATTCGGTTTCTGGGTTACCGCTTGGACGGAAAGCGTTTTCCTACGTTCCAATACCGCATGGGGAGGCTGACCGTAGAAGAGCACTACGAACCAAAGGGCGACTACAAGACGACGGACGAGCAGTTCACACGCGTGCTTCGCTTCAGTGGAGAGCCGCCTGCCGGTCTGTTTTTGCGCGTGGCCACAGGTCTGACCGCAGACAGCGGCAGCTTCAAGCACAAGGATGGGGCGGTCTTTGCCGTGTCCGGCGGGGAGGCTCTGCTGCGCAATAACAGCGAACTGCTGGTCCTTCCGGCATTCGCGGGCGGGGCCAGCGAAGTGCGTATTAGCGTCGCATGGTCGAAACCTCTATAATTTTAATATCAACCAGCACCAATCCCGAGATTCTCTGCGCTTTGCATCCAAAAATGTCCCCGGCGGGCAAAAAGCGCTTCCATTTTGGCACGGCCAGTGCTCAACACCCCTCCTGCTCCGCTGCGTCTATTGACGGCAGCCGGGGCGCAACCAACCCGCAAGCAACACCTAACATCCACATGCCTAAGTACAAACTCGAATACATCTGGCTGGACGGCTACACTCCCGTGGCCAACCTGCGCTCCAAGACTCAAGTCAAAGAGTTCTCCTCCTTTCCAAAACTCGATGAACTCCCATGGTGGGGCTTTGACGGTTCATCCACCCAACAGGCTCCCGGAGAAAAGTCCGACTGTCTGCTGAAGCCCGTAGCCGTTTACCCGGACTCCACCCGAGTGAATGGAATGCTGGTGATGTGCGAAGTTTACATGCCCGACAAGGTGACCCCACACCCGAGCAATACCCGCGCCGGAATTCCAGATGATCCAGGAGCATGGTTCGGTTTTGAACAGGAATACTTCCTCTACCAAGACGGACGCCCCCTCGGGTTCCCCGAAAACGGCTTCCCCGCACCCCAAGGCCCCTACTACACCGGCGTTGGCTACAAAAACGTGGGAGATGTAGCCCGTCAGATTGTCGAGGAGCACCTCGATGTCTGCCTCGCCGCTGGTATTAATCACGAGGGCATCAACGCCGAAGTGGCAAAAGGTCAGTGGGAATTCCAGATTTTCGGCAAAGGCAGCAAAAACTGCGCTGACGAGGTTTGGGTAGCCCGATATATTCTCGCCCGCCTGTGCGAAAAATACGGCGTCGACGTCGAGTCACACTGCAAGCCACTGGGCAAGGACGCCGACTGGAACGGCTCCGGAATGCACTGTAACTTCTCCACCACCCACATGCGTGAGGTGGGAGGCGAAGGCTACTTCAAGGGTCTTATGGCTGCGTTCGAAAGGAATCGTAACGAGCATATCGCCGTCTACGGTCCGGACAACCACCTGCGCCTCACTGGCCTCCACGAAACCATGTCCATCGACCAGTTTGGCTGGGGCGTGGCTGACCGCGGGAAGTCCATTCGCGTTCCGCACAGCTTCATCGCCAACGATTACAAGGGCTACCTCGAAGACCGCCGTCCGAACAGCCAGGGCGACCCCTACGCCATCGCTGGCCGCGTCCTCAAGACGATCCAGGAAGTGCCCACCAAATAAGGGTTGATCCTGCTCCCTGACATTACCAACAAACTAGGCGAAAGCGCCGTCCGGGTTCCTCCGGGCGGCGCTTTTTTGTGGGCTCGGATAGCCGTTCACCGCTCGGACCCGCAGAAATTAGATTCACCGCGAAGGTGCATAGAGCGCAGCGATTCAAAAGTTTGCAGCAAACTGCTTGCTCGACTGCCGGGTAAAGGCCGCGAAGGCGCTTTCATAGGACAGCAGCCCCGGCCTCAGTGTTCACTGCAGCCTTGCGGTTCAATTCACCTCGCTGGCGCACAAATGAATTTTTGCACGCGCCCCTGGACGCCGCCACTGCCGTATTCCATATTCCCACTATGTCCATTCCCAGCCTTCCTATTCTTCGCCAGGGCCGCAGTTATACCTCGCTCGACGTTGCTCAGATTAATCACGTGGCCACCGGCCAGCCAGTCATCCGTGTCAGCCAAGCCAACAGCGGCATGCTTTCCCTAGACCTCCACAAGAGCCGGGCTGCGCGCGATATCCTCCGCCGCATCCCCGCAAAGCAGCGCGTCGAAATGGTGAAGAAAGCCGGAGACATTTTCCAAAATGACACCCTTCCTCTCGGAGACGACGGCCAGATGCAGACTCCCGATGACTACGTGCGCCAACTCGCATCGACAAGCGGTCTGCCATGGTCACTCATCCGCATGAACATGGCGCGCCTTGGCGGTATCTTCCGCGACATCGAAACCATACTGCGCGGTCTCACTCGCGGTATGGATCTGAACGTGCTTGACCAGGGCTACGGCACGCAAGGAGGCGCTCCCGTCAGCTACAATTGTGTGACGAGCGACCTCGCCGTGATTCTGCCCAGCAATTCCCCGGCGGTCAACGCGCTATGGATTCCCTCCATCGCCCTAGGCGTGCCGGTTATCCTCAAGCCCGGACGCGAAGAGCCATGGACGCCGTGGCGCATCATCCAGTCGCTCATAAAAGCAGGCATACCGCGCGATGCCTTCAGTTACTACCCAACGGGACACGACGGATCCGGCATTCTCCTACGCAGCGCCGGACGCGTCATGATGTTCGGTGACGATGCCACGGTGGCCCAGTATGCCAACGACCCGCGCGTGGAAGTCCACGGCAGCGGCCGCAGCAAGATTCTCATTGGCGCTGACAAAATTGAGCACTGGCGAGACTATCTGCCCGTCCTTGTAGAAAGTGTGAGCGCCAACAGCGGCCGCTCCTGCATCAATGCGTCCGCCATTCTAGTGCCGAAGTATGCTAATGAAATCGCACAGGCAGTCGCACAAGAACTTCTGACCATGGTTCCCCGCGCGACAGAGGACCCGGATGCCCGTCTCAGCGGATTTGCCAACCCGGCCATGCCAGAATGGATCGATGGCACCATCACCGATGGCCTCGGCACTGCGGGCGCCAAAGATGTATCTGCCGAACTGCGCGGCGGCACCTCTCGCCGTGCCAGTCGCGATGGCATGAACTACCTCCTGCCGACCATTGTTCACTGCCCCGACTTCGACCATCCCTGCGCCAATCGCGAGTTCCTCTTTCCTTACGCCAGTGTGACCAATGTCCCGCAGGCACAGATGCTCGATGTCATCGGCCCATCGCTCGTCGTCACCGCCATTACGGATGACAAAGCATGGATCGCCGATCTGCTTGAGTGCCCGCATATTGACAGGCTTAACGTGGGCCCCATGCCCACTAATCGTGTTCAGTGGGACCAACCGCACGAAGGCAATCTTTTCGAGTTTCTCTATAAACGCCGCAGCATCGGACTTCAGGCTGCTTAAGGTGTATTTAGGTTCGTAAAAAGCTGCAGAAAGGCTCCCAAGGGCAGCGGAGGGTCCTGTGGCAGTTGCGTTTCCTTAAGGCCAAGCTTAGTCAGACGGAATGTTATCGTTTTCCACCTGCTGGAACAGTGCGCGACACACGGATGGAGAAGCCGTCGTGGATGAAATTCTTGCGCTTGGATTTGACACCATCGAGATCAGCCACGGGCTCAAGGTGTCCCTGCTTCCCGGCATCAAGAAGGCGTTCGCGGCAGGCAGGGTCAGAGTGAGTGGCGTGCACAACTTCTGTCCCTCTCCAGTGGAGGTGATGATTGATGCACCGGACGCTTATGAATTCACCAGCCACCGGGCGCATGAGCGCGAGCGAGCGCTGGCGCTGACCCTGAAAACCATTGAATTCGGCGCCGAATTCGACGCGCGCTACGTGGTGCTGCACTTGGGCACGGTGCCCATGGAGAAGATCAGTAAGGAACTCACCGAAATGCTGGGCAACGGCATGCAGCAAACTCCGGCGTATGTGCAGCGGAAACTGAAACTCATCAAGGTGCGCGAAAGCATGACCCGTCTCTACTGCGGCCGAGCGCGCGAGGCGCTGACTATCATCGCCGCAGCAGCGGAAAAGGCCGGCGTGCCTGCCGCGGTGGAAAGCCGCAGTCACTACGAGCAGGTTCCCAGCGAGCGGGAAATGGTGGGAATCATGCGCGACTTTCCTCCCCCGTGGGTGGGCTACTGGCACGACTTCGGGCACGTGCAACTCAAGGCCAATCTCGGGCTCCTTGATCACCACGAATGGCTGAGCAGTATGGCCTCGCGTCTGATCGGCTGTCACCTGCATGACGTGCAGTGGCCGGCGCGGGACCACCGCGTGCCTTTCCAGGGAACCGTGGACTACGACCGCCTGCTGCCGCTGGTCTCGCCGCGCGTGCCTATCGTCTGGGAACTCAGCCCCAGCCGGAAAGCGGAGGACATCCGCATAGCGCTCGACATCTGGAAAAACAAATACCCCGCATGGTCCTAACATGATGACCCAACCTCGCTGGCTCTTGCGCTTTCTTCGCGAGAACGATGTCCGCACCATCCTCGCTGCGCTCAACCAGCGCCACGTGCATCCCTTCATCCAGTTCATCAAATACGGACTCTGCGGCGTGTGTGCCACCGTGGTGCATGTCACCGTTTTCACGCTCAGCGCGAGTTTTGTGATTCCAGGCAACGAGACCAACTGCCCGGATGCATGGGAGCGGGCCAAAGCCTCGGTTCCCAACAATACCATCGCGCTCATCTTCTCCAATCTGACGGCCTACTGGCTGAATACGAAATGGGTCTTCGCCCCGGGACGGCACTCAAAGGTAAAAGAGTTTTCCATGTTCACCCTCGTGAATCTGCCAGGCGCAGTCTGCGGGGGACTGATCAGCTACTTCATCTTCCGGCAGGGATGGCCGGAATGGGTCGGCCTCGCCGGATTCGTCCTTCCAAGCGTGCTCGTAAACTTCGCGTGCCGGAAGCTTTTTATTTTTAAGAAGTAGCCGCAGAGCCCAAGCGGCGGCGGCATAGATGTGGTAAGAGACAGTGATTTTTGGCACAAATGCCGGGATGGCGCATCTGCTGGCGGCGATCACCGCCAAGGTGATGAAGGTGCAGCCCACCCGTGACTTTATTCCGAACTCCTTAAGTTCGCGGCCGTTACCGAAGAGCATCCAACTGCCGACAATCGGGATCAGCGGTCCGAAGGTGCCGACGAACGAAAGGTGCATCAGCCCAATCGTCAGGGGATAGAAGAAAACGATTGCCCCCAGCGCAGCGAATCCGGTTAGCAGCGGCCAGAACAACCCATCGGCCAATGTCCCTCGCAGCGCACTTCCGGGCATGCGGAGCCAGCCTAACTCCAACGGCAGATGAGCAGCCGTCGTGCCTGCGCGGGCGGGCAGACGCAAGGCTTTCTATTTGGATTGCGGCAGCCCTCTGCCGCAGTCCATATCAAGTGTCGATGGGCAGGCAATGCGGCTTGTTTCAATAGCCGGGCGCTCCATGCTCGGGGCATTCATGTCCCGGCCTGCGACCATTTTGCTGACCACCCTCAACGCTTCGTATCCGCACGCGGCGTTTGGTCTGCGCTATCTGCTCGCGAATATGGCGGAGCTGAGCGCGGAGACGGAGATCGCGGAATTCACCATCAACCAGCAGCCTGAGCGGATCGCTGCGGAAATCATGGCGCGGGACCCGGAGATCGTGGGCATGGGCATTTACATCTGGAATGTGGAGCCGAGCCTCGCGGTGGTGCGTGCGCTTAGGTCGGCGAAACCGAAGCTAACTGTGGTCCTAGGCGGACCGGAGGTGAGTTATGAGACGGAGGGGCAGGAAATCGTGGATGCAGCAGACTTTGTGATCACCGGAGAGGCGGACCTGGCATTCCGCGATCTATGCTTGGAACTGCGCGCGGGGCGGCGGCCGGCACAGAAGATCACGGCGGCGGCGCTGCCGCATTTTGGCCAACTGGCGCTGCCCTATCGGCTCTACACGGAGCAGGACGTCGCACACCGCGTGGTGTATGTGGAGGCCAGCCGTGGGTGTCCGTTCACTTGCGAGTTTTGTCTGTCATCGCTGGACATTCCGGTGCGGGCGGTGGCGCTGGAGCGCCTGCTGCCTGAGCTGGAACGCCTGCTAGAGAAGGGGCTTCGGCAGTTCAAGTTTGTGGACCGGACGTTCAATCTAAACCTGCAAGCGTCGCGTGCACTGCTGGAGTTTTTCCTCGCGCGCCTGACGCCGGATTTGTTCCTGCACTTCGAAATGATCCCGGACCGGCTGCCGGAGGGGCTGCGCGACATCATCGCGAAGTTCCCGCCGGGAGCGCTGCAGTTTGAAGTGGGCATCCAGACTTTTGATGATCTGGCGTCGCAAAACATTTCGCGTCGCAACAATCACACACGCACCGCGGACAACTTCCACTGGCTGCGCACTCGCACCGGAGTGCATCTGCACGCGGATCTTATCGTGGGGCTGCCGGGGGAGAATGTGGAATCGTTTGGCCGGGGCTTTGACCGCCTGCTGGCCATGCAACCTCAGGAGATCCAGGTGGGCATGCTTAAGCGCCTGCGCGGCACGCCCATCATCCGGCACGATGCCGAATACCGCATGGTCTATGCCCTGCGTCCACCTTATGAAATCATAGAGACGCGCGACATCAGCCGCGCGGAGATGGAGGAAATGCGGAGGTTCGCGAAGTACTGGGACTTGATAGGAAACAGCGGGAACTTCACCGGCACGCTGGCGCTACTGTGGGCGGGAGAGGCGTCGGCGTTTGGGGCGTTTCGTAATCTGGCGCAGCATCTGTGGGTGCACACGCAGGCGCTGGATGGCATCGCGCTGCTGCGGCTGGTGGAGCTGGTGTTTCAATGGCTGACGAAATCGAAGGGCCTGCCGCCGGGACAGGTCGCGGCGGCGCTCTGGGAGGACTACACGCGCCCCGGCCGCCACGGCGACCGCCCGCCGCGCTGGCTGGCCGCGCACCTCCCGCAGCCGCACCGCCGCACGGAAGCGAGGGCGGTGGCGATTCCGAAACGCCAGGCGCGGCATCTGGCGGGGGAGTGAGGTTTCAGGTTTCAGGTTTCAGGTTTCAGGTTTCAGGTTGGAGCGGCTGAAGCCTGAACTCTGAAACTTGAAACCTAACTACTCATGCACCTCGTCATCGCCGGTTGCGGCTATTTGGGCCGCGCGCTAGCCCGTCTTTCCCTCTCCTGCGGCGCGCAGGTGCTGGGGCTTTGCCACTCACAGCGCTCGGCGGAGGAATTGAATGCTGCGGGCATCCCGGCACGCACGGCGGATCTCGGCAGCGCGGATTCGCTGGCCGAAATTGCACGCGATTTGCCGACCGGTGTCTGCGTGGTGCATTCCGCGGCGAGCGGTCGCGGCGGCGGCGTTGATGCTTATCGCAAGGTCTATCTGGAGGGCATGAAAAATCTGACGCAGGCCTTTCCGGGAGCGAACCGGATGCTGTTCACCTCCAGCACCAGCGTATATCCGCAGATCGACGGCGGCTGGGTGACCGAGGCGTCTCCTGCCCGGCCCGACCGCGAAACCGGCCGCCTGCTGCGCGCGGCGGAGGATGTGTCGCTGGCGGCGGGTGGTGCGGTGGTGCGGCTGGCGGGGATTTATGGCCCGGAGCGCTCCGTGCTGCTGCGGAATTTCCTCACCGGCGAATCCGCCATTGATGTGCGCACCGAACCGCCCGCCACGCCTGACGGGCGCTGGGTGAATCAAATCCACCGCGAGGATGCCGCCGCCGCCCTCTGGCATCTCTTAAGCGTCGTGCCCGATGACGCCTTTCGCGGCAGCATCTATAACGTCGCCGATTCCACCCCGCTCCTGCAGCGCCCGCTCTATGAGGAACTCTCCCGGCGCTTCCAACTGCCGGTGCCCCCGGAGGCCGCGCCGGACAACACGCGAAAGCGTGGCTGGACCCACAAGCGCGTGGACGCCGCCCACCTCCGCGCTACCGGCTGGCAGCCACGGTTTGCCTCGTGGTTCGATGCGCTGGACTATGATCCCGAACTGGTGAATTCCATAAAGAACAGCATAATCCCCGCGAAATAGGTTATTTCGCGGGGGCCTTTACGAAGTCGATGTTCGCGCGCACCTGTGGCACGCTGTCCTTCCAGTCGGCTTCATGCTCGATGGAGATGTGTCCGTCGAAATTCCGCTTTTAAAGTTCCTCAAGATAGGCGGCGACATCCACCACCCCTTTGTCGGCGACGACGACAGGGGCATTGACGAAGGTGCCGTTGCTGCTGCCGAGATACTGCACCCACCAAGCGCCTTCCCGCCTCAGCAGTGAAGCATGCTCGCGGGACACACCGGTATCGATGACCCGTAGCCCCGCAGTCGGTGCCCGTCCCACCACCGCCGCGCTCTCCAGTGGAAAGCGCTCACCGGTGGATTTATTCTCCATTCAAGCGAGGGCGGTGCTGTTCATGGCAGAGACGGTTGCGGGCATTCGGCTAGGGCTTCTGGTCTTTGAGCCACGCGAGGATTTTCTGATCATCATCCCCGGCGGCCCACACCGCGCGAAGGAAGTCCGCGGGGTGGGCGTTGTGCTCGCTGAGGAAACTGCGGTCCCCGCCACAGCCATACATGGTGTCGGGGTGCATTTCGCCCCGCAATTTGGCGCGCGCCTTGACGATGATGCGCGCCAGCCACGGGATGCCACCCAACCCCGCATCGGGCTTCGGCGGAAGCGTGGGCGGATCGACCACGTGTTTGCTGGGCACTCCCTTCTGGATGGTCAGGAAGTAATCCCGCCGCGCCGCGGCAATCAGCAGCGCTGTGGCGACAGACGGCTGACCGCCATAGTTGCAGAGGTCCTCGACGAAATCGAAAAACTCCCGCGGCTGATACCCGATGCTTTTTAGCAAAGCGCCGTCTGCTTCGTTGAACCAGCCGGTAAAGTCCGTGCGCCCGGCCCGGTATTTCACCGTGCAGCGGTCAAACAGATCCAAAAACGCGGCGTCCCATGTGTAGTTGTTGGAAGTCATAAAAAATTACCCGGCAGGAGAAGGAGGGGGAGTGCTTTTGGAAGGACCCGTCACCGCCAGCATGTGCTCATTGGGGAGCATGATGCGGAAGACAATTGCTGCGACTGCGCCGCCGCCAAGGCAGCCGATGAGGTAGACAAAGATAGCCATGAACTTCACTTGCCCGCTTAGAACGATACCGAGCCCGGCGGCTGGATTTAGTGCCCCGCTGGAGGCAGAGGCCATGGCGCTCCCACCAATAACGGACAACCCGATGGCGAGACCATAGAATTGATTGTTGGCCAGCGACCGGGTGGTGGTAACGTGCAGCACTGTAGTAACGAGAAGGAATGTCCCGAGAAATTCCCCCAATACGCCTTTTCCGAAATGAAGACCCGGCGGATTTTCCGGACCGGCCCCATTCAGCATGCGAGCGATGATGGAAGCCAGCACTGCGCCGGCAAACTGGGCGAAGGCATAGTGGATCAGGTCCTGTCTGCTCATCCGCCCGCGAAGAAAAACAGCAGCGCTCACTGCGGGATTGAAGTGGCCGCCGGAAATATGGCCCATAGCGAAAACGCAAAGGCACAGGGTCGCTGCCGGTGCCAGCGCGGAGTGATCCATCAAAGACGCAGTAACGAAAAACAGCGTGCCGAGGAATTCGGCAATTAGCTTGTTCGATAAGTTGTTCATTGGGTTCGGTTATGGCGGGACTCTCACCGCTAGTGACCGGAACAGCCCGGGGCAAGTCTCAAATCTCAAGAAATTGGATCAATTCACCATGGCCTCTCTCAGTTGGCGCAGGGACTCCTTCAAGGCGCGGATATGAAATGCCTTGCGCCGGTTACGGCCCCGTAGCTGATCGCATAATCCGGTAGAATTTGGTGCCGGGAGCGGGGTTGCTATCGACCCATTCTCCCTCTGTGCTATAGGTCGCCGAAAAACTGGTGGCGTCTGCCCAGCCGGAGAGGGCCGTGCTGGTCTGCACCTTGTGATACATGCCCCTCGTGGCGTTCCATTTCACCCGCACCTGATTCCCGCGCAGCATTTCGATCTCTGCGGCGATGGCCTCGTCCGCGACCGTGCCTCTCCAGTATTTTTCGGCCAGCGTGTAGGCCGCGATGCCGGCTATCGAACCGACCTCGCGACCGTGGTAGTCATCCTCCTTCACGTGGATGCCGCCCCAGACGCGGGACTGTCCAGCCTGATCCGCTGCATCAAAGTAGCTGCACCACTGCAGTTCCACATCTTCGCTGGGTCCCTTGTCGATTTGCATGGAGTTGGCAGCGATGGTGTGGCTGTAGAAGCCGCCGGGGAAATACTTACTACCGGTGTAAAGGGTGAGTGCCTCGGCCGCAGCCCGCGAGAAGGCGCTGTGCCCGCTGATGTAACCAGGGAAGGCAGGCGTATTAAATGTCTTCCGCTGAAAAGGCAGCCAGTCTTTCGCCAGCATCCACCGCACCGTGCATTGTTGCGTGGCCGGCACTGGCGGGTTAGCCGGGGCGGGATTGCCGGGATGCTCGCCAGGCCATGAATAGACCGCGATCTGATTAATGAAATTCAAGCCGGGCCGGTAAGCGTTAAAGCCAACGTCCCAAATTTGTGCATGCTTGCCCTGCACGGTCTCAGCGGTGATCAGTTCGCAAACTCCGGTTTCCAGCAACATGCCCTGAGCATCGAATCCCGGGCTGCCCTCGTCGTAAGACTGTCCCTTGTTTCCCATGTAGCGGATCATAGTGATGGGCCGGACCCCGGAGTAGTAACGCTTGAGCGCCCATGCCGCACAGGCGGCATCATGGGTGGCTGCAGATACGCAGAAGTAAAGCTTCACATCCCATTCGAGATCGCTCACCACAGGGCCTGTGCCGCGGATACATTTCTGTAATTGCGGACCATCCGTGACTTCATTGGCCAGCAAGTGCCAGTGACCGGGCGGGGTTTCAGACCTCGGACCATCGGCCCAGAACTCAGCGAGCACCCGACCGAAGTCGCCGCGCTTAACCATCTCCGGAGCAAAGGGCTGACCGGTCAAGGGATTCGCACTCAAGCCGCTGCCGGCATCTTCCCCGAGCAGGTTGTTTCCCGTGGAGGCGGGAGAGATGTCGATGCGGGTCTCATCGTTGAGCTGGCCACTCATGCGCACCACTTCCAGCGCGCCATACTTGTAGTTATAGTCCTTCAGTTCCATCTGCTGCGGAGTGCTTAGACGCGAAGGCCCCCCGCGCGGGTCAATCCATGGCTTTGTGTCGTCTGCTCGCTTCAAGCTAAATGGCGTGGTGACCAGTCCCTGCACCCCCAAAAATGTCTGGATGCCGCCCGGGGTGATGATTCCATTTTGTGTCGTGCTGGAGGAAAGTGCCAGCGGTTGCCAGAAGTTGGGATCGGTGCCGGGAGGAACGCCGTAGCCAACCTGCATGTCGTATTGGAAGACATGGTTCATGCCCATCACGGACATGGGGTGGTTCATGTTGGGATTGACCGCTGCGGTGTATGCCTGAAGCGATTCGCTAACGGTATCAAATCCATCGCCGGCAGACCATGTGAGAGTGGCCCGTCCAATTCGCTTGCCCAGTTCTGCGGGGGTGGCCGCATTGGTCACCGGGGCCAGCGCGATGGCCGCAGAATAGCCCTGCGCATTTAGCCTCGCATCGAAAGCCGCATGGGACGAAAACCGCTCACGTAGCACCCGGTGCGCGGCGTAGCTCACAGCCTCGCGCCGCGCCGCCTCAACATCCGCCGGAAGGGGATTGACCTTCTCATTGTAAATGTAGCCCACCGCAGCGCTGTCATAGGCCGCCCATGCATTATACATGGCCACGGCGGTATGGAAAAGGTTGCGCGCATGCTGCGGCGGATTGGGAACCGTTTCGCGTATCGATTCCAACAATTCCAAATTCCACTCCCGCGCCACCGATGGAGCTGCCTTGACGGAGGTGGCGGGCAAAAGAGCGAGCAGGGTAAGAAGTCGAAGTATGAAACTGATTTGCATTAGGCGGTCGGAAGACCAGGGAGGCACCGGCGGCGAGTATATCACCAATCAGATCAGGGCGCTATGATTTTGATGAATTCCTCTGTTTTTCCGAGCGTTGTGGCACATTCCGGAATAACGCAGCCTGCCGCTGCGCCGCCACCCTAGGAAAATTAATGGGTTCACTCAAGCAGCTTTCGAAAGTGTCGCCGCTAAGGCCCTCGGGTTGGCATGCCAAGAACGGGGTAAAATTTCCGGCCGGCACTGGCGCTGGGCTCGGGCCGGGACGAACCGCCTCTCCCACTAGTGCAGCCACCGCTAACCTTACCCCAGCCCCGCCGACTTAAGTTCCAATGCTCCCCAAAAAAGTCGGTGCGGGCAGAGCCAACG
The DNA here is from genome assembly GCA_945861415.1 of Akkermansia muciniphila. Lineage (GTDB taxonomy): Bacteria > Verrucomicrobiota > Verrucomicrobiia > Verrucomicrobiales > V1-33 > V1-33. The sequence goes on along the minus strand of CAMAUV010000004.1, from coordinate 61,897 downwards.
GTGGCAATGCCAACGCTGGGGAGGCGCGCCGGGCGCCCAGTCATGCCGAAGGAGCATCCCACGGGTCTACTTTACTGCCGAGGACCATTGCGACATTCGCTTTCTCCACACCATCCCTCGGGGCAGCAATAACGAGCAGCATGGTGCCCAGCAGCATGATCCCCGCCACAGCAACCGGCAGAAGAAGGAAGCGCCGGGGCGATGATCTCTTTTTTATAAGATGCGGCACCCACACTTGCTTACTCTTCCCATATCTCCCGCTTTCGCTGCGGCGCCCCGCCGACGACGAACGGCAAAAACTGGGGCTCGAACCGGCGAGGAAGAACGGTGTCGATGAGGACATCGTTCTCCTCGTAATCCTGATGGAGCAGTTTTCCCTGCTGGTGGATGACGCTCATGAGGCCGAATTCGCTCTGAGGCAGGCGGAGCTTGAGGCGCACCGTGCGATCCAGCATCATCTCGCTGAGACGGTCGCCCAGTTCGTCTACACCCTCGCCGGTATGGAGAGAAACAAGGACAGGCTTGTCGAAATGGGCCGCAACCTGTGCCCGGCGCTCGGGAGGGATGAGGTCGATCTTGTTGAGCACAATGAGCATCTTCTTCTGCTCGGCTTCCAACTCTTTTAGCACATCCATGGTGGTCTGATAAAACTGGAAGACGCGCTCCTGACTGGCATCAAGAACGTGGATGAGGAAGTCGGCGATGACGGCTTCTTCCAGCGTGGCCTTGAAGGATTCGATGAGACGGTGGGGAAGATTGCGGATGAATCCGACCGTGTCCGTCAGCAGCAATTGCTGGCCGTCAGGCAGTTGCACTTTGCGGGTGGTGGGGTCCAGCGTGGCAAAGAGTTTGTCTTCAGCCAGAACACCGGCACCAGTGAGACTGTTGAGGAGCGTGCTTTTTCCGGAGTTGGTGTATCCGACGATGGCGGCCTGCGGCACGGGTACGCGCTGACGCTCTTTGCGCTGGGTCAGGCGCTGCTGCTTCACTTCCTCAATCTGGCGCTTAAGAGTATCGATGCGCTTGCGGGCGAGACGGCGGTCCACCTCGAGCTGGCTTTCTCCTTCCCCTCGCGCCGCACCCGCGCTGCCAGATCCACCGCCACCGCCCTGACGGTCGAGGTGCCCCCACATGCGGGCCAAGCGCGGCAGAGCATACTGCTGGCGGGCCAGATCCACCTGAAGGCGGGCTTCCGCGGTACGGGCACGCATAGCGAATATGTCGAGGATGACCTCCTCCCGGTCCATGACGGTGATGCCGCCCTCCTCTTCCCACGCGCGCTGCTGCATGGGAGCGAGGGAGTTGTCGAAGATGATGACATCGCAGCCGGTCTCGCGGGCGTGAGTGGTCAGCTCTTTGGCCTTGCCACTGCCGGTGAGATACTTGCGGTTGGAGTCTTTGACGTGGACGAGGATTTCTTCGGCCACGGGAATGCCTAGGGTATCGACCAGTTCACGGAGCTCCTCCAGAAGGCTGGCGGCCTCCTGCTGCTCCCGCCGGTCAAAGTAGACGCCAATAAGCAGCGCTTTTTCGACCATTCTCGGTTTCTCCCGGATCTCAAACATGGCGCGAGGATGCGGACGATTTGGGAATTGCCAAGAGAAAGAACCGCCCGGAGATCAGCCGGAGGTAATGAATTGCGGGAAAGGTGACCCGGCAGCATCAGGCCAGCAAATCCTTGATTACCTCTCCGCCAAACTGGCTCAGCTGTCTGAAACGGCCGACATGGTAGTAGGTCAGCCTGCTATCGTCCAGCCCGAGAAGGCGCAGCAGCGTCACATGGAAATCGCGAGCGCATGCTTTGCCCTCCACTGCGGTCATGCCGAGATCATCGGTCGCGCCAATGGTATGGCCGGCATTGCAGCCTGCCCCGGCCAGCCAGATGGTCATGGCGTTGGGCTTGTGATACCGGCCATAGGCCGTGCCTCCGCGGTCATGTAGCCGTGGCTGTCCCATGAACCGTTATAGAGCTACACAAAACGTAAGCCTTTTTTCACCAGATTGCGGGCGAGCAGATATTTGCGGCCAAAAGAATTCGCCGCGTCTTTGCCAATCCCATAAAGCCCCTTCATCCGCTCATCCTCCTTCGATAGATCAATCACTTCGGGCACCTGCATTTGCATTCGAAAAGCAAGTTCGTAGTTATCAATGCGGGCCGACAGTTCATCATAGCCGAGATGGTGGGCGGCGTGGGCGGAATTGAGTTTCGCGATAAGTTCCAGATTCTTCCGCTGGGGCGCTGCGGTCACTCCATAGGGCGGCCCCATAAACGATGAACGGTGCGCCTTTGGGCGCAGGCCTACTGCCGGCGGCAAGCCGGACATTGACCACCACAGGCGCTCCCTTCGCCGGGATCTCGATCTGGCAAAAGAGGTCAGACTGTTCACTGGTGCAAAGCACACCTTCGCACCCGATGACCTGCTCCACTTCCGACTCCGAAGCCTTCATTTTGCAGGTTACCCCGCTCAGCGGGCACAGCACTGCACGCGTCAGCAGCATGCTCACCAGCAGGGGAAGCGCGATGGCGGCACTTCGGTCGCCTTGCGCTCCGTTCCAGAGCACATTGGCAGTGACGGAAAAGAACTACATGAACAGGGAAAGCAGGCTGAGCACGCCCATGAGCGGGATTCCCCCTGAGTGGAGCAAACGGCCGCAGCTTTGCCAGAAGCCTCCGCTGCCACCGTGCGGAGAATACCCGTCAATGTGGGCTCCTACCGTGAGACCTCCACTGCCGAAATGAGCGTAACCAAAATCCCCACCGTAGCCGGCGTCCGCATGGTCACCGGCACCCGGGCCGTCCATGTCGCCATTCGCAACTCCAATCATCACCATGATCCTTAAGATCACCATGACTCCCAGCAATACAGTTACAGGGAGGTTGTGCGGCCCAATGGCTTTTTTAGATACCTCCGCCAGGATTCAGTGCGCGGACAAAGGGCAGGAATGCAGCAGCCGCCATTACAAATTAACCCTCCGGACTCACCCCGGCGCGGATTACTTTGAAATGCTTGAGAGCAGGTCGCGCAGGTTATATTGAGAGTAGCGAGTGGCGCTGGCCACATTTTCGCCGTCGGCATTGGCCACCCAGAAGTCGAGAGTGTCCGGGGCGAAGAGCACACTCTGAATGTTGCTGTCCATGCAGACCGGACGGGTCATGAGATCCCGCGCCGATTCGGTGTCGAACCGGCCGAAACCATTTTTCACACGCTTCACCAACTCCTTGTAGCGGTCGTCGGCGGAAAGCAGCACGGTGTCTTTAACTGGATCACTGAGCTGAGGATGGCTTTCGCCGGACCAGATGACTTCAAAAATCTCCGGCGTGGCTTTAATGCCGCAGGCGCGCTTCGTTTTACCGTCCGCAATAACATAATAGTACTCGCAGGTGCGCTTGCTCCGGCGCATGATGTCGATGGCTTCGTCGATATCGTCGGCCTTCTCCATGATTTCGCGCACCAGTTGAGCCATGGGTTTGCCGTCCCAGTTGCCTTCACCGCGTCCGCCCATTTCTCCCAAGGAGACCTGCTTTTCGTTCATAGCGGTGACGCTGCCGGTAAATCCTGCGTAGCTGACATTGGCCCAGCCGTGGCCATAGTCCGGCTTGCTGATGATGAGCACCGCGTTCTCCTCAAGGCCCGCACCGCGCAGGTAATCGAGAATGCGCCCGTGAAAGATGCGGCCGTCCTTCGTAGCCGAACCCATAAGGGCAAAACCGCTGCAATGAAAAAGCTCCGGGAAGAAATTGCTCAGGCGCACTTCCTCTCTATCCATGCCCGCGGCCTCAGCGATGGCGTCCATCTCGCGCAGGTGCTCCGGCACGACAAACGGCCCGCTGCGGCGCACCGCTTCCTCGATTTCACCGAAGAACCAGCGGCCTTTGTCGAAACTGCTGCCAACGCCCACCCCATAGAGGATGCGGTTCAGCCCATACCGGATTTCCTTTTTCATCAGCGTGCCGTGCTGTCGGCCCATCTCCTCCGGCGATCCCGCAAGGTAGAGTACGTTGGCGCCATCATGGTCTTCAAGACGTCCCCGGCCTTCGGTGGCGGTCACTTTCACTGAACCCGTGGCCGGAGGAAGGCTGGGGATTTTGCTGCCGATGCTGCCAATAGCCGTCTCTGCAAACTTCACGATGTGGGCAAGGGCCACCCGCTCTACTTTGTCGTCGCTGTCCGATTGGGGCTGCCATGCACTTTGCGGCAGGGAATCACTCACCTTATGACTCGTGAGTTTAAGGGTGACCGCGTTGCCTTTGCCGTCATCGTAGGAAAGCGTTTGCGGCCAGCCCTTCGCATCCGGCAGGACCGCAGTGAGGGTGGCTGCGGGAATCTTGAGCGACTGCACGGCTTCCGGCTTAGGGGAAATTTTTGCGGTCCAGCCTTCCGCTTCACTGCCTTTAACGTCCATGTTAAAAAGCAGGGGCACCATGGCCAACTGAGCGCCGGTCACCGGGAGTTTGAGTTCCGGAATAGTCACCGTTTTGATGCTGTCCGGCCGGGTAGAAAAGCGCGGCACGCTGTTGTCAGCTTCGATGAGCATGTTCTTCGCAGGCACATGCAGCCAGACTTTGGTGCCGTCCGTGCTCAAGGAGACAGGTCCGTTCACGTCCATAGCAAGGAAGAGTCGGTTGGGCGCTTGGAACCGCAACATGAGCGGGTGGTCTTCCAGAAACTTGACGCTCCCCGTCGCTTTCTCGAATTCCATTTTCAATTCGATGGCCTGCCCCGAAGTCCCGGAGGCGGGGGCAACAAAGGCGGCGACATCCTGTAATATTTGCACGAGCCGCGCGCTGCCCGCTTCCTTTTTAGAGTCGGCGCATAGGCTCCCCCTTAAAGAGAACACAGCCACGGACGTCAGGAATGGAAAAGAGATCTTCAAAAGGATAGAGGACGGTAATTTGACCCGATTAAGGGACCGGCCGGAAGGCCAAAAAACATGCTTATGCTCCCGGAGCCAGCGATTAACGCAAGTTCTTTTTCCCCGTGTATCCGCAGAAAGCCGGGCTTTTTTGCGTCCTAAATGTTCAGGGATGCGAATTTTTCTCGCGCTTGCAGCTTGTTTTATCCCGCTGTCCCGCTGCGTGCGGGGCTACTTCATTTGTAATAGCGTCGCACCCAACACCTCCCTACTGCAATGTCAGAACAAAATCAGCGACCCAACAGTCCCGATGGCCAAGAACCACGCCGCCAAGGCAACCAAGAGCCTCAGGGCTTCAACTGGCGCGGGCTCATTCTGCTCTCATTGGCCATTCTCATTTTGGCAAGCGGCCTGATGTGGAAAGGCGGCAGCAGCGGCACTGATGTGAGCTACACCGAGTTTGAAAAGCTGCTGAAGGATGGTAAGGTCTCAACGGAAAAGTTTGAAGTCGTCCGTGAACCTGGAATGCGTGAGTATGTGAGTTACCAAATTAAGGGTGAAGAGGCGAAAGTTTATCACACCACCATCAATGTTGAGTATGGCCGCGAAGAGTTGAAGGCGATGCTTGCGGAGGCATCCATCACTCCCAACTTCAAAGAGGAGACCAACGTTGGCACTAGCCTGCTCTTTAGCTTGCTTCCGATCCTCCTGCTGCTCCTTATTCTTTGGTTCTTCTTCCGCCAGCAAATCAAAATGGCTGGCCGCGGGGCCATGAGTTTCGGCAAAAGCAGGGCCCGCCTACTCAATATGGACAAGAACAAGGTCACCTTCAAACAGGTGGCAGGCTGTGATGAAGCCAAGGAAGAGGTGTGGGAGCTCGTCGAATTCCTCAAAGACCCCAAGAAATTCCAAAAGCTCGGCGGACGCATTCCGAAAGGTGTTCTCATGGTGGGATCTCCCGGAACCGGCAAAACTCTACTAGCCAAGGCGATCGCTGGCGAGGCGGAGGTACCGTTCTTCTCTATCAGCGGATCAGACTTTGTCGAAATGTTCGTGGGTGTTGGTGCCAGCCGTGTACGTGATATGTTCGAGCAGGGAAGGAAAAGCGCTCCCTGCCTGATCTTCATTGATGAAATTGATGCCGTAGGTCGTCACCGCGGTCACGGCATGGGCGGAGGCCACGACGAACGCGAGCAGACATTGAACGCATTGCTTGTCGAGATGGATGGATTTGACACACAGGAGGGAGTCATCATCATCGCGGCCACCAACCGTCCCGACGTGCTGGATCCCGCCCTGCTCCGTCCGGGCCGCTTCGACCGTCAGGTCACCGTCAGCCTGCCTGACGTGAAAGGCCGTGAAGCCATTCTCAAGGTGCACGCCAAGAAGGTCAAAATGGCCCCGGATGTAGATCTCGGCGTCATCGGTCGCGGCACGCCCGGATATTCCGGTGCGGAACTCGCTAATGTCATCAACGAAGCCGCCCTCTTGGCCGCCCGGAAGGGACTTAAAGCAATCACACTACGCGAACTCGAAGAAGCCCGCGATAAAGAGCGTTGGGGCAAGGAGCGCCGCAGCATGGCCATCTCAGAAAAGGAAAAGGAAAACACGGCATGGCACGAAGCTGGCCACGCAATCCTGCTCAAAGTGCTCACTCACACCGAACCCCTGCACAAAGTCACGATCATCCCGCGCGGCCCCAGCCTCGGCTCCACCATGTGGCTGCCCACAGAGGATAAATACACCCGCCGGAGAAACGAACTGCTCGACGATCTGGTCGTCGCCATGGGTGGCCGGGTGGCTGAAGAATTGAAGTTTGGAGATGTCACGAGCGGTGCTCAGGGTGACATTCGTATGGCTACCGACATCGCCCGTCGCATGATCTGCGAGTGGGGCATGAGCGAGGAACTTGGCATGGTGGAGTATGGCGAAAACCAAGCTCACGTCTTCCTCGCCCGCGATCTCGGATCCCGCCGGAACTACAGCGAGCACACTGCCCAGAAAATCGACGACGAGATCAAGCGGCTTATCGATAACAGCTACCAGCGAGCCAAGGAGCTGCTGATCAAACACCGGCCTGATATGGATGTTCTCGCCAAGGCATTGCTGGAGTATGAAACACTGGATGCTGCCCACGTGCAGGAAATCATGGAGCACGGTGAGCTTTTAAATCCGCCCCGAAGCAAGCCACCGGCTCCACCCGCTGTGCCGATTGAGTCATCCGGGGAAGAGGAACTTCCACCCGGCCTCCCCGCTGGTGCCCCGGCTTGAATTTACCCTCCAAGTCCATCGGGCACTCGATTGGCAATTAGCCGCCCGGCTTGTGATGAGCATTGCCTTTGTTGAGCAACTTCTGATGCCATGTTTGTATTCTAGGGCTGCGCACCACAGTAGCACGGTTTTTCGGAAATGGCGGAGAGAGTGGGATTCGAACCCACGGTACCCTCGCGGGCACGCCGGTTTTCAAGACCGGAGCCATAAACCGCTCGACCATCTCTCCTGATGTCCGGGACGGTGCAAATGTGGTCGAAGTGAGGTCGGGGGCAAGCAGGAAGTTTAGATAGCGTCTACTTTGAGCGGGACTGCCTTGCGCGCACGGGCGGCACGTCATCCCTTCATGACTTTGTCCTCCGACTCCCGGCGGCGGCGATCGCTTTCGGGGCGGGATGCATCGAGTCCGCGTTCATTGGGTTCACCGTCGTCGTTGCGGTCATGTTTCCGGGTAATTTCATTCTTCACCGCGGTGAAACCGCCGTAAATGTTGAGCTTGAGCTGCCCCTACCATGCGAATGTCATGAAGACATCCGGCAGGATCAGAAGATCGGTAGTTTGGAAAAATGGGGGCCATGGGTTCCGGTTAAGCCGGAACGCGTATGGTGCATTGCGGCACCTGATCACCGTCGGCTTCGGCTTTTTTTCATTCCGTTGCGGTAGTTCACTTTTGTCGGAACGGTGCCAGAGGGAATGCCGGCGCTTTTCAGTTCTCGGATCTGGTCGCGCAGCAGTGCGGCGCGTTCGAATTCGAGGGCCGCACTGGCTTCTACCATCTCCTGCTGGAGTTGAGCGATGACCGCCTCCACGTCTTCGTCGCTGCCGCCTTCGGCCATCTTCGCTGGCGGCGAAAACTCCGGTGCGGCAATTTTGAGCCCCTCCTGGAGGCCGCGCTTTGTTGAGGACGGAGTGATGCCGTGCCGTTCATTATACTCCTGCTGCGTGCGCCGGTGATACTCAGTAATGCTAATGAGCGCCTGAATGCTCTTCGTCACGGTATCACAGAAGATGACCACTTCTCCCTCTGTGTGCCGCGCGGCGCGTCCGGCTGTCTGAATGAGGCTGGTCTCACTGCGCAGATAGCCCTCCTTGTCCGCGTCCAAAATGCAAACAAGTGAAACCTCCGGCAGGTCGAGACCCTCGCGTAGGAGATTGATGCCCACGAGAATATCAAACTCCCCAGCCCGCAGGCCGCGCAGGATTTCCACGCGCTCGATGGCGTTTACATCGGCATGGATGTAGCGCACGCGGAGCTGGATGCTGCGAAGGTAGTCGGTAAGATCCTCAGCGGTGCGCTTGGTGAGCGTGCTCACCAACACACGGTGGCCTCTTTCCACACGCTGCCGGCAGAGCTCTATGGTTTCGTCGATCTGTCCCTTGAGGGGCTTGAGGATGAGCACGGGATCAAGCAGGCCGGTGGGACGAATGATCTGTTCTGCAATGAGCCAGCATCCGTTCGTGGTGACGTCAAAGTCATCGATGGCAGCAGAAGTAGGCGAAATGCGCGGCTGCGGTAGCCTAGTCACATCCACGTCGCGCTTCACTGGCGTGTAGGACTGATTGCCCACGCGGCTGTTGATTAGTTCGAATTTTGCAGGCGTGGCGCTGACATACAGTATCTGGTTGGTAATCTTCATAAACTCCTCAAAACGCAGGGGCCGGTTGTCGAGCGCACTGGGGAGGCGAAACCCGAAATCGACGAGCGTAGTCTTCCGGCTGTGGTCCCCCTCATACATCCCGCCAGTCTGCGGAATGCTCACGTGGCTCTCGTCCACGATGGTCAGGAATCCCTCGGGAAAGAAGTCGAGCAGGGTGTAGGGCGTGGCTCCAGGCTCGCGGCCAGTGAGATGGCGGCTGTAGTTTTCAATGCCCTGACAAAATCCCATCTCGCGCATCATCTCGAGATCGTAATCTGTGCGCTGCCGGATGCGCTGAGCCTCCAGCAGCTTACTCTGCCCCTCCAGTTCGGCCACGCGGGCATCGCACTCCTCGCGGATGGTTTTCAGGGCCTTTTGTAGCTTCCCGGAGGCCGTAACGAATTGCTTCGCTGGGTAGAAAGTGAAGGTATCCACCCGGCTGATGACATTACCAGTGAGCGGCTCGAACATCGAAATGCGGTCGATTTCTTCACCGAAAAACTCGACCCGAACTGCCTCCTCCTCCAGCGAGGCTGGCCAGACCTCGACCACATCGCCGCGGGCGCGGAACCGGCCGCGCTGAAAATCGATGTCATTCCGCTCATACATCACGCTCACCAAGCGCTCCAAAAACCCGTGCCTGCCGAGGTCCATACCAACGCGCACGGGGAACATCGCCTGCGCGTAGTCCTCCGGCGAACCGAGACCGTAGATGCAGCTGACACTGGCGACTACGATAACATCTTCCCGCGTGAGCAGCGAGCTCATGGTGCTCAATCGCAGGCGCTCGATCTCATCGTTGATGCTGGAGTCCTTCTCAATGTAAGTGTCGCTACGGGGAATGTAGGCCTCCGGCTGGTAGTAGTCGAAGTAGCTGACAAAATACTCGACGGCGTTGTCTGGAAAGAACTGCCTGAGTTCCGAGTAAAGCTGGGCGGCGAGGGTCTTATTGTGCGACATGAGCAGCGTGGGGCGACCGGTCTGCTCAATGATGTTTGCCATGGTGAAGGTCTTTCCGGATCCGGTCACGCCCAGCAGGGTCTGGTGGCGGTTTCCAGCGCGCAGGGACTTCACCAGCTTATCAATAGCCTGCTGCTGGTCGCCCTGCGGCGAGTATGGGGAATGAAGCTGAAAATCCGGCATGGTCTTTATGGAACCGTGCAGGTGCCGTGGGGCACCGCCAGGAAAAAGTAATTGAGCCGGTGAAGCCGTCCGGTTAAACAGCTACATTTTAGGGCAAAAGCTCAGATCTTATTCGGCTTCACGATCTTGTGCTTGCCGCCAAATTTCGTCGCCAGCATGCGCATGAACTTCTCTCCCTTTTCATCGTTCGCCTCTATAGAAATAGTATTCACAGTGAGCTTGGAGATGTTCCCCATAATTTTCTGATACTTATCATGAATCAGCTTAATGAGATCATTGTGATCCATCGGCGCGTCATCCTTTGGGTTTTTGGTAGAAGGAGCACCGTCGGAGAGCACGAAAAGGGTCGAGGGCTTCTGCTCGAAAGCAGCGACCATAGCGAGGTCCACACGGCTGCCGCCCTCTGTTCCGGCTAGTTCTTTAACATCGTCAGGCTCCAAGGGGACGTATTCGATGCCCTGAGAATCCTTTCCGGAACGACCATACTTCTCGGTGCGGGTGCGGCCAAAATCCGCGCTGCCGCCACCGTAGTAGCCCTCCATAAAACGCAGCGCTTCATTCTTGTTATCTTGGGTTGCCATCACGCTCTTAGGCTTAAAAATATCGCCGGTAGTTCCGAAGCAGATGATGTTGAACTGGGTGGCCGGAGGTATGTCGCTTATGACTTTTTTCAGCTCCCGGCGGATGGCCGCGATGCCGCCCTCCTTGAGGTTTGTCCGCATACTGCCAGAAGTATCGATGCAGAAGATGAGATTATTTCCGGCGGACTGCATGCCCATGAAGTTGGCGACAAAGCCGGCACCACTGCCGGGCCCGACACCGGAGCCAATCCCCTTACCCCGTCCAGTGCCTTTGCCCCCTCCGAAGCCGCCGCCCGAGCCGGGGGTGCCGCTCATCTGGCCGCCAGCTATGGCCACGGACGTGCTGACCTTAAAGCTGGAGTTGGTGTCCGGAATGCTAAATGTGCTGGCGGAAACCGAGGAAATCTTGAGTGCCGGGGCCTTGTTGGCCATCATGCGGCTCATCTTCTTGTTCACGGCGGTGTTGCCTTCCGTGCCGCCGCCACCGCCGCTGAGGAATTCAATGTCCTCCGGATTTTTGGGCGTTGAAGTCTGCCAAATGATGAGCAACGCAATCACGACAAAGAAACCGTGCACCAGCAGGCTGATCGTAAATGACCCGCCGCCGATTTTTTCCCAGTAGCGGGCAAAAGCACCTTTGGGCTGGCGATTGGCGTCCTCTTCAACGACGACTTCTTCGAAAATTTCTGGTTCGGTGCTCATTGCGGTAACGGATTGCTGCTTATCGAGCGCGGAAAAAGCCGCTGGTATTAAAAAAATCGGTGAAGGTTACTCTATTCTTCAGGGACAGAGAAGGTGACGTTTGCGATTCCCGCGAAGTTCATGGCATTCATGACGGTGACCACATTTTCCCATGGAGTATCGGGCTCAGCTGTGATGGTGACCACGATAGGGGTTGGCTTAGCGCCGCCCTCCGCCTTGGCTTGGAGGCTCAGACGCTGGAAGTTTTGGCGCAGTTCCGGGATGGAGACCGGTTCTTCATTGTGAGCGATAGTGCCGTCCATGGAAACACTGACGTTTTCCTCCATGGGAGTTTCCTCATCCACGTTCAGATTTGGCTCACTGCTGGGCAGGGTCATCTTCAGCTCCGTCTCCACCTGGCGGTCACCCGCTTGGACCATGAAGAAGAGCATGATCACGAAGACGACGTCAATCATGGGAGCGATCTGGAAGCCTACTTCGCCATCCGAGTGCCTTGTGTGCGTGCGTCTCATGGGAACTACTTGTTGTAGGTGGAATAGGCGACCTTGGCAGTGGCCTGAGCGAGCACGGTGATCGCGGCCGCAACCTCCTTGGCTGGGGTGAGCTTATCTGCGCGGAGCAGAATCTCCAGACGCGTGCCGAGTGAAGGGTGCGGCAGCGTAGCCGCCACGGCCTTGAGTTCCTCCGACAGCGCCTCACGATCTTCCCATTCCTTCCCGCCATAGGTCATCAGCGCCTTTTGCTCGTTTGCAATCCATCGCACATTGACGGTGCGCTGGTTGCTGTCGGGTTTCCGCTCCCGGGCATCAGGGGCGATGGGGAGGTTGATGGTGTTGTCAAGGGCCTCGATCTGAGCCGAGGTGATGCTCATGAAGAAAATCAGGAGGACCAGGAGCACGTCGATCATGGGTGCCACCTGGAACTCCGGCTCTCCGGACTCCATATTACCGCCGCCGCCTGCCATAGTTTTAGAGGATAAGGATTAAATTGCTGCGAGTCGGAATCAGGCCGGAACCTCGTCACCGGCACCCTCGGTCCATGCAGGGGCGTTGGCATAGAGTTCTTGGTCTCCCACGTGCACGCCTTCCGCGAGGTGGTAGGGGAACTTGCGGAAAAGGTTGCCAACCTCGTTTTCCACTTCGTGCAGGGACCCTTGGAGGCGGTTGCGAAGAAAGTAGAAGCCCATGAACGCGGGGATGGCGACGATGAGGCCGGAAGCGGTGGCGACGAGCACCTCTCCGATGTGAGCGGAGAGTTCGCCGGTGTTTTGCGTGGCACCACCTTTGCCGAGGGAGGCAAAGGCCTTGATCATTCCAATAACCGTTCCGACCAGACCAACCATGGGAGTGCAAACCCCAATGACCGAGAGATAGGAGAGACGGGTGCTCTGGCGGCTTTGTTCCTTGGCGGCCTCTGCGAGGACGGCGTCCTCGGTGGCCTCCTTGCCATCGCCCACATTCACCAAACCGGAGCGCAGAATGTTGTTGAAAGTACAGGGATTGTCGGCACATGTCTGATAGGCGCCCACGTAGTCACCGGAGCGGAAGAAATTGCGGGCCTTCTCTAGTTCAGTCTCGGGCATCATCCGCTTCACGCTTGAGCGCATGGCCCCGTCGATGATCAGCCAAAGCATGGCGATCGAGAATCCTGCGAGCGGGATCATGACCCAGCCACCGAGCACGATCGTTTGCCAGAGGGATTTCTCTTCAAGGGCATTACCTTCGGCTGCGGAAGCCATAGAAGCGGTCATCAACAGAAAGAGACCGGCGGTAGAGGCGAGACGGGTGAATCGGGTGAATCGGCTGGATTTCATAGATATTGGAATGGGATTAGTTTGGCGATAAATTGTTTAGGATTCTGGAATAGTAATAGTCGGTATGCCGGCCAGTGTCGATGAGATTATTTGTCGGCGGGGGTTTCAGCCTCCGGTTTTGTGGTGCCCTCAGCTTTATCTTCTGCTCTGGCGCCACCACCTCCAACGAGGGCGCTTTCGATTTCGGCTTTGACCTTGGTAGCCTCCGCCGCCTCGGGCGAGTCTTTGTAGCGGGCAATGAGTCGGTCGAGAGCGGAAATGGCGTCTGGAAAGCGCTGGAGAGCTTGGAGCGATTTCGCGACACCAAGCTCCGCCGGAGCCATCAGAGGACCCTGGGCCCCATAGAACACGGGAATCTGCAAATACGCCTCCATGGCTTCCTTCGGGGCCTGGTTGGCCAACTGGATTTCGCCACTGAGCAAGTGAGCGCGGGCAGCGAGCAGGGAGTCGTCTGCATCCAGCACCCGGATCAGCTTGGTGAGCGCCGGGCCGGGTTTCTTCTTCATCCACTCTTCAAGACCCTGCACAAAGGAGAGGGCTTTCTGATATGTGCTGGGCAACTGCGCCGTCCGAAGTTCAGTGAGGATTTTGTCGGATTCAGCGGCATCACCTTTACCGATGTGGCACTCAGCGGCATACAGAGTGGCTTGATAGTACCAAGAACCGGGCTTGTCCTTCCAGTTGCTGTGAATGTCGCGCACAGCACTTGCTTTCTTTAGCGCTTCTCCGTAATTTTTTTGAAGAATAAGGACGAGGGCTTGCTGCAGTTCATCTGGATACGGCCAGTCCACACGGGTGACCTGAGCGGCGGGAATACTGGTAATAGCGTCGCGTCCATCGGAGGTTTTGACCCGTTTTTGCAGGTTGGTGCCGCTAAGGGTTACCTCGTCCCATTCCACATCGGCGCCTTTGTCGAAATAAAGGAGCTGCGCGGAGGCGCTACCGGCCCATGAAAGGGCGAGGAGAATCAGTGTTTTTTTGATCATGCCGTTGGATTCAGTTCGATTTTCGCGCGGGCTTTATTTGACGCCGTTGTATTGGAGTTTCAGTTTTTCGAAGTCTTGGAGACCCTTAAACCGCTCAGCATTTTTCGGATCATCAGCGGCTTCTGCATAAACAGCCTTGGCGTCGAGGTTTTTGCCCATCTCCTCCTTGGTCTGGCCGGCGCGGAGGTAGCCCTTGCAGGACCAGTCCGGGAATTTCTTGTAGCTCAGGTAAAGACGCTGGAAGAAATTGAATGCGTCCGGCAGGGCTTTCTGCTGGAATTTGATCTCGCCCATGATCCATGTAGCCTCAGCCTTCTGCTCCGGAGGGAAGCTCTTGTCCTTGAGGATATCTTTGACGGAATTCTCAGCCTCCTCCAACTTGCCTGTAAAGAATTGCACGCGAGCCTTGCCCAGCAGGGCCTCGCCAAACTTGGAGCCGATGAATTCGTCGGTCGCCAGGGTGTAGTACTTGAGAGCTTCGGGGTAGTTCGGTTCGGCTTCCTTCATGGCCAAGTCGCCGAGCCCCACAGCGGCCCAGTCGAGGAACAAGGACTTCGGGAAGAAGGTGAGGAGGCGGTTCCAACACTCGCGGGCGCGTCCGGTGTCCCCTTCCTTGTAAAACAGGTCGCCCACAAGAGCGAGCAGGGCAGAACTGTAGTCAGCGACACGGAACTCATCCGTCAGTTGTTTGAGGAGGGCGTCCGAGCGTTTTGGCGATTTATCTTCAACATACTTACCGTCTACACCCTTTTTCCGCGGCTGGCGGCTTTCAAGATCCTGATAAAGAAGGGCCTTCACATAGACGTGGCGGGCTTTGCCGATGTTATTCATGCTCTCCGTCAGGAGGCGGTCGAGTTCCGCCTCGGCCGCCTTGCCCTGTTCCTCCACAGAGGGGGGCTCGGGCTTCTTAGGGGGAGTGGTGGGAGTGCCCTCGGGCGGGGCGGTCACCACAGGCGCCAGCTCTCTTTTCTTTTTCGGAACTGCCGCCAGCGCGAGCTGTTGCATCAATTCCTCCACTCCCTCCTTCTGAGGGTTGTTGATGTTCTCCTTGATGGTGGCGGCAAGAAACTCACGGGACTTCTTTTGGGCCTCCTCCTTGGCGGCGGAGCGCTGCTCAAGAATTCGCTTCACGGCAGCTTCGTTCTTGGCCACCTGAGCCTCTTCCAGTTCCTTTGAAAACGCATTGTCGGAATCCCGGACAATGGCTTTGCTGATCTCGTTAACTGCCTGAAGAGAAATGCGGTGATCCGGGAAGTTCTCGTAGAACCACTCATACATCTGGCGTAGTTCCGCCCAGCGGCCCTGGGCTTTGAGCATAGGAGCGACTTGTGTCAGACCGTATTCCGCCACGGACTCGGCTTTGGAGTTTTGAGTGGCGAATCGCACTGCCTCAATAAAGGCATTCGCGGTCTTGATATCGACTTCCGCCCGGGTGGACTTCATGTCGGCTACTTCAGCGCCTGTCATCTCCTTGTAGCAGTCGCCGATCAGCGCCCATGCATCCGCCACGGAGGGTTTGTCGGCATAGTCTTTAATGATTCCCTCACAGGCCTCGATAACACTGCGGAAGCGGGGATCGCCGGACATTTTCTTGCTTTTCCTCGCCATTTCCTCACCCTTCTTGAGGAAGGCCAGACGGTAGCGGACATCGGGCAGGAACTGACCAGTCGGGTATTTCTTGAGATAAGCACCAAGATTCTCGGTGGATCCCTTGTAGTCATTCTTGAAGAACCATGTCAGACCGCGCATGTATTCTACCGCTTCTCTCATGGGATCATCCGCAGAGGCAGTGCTGAGGAATTTGTCTGCCGAATCCCGGGCCTTGTCCGGCTCATACTGCTCAAGGTAAAACTGCACCTGATGCGCCATCAGCGTCGAGCCATTGGGCGATCCTTTGACGAAATCCATCAACTCATCGTATGCCTGGCTGATCTTCACCGGATCCTTGGAGCGCGCGACGATCTGGATGATCATGTCGGACACGTTGGATGCCTCGGCTTTGTCCTTGAACTCTTTCAGGTATGCCTTGCAGGTGTCCTCAGCCTGCTTGGTTAGTTCCTTAGCGAGAGCGCTCTCGTTGGAATCCTGCGGGGAAAGGCTGTAATAACAGTAGGCCAACAAATACATTACGTTGGCCTTCTCCGCGAAGGTGGGGAATGTCTTCAGCACGTATTCCAACGCCACTTTGGCCTCCCAGAAACGGTTCAGAGCGGCGAAACAGCGGCCGATTCGGTAAAAGACCTCGGCATCGTAGTTCGGGAGTTTCTCAATCTCCGTCAGCATCATTTTGGCCTGCGCTTCGTAAACACGCATCCGGTCCAGTGTCTGGAGATTCACCGCAATACGAGGGTCATCCTTGGCCCCGGTCTTGGCGGTGAGCACCTTGATGGCATTGGCGTAGCCCTCCTGATTTTTCTTCAGGGTGCGCAGCACTTCATCCTTTTTGCGCAGGCTCTGGTAAGCGACGAGCGCCTGATCGAACTTCTCGTCGGACATGAGTCCGTCCGCCAGTTTCAGCGCGGCGAAATTGATTTCGGAAATGACCGCCCGGGCGCCGGCTAGGTTCTTCACTCTCTCAAGCAGCCCCACGCCTTTCTCTGGCTTGTCCTCGGAGTAGAGGTCGACAAGGTAAAGCGCCGCCCGCACGTCGCCGGCCGTCTTCATGCCGGCGGCCAGAGCGGTTTCCAGAGTGATGATGGCCTTGTCCTTCTCCTGATTTTCCTTTTGTGCATCCGCCAGTTCGATGAGCACATCCTCCTTGAGCGTAGCGACATTAAGGAGCGGCTTGTATTGCTTGATCGCCTCCGCCCATTTCTTCTGCTGCCGGAAAACACGGGCTATGGCGAGATTCACCTGATGAACCCTCTGACCAGTCGGGTGCTTCTGAGTGTATTCCTGAAACCACTTAAGAGCCTCGTCGTAGTTCGGGATGTTATACATACACACCCCGATAATGAAGCGCAGCGGCTCAAACTTCGCCTCCTCCAGGGAGAGCTTCTTGCCTATGGTGACAAGGCCATTGTAGTGAGCGGCGGCGTTCATCCATTCACCCTTCGCAAAAAACTCGTCCCCTTGGGTTCCGAGAGCCCCAGGATCGTCGATGGGCACATCCGGGATAACCTTCTTGGATTCCGCCTCCGGGGCAGCCTTGTCATCTTTTTTGTCCGCCTGAGCCCGCACGGGCAAGGTAGAGAGGACAATGACAAGCCATGCCGGAACGCAGGCGCACAGGACGAATGAATTTCGGGCTTTCACGGAATGGAAATCGGAGGCTGAAAATTTGGCTGGAGCGGGGAAGTGGGTTTTAAATGGAGAGGCCTTTGTTGGCAATGAGAATTTCCCCCCCCCGCGGGGGTGAGAAAAATTTAGCTGGGATTGCTATCAGTTCCGGAAATTAAGCTACATCCTGAGAGCTGATTCACTGCTGCAATGAACCGTCGTGGCAGGTCCCTTGGGAAATTCTCAAATTGTCTGCTGACAGACGCACCGCGAGCGCTCAGGAAGACGAATGCCCACGAATGTAGCGCTGCGCCAGCTCCTTACCGGTGACCCCATTGTCATCACCGGGGAGGGGGCCGTAACGCGTTTTGGCGCCGGAGCGGAGCCCCTCTGGCAGGCGATAGGCGATTGTCTGCGGGGGGGGGACTGGCTGCATTTTGCCACTCCCGCCGGAGAACACCGGGTAGCTGCCGCCAGCGCGGGGGATCTTCCGGCGCATCCGCTGCGGGGAAAAGTGGACCGCAGTGTGCTCATGGCGCTCATGGCCGGCACTGAGGCGTGGGCGCAAGCGGGCGGCCCGGGCATCGCCCCGCCCGAAGAAGTTGCCGTAGTGGCCGGGACCTCGCGCGGCCCCAGCCATGTTTGGTCGGCGATTGAAAAAAACTTACAATCCAGCCGCCGGTTGCCGCCGAGGCTGGCGGTCAGTGGGACCCTTGCCTCGCTCAGCGGCGCCATCGCCCAAGCCACAGGCGCGCTCGGTCCTGGCCACACGGTCAGCGCCACCTGCGCCAGCGGAGCAAACGCATTGGTCGCCGCAGCGGAAATGCTCCTACTCGGAAAAGCCAGGGCGGTCATCGCCGGCGGCGCAGACGCCCCGCTGACACCGGGCGTTCTCCTTGGCATGGAGAGCGCCGGCCTCCTCGCGCATCACGACTTAGATCCCTCCCTCGCCTGCCGGCCATTCGACCGCGACCGCAACGGCCTATTGCCCGGAGAGGGCGCCGCCTTCTTCGTCCTTGAGCGTAAAAGCCACGCCACGGCCCGGGGTGCCCGCATCCTTGGAACCCTCGCCGGATGGGCCACTGCCACCGACGGCGAAGGCCGGGCAGGCGTCGCCGCCGACGGCCATGCGCTTCACCGGGTCATGCAGCAGGCGCTCGACCTTGCCGGTCTCGCTCCGTGGGAAATTCAATACGTGAACACCCACGGCACCGGCACCCCGCTTAACGACCGCGCGGAGGCCACCGCCCTCCGGCGGCTGTTCGGTCCGGCCATTCCACCTCTGAGCAGCACCAAAGCCATCACCGGCCACTGCCTCGGCGCATCTCCCGCCATCGAAACCCTGCTCTGCCTGCGTGCGCTGCGGGAAGGCTTCCTACCCGCAGCGGTGAACACATTTCATCCCTGTTTTGATCTTCCGTTTATCCCCGAACCCGGCCTGTCCTGCCACGCGACACACGCCCTGAGCACCTCTCTTGGCTTCTGGGGATACCATGCAGCTCTCGTTTTTTCCGCGGGCTAATAAACCGAATACGGGGCACCAAAACTGCTGATCTGCGCTAAGTAACGCAATTCCTCCGGACCATGTTCGCTGGACATTCCGCGCTGGCGGGGCAGGGCGTGCTCTCCATTCGTCACGACAATGAATTCGCACCTGCTCCTTGCTTTTTCGCTCCTCCTATCCGTCCCCCTCGCCCGCGCCGTGGATGCCGAGGGCGTCACTGAGGACAAGAAAATCAACCGGGCCCTCCAGCCCTACGACCGCAAAGCCGACACCACGCCCGCCGATTCCGCCGCGCGAAGATTCCCGCCGGATTCAAAGCGGACCTCTGGGCCAGCGAACCGATGCTGGCGAATCCCGTCGCCTTCTCCTTCGATGGCAAAGGCCGCATGTTCATCGCCGAGACGCACCGCTACCGCACCAGCGTGCTCGATATCCGCGAATACATGTTCATGCTCGAAGATGACATGGCGAACAGAACCGTGGAGAACCTAGAAAAGAGCATCAAAAAGAACTTCCCCAACGACTGGCAGGAACTCGGTAAGGAAAGCGAAGTGGTGCGTCTCGTGGAGGACACAGACGGCGACGGAAAGGCGGACAAGACCAGCGTCTATGCCGACGGCTTCAATTCCATCCTCGACGGTATTGCGTCCGGCGTGCTCGCGCGGCCGAATGGCGTGTGGCTGGCGAACATTCCGGGACTCTACAAACTGAGCGGCCAGAGCGCAGACGGGAAGGCGGAAAAGAAAGAGGAGGTCCTCCGCGGCTTCGGCGTGCGCTTTAACTACACCGGCCACGATCTCCACGGACTCATCAAAGGCCCGGATGGACGGCTCTACTTTTCCATCGGCGACCGCGGGGCCTCGGTGAAGACCAAGGAGGGCGGCACCGTCGATGTGCCGGACGAAGGCGCCATCTTCCGCTGCGAAGAGGACGGTAGCCATCTGGAACTCGTCATGCGCGGCCTGCGCAATCCGCAGGAACTCGCCTTCGACGACTATGGCAATCTCTTCACCTGCGGCAACGACAGCGACCAAGGCGACCGCGAGCGCCTAGTCTATGTGGTCGAAGGCGGCGATGCCGGCTGGCGCGTCGGCTACCAGCACTGCCCTCAGCCCGGCGAGCGCAATCCATGGCTCGCCGAACACATGTGGCAGCCGCGCGATCCGGCGAAGAATCAGCCCTCGTCCATCCTCAGCCCCATCGCCAATCTGCCCGACGGCCCCAGTGGACTCGTCCACTACCCCGGCACCGGCCTGCCGGAAAAGTATAAAGGATGCTTCTTCCTCGCCTGTTACAGAGGCACCAGCATCACAAGCCAGGTGGCCGTTTTCAAACCCGTGCCCGACGGCGCGGGCTTCAAACTCGAAATGCTGGAGAGCTTCATCCCCGGCTGTCAGGCCACCGACGTGGACTTTGGCCCCGACAGCCGGATGTATGTCAGCTTCTGGGACGAAGGCTGGGATCGCACCGCTCAGGGGCGCATCATGAAAGTGGAGCACGAAGAGGCGCGCAAAGCTCAGGCCGCGCAGTTCGCGGAAGTGCAGAAGCTGCTCGGCGAAGGCATTAAGCAGCGTAGCGCGGAGGAACTCGCGAAACTGCTCGGGCACAAGGACCAACGGATACGACTGGAGGCGCAGTGGGAACTGGCTGAACGGGGCCTAGAAGTACTCTTGGCCGCACGACAGGAACTCGGGAGCACGGGCCAGCCCACTCTACTATTAACGAGGCTGCATGAGATTTGGGCGTTTGGGAAAACTCAACGAGCGGCCCTGAATGCAGTGCTACGGAAATCGGGAGAAGGAAAGGACTTTGCGCTGACCCAAGCTTTGGACTTAGTAAAGTATGCCGCATCCGGTCTGGTTGAAGCCCACAATGTGGAGGAAGTCGTAGCTTGGCTACGGGTGATTAAGGAAGCGGACTATACTTCCTCGGCACAGGTGCTCGTCAGGACGGGCCTCATTGATCGACTTTCCAGCGCTGAACCACGGATCCGGTTCGCAGCGGCCCAGTCCTTGGGTCGTCATGGGGATGTTGATTCGATTTCTCCCCTCCTCAACCTCGCCCGCCGCGAGCAGGACAAATCGCAGGAGATGCGGCATGTCATTTCGCACGCACTGTGTCAGCTCGCTTTGCAGGATGAAAATGCGTGGAAAGCCCTGCGGAAGGCTGCATCGGATGGTGATGCCAGCGTCCGCCGGGTGGTATTATTTGCTGCCGCAAAGATTGAGGAAAAAGTCTAGGCTCTGTTGACCCACGGAGAACCCAGGATTGTCGATGCGGCGAAAGTCATTGGCGGCTTCCTCGCCGATGCCGACACTACCATTTCCCGCGAGGCTGCATGGCTAATCACAGATCGGGGCCTTTCCGCGGCGAACGCCGCACTCGCCTCCGGCAAAGTGACCGCCACTGACACCATGACCACTCTCCGGCGACTGAATGCCAGTTTCCGTCAGGGCGGCAAAGAGAACGCCGCGATGCTCGCCTCGTTTGGCAGCGCTCAAGGCAATCCATCTCTGGTGCCAGGCTCAGCGATAACTCAGCAGGAGCGCACAGCGTTGCAGGCTGAAGCGATCCGGCTGCTTAGTCGCTGGAATTCGCTTCCCGCCCGCGATCATGTAACCGGACTTTTCCGCCCAATCAGCACCGGAAGCGGACGGTTTTTAGCAGGTGATGCCGTGGAGAATCTCGGAGCACTGGTTGGTGGACTAGCGCGCTGCATGACACCGGTGGACTTTGAGATCATCGAAGCTGCGCGAGCGCTCGGCGCGAAGGACACTGGAACTACAGAGGTTCTCGCACAAGTCGCCGCGAGCACAGGTCATCCCCCCAAAGTCCGGATTGCCGCGCTGCGGACGTTGGCCGGGTCCAACGCTCCGCAACTCGCAGAGGCGCTAAAGAAAGCCATTACCGATTCCAACAGCACCGTGCGCATCACGGCGGCGGGATTGCTAGGGAAGACCGATCCGGCGGCGGCCGCGAAAGGCTTGGAATACGCTCTGGGGCAAGGGACGCCAGAGGATGCGCGCGCAGCACTTGTAGAACTGGCGGCCCTGCCCGACCCGGAGGCGGATCGCATTTTGACAGAACAACTGGCAGCGCTGGCCGCAGGGAAAGTGCCCCCCATAGCCAAACTGGAACTCCTGGAAGCCGCCGGAAAACGTGAGGCCCCGGCGGTGAAGGAAGCACTGGCCAAATACGAGGCCGCGCTGCCGAAGGACGACCTGCTCGCTAGGTTTGCGGCGTGTCTGGAAGGCGGTGATGTCGCCAGCGGGCGACGGATCTTCAATGAGCATGCTGTCGCTGCATGCCGGCGCTGCCACATGGTGGAAAAGTCCGGCGGTGAAGCCGGTCCAGCGCTCGACGGTATCGCGACAAAGAAAGACGCGAAGTATCTGCTGGAGAGCATCATCGCGCCGAACGCGCAGATCGCGGAGAGCTTCCGCATGGTGGTGCTGACGATGAAAGATGGCAGCGTGAAACTCGGCGTGTTGCGCGCGGAGACCCCGGAAAGCATGACCATTCATGCACCAGGCGAGGAACCTGAGACGGTGAAAACCGCGGACATCGCCAGCCGGGACGCCGTGCCCAGTTCCATGCTGCCGAACTTGGGTGACATGCTGACCAAACGGGAAATCCGCGACATCATGGCCTACATGGCCACGCTGAAGTAGTTTTCAAGGAAAGGAACGCGAAGTTGCACTTCGCCCCGCCGGTCGAAGTCGCCGCAGCCAGCAAGGTGGGGCGAAGTGCAACTTCGCGCTCCGGGTGGCGCTCTTCCCAGCTGGCCAAATTGACTGAACGCAGTAAATACAAAAAGCCCCGGCGGCGGACCACCGGGGCTTTTTTGAAATTGGCTCAAGGAACCGGGACAGCAGTCCTACGGGACGAAGCGATACTTCTGGTTCTTCTTCTTCGCAGCGCTGCGCGCCTTGCGCTTGGTGCGCTCGGCGTGCGTCTCGTGCTGACGGCGGCGGCGGAACTCTTCGAGAATGCCTTCGACTTCGATTTTGCTCTTAAGACGTTTGAGGGCACGATCAATTGGCTCTCCTTTTTTGACTTGGACTTCGGGCATGTGATTCCTTTAGTGGTGAATGGGGTGGTGCCGGGGCGGGTCCGGCGGGTTGCGAAGGTCAGCCTTAATCGCCTCTTTTGCGTTGTCAAATGCTGGAATCTCCCTGGTTTTTTTCCGTTTTTTCCGCCCGCTCCCCAGCCTTGTCCCCGCTCGCGGTGAAAATTTGGCTTCCGTTTTGCCCATCCCGGCTAGGGTGGTGGCATGTCCAGAAAACTTAGCTCCATCGCCCCCGACTGGTGGGATTACACCACGCTCGACGACGCAATCATCCGCGACGCCGCGGCGCTCAGCCCGCAGGATGTGCTCCAGCTTTCGCGGCCGGGATTCCGCGTCGTATTCTATGACACGCTGGAGGATTTTTACCTCGCGGAGGCGCTGGAATACATCACCGCATGGCGTCGGGCCACAGCGGACAATCCTGTGGGCGTGTGCGGCCCCATCGGTCCCACGGAGCAACTCCCGCTGGTAGCGCGACTGGTGAATGAACTGGGTATCCAGCTTCAGGATGCGCACTTCTGGGGCATGGATGAATGGCACGACGGCACGCGCGAGGTGCCGGTTTCGCACACGTTGTCGTTTGAAAAATGCGACAGGGAGATGCTCTTTGGTCGCATCCGGCCTGCGCTGGCCATGCCGGACGCGAATCTCCATTTCCCTAAAGCGGACGTGGGCAGCTATCGAGCGAGCTGGAATGCCGGGGTGCGCTGCGCCGTGATGCAGGGCGGGCAGGGCGACATCAAGCACTGGGCCTTCAATGATCCGCTGAAACGCGAAGGTGCCTACAAATATGCCCCGCCGAGCCCGGAGGAATATCGCAAGCTGGCGACGCGTGTCGTGGACCTGCATCCCGTGACGCTTATGCAAAATGCACGTACTTCCGGCGGCGGCAATGTGACCATGGTGCCCACCAAAGCGATTACCGTCGGCCCGGTGGAGACATGGCAGGCGGAAAAAGTCAGCATCTGGCACGCAGGCACACACGACAATCCCCTCGGCCAGCGTCTCACCGCCCTCATGATCAGCAAAGGCCTCGCCGACAGCGCCGTACCCATGTCCCTGCTGGCGGGGCATCCGAATGTACAATTCAACTACTACCGCGGCGGCCTCGGGACCTGCGCGGTGGAGATGCATTGAGGCTACGTGTCTGCCACGTGAGGCTCTGCTGCCAAAGGCCTACCACCGCTTCTTTTTCCCGCCGAAGAATCCTCCGGGCATCCCGCCCGGCATTCCTTTGGGCATCCTGCCTCCCATCCCGGGCATGCCTCCCATCCCGGGCATTCCCGGCATCCCGCTGCCCATGCCGGGCATCCCTCCGCCACCCATCATGCCCATGAGGCCGGCCATCTTGCCTTTATCCTTCATCATGCCGCGCATTTGCTGGAACTGTTTGAGGAACTGGTTTAGCTCATTGGGCGTATTTCCGCTTCCGGCGGCGATGCGTTTGCGGCGGCCGCCGTTGATGATCTCCGGCTTCTTCCGCTCCTTCGGCGTCATGCTCAGGATCATGGCTTCGATGCGCTTTATCTTGTCGTCGCCCGCGGCCATTTTCATCTGCTCCTTCATTTGCTTGATCTGCTTGCCCACGCCGGGGATGAGCCCCAACAAACCCATGAGGCCTCCGCTGCTCTCGGTGAGCTTTTTCATCATCTTGAGCTGATCGAGGAAGGAATTAAAATCAAACTCCCCGCTCATCATGCGCTCCATGCTTCTCATCGCCTCCTCTTCATCGATCACCTCCGCCGCTTTCTCCACGAGGCCTACAATGTCGCCCATACCAAGGATGCGCTGAGCCATACGGTCAGGCACGAAGGCGTCAAGCTGATCCATCTTTTCGCCCATGCCGGCGAATTTGATGGGCTTTTGCGTGATGGTGCGCATGGACAGCGCCGCGCCGCCACGGGCATCGCCGTCCAGCTTAGTGAGGACAATGCCGGTGACGCCCACGGCATCGTTGAAGGTCTTAGCCACGCTCACCGCCTGCTGACCGGTCGCGGCATCGGCCACGAGGAGGACCTCGCCGGGATTGAGAAAATCGCGCACTTCCTTCAACTCCTTGACCAGCGCGTCGTCCACCTCCTGACGGCCAGCGGTATCGAAGATAACGACATTCCACGCCTGGGTGTCCAGCCACTTCACGCCGGCCTTCACCGCCTTGAGCACATTGGTTTCGCCGGTCTCAGGCCTGAAGACGGGCACATCGATTTCCTTCGCCAGCATGGCAAGCTGCTCGATTGCGGCTGGTCGGTAAAGGTCACACGCGATGAGCACCGGACGGCGGCCCTCTTTCTTAAGCTTGAGCGCGAGCTTGGCGGAGGTCGTGGTCTTACCCGCGCCGTTGAGGCCCACCATAAGGATGCGGGCGGGCGGCGCGAGATTGAGGCCCTCGGCAACGCCGCCGAGCAGAGCGACGAGTTCGTCGTGGAAAATTTTGACGATCTGCTCGCCGGGTTTCACGCCCTTGAGCACTTCCTCACCCAGCGATTTCTCTTTTACATGGGCGATGAATTCCTTCGCCACGGTAAAGTCCACGTCAGCTTCCAACAGTGCCATGCGCACCTCCCTCAGGGCATCGTTGATATTGCTCTCGCTGATCTTGCCAAGACCGCGCAGCTTGCGGAAGACGTTGTCGAGTGTGTCTGAAAGGGCTCCGAACATGAGAATTTTGGGTGAAAGATAAAAAGTAAGGTGCTTGATCGCCGGGTTGCCTTCGGGGCGCAAGCGGCAGGGAAGATTTGCGGAGGCAACGGAAATACTTGCTTCCGCCGCAGATTTAGGCCAAAAGCATGCCAATGAATGCCCCTCCGGCCTCTGTCCCCTCCAATTCCAGCAGCGCCGCCGCAGGCAACTCGCGCAGCGAGGTAGACGCTGCCTCATCTTCCGTCCCGGAATCCGGACGCGGTGCCCTCTATCTATTGTGCGGCACCATTGCGCTCACGCTTATTGGTTTTTTCTGCCTCGTACCAAAATTCGCATGGGATAACAAAGTCTCCACTTTACGCTGGCTGATTGATTCATGGAATATTGAAAATCTGAGTTATGAGCACGGCTGGCTTGTGGCCGGAGTCATGTGCTGGTTTGCATGGAAAGCATGGCCTTCAATTAAGGCAGAGCAGTGGAAGTGCGGTCCGTCCGGCTGTGGCTGGATTGCGCTCGGCGTTTTCTTCTGGGTGGGCGGCTTCCGTGCCATTCAGCCACGCGCAGCGGTTCTGGCTCTGCCCGCACTCATCATGGGCATCGCCCACTTCACTATGGGCTGGAAGGCGGCGCGCCACTTATTTTTCCCGCTCAGCATGTTCATCTTCATGATCCCGGTGCCGGGCATTGAACAGATGACCAATGGCATGGCTATCACTTCCTCCAAAATCGCCAGTGTGCTTGGTAACCTCATCGGCATTGAGACCGTGGCGAGCGGCACCACGTTGATCGAACCAAACCGCGCAGGTGGCGAGTTGATTGTGGATATGGGCTGCAGCGGTATCCGCTCATTCATGGCACTCATGCTTATCAGCTACGCCTATGCCATGGTAGTTCATAAGAAGTGGACGGAGCGCCTCGTCATTTGGGCACTCACGCTCCCCATTGCCATGGTAGCCAACGGCGTTCGCATCACCAGTATTCTGATCGTGGCGCAGATGAACCGGGACTTTGCCACCGGCACATGGCACAACTACAGCGGCTTCTTCAGCTTCGGTGCGGCGCTCGCCCTGCTCATGCTGCTCAGTTTCATCATGCGGCAGGGCTTGCGGGCGTTGCGGCCAAAAGTTAGCGTCACTCGCGTCGGCGGCGACAACAACAACAACACGGCCCCATCTGCTCCTGCGCCATGACCACCCGTCTTGTCATCATTCAGGTCCTTCTGCTCGCGGGCCTGAGTAGCATTTTCCTGCTGCCGCAGACGCCGCCCATGAAGGATGCGGCGCTGATCATGAAACTGCCCACCGTGCTCACTCTTTCGGGTTGGACCGGAGGCGCGCCCGAGAGTGACGGTAGCCGGGAGGAGCGCGCCATTCTGGCTAGGGATACGGAATTCGCCAAAAGGAAATACCGCCGCGAAGTGCCGATCTCAGAGCAGTATCCTTCAAACTACTACAGTGGCCTCGTGGACCAACTCGACACGGGCATCGTGCTTTCCGGCAAAGACCTTAGCGGCAGTATCCACGCGCTGGAGCGCTGTCTCACGGCCCAAGGATTTAATATTCCAGAAGCATCCACTATCAAAATCAAGCTGCGCAGCGGGCACGTTCTCCCCGTGCGCCGATTGTTGTGCGAAAAGGTCTTTCAGGACCGCAAAGGGGCCACCCGCACCGCCCGGAGCATCGCTTATTACTGGTTCGTCGGCTTCAACTCCGTTACCAGCAACCATGTCAAACGCGGCATCAAAGACTTTCGCGACCGTATTGTGGGAGGCTATGACCAGCGCTGGGGCTATGTCACCGTGACTGCGCAGTTGGACCCGGAACGACTGATGGAGCTGGACCCGAGAGCCCCCAAGCCGCTAGTGCCTAAAGAGGGTGAAGCGCCGCCTCTAGTGCCCATCCTCGGAGCCGGCGGCCAAGAACTCATCCGCCGCCCCCTGACTGCCCCGGAGGCCGACCATCTCGTGGATGAATTTATTTCCGATCTCGGACCGGACATCATCCTTGTGGACCAGGTCAAAGACTGGCCGGAGGAATAACTCGCGACCATTTTGGCCCGAAAGTTGCGCAAAGGATTGACGAATTCCTCCCGCCCGTCACATTAGCTTGGAATTTCAAAAACTTCTGCCTCTGATGACACTGCGCGATCAACTCAACGACATCCTCCCGGAAATCCTCCGCCCCAACCCGGCGGAGTCAATCAAGGGTACAGAACTCATCCGCCTCGTCAAATTCCGTCTGCGCCAGGAATACAGCGACGCCACCCTGCGCTACCACTTCTCCATCATGTGCTGCGACCCCGGCAGCCCCATCGCCAAAGTGGAGCAGGGCCAGGGCTACTACCTGCGCAAGCCGGTAATCGCAGGCGGCAGTGTGACCATGACGCAGGCCAAACTTGGCATGCTCTTTGAAAGCGATGCAGACGTAGTGAACCAGGCCGCCGCCCGGCAGCAAAAATTCCGCGCGATCTATGCCCGCGACATGGAGAACAGCGGCCGCTTCCCGTTTCTCTTTGACTCCTCGTTCGCCCCCGGCGCGCCTTACGAGAATGTTTGGAAGTGCCCGGACGCCGTGATCGTGGACTGGGACTCCGGCATCATCAGCGACCAAGGGCTGAAACTCAGCGCCCGCGAACTGGAACTCAAACGCGCGATGGGCGTCCAGCCCTTTCGCCTCTCCAGCGTGAAGCTAAAAGTGGAAGTCACCCACGACTCCTTCCGCGAGGACTTCTTCCAGGCCCTGAGCAACGCCCGCTGGAGCCACGGCGGCGAGCTCATCATCGCCGCGCCGCTCAAGGATGAAGAACTGGCCGAGCAACTTCGCCAGTTGGGCACTGAGTTCGGCATCGGTATCGTCTGCTACGGTATCGAAATAGACGCACTCGATGATCTGCGGCCTTCGTATGAAATTCCCGACATGACCTCGCGTGAATTTGAGGCTCTCGAGAAACGGCTCCACCGCCAGCGCATCACCACAGCCCGCCCGCGGAACATCGACTGGCGGCTCATTGAGCATGTGCGCACGGACAACGCGGAGTTTCAGGAACTCTTCCACTGGCTCAGCCGCAGCCTCGCGGAAAGCCGCGCCTACACATGGCGGGAATACTGCCGCCTCGCAAATCATCTCTTAGAGGACGGAGAGTAGCGGGGGAATAACTGAATCAGAATGAGGAATTCCGAACCGGGGAGGAGCTGATTTCCATGGACCGAAGGGTCGGGTCATTCCACACCAGAGGCGTCGTGGAGCATCCTGTCTCCCAGCATAACCATTTCCACGCGCCCTTGGAGTTCGCGTCCGAGGAAGGGAGTGTTCAGGCTACGGGACTTAACGAAAGAGCGCTTCACCTTGGTCGCGGCGGCCGGATTGAACAGCACGGCATTGATCTCCGCACCATCGGCTACGGAAGGGGGGCGCTGGCCAATGAGCCGGCGCGGCGTCACAGCCATGCGCTCGATGAGCATATCCCATGTCAGCAGGCCCGGCCGGATAAAGTAATGGTGGAGCGCAGGAAGTGCGGTTTCGAGTCCCGTCACTCCAAATGGTGCGGACGCAAAATCCCGGTTCTTTTCAAACTCAGTGTGCGGACAGTGATCCGTGGCAATGACGTCAATCGTTCCATCCAACACACCCTCCAGCAGGGCGCAGCGGTCCTCATCTGTGCGCAGGGGAGGCTTCACTTTGAAATTCGTATCGTAGTCACCCACATCCGTATCGCAGAAAATCAGGTGGTGTGGAGTCACCTCCGCCGTAACACGAGTGCCTTCGCGTTTGGTGCGCCGGATCGTCTCCACCCCACGCACGGTGGTCACGTGTTTAATATGAATGCGTGTGCGGCAACTGTGCGCCAGTCGGATGTCGCGTGCGATTCCGATTTCCTCCGCGCAGGGATGAATGCCGGGCAGTCCCAGCCGGTAGGAAACACGACCATCATGCATGGCACCGCTGCCGGAAAGCTCCCGCACGTCGCAGTGGGCACCAACGAGAATGCCGAGGTCCCGGGAATACTGCAGCGCGCTGCGAAGCAGGAGCGGATTGATCACCGTATCACCGTCATCGGTGAGCATGACCGCTCCGCGCAAATGCATCTCGCCAATCTCCGCGAGTTCCTCCCCTGCCCTGCGCCGGGTGATGCAGCCGGCCACACTCACAGGGATTGGCGAGGTCTTGGCGGCAATGTCGAGCACGCTCTGCACCATCCCGCCATTGTCCACGGGCGGATTCGTATCCGGCATGGCCAGCAGTCCAGTGAAGCCACCCTGCACCGCCGCGGCCGTGCCGCTCGCGATGCTCTCCGCGTCCTCCCGCCCTGGCTCGCGCAGGTGGGCATGAAAGTCGAATAACCCCGGAAGCAGCACCATGCCCTGCGCAATAATAATCCGTACGCCCGCCGGCGCCGGTGCTCCAAATTTCATCCTACCGCCCTCCAGTAGCACATCGACTGGCGCAAACTGGGAGGGAACGGTGACTTGATGGAGAAATATGGGCGTGCTCATCCGATGAATATTCCCCATATAAGAGTCGCACCGCGCTGCGCAACGCCAAACGACTCACCGCCCTGCACCACCCCGTTGCATGCCCGGCACGCACCTCTATCCTCCAGCATTAATTCATGGCATCCACTACCCGATCCACCGACTCCTCTCTTTTCACGGCAGTAGCCGACACCTTCACTCGCATGGGGTGGGAATTCCGGCGCGTGGAGGGCCGCGAGGTCCTCGAGGCGGACTTTGAGGTCTACCACACCCGCACCCGAATTCACGCGCAGGTCTTTGCACCCCTCAATGCCGTGAGCGTGGTCGGAACGCTCAGTCATCACGTGCCGGACAGTCGCAGCGGACTCGCCGGCGAAATGCTCATGCGCGCCAACAAAGACCTTACCGTGGGAAATTTTGAACTGGATCACGATACCGGCAAGGTTCTCTTCCGGGTGACAAATCTGTTTCCACCGGGACATTTCGACGGAACCATCACCGCCAGCCTTGTCCACACCACGCTGGCGGAAGTGGACCGCCTCACGCCTTTCCTTACCCTGCTCCTTCGCATGAACCCGGACGAACTGTCGAAGCTCAATCTGAAAATGTTTCTCATGAGGGAAGACCTACTGCCGCCCGTGCCTGACGTTGAAGAATTCACGCCGTGAAGCGCGACTGGCACATTCTCCTGCCCGGAGGCTCCCGCGAAGGCCCCTACGCGGAGGAGGAACTGCTGGATTTTCTCGATGCCGGCGAGATCGCCGCAGAGACCCAATGTCATCACGCTACCAGCGGACGCACGACCACCGCGGGAGCGCTTTTCCGCGTCGTGCCGCCTGTCGTCACGGCACCCGCCTCAAAGCCGGTCCACGTGCCGTGGGAACCCGCGCCCTTTCCGGGGGAAAAACCCGCCGCTGCCGGATCTGCAACGCCCCGGGTTCGGCTGATTTATAACGGCCACCCCTGCGTGCTCTGCTACTGGCGCAGCGCAGTCCTCGCCAGCGCGCTCGGAGCCTCCGGCGCTCTGCTCAAGGAAAATGTGCCTGCCCTCCTTGCCGCCGGACTTCTGGCAGCCGCTGGCGTGCTGCTGCAAGCCGTGCTCCACCGCATGAGCGCCCACTATATTCTTACCAGCACCCGCGTCGAGTCCCGCCGCGGGCTCGCCGGACCGCGCAGCCGCGAACTCCGCATCGTGGACACCCGCGCTATCAGCATCACCGGCAGCGGATTTCCTGGCATCGGCACTATCACGTTCGCCGGGCCCGCCAGCCCCACAGACGACGTCGTCTTCCTCAACGTCTGGCGCCCCGGCTGGCTGAAGTTAACCGTGCGGAAACTCCAGGCGGGGATCGATAAATCAAGTAAAAAGGACCGAATCATGTAGTGATCCAGTTCCTCTGTATCGACTGTTGCCCGCCAGTCACTCTTGTGTGTAGGCCCGCCAACAAGGATGGCTAAGTTTGTGCCCATCTCTATCCACGTTGCCAGCAACAATGACTATCGCCGTAGTGCCAAAACCGTCTCAAAAAATGAACTTTTTTAAGATATGAAATAGGTGGGCGGTATTGTCAGGAGGGCTGTAGGGGCGGCACCACGGGGAAGTATGAAGGGATCGACCGCGCCCCGCACGATCCATGAATACGGCCTCATCCGGACGGCCTTGCGCCCGGTGATGAAGCCGCTGGAATCTGCCTTGCCATGCCGGCCCAATTCCATAACCACAGTCTCAACACGATCCCATCGACCAGAACCACAACATGAACATCCGACGGATTCTCGCCTCACTCCTCCTCGCCGCCACTTCGCCTGCGACGCAAGCGCAGGAAAAATACCGCGTCTACATCGGCACCTACACTGGAGAGGAAAGCAAGGGCATCTACCAGTGCGAGCTGAATCTTGAGGACGGCTCGCTCTCCGCCGCGACCCTAGCGGGCGAGACGAGCAACCCATCGTTCGTCGCGTTCCATCCGAACAAGAAGTTTCTCTACGCCGTCAACGAAAGTCAGGAGACGATCAGCGCATTCTCCATCGACGCCAAGACCGGCAAGCTGACATTTCTCAACTCGCAACCCTCGCAGGGTGGCGCGCCTTGCCACCTGATCGTCGATCCGACGGGCAAAAACGTTCTCGCCGCCAACTACTCAGGTGGGAGTTGCCTGAGCATCCCGCTCGTGGAGGACAGTGGCAAGCTCGGCAGTAATTCCTCCTTCCAGCAGCACCTCGGTGAGCGTAAGCACGGCCACTCGATCAATGTCGATCAGGGCAACAAGTTCGCCCTCTGCTGCGACCTAGGCCTAGACAAGGTCATCATCTATGCCTTCGATGCTGCTGCAGGAACGCTTACTCCGCATGGCGCGTTCGAAACCCCGAAGGGCGCCGGCCCCCGCCACTTCGCATGGAGCCCGGACGGCAAGAGCGCTTACATCAATGGCGAATCGGATCTGACCATCATCGCCTGCGACTACGACGCTGAAAAGGGCGCGCTGACCCAGAGGCAGGTGCTGTCCACCTTACCAGGCGACGTGAAGCACAAGGGTGGCAGCACCGCCGAGACGGTCGTGCACCCGTCGGGGAAATTCGTCTACGTCTCGAACCGCGACCCTTACAACTCGATCGCAATTTTCGCGATCGACCAAGTGACGCGCAAACTGAAAGCGGTCGGCCACCAGGGCGCCGGCATCAAGACTCCACGTAACTTCGCCATCGAGCCGACCGGCCGATACATGCTGGTCGCGAACCAGTCGGACGGCAACGTCATCGTGTTCCGCATCGATCAGGAGACCGGTGCGTTGACGCCCACCAAGGCCAGCGTGAAGGTTCCCAGCCCGGTGTGCGTGCGGTTCATGCCTCAACGCTAATCACCGCAGCGACCACAACCCGTAAGGCCAAGTGGACCTCGCCCCTAGCCTGACACCCCGCGCCGCCTTCGAAAAGTGGCCACGCTGAAAATGACGCCATCCCGCTCTGGCAGGATCTTTTCAAGGACGCCGACGACAATCTGCGCGATATCGCGAAGCAGGCAGTTGAGGCGCTGGAGGTCATCATCATATCCCCAGCCAGCCGCGAAGCAGATCCAGCAATCTCCATCCCAGCAGAAAGTCGGCCGCGACCGCCTGATGCAGGACCACGATGCACCAGAAGCTGAATTGATAGGGCACTTTGACAATCTTGTGACGGAAGATGCGCTGTGCGACGAACGACGCCGGCCAGCCACCCAGCAGTTCCAAGAGGTGCAGCGTCGACTCCGGCGTGCGCCACTGGCCGGTAACGGCGCGCTTTTTGTCAAAGCTCATCGCCACCCATGCCATGATCGAAATGCCCGCGACCCCAATGACGATCAACCACGGGGCAATGATCGTCGAAGCCCGGTAGAGGGCAATCGCCGGCAGCACCAGGAGCATGAGTAGGCTCCAGCCCTGCTGAGCCGAGATTTGTCCGCGTTTGCTGCGGGCGGCCTCCTGTTTGCGATCATCCGGCGTTTTCGCGCGCGGACCGCCCGGCCAGCCGGAGGCAGGCAGGAGCGGGCCGTTTTTCGGTGAGGAAGGTTTGGCGGGACGGCGGCTCATGATTCGTTGAGAAATCCTTCCATATCTGCGGGCAGCGGTGCGCGCCAGACATGATGCGCACCATCGCCGGCAGTGATGCCCATAAGGCAGGAGTGCAGCGCGTGTCGGCTCATGAGCAGTGCGGCGGCGGCTTCCGGCGTCCAGCCATCAGTGATTTGGCGCAGATACCACTCGCAGGACGGGCCATAGAGTTTATCCCCTACGACTGGAAATCCGGCATGGGCGGCGTGGATCCGGATCTGATGCATCCGGCCAGTGTTGGGCACGGCGGCAAGCAACGAGAACCGCGCACCATTCGCCGTGTTGCGCTCGAAGCGCCGGAGCACGCGAAAGGTGGTGTGCGAGGCGGCACCATCCGGATGCACTTTCTGCATGGCATAAATGTCCGACTCCTCCACTTCCCCGCGGCGCAGAATGGGCTCGCGGACGTCGAACTCATCAGGCTCCGGCCAGCCCCAGACGATGGCGCGGTATTCCTTTTTCACCTCGCGGCGCATCATGGCCTTGTGCAGCATCCGGGCGGTCGGTTTATCCTTCGCCACCAGCACGAGACCGCTGGTGTCGCGGTCCAGACGGTTGATGAGGGAAAGAGCCGCACCGTTTTCGAGGTCGTAGCGCAGAAGTTCCCGCAAGCCATGCCAGAGAGTAGGCCCCCCTTCGGGCCTACTGGGATGCACCTGCAGCGGTGCCGGCTTGTTCACCACGATCCACCTATCCGTCTCATCGATGACGGTAAAGTCGCAGACGTCGATGAAGCTTCGCACCTGCGGCTCAGGCTTCCGGCTTGCCTGCAGGTTTCCCGCAGGATTCGAGTTGTTTGAGCAGCTTCTCGACTTCCACTTTAAGGGCGTCGCGGTCGGACTTGGCTTCGGTCGCTTCCTTTAAAGCAGCTGACTTTTCCGCCTCAAGTTTGGCGGCGGCTTCTTGAGCCTTCGAGAGTTCTTCACCGGAAGACTCCTTGAGCGCACTGAGTTGCTCCGTCAGTTCCGTAGTTTGCCTTTGCAGGGCGATCTCTTTTTCACCGGCGGACTTTTGTAGCGCCCGGAAGGCGGCGGCGGTTTCCGAGAGTTTGGCGCTCTGAGCTTTCACAATTTCCTCTGCGGCGCTGACGTTTGCTGTGGCAGCATCGATCTCTTTCTTGAGGTCGACCTGCGTCTGAATCGCAGCTTCTCTGGAGGAAGCCAGTTCAGAAGTGACGACGATCACTTTGGCCTGCTCGGACTTGAGTTGAGTAGCGGCGGTTTCGCTAGCAGACTTGGCATCCGTTTTAGCTTTGGCCGCCTCTTTCTCCATTTCATCCCGCTGCCCTTTTTGCGACGACCACATCAGGGCGAAAATCCCGGCTATGGCCAATGCGGCGGCGGCAGCGAGCCATGGGAATGCGCTTTTCTGTGCCGGAACGGCATGAAAAACGGCAGCAGGAAGCGGCTGAGCAGCGGCGGGTGCAACCAGCGCTGCGGGAGCCGCGTTGCTCATGCGGATTGGCTCCAAGCCGCCGGGTTTGGTCCACAGGGTGAATCCGCGGCCGGGCAGTGAGATGGCTACTTTGGCTGCCTTGGCAGGGGCAGCAGCAGAAGAAGGAGCCGCCATTACTTTGGGCATAGCGGCCAGCGCTGCCGGTGTGGTCCAGACGGTAAAAGAATGAGCTGAAAGTCTGATAAGTGACATGGCCGGAGTGGAGGAATCGGGAGTAATGGATGCTTCTACAGGCACGGAGATTTCTGGTGCGGTGACCGCAGGTTCAGTCACAATCGGCACGTCAATGGCCACGAGATGCTCGGCCACAACCGGAACCGGCGGCGCAACCGGCCACGCAGATTCGTCGAGCCACAAAGTGTGAGCTTGTGCTGGCAGACGAAGCGGAATGACCGGCCATTTCGCAGGATTGAGCCAAAGGGTATGCGCAAGGCCTGGCAATCGCAGGCTTGGCTGAGGCCAAACGTCAGGCGAGAGCCAAATGGTAAAGGGTTGAGCGGGAAGTGGTGGATCCTGAGTCACGCAGGGTGTCATACCCGCCCATGCCCCGAGCGCAAGGCCGGGAAGCGAAGAGTGAGAATTGGAGGAACTCAAATCCCTCGAGAAATGGCACTGCGGGACGCTACGGGGTAAAGTTGCTAGGGTATCAGCGCGGGAGATTACATCCGTAGTTTGTCCGCTACTGCTTTCTCACTATCCACCGGCCCCACAAAGGCCGCCGTCATCAGACCCGGCTGGAACATGCTGCGGGCAAGGGTGTGAATCTGCTGCGCGGTCACCGCCCGCAGAAGCTTGTAGTGATCATTGATGGGAATCCACCGACCATAAAAGAGCAGGCATTCCGCCATGCCGGTCATCTGCGCACCGGGAGCTTCCATGGCCATGCGGCTGGAACCAATGGCATATTCAACCGCACCCTTCAGCGCCCGCGCCGTCACTCCTTTCTCCACCAGCCGGGACAATTCACGCATGATCACAGTCAACGAGCGGCCCAGTTTGTCAGGATCCACTCCGGCGAAGATGTGCAGCAATCCGGTTTCATGCAGCGTGGTGAGGTCCGACCCAACATCATAACACAATCCATGGTCCTCCCGCAGCCGGGCCCAGAGGCGCGAACTGGTATTCTCGCCCAACAGGACATTCAGCAGGCGAAGCACGGGCGCATGCTCCGACATGCGGCCAGGCGCGCGAATCGCCAGCGCCAGTTGCACCTGATCAATCTCGCGCTTCTCCACCAGCACTCCCGGTTTGCGTGCGGGCTTCTTCAGGGCAAAAGGCCGGCTGCGCGGGCGGCGGCCAGCGTGGAGGCCATGCCCCAGCAGTTTCTCCAGCAGTTTCTTCGCCTCCTGCGGCTCAATACGCCCCGCCACTGAGATGATGGTATTCCTCCGCCCGAACCATAATCCAGCGTGCTCTCGCAACGCCCGCGCATGAATGCGCTGCAGACTGTCCACTGTGCCCGCGATAGGGCGGCCCAGCGGATGGTCCAGCCACGCAGCGCGCCAGAGCAATTCTTCCACCTGCTGCTGCGGTTGCTCCTTATACATCGCGATCTCCTCGGCGATCACCTCGCGCTCCCGCACCGTATCACCTGCATTGAAAACAGAGTGTCGGTAAATGTCGAGAAGCGCATCGGCAAAGCGCGCAAAGTGTTCGGCAGGACCGCGGACGAAAAAAGCCGTATGGTCCTCGCTGGTGTAGGCATCCATGGTACCGCCCACGCTTTCCACATCCGTATTTAGACGGCGGGCACTGCGCCGCTTGGTACCTTTGAAGATCATGTGCTCCACAAAATGAGCCAGACCGCTCATTTCCGCAGGATCATGCCGCCCGCCTACACCTGCCCATAAGCCGAGACTGACGCTTTCCATATGCGGCATGGAGGCGACACAAAGCGTTTCACCGCTCGCGAGCTTGAGGATGTGGTGGGTAGTCATGGTGAAATAAGAGCGGCAGACCGTTGCGGCCGCCTTCTAACCATGACATCATCGCACCCACGTCTCCGTCAAGGCGGGCTCCACAGACCCTCCCGCAGCGGAAAGTGAATCGCGGGCCCCTCAGAGGACCCCAGCACAAACCAATACCAGAATTCATTAACCTCCCGCCGCCATTGACCACAAAGCCATCTGTCCGAATGGCACAGGACAAATGCTGGAAGTTTCCGAACTCAAACTCGCGGTGGATCACACTGCGGAGGAACTGGAGCGCACGCTGACGTATGCGCTGCGGGCGCCGCACGGGGAAATACTAAGCCACGCCATTTACCGTCGGGCCATCGACGCACGGCGCGGCCGGGTCCTCCTGAACTACACCCTGCACGTGACTGCGTGCGATGAGGCCGCCGCCCTTGAGCATCACCGCAAAGAAGTGGCGCGAGTGCATGTGCTGCCGGAGCGGTGCTACGCCGAACTGGATGGCCTAGGAAAAGCAGTGGGATTGACTATGGATGTGCAGCCCGCCAGTGCTGCGGTTGAACCGCACCAGAAGAACATTTCAAAAATCAACAATCCTTCTTCATCATTCGTCAATCCACCCCCAGTAGTCGTAGGCACCGGCCCTTGCGGCCTCTTCTGCGCACTCCTCCTCGCACGCTCCGGACTCCGGCCCATCGTCCTTGAGAGAGGAAAGCCCGCGGGACCGCGCGCCCGCGATGTCACCGGATTCTGGCGGCGAGGCATGGAGTTCAATCCCGAGAGTAATGTGCAGTTCGGAGAGGGCGGCGCGGGCACATTCTCCGACGGCAAACTTTACACCCAGATCCGCGACCGGGAGCACCGTATCCGCTGGATTCTGCAAGAGATGGTGCGCGCGGGAGCACCGGAGGATATCCTCGTCAAAGCCCGTCCGCACATTGGCACCGACCGACTGATAAAAGTGGTGCGCACCATCCGCGAAGAAATCCAGACACTGGGCGGTGATGTGCGGTTCGATACGCCGATGGAGGAACTGCTGCTGCGCGATGGACGGGTTAGCGGTGTGCGGCTGCGTAATGGAGAGGAAATTGCCGCATCGCAGGTAGTCCTCGCCGTGGGGCACAGTGCGCGGGATACCTTCGCCATGCTGCACCGCGCGGGCGTTCACATGGAAGCGAAGCCATTGAGCATCGGCGTGCGCGTGGAGCATCCGCAGCGGCTCATCGATCAGACACAGTATGGAAAATGGGCGGGGCATCCGCTGCTGGGTGCCGCTCCTTACAAATTCTCCCACCATTGCCGCAACGGGCGGGTGGCCTACAGCTTCTGCATGTGCCCAGGTGGACTTGTCGTCGCCGCCGGAAGTGAACCCGGCGCGTTGGTCACCAATGGCATGAGCAGCTATGCGCGCGCAGAGGCGAATGCGAACAGCGGATTGATGGTAGATGTAAGCCCGGCGGACTACGGCGGCGAGGGACCACTAGCGGGCATCGCCTTTCAGAGGCAATGGGAACGCCGCGCCTTTGCCATAGGCGGCGAAAACTACCACGCTCCGGTTCAAACCATCGCGGACTTCCTCGCAGGCCGCCCCACGAAGTCGTTGGGCTCCGTGGCCAGCAGTTACGAACCGGGAGTCACGCCCACGGATTTGCGCGAGTGCCTGCCCCCGCACGTGGTGGCCACGCTCAAGGAGGCCATCCCACAGATCGACCGGACGCTGCGGGGATTCGCGCTACCGGATGCCGTGCTCGTGGGCGTGGAGACCCGCAGCAGTTCCCCTCTGCGCATCACTCGTGATGACAAAACGCATGAGAGCCTGAGCACCCCAGGTCTGTTCCCGGCCGGCGAAGGCGCAGGCTATGCCGGCGGCATCATCTCCGCCGCCGTGGATGGCATGAGAATCGCCGAGCGCCTTCTACGCGGCAAGTAGGAGTCCCTGCCAAAGCACTGGCAGCTGGGTTCCACTGGGAGTGGCGCGCCTATGGCCGTCATTTTCTCTGTGATTCTGCACTTGTGGCTCGATTCAATCAAACTGCCACGGTCCAAGGTCCCGGGTGGGGCGACTTCCGCACCCCTCAGGTTCACCAACGCACACCACTAGAATTCTCCGTTCAGCGCTTTCATATACTGCCCGCCGATGGCGCCCGCGAGTTGCAGCACATGCCATGCACCGTAGAGCAGCGCTGCGATATAGAGCAGCCGGGGCAGCCATTCGCCGGCGGTGTTGGCCGCGCGCCGGGCTTGCTCCATGCTGGCCCGCATTTGCATGGCGGTCTCTGTATCAAGGGTGCCGGTGGCTTCGGCTGTAGCGAAGGAAAGAGTAGCGTGCCCGGGAAAGACAGATTCGAATTTCATGGTGCCGCTCACGGTCTGGCCCTGCTCGGCAATTTTCGCCATGCGATTGCTGGCACGACTGAGCCGGGCGCTGGCAGCGGCGGCGGCGGCATCTTCAAGGGCTGTGCTGAATTTTTGCGCGGAGAGCACATGAAAATGCAGCACGGCATACCAGCGGGCGAGAGCGAGGGAACTCCATACCCCCCGCACGATGGGCAGCGAACGCAGCACTCCGTCGGCCAGTGAGCTGTGAGCTGCGGCTTTGATGCAAAGTATCGCCACAATAGCGATGCTGCCCAGCGCCACCCACAGCCACGCAAAGGCATGCAGCATCGCCATCAGGGGAGACCCGCCATTGAGATTGGCTACCACTCCGGTCGTGGCCGAGGCCACATGGAGAATGAGCAGCGGGTAGATAATGCCGCGCACCATACTGGCCCTAGTCTGGTGAAGCAGCTCGTAGTAGCTCTCAAGATGCTGAAAGCCCTCGGCAAGGCGTCCTCCATTCTCAGCGGCTGTGACCATGCCATACTCCAACGGGGTCAGCGCTGGGCGCAGCGATTCAGCAATGGACAGCCCGCGGGCGAGCCCGTGTTCCAACACATTTACTGCCTCCCGCACCGCAGGATCTTTCGAGTGGGCCAACAACAGGTCGCCAGCCTCACGGATGGGAATTCCGGCACCGGTGAGTTTGGCAAGGCTGCCGAAGAAGGTGACTCGTTTGGATGGCATGGCTTTTGGAACCATCGCACAAGAGTTTCGTTCAGGGAAGCACTGCTTTTCCCTTCCTAGCGATCCGTCAGGACTCCCGGCGGCGTTCCACAATTTCGTGCGACTGCCGCAGTTTCACAACGCGGTCCGCCGGCAGTATGCCGCGCCAGATGGTGCCCGGATAGAGAATGCTGCGCGGACCGATGAGGCTTCCCGGATTCAACACTGCGTGAGCGCCAAGGTCAGCTTCGTCTCCGATGATGGCGCCAAACTTCGGCAGCCCGGTTTCAATGCGGCCTGCCAAGGGATCGATCACCGGGATGGAGCTGTGATCGTGACGCCAGTTGGACAAAATAACGCCGGCACCGAGATGGGTATAGTGTCCAAGGATAGAATCGCCCACATAATTCCAGTGTGGCACCTCCGCCCTGTCAAAGATCACGCAATTCTTAAATTCACAGGAGTTCCCCGCGATCACGCGATTCCCCATGATTACATTCTCTCGGACGTAGCAGCCCGGAGCGATGACGCAGTCTTCGCCAATCCACGCCGGCCCTAGAATTACAGCGCCCGGATGGATGATCGTCCCCCGGCCAATGCGCACGTCTTTGCCGACATAGATCAAGGATTCCGTGCCGGCCCGCAATTCCGCCTCCACACCTGGGCGCAGATGTTTGGCCAGCCAGGGAGCAATATTGGGTATCACCTGCCAGACCTCCTCTACCCCATCAAAAAGACTAGCGGCCTGAGTTTTGGTTAGGTCAAGGTATGCGGAGACGGGATGCAGCGGCATTGGGATGAAACGGAATACTCTGAGATTAGCGTAATCCGTTGGCCCAAGCAATAAGGGACTGCGCCTCCTCTAGCGTGAGCGCGCCGGGTTGCGCCGGTGCCAGCAACACGACATTGGAACAGAACTGGCCGCGCTCATTCTGCAGCCTGAACGCGATGGCATGATTCCGCGGAGTCCGGCGCCCCACGTAGCCGCCATGCGCGCCGAAAAACGCCGTGCAGTCCGGAAACGCAATGCGCAGGATTCTCCGCGCGTGCGCCTTCTCCGCCTACTGCACTTTCAGGTTTTGATTAACAACGTGTGCAGAGGCTCAAGCCTCAGACGGTCATGATTTCCGCTTCCTTCTTCGTTACATGGACGTCGATCTCCTTCACGAACTTGTCGGTGAGTTCCTGGATCGACTTCTCCATGCGCTCCTGATCGTCTTCAGTGATGGCACCCTCCTTTTGCGCCTTCTTCACCGCCTCCATGCCGTCACGGCGGCAGGAGCGAATGCGGACTTTGCCCTCTTCGCCCATGACCTTCACGCGCTTACACATTTCGATTCGGCGCTCCTTGTTCATCTCAGGAATCGGCAGGCGGATGGACGGGCCGTCCACGGAAGGGTTGATACCGATGTTGGCCTCGCGCAGGCCGCGCTCAATGTCCTTGATGGTACCGGGGTCGAACGGCTTCACGTAAATGAGCCGCGCCTCGGGAGTAGTGATGAGGGCCAGTTGCTTGAGCTTCATACTACTACCGTAGCTCGTGACATGAATGTCGATACCCTCCACAAGGCTGGGACTGGCTTTGCCCGTGCGTATAGTGGAAAACTCATGCAGCGAGTAGTCGCAGGCCTTTTGCATGGCCTCTTCGACTTCAAGAAGATACATTTCGGTGTCCATGGGTAGAATGATATGGTGGTTGCTTCAAAAGTTAGCAGCCGCCTCTCCAAGTGGCATTAATTGAGGCAGCCGACATAGGGAGAATGACGCGGGAATGCAGAATGTCGACTGCCGAATTACCCCGTAAGGTTTTACTCTCGGCCTACAACTCTCCAGCGGTCAGGCAATAGTCACGAGTTCGGCAGGCAGCGTGGGGCCGATGTTCACCAGTGTGCCGATGGGGGCTCCGGTCAGGGCCTTATAGATGTTCCCCGGGGTATGCATGTCGAAGACGATGACCGGCTTATTGTTGTCCATGCAGAGGCTGAAGGCGGTGGAGTCCATGACCTTGAGCTGGCGGGCGAGGGCTTCACGGAAGCTTACCTGTTCGAAGCGTTTCGCGGCCGGGTTTTTCTTCGGGTCGCTGTCGTAAATTCCGTCCACCTTGGTGGCCTTGAAAATGACATCAGCGCCGATCTCACTCGCGCGCAGGGCGGCGGTGGTGTCGGTGGAGAAATAGGGATTTCCCGTGCCGGCGGCGAAAATGACGACGCGCCCCAACTCAAGATGGCGGATAGCCACGCGACGGATGAAGGGCTCGGCCACGGCTTCCAGCTTGAGCGCGCTCATGACCCGGGTGGGCACATCGATGGCTTCCAGCATGGACTGGAGCGCGAGGGAATTCATAATAGTGGCGAGCATGCCCATGTAGTCCGCAGTGGTGCGCTCCATTCCCTTGTTACTTGCGGTCAGGCCGCGCCAGAAATTTCCGCCGCCGACGACAATACCGATCTCCAGCCCCTCTTTAAAAGCGGCCTTAATTTGCTGCGCCATGTCCTCCACGATGGGCGGTGAGATGTTGTCCATGCTTCCGTCCTCCCGAAGTGCCTCACCGCTGAGTTTAAGAACGACGCGTTTGAACTGACGGCGGGAGGAGTTGGAGTCTGGCATAGATAAGAAAGGCGCGCGGGTTTGGCGATGGAAACGGTTTCCGCTGTTCGTGCAAAGGAAAATGTGCACGGTCTGCGAAAGATTGAGCAACCTCTAACGCTGCCCGAGGCACGCAAAAGTGTCCTTGCGTGGCGGTTTTATCTATGTGCCACCCTCCCAAAGCGGAAAAAAGACTACCCGCCGCCATCTTCTCACCGCCACCGTCGCCTTCACCTGCCTGCCGCTGACCGCCGCCGAGCCGGAATCGACTTCTCTTTACAACGGAAAGGACCTCACTGGCTGGGTCATGAAAGACGGCAGTCCCGCAAATGCCACCTTCTGGAAATCTGTGGATGGCGTGCTCACCGGCGAAAACGATCCGGCCAAAAAAGGCTCCATGCTTTACACAAAGGACAATTACCTCAACTTCGAGTGCGAGGCCGAAGCCCGCTGGCAGGGTGAACTCGACAGCGGCTTCATGGTCCGGAAGCCGGAGCTGCAAATGCAGATCGGGGTCTCCCGGGGCCTCAAGAAAGACATGACGAAATCCTTTTACACCGGCAGTTATCCCGAGGCGGGACAGGTTAAGGAAGCCGCGAAACTGCTGAAAGCCGGCGACTGGAATCAATTCCAGCTGGTGGCGCAGGGCGACACCGTCACTGTCTGGATCAACGGCACGGAGGCTTCCAAATTCAACGATGCTAAATACGCAGGAGCCGGACCCATCGGGCTGCAAATTCACGGCGGACTGGCCATGAAGATCGGGTTCCGCAATTTGAAAA
Organism: Akkermansia muciniphila; assembly: GCA_945861415.1. Lineage (GTDB taxonomy): Bacteria > Verrucomicrobiota > Verrucomicrobiia > Verrucomicrobiales > V1-33 > V1-33. Next base: position 18,639 of record CAMAUV010000004.1, on the reverse strand, counting down.
TCAAAGCACTGAAGTAGCCCGCGCACATGCGGTCCGGGATTTCCGCTGGCTCCCGGCGGCGGGCGCGCTGATGGACCCGCTGTGCCATCACCCACGTTCACCGGACTATTCAGCGACTTCATCTTCAAGCCCGTGCTGCGACCCATTTTGAGGCTGATCAGCGGGCTCATTGCCATTCCGCTGTTCCGGTTCATCCTGAAACACGTCTTCAAAGTGCACGGCACGGATGCTGAAATGGAGCGGGATCTGGAGAACTGGTTCCGCGGCGCCGTCCTCATGCTGGCGGCCACGGCGAATCTTGAGTCTTTTCTCTTCGGCTGGACCCCATGGTATCAGCAAAGCGGTGAAACCGTCTGGCAGACGCTAATCCTGCGGCTGCTGCTGGCAGTGGGGGTCATCGAGTCCATGCCGGATCAGGATATCTTCTCCATCCTGCACCGCGGGCCCCCGAAGCTGAAGCTCACCAGTAAACAAGGTCGCGCCGAGGCATGGCGGCGGCGGAAGGAAATCCTGAGCGGCCTTGGCATTCTTCATCTGCGGAGGTCCACTCCTGTTTTTGCCATCATGACCGTCATCTTCGGCGGCGAATCGTCCTTCGCCATGGCCGGAAGCAACGCGCTGGACCCGAATGAGATCGCCCGGCATCTGCGCATGACGGAGCTGCACAAGACTGTCGGCTGGTGGTGCTATGGTCTGGCGGTCAGCCAATATCTCGTCATTGCCCTCATCACGCAGCGGGACCGCATCTCAAGTCTGTTGGAAGTGTTCGACCGCGAAGCCAGTGCCATCCGGGAGGACATCCTCAAAGGAGCCGGCTCTACCACCGCGGATAACGAGGCCAGCGCACCTACACCGCGCTACATGTGAGCGCAGAGCATGCTTACTCGCCGCATACGCGTTGCAGCGGGACTTTGCGCTTCACTCCTGCCCGCCGCAGGAGGAACAATTAGTCTGCCTGAACAAAATCCCTACGCGGCGCCAGCGAGTTCGCTTACCGTCGAATCCGATGCCCTTTCCTCCCATCTGGAAGGCATTGTCTTTCCCCTGAAGTTTACCTTCCGTATTCTTACTCTGGCTCCGCGGATGGATGTGATGGACGCCTCCGGGAGGCCGGTGCTCCACGCCCGCCAGAAGCTCTTCAAATTCAAAGAGCATGTGGAGATTTTTACTGATGCCACCCGGCAGGTGAAACTCGCGGAAATCCGCGCCAACAAAATCATCGACTGGTCGGCGCGCTATACCTTTACCGATGCATGGGGCGGGGAGATCGGCAGCATGGGCCGCAAGGGCTGGCGTTCCATCTGGAGAGCCCACTATGAGGTATTCAATCCCGGCGACTCCACGCCGGATTTCTCCATTCGCGAGGAGAATCCCTTCGCCAAACTCATGGATGGTATTTTTGGTCAGGTTCCCTTGCTCAATATTCTGACCGTCATGCTCTTTCACCCCCGCTACCTTGCAAGCCGCAACGGGAACGGCGCGCTCCGCTTGATTAAAAGACCGGCACTTTGGCAGGGTAAGTTCGAGATTGAGCAGGTAGGGCAGCTTACTGCGCGCGAAACCATGAACCTGGTTCTTTCGTTTGTTATGCTGGTTCTGCTGGAGCGGCGGCGGGGATGATTAAGCCGGGCGCGAGTCAGACAAAGATTGCCAATCCTCACCACTTCCGGTATCAAACCGGGGAAATGCGATTCCTCCCTCTATCCATTGCTGCCGGGCTCTTAATCACCTGCGGCCTCAAAGCAGCGCCGGTCAATCTGGCGGCGGGTAAAACGGTGACCGCTTCCTCGGCGGGTTTTGGTTCGCTGGCCGTTGACATCAACGACGGGAACCGGGACGGGCATTTTTATAACGGCGGCTCCGTCTGGCATACGGTCATGCCCGACGCGGCACCATGGATTGAGGTGGACCTCGGCGCAGATCGCTACCTCGACCGCGTGATGCTGTGGCCGCGCACGGATGCGGCGCAGGGGACTGTGAAGGACATTCGTGTCAAAGTAACGAATGCAGCGGGCAGTGTCGTCTTCAATCAGGTCTATCTCGCCGGTCGGGCGGCGGCGAATCCATGGGGCACCACAGCACTGCGCGGGGTGCAGGGCAAAAAAGTGCGCATTGAGCGCGCAGATTCGCCAGTGAGTCCGAATTTTCTCACCTTCGCCGAACTGGAAATTCACGGCCAGTCGAATCCCATCCCGCCGAATCTCGCACTGAATAAACCGCGCACCGCCGTGAGTCCTGGTGCCTATTCCACGCCTCCGAATGCAGGCAACGACGGCATCATTGACGGCGACTACAATCACACCGGGCGTCCTATTTTTCACAGCGGCCTGACCGCGGTGGGCGACTACTACGACATTGATCTCAGTAACGGTTTAGCGGTGAATCAAACCGTGGATTTGCTCAGACTCTTCAATCGCACCGACTTCACAAATAACAACTTTCTTAAGCTCTCGCTGCGCGATACCGCCGGAGCGCAAGTGTGGACCCAGACGGTCAACGTGGGCCGCGAGACTCTTGTGGCTGGCGGTCGGCAGTATGACATCACGGCAGATTTTCCCGGCACAGTGCAGGCCCGCTACGCCCGCGTGGAGACTGTAGGGAATGAATCGCTCGTGTTTGCAGAACTGGAAGCGTTCGGGCCGGAGCAGGACATCACACCGCCCGTGGTCGCGAGTGTTGACCCTCAGGCCGGTGAGCTAGTGGCGGAGTTGTACCAGACCACGGTGACATACAGCGAGGCGGCTTCCGGCGTACACGCCACAGACCTCACGGTGAATGGCGTGCCCTGCGCCCTCGTGACCCCGCAGGGCCCATCGGTCTATTTGTTTGCCTTCGCTCAACCCGTCAGCGGCACGGTGACTTTCGCGTGGGCTGCGGGCCACGGCATCACGGACACGGCAGGAAATGCGTTCTCCGGCGGCACATGGCAGTTGACGCAAGATACCGCTCTGCCCGCACCCCGCCCATATGTTTCGGAACTCATGGCGGATAACAAGGGCGGCCTCGAAGACGCCGATGGAGATTCGCCCGACTGGATCGAGATAACCAATCCCGGTCCCACCGCAGTCAATCTTGGTAGTTGGTTCCTGACGGACGACCCCGCACTCCTGAACAAATGGCAGTTTCCCTCGCCCGTAGTGGTGCCTGCAGGATCAAGAGTCGTGGTTTTTGCCTCCTCAAAGAACCGCCGGGCGGCAGGAGCAGAGCTGCACACGAATTTCAAACTCGACCCGGATGGAGAAAGCGTGCTGCTGTTGAAACCGGACGGAATAACCATCGCGAGCAGCATTCTCAGCTATCCGCCGCAGCGGGAAAATGTGAGTTTTGGCGCCGGGCGCCGGTTCAATGCGGCCCCCAGTGTGACAGCCGTGTCTGCGGCGAAATTGCTCATCCCCACTGCGAACGTACCCGGCTGGACGGCGGTAAATTTTGACGACAGCGCGTGGACTAGTGCAACTGTGGGAGCAGGCTTCGACCAGGGAGGATCTGGTCCGCTGGGCTGGTGGAACTTCAATGACAACAGCGTCCCCGCTCAGGCTTCGGACGCCAGCGGTCGCGGGCTGACAGGCACAGTGCTTAATTCCGTCTACACCGCAGACGCCGGCGGCCAGAGCGGCCTGCCCGGCGACCGCGCGATGAGCTTTGCAGGCAACGGGGTGGTGAATTTCCCCGGTGCAAACTCCACTGCGTTCGATGCCATCACAGCAGCGAACGCTGTTGCGGTCAGTGCATGGATTTATGGCGCGGCATCTCAACCGGCGGCCGCCTTTCTTTTTTTCGCAGGCAGCAATGCCGATGGCAGTGGCACCCGCGTGCTGGATGCCCATGTGCCGTGGAGTGATTCGGTCATTTACTGGGACACGGCGGGATGCTGCGATATGTCCCGCCAGCGACTCTCTACAGGTGACTCGAACCCCAATCACTGGCGGGGACGATGGAATCACTATCTACTGCAAAAGGACGGCAACCGTAAGGAAATCTGGCAAAACGGCGCACTTATCGCCAGCGGCACAAACACGGATGCTATGATGAACTTCCGCAGCCTTTACCTCGGTGCGTTCGATGCCGCAGGCAGCAGCGGATATCAGGGTTTAATTGACGACTTCGCCATTTGGGATGGGGCGCTATCGCCCGCACAAATTGCCTCGTTAGCAACGCGCAGCGCTACCCCGCTCGCGGCGCGCACCCTAGCGCCGCTCATTGTTTCTGACCTCGGTTCCTCCATGAGAAACGTGAACGCCAGTGCGCTGATCCGCATCCCTTTTACGGTCAGTGATCCCGAGAACTCGAATGTACTGGAACTGCGGATGCGCTATGATGATGGATTCGTCGCATGGCTTAACGGCACGGAGATCGCACGCCGCAATGCTCCCGACGGAGCATCACCCGTCTATAACGCTGCCGCCACCGCCAGCAGGGCTGGCGGCAGATCCTTCACAGCGGAAGTGATTGATGTCTCTCGGTATGCGGCCCTGCTGACAGTGGGCACCAATGTGCTTGCCATTCAGGGAATGAATGCCGGGAGCGGCGATGCCGACTTTTTCATAGAGCCGGAGCTTGTAACCGGCACTGCTGCTCCCAGACATTATTTCGCGGCAGCCACGCCCGGCGATCCGAATAATGAAGGATTCACCGGATTCGTTCAGGATACGGTCTTCTCGCCCAACCGCGGATTCTATGACTCGCCGCAGACGGTCACGATCACATGCGCCACGCCCGGTTCGGTTATTGTCACGACCACGGACGGCAGCCTCCCGACCTTGACCAATGGCACCCAGTCGCCTGCACCAGCACAGGTGAACGTGAACACCACCACGACGCTGCGCGCGGCCGCTTTTGCACCTGCCAGTGATCTGGGACCGGCCAATGTGGACACGCATACTTACCTGTATGTGAATGCTGTTCCCGGACAGCAGCGACCGGCCGCCGCGCCCGTCACATGGCCCGGTAATCACCCCGGGGACTACGGCATGGACGCCGGCATCGTGAACAATGCCCACCCGGGTTATACGGTGCGCGATGCCCTGCTCGCCATTCCCACTCTCAGCATCACGGCCACTCCTGACGACATTTGGGGTCCATCCGGAATTTATGCCAATAGCACTTCCCGCGGCGATACACGGGAACGTGCGGCGAGCGCGGAATGGATCGAGCCCTCCGGCGCGGACGGCTTCCAAGTCAACTTCGGTCTCGCCGTGCACGGCAACATCAGCCGCGACAAAGGCTTCACCCCCAAGCACAGTCTGAAGATGTTCTTCCGCTCACAGTATGGTGAGACAAAGCTGCGTCATTCCCTCTTCCCCGGCAGTGCAGTGGAGCAATTCGATCAACTGATTCTCCGCGGCGGCAGCACGGACACCTTCCCCTGCACCGAGTGGGGTGCCGTGGGGCTGGGACCTGGCGGCGCGAGTTATCAGCGTTGGGCTCGTGCATGGGCCAGCTACATAAGGGATCAATGGGTGCGCGACAGCCAGATCGCTATGGGCCAGCCCTCTGCTCACGGACGCTACTGCCACGTGTATCTAAATGGGATTTACTGGGGTCTCTACAATATCGCCGAACACCCAGATGAAGACTTTCAGGCGGATCGCCTTGGCGGCAATCCTTCAGACTATGATGTCCTCGTGGATTTCGCAGAACTGAAGAACGGCGACTACACCGCATGGCAACAACTCATGACGCTGGGTACCGGAAGCGCGAGCGATGCCGTCTTTCAGCAAATGATGGGCAACAATCCAGACGGCACCCGCAATAACACTTATCCCGTCCTTCTCAACGCGGAAAGCCTCATTGATTACATGATCCTGCACATCTTCCACGGCGCCGACGACTGGCCAAATCACAATTGGTGGGCCGGACGGGCCAGCCGCAACACCACCGCCGTGAACGACGGATGGCACTGGTTCGCGTGGGATCAGGAGATCAGCAACGTAAACGTCATCTATGAACGCTCGAGTTGGCAAAGCCACCCGGCGAAGTATGCCGATGCCAATGCGCCCAATACCATGACCCAGCCCTACTATGCCCTGCGTCAGGGCAGCGCGGAGTTCCGTCTGCGTTTTGCCGACCGAGTGCATCGCCATCTGTTTAATTCCGGCGCGCTAACCACCGGCGAGGCCAAAGCGCGCTGGGATGCGCGCGCAGCCGAAATTGATAAAGCCATCGTCGCTGAGAGTGCACGCTGGGGTGACTACCGTCCCAATTTGATAAACGCCGGAAAGCCCTATCGCCGGGAAGTGGAATGGCTCGGCCATCTTGCGTGGATGGCCACCAATTACTGGCCACAAATCAACAGCGTGGCGCTGCAGCGCTACCGGGATGCGGGACTGTATCCGGCGCTCAATGCTCCGGTGCTTAATCAGTTCGGCGGCTGGTATCTTCCAGGGTTCACCGCCGCCCTCAGCCACAACAATGCCGGCGGCACAGTCAAATACACACTCGACGGCAGCGATCCGCGCTCGCCATTCGCGGTCACTTACTCCGCGCCAATAGCAATCACCGGCAAACAGACGCTGAAAGCTCGCGTGCTCAGCAGCACCACATGGAGCGCCCTGCTGGAAACCACCTTCACCCCGCATCCTGACAGGGATGGTGACGGCGTCCCCAACGACTGGGAAACGGCCAACGGTTTCAACTCCGGCGATGCCACCGATGCCGCGGGAGATGCGGACAGCGACGGAAGCAGCAACGCCGCCGAATATGCCGCAGACACGAAACCACATGATGGAGGCAGCAATTTCACCGCATCGAGTCTATCTGACAGTTCCGGACTTCACATTCAGTTCACTGCAAAAGCCGGACGCCGTTACCGGCTCGAAGCCAGCGACACTCTTAGCAATTGGAACACAGTGAAATCAAGAAATCCCGGTGCCCTCAACATCGAGGTGGACTGGCTAGTCCCCTCCTCCCAGATGCGCCGCTACTTTCGTGTGGTCGCGGAACCGTAAAGCTCCTCAAGGGTTGCCCGCAGGAGAAAGTGTCACGGGCAGCAACTCCTTCACGATTCTCCCTTCCTCCACATTGATCAGTCGCAACAGACCATCCTGCCCCGCCGCCGCGATGGTCTTCCCGTCCGGGCTGAATTGCGCCGTATAAATTCCTGTGGGCACGGCAATGCGATGCAGCAGATTGGCACCGTCAGTTTGATATTTTTCGACGGCCGCATTCTGCTGCGCATTCCGATCCGTGCTCGATTTGCCAAAGATGCCTTTGATTTCATCCGGCAGACCGGTGTCGAACTCCGCATTGTAAATATTCACCGCTCCTTTGCCATCAAGACTGCTGGCTGCGAGCACCCGCTTTCCGTCCGGGCTGTAATGCACGGACCACAGGCGTCCCTCCATAGCAGGAAACTTCCGGATCAAATTCGAATTGTCCCCAATGCGGCGCTGCACTAGCCGGACCATGCGATAAATCTGCGGCACGCCGTCAGCACCGCCCACGAGAATTTCGTCCCGCTGCGGATGTCGGTCGATGCAGGTCAGCCCGCCCTTCAACGCACCCGGTGTGATGCTGGTGAGGTTATCCACAAAACGCTGTGTCGCCAGCTCGGTGAGTTTGGCGGTCATGTCCCGGGCAACACTCATTACGTGATCTCCCTTCGTGCTGAACGTCGTGTCCAGCACCCAGTCGTCATGGCTGGCCATGAAAAGCACCTGCGTGCCGGTTTCTGTATCGATCGCACGAAGACTCTTGTCGGATGCACAGCCAAAAGCCACCAGCTTGCTGTCCGGCGACCATGAAGCTCCGTAAACGGTATCAAAGGTAACTGGCACGCTCAGCCGGAGCTTTTGTGAAGCCAGTTCCCAAACCTGCACCTCCCCCATCCGTCCGGGCAACCCCCCGGTGGCAGCGAGCAGCTTGCCATCGGGACTGAAGCGCACCGTCGTGACACGCTCGGAAAGCCCAATCAAGCGACCGGCCAGGACAGTGCCGCCGCCCTTGTAGAGTAGCACTTCATGAAAGCCCGCCACGGCCAGCAGCGAGCCATCCGGCGACCATGCGAGGCTGTTGATGACCGGCGGCTGCACATAGACAGGATGCCGCTCCGGGGTGAATCGCTGCACGGCATTGGCCGGGGTGTCGTTCTTGGCACCCTCTGCGATCCAGCGTGAGATGAGTTCGATTTCTCCGGCTTTCAGTGGGTCGGCCTTTTTGGGCATTTCCGCTTTACCGTCGGATCCGGGAGTGATGTTTTTGAGCAGCGAAGACTCCGCCGGATTGCCCGAAACCACGGCAGCACCGTCGTCCTCGCCGCCCTTCAGAAGCGCGGCAAAATCCGTCATCACAAACCCGCCTTTCGCTTTGGCCGGTTGGTGACAGCCGTGGCAGGCTGCCTGAAGAATTGGCCGCACGTGCTTCCAGTAGCTCACCGGTTCCCCGGCTTTGGGACCGGAGTCCGCAGCATCGGCAAAAGTGGTCAATAGGGGGAGCAGCGCTATGAGAAGGCGATTCATGCCGATCCCATGCAACGCCCCCGTCACGCCAGCAATACGATTTGCGTCCGCAGCAACGGAACAAGCCAAGGCCGCAACCAATGAACACCTATTCTGAAAGGCTGCCAAGGTCTAGCCCGGTCACGCCGTGGGCGGCGGCAGCCTCCTGAAGATTTTTCGCCGCAGCTACCCACTCAAGTTCTATCTTGTGCAAGGCATCAGCGTTGTCCTGACTCCACTTTGTTATCCCAGCCTCATCCGCCGGGCTGTTCCGGAACATCTGCTGGAATTTAGCCATGCTCGCCTGATAGGCAGTAAGCGCTGATTTCAATTCCGCCGGAAGGCCCTCTGCCGGAATACCACTAAGCCGACTGTTCATCTCAGCCATATAGGCTTTCACATTGTTGAGGTCTCCGCCAATTTTCGCGCGGGAGTTCCTCGACCACTCGGAAAAGCCACCGATCCTCGCCTTGAAAGCTTCCATGGCCGGGCCACCCTCCTCTTTAATAATTTGCCCCGCACTATCGGTCAATTCCTTCGCCTTCTCACCCGCGGCTCCTACGAGTTCCTTCGTCTTCTCGCCCGCTTTGGCACTCAGTTCTTTTACTTTCTCCAAGCTTTTTCCGACGATTTCTTTACCGGCCTCGCCGAAAGCACCTGCCGCTTTGCCAGCATCGGCGGCTTTCTGTTTGGCCTCCTGCACTTTCTCTCCATCACAGGCGGAAAGAGCCAAGACGGCAGCAGAGATAGGAAGGATCAGTTTCATGGTTAGGTGGAAATTTGAATCCGTTCCATATGGAGTCGAATTGGCGCTAGAGCAATCGTCGTGTATTGCGCAATCCGTCGGCAGTGACCCGCCTGCGGGTGTGGCTGGCCACCATGTCCAGATAGTTCGCGGACGCAGAGCCGAAAGCGCACTGTCCCTGCGGCCCACGGGAGGATCATATATTTCCCAGCCGAACTCCGAATGCCGCCGCCCAAATTCCAGACGGTGAATCCATGCCCCATGCTCATCCTTCCGCCAAAGAGCCGGGTCAGAGGCAGTTTGTTGCGGCGGCGGGGCGGGTAGACCGAGAGGGCCACGGGCGGTTCCGGCGTCAAAAGCGAGGATGACGGGCGCTTTCATCCAAAATGAAAAGCGATGCCGGCAGGGCGATTTATTGAGCCCACGCACTAAGCCGAGCGAATTCGTTGCACTTTGTCGGAGATCTGCCAATAAACCAGCATTTTTCCTGGTTTTATGAAAATACGTAATACATTCACCCGCCTCCTCTCCCTCTTCAGCGCTGCTGTATTGCTGCTTACCGGCTGCCAGAACACACCCGATGTGGAAGTAAAAAAAGCAGTGCCGCTCCAGAGCGCGACCACGATCGAGGGCGATGTCACGCCACTCAATGACATCGCGCGCTTCCTCGCCGGTATGCCGGGCTCCGCCAGTTCCCCGCTCATGGCGTCGCGCAACTCGGAACACTGGCAGCGCTTCAGCCAGAATATGGATGAACTCTGGCACCGCTTCAGCGTCATGCGCCAGCCGCGCATTGCCGCCTTCAGCCGCGGTCAACTCGGCGGACTCCGCAGTTCGGGCACACTCTGGTATCCATTCAGCGGCCCGGACGTTCTCTTCGCCGAAACATTTTTTCCCGGTAGCAACAACGTTCTGCTCACGGGCCTTGAGGGCAGTGAAATGCTGCCCGATTTAGGCACCCTCTCCCCTGCAGAAATCGATACCGCGCTGGATGGCCTCTACACTTCACTAACTACCTCTCTAAGCTGCTCATTCTTTATCACCAAAGACATGCGCGTGGACCTGCAGCGCACGAGGCTTAAAGGCACCCTGCCTGTAGTGCTTGTCTTCCTCGCCCGTCTTGGCTACAATGTGGAAAGCGTGCAGATGGTCTCGCTGGACGCCAGCGGCGGTCTCATCGCCGGGCATCCCGGAGGCTGGCCCGGTTATGTCGTGCGTGCCCAAGGCAAGTCCATTTATTATTTTACCGGCAATGTCGCCGACTTTGCCCTCCGCTCCGACTCTCGCTATCTCAGCTTCGTAAAACGCTTAGGAAGCGTAATGACTTATCTAAAGAGCGCCTCCTACCTGATGCACACAGATGAGTTTACCATGATTCGCAAAGCCATCCTCGACCAGAGCTACGCTGTGCTGCAGGACGATAGCGGCCTGCCGCTGAGCGCCTTTGCAGGGTGGAATGTGAATTTCTACGGCAGCTACTCCGGCGTACTCGATATCTTCAAGAGTTACTACCAGGAGGACCTCGCCCGAGCTTTTGCGGCAGGCGGCACGAACGTGAGCAATATTGACTTCGGGGTCGGATATAAATTCGAAGCCGGGCAATCCGCCCTAATCCTCGCGCAAAAACGCTAGCAAAGCTATGGTTAAGCTCGGAGTCAACATCGACCACGTTGCCACGCTGCGTCAGGCGCGCTACGCACGCATGCCGGGTGCCCATAATGAAGAACCCTGCCTGCTCACCGCCGCACGCGAGTGCGAAGCCGCAGGCGCCCACAGCATCACCCTACATCTCCGCGAAGACCGCCGACACATTCAGGACCGCGACATACACCTGCTGCGACGTGAACTGAAAGTCCCGCTCAATCTTGAAATGGGCAACGCCCCGGAGATCGTGGAAATCGCATGCGGGGTTCGCCCTGCCTATGCCTGTCTGGTGCCGGAGAATCGCGAGGAGATTACTACGGAAGGCGGCCTTGATGTGGTTTCCCACCGCGAGGCTATCACGGCCACCACGCGCCGCCTGCAGGCCACCGGGACGAGGGTGAGCATGTTCATTGATCCACTACCAGAGCAAGTGCAGGCCGCTGCTGACCTCGGCGCCGACATGATCGAACTCCACACCGGCGCTTATGCCAACGCCAGCCCGCATGACCGGGCGGAGGAACTGCACCGACTTATCTCCGCCGGCCGGCAGGGGCACACCCTCGGGCTTCAAATCAATGCCGGCCACGGCATCACCATCGCGAATCTTCCGCCGCTCAAAGCCATCCCTCACCTAGCTGAATTGAACATCGGCCATCACCTCATCAGCCGCGCCCTTTTTACCGGACTGCGGGCGGCCGTCGCCGAAATGCTCGCGGTGATGAGGACGTAAGTTTTTGCACGGGAAACAGATTTTCGACCAGCCGCAGCAGCAGTGATCCTCGGAGCGGCATGGCGGAGAGGCTACGGGTGGAGATTGACCTCCGAGACGCGGCGGGTCAGTTTACCGCATTGCAGTTCAAGTGCTCCCACTGTAACATCAATCTTTTCGCCGATCCCGAACTCGCCTGCCCCGTGGTCAGTTGCCCCGGCTGAGTTGCCCCGGCTGTAATGGCCGGGTGAAAGTGCCCGGCACTCAAAAACCGAGCCGTCCGGGGGCCTCGAAGAAACAGGGCGGCGCATCATCGATACCTCTGGAGGATGGAGAGAGCACCCGGGGCGGCTGGCCCGAAGCGGACCATGCTAATGTTCACTTCTGGCGCGCCCGTGGCATCGGACTCACTGCGAGCGCAATCATCTTCGCCGTGCTCGTGCCGTTCAAAGGAGTATGGGCTTCAGACCTCATCCTGCGACGCACGTGGGTGAATTATCTGGAAATGATCCTCTTCTGCTGGTCTCTCGGAATTCTCCTTCTCAAGCTCCGTAAGAACCGCCATCAGCGCGATGCCATGCTGCTTGATGTATTGCCGGCGCATCTGGGTGATCAAATTACACGACATAATATGGGCACATTCATCGACCATATATACGGACTGCCCGGCCGCCTGAGGGACAGTCTCATGGTGAACCGGATTCGCAAAGGACTCGAATTGTTTGAGAAACGCCGGAGCAATGGCGAAGTGACCGCCATGCTGACTAGCCAGTCGGAAATCGATGCCACCCGCATCTCGGGAAGCTACACTTTTATCAAGGTATTCCTCTGGGCTATTCCCATCCTCGGCTTTATCGGCACGGTGCTTGGACTCTCTATCGCGGTAGCGTCAATGAAACTGGGCAGCACGGAGGACATCGTGAGTTTTATGAAGGGAGTTACTGGCGGCCTCGCCACGGCCTTCGACACCACCCTACTCGGCCTTATTCTCAGTATTGCGCTGAGTTTTCCATTGGCCGCAATGCAAAAGGCCGAGGAAGAAAATCTCACTGTCATCGATACCTTCTGTGCGGAGAAACTCTTAGCCCGACTCAACGATGGCGGAGCACTGGCGACGGCAGCGAAGACGCCGTCTCCGCAGGATTTTATTCCTACGTCAGGGGCGCCGCCTCCATCGGGCGGCGAACCTTTACAGTCAGGAGCGGATACGCACCGCATCGCCACTGCCCTGGAACGCATGCCCACGCTGCTGGCCCAGCGCCTGAGTGAACACCTCGCGAACCTTGAACTTTCGCACGAGCGCGCGATCACTCACTTGAGGCAGGAGGAGGAACGACATCTGTGGGAGAGCAACACCACCGCGGCCCGCCACCTTGCCGGGCTCGAGGATGTCATAGCCAGTCTGAACCGGGTGCTGAGCGAACTGGGTGAAAAGCAGGTGGTGGTGCAGCAGGTGAAGCGCCGGTGATTTGGAAAATCCTGACAAATCTAACACATGGCTGCACGCGCATCACAGGCAGGCCCGGGGGGTATTTCCCTGTTTCCATTCATGAGCATTCTGGCGTGCGTCATCGGTATCTTAACATTTATGATTTCTGTAGCGGCGGCCCTGAAAAGCCAGGACACTGGCGGCCGCACCAAACAGCAGTTGGAGCGCGCGCAGTCATATCAGAAAATGGACGCGGCGGCTAGGATCACGCAGGAGAAACTACAATCGCTGCAAAAAGCCCATGCCGCCGCTGATGCCGGAACTAAGCGTCTTGAAGAATTACAGGATCGCCTCGCGGTACTGCGGCAGCAGATGGAGGACCCGGAGGCAAAGAATCCGGCTGCAGCCAGCCGCAATCTCCAGAAGCAGTTGGAGGACCTGCTCACTAGGCTGGCGCAGTTCTCCAAAGAACGTCCGGCGCTGGAGGCAAAAATTGCTCTTCTCAAGGCAGAGCTTGAGAAAAGGAAACTGGACGTTAGCGCCAAGCCACTGCCCGTGGTCGTGCAGCCCGGCGGCACCGGTTCCGCGGCCGGACGCGCCAAACCTTTCTTCGTAGAGTGCAATGGCGACGGACTGGTCATACACATAGATGACAAACAGAGCCGCGTGACTGCGACTGCCATTGGCGCGGATGCGGACTATAATCGCTTCCTTTCCACAGTGAAGAAAATTCCCGATGCCCTACTCATTTTTCTGCTGCGCGAGGACGGGCACTCCGCATGGACCCGTGGTGCTGGCCTTGCCAAAAGCCGCTTCGATATTAAAACCGGAAAACTGCCGGTGCCCGGCAAGGGCGAGATTGACCTCACCCGTTTTACCCGCTGAACTATGTCCCGCCGACGCTCCAACGAAGAACCGGCGATCAATCTCGACTAGCTGATGGACGCGCTAACCAATGTGGTGGCTGTGCTGGTTATTATTCTGATGCTTCTCCAGCTGGATGTCGGCAGCAAAATGGATAAAATGCTTTCGGAACTGCCGCAAGTCAACGCTGAGCAACTAGCGGAGCAGCAAAGATCGGCAAAGGCTGCTGCATCGGCTATAGCTGACCCGAAGAATAAGGATATTCTGGCTCCTGCCGCTGTCAAACTCAGCGGAGCAGAGAAGGCCCTTGCAGAACTGGAAGCCACTTCGAGTGCCGCCGGAGTGAAACTGTTGCAGACGGATGCACTAAATACGAAGATCGCCGAGGTCCAGCCAAGGGTGGACGCCGAAAAGAAGCTGCTGGATAATCTATTGGCGGAGTCTCAGAGACTGGATGCCCTGCTGAACGCCACACCCGCGCCCAAAGTTGTTGCACCCACTGTCGTAAGAATCCCTGATATCCGTAACATTCCCACGGATGCTGTGGAGTTTAATATCCTTTGTCTCAAGGACCGCGTACACCTGCTCGATGTAGACGGCGCTCGCGGGTTAATCGCAGGGGAATTGCTGCGTGAACGCAATAACCTGCAGCGCGGGCGCGTGAAGCAGGCAGGGCGCGACCGTTTTATTTACGATCAGGACAAAACCGTGCGCCATTTCGAAAAGGCCGGAATTAACGCCGGCGGGGCAGCGGTGCGCGTGCCTTACAACAAACCATGGCGCGGCCTCGACTATGAACTGGTGCCGATCCCGCAGGGGGTATCCCCGTGAGCGACCTCGCAAAGACCGACGGCGCATTCATAAGAGCCCTGAAACAGATCAGGCTGCAGTCGCGTGCTGTTGTTATCCTGCATGTGCCCACGAATGCTTTTCTCACCTGCCTCAAAGCCCGCGAACTGATTGATCAGGCCCGCATTCCTGCCGGCCGGGATATCATCGGCACTGACCACTGGCGTGAACCGATTGAAGGACTCGAAGTGAACAATATGGAGACCCCGCCGCCGCCGCCGCCTCCCGATCCCAATGCCCCGCAGTCAATTCCGCCGCCCGCCAAGACACTGGACTGACTAATTCATCCACACATGAGCTGTAGCTTCCCGCTGGTCACAGCTTCAATAACGGTTACTGACAAGGCATGAAGGATATTCGATTGCTTGCCTTAATTCTAGCTGCACTGACCCTTCGCGCTGCCGCAGTTCCTGTGAATGTGGTGGTGATCTTCTGCGATGACCTTGGCTACGCGGACATTGAGCCATTTGGAGCGCAGGCATACAAGACCCCGCATCTGGGCCGCATGGCTTCGGAGGGACGAAAATTCACCCGCTTTTATGTGAGCAGTGCCGTGTGCTCCGCCAGCCGCTCTGCGCTAATGACCGGATGCCTTCACAGCCGGGTGGGAATTCATGGCGCATTCGGCCCGGGGGCAAAGCAGGGGCTGCATCCGGGAGAGGTAACCATCGCAGAGATGCTGAAAGCAAAAGGCTATTCGACGGCGATCTACGGTAAATGGCACCTTGGACGGCCCTCTCAGCTGCTCCCCCAAAAGCAGGGTTTTGATACATATTTTGGCCTTCCCTACTCCAATGACATGTGGCCGAGACACCCGGAATCTCCAGGTGGTTATCCGCCACTGCCTTTACTCGAGGGCGAGCGTGTGCTTAAAACTCTCGAAGATCAAAGTGATCTGACAAAACAGATCACGGAGCGGGCCGTCAAGTTTATCGAAGCCGGCAGAGACCGTCCGTTTTTTCTATACGTGCCGCATCCGCAACCTCACGTGCCTCTATTTTGCAGCACAGCTTTTCGCGGTAAAAGCGGTGCCGGACTTTACGGAGACGTGATCTCCGAGCTGGACTGGTCTGTAGGGGAAATCCTCGCTGCGCTGAAAAAGCATGAACTCGATGAACGCACACTCGTGGTATTCACTTCCGACAACGGGCCATGGCTGAGCTATGGCGAGCACTCAGGCAGTGCCGGATCTCTACGCGAAGGAAAGGGGACTTCATGGGAAGGCGGTATTCGTGTGCCCTGCCTAATGCGCTGGCCAGGGACAATTCCTGCGGGAACAGAATGTGCAGAGGCCGCCTCTGCCATCGATCTTCTGCCCACCATCGCCGCTATCACCGGGGCAGAACTGCCCCGTGAAAAAATCGACGGCCGAAATATCCTGCCTCTTTTGAAAGGAGAAAGTGGTGCGCAATCGCCCCACGAAGCGTTTCCCATTTATCTCGCCGGAAATGAACTACAGGCGCTCATTTCCCGTCAATGGAAGCTAGTGCTTCCACACAACTACCGGACGCTGGGGGATCAGCCCAAAGCAAGAGGAGGGATCCCCGCGAAGTATCGCACCGCAAGGGTGGCCAAACCACAACTCTATGATCTCTTGAAAGACGACGGGGAGAGAAAAGACGTGAGCGCAGAGAATCCGAAAGTGATGCAGCGCCTGCTGGCTGCCGCGGAAACGTGCCGCGCCACACTGGGAGACGGACTGAACCAACGAAGGGGATCTGAAAATCGCCCAGCTGGCGATGCCAAGTAATTTCAGACCTTACCTGCTGGTAATATCTATTTGCTGCGCTTGAGCTGCGCTTCCAGCAGGGAAACCCGCTGACGCAGCGCCTCGTCGGTTATCATCCGTCCCTCTATGGTGCGGCAGGCGTGAATCGCGGTGCCGTGGTCCCGACCGCCGAAGGCAGTGCCGATTTCGGCATAAGAAATATTGTCCAGAAGCTGACGGGTGAGATACATAGCAATCATTCGCGGCTGGGCGATATTATTAGGGCGCTTGCGGCTAAGAAGATCCCCAAGGCGCAGATCGCAGACCTCTGCCACAGCACGCTGGATGCGGTCCACCGTGAGGTGATTGCGTGCCTCCTGCTGCAGGAGATCGCGCAGCAGTTCCTCCGTCGTGCTCAGTTCCAACGGCGTGTTGCCACGCAGGGAAATCCATGAAGAAATGCGTACAAGGGCACCCTCAAGTCGGCGAACATTGCTGCTGATCCGTTGGGCGATGAATTCGATTACATCGGTCGGCACATCCACTTCGAGGGATTCCGCTTTTTTACGCAAAATGGCCACGCGCGTCTCTTCATCCGGAGGAGTGAGTTCCGTTGTGTGCCCCCACTCAAACCTCGTCACAAGTCGGTTTTCCAGATTTTGAATTTCGGCGGGGGGCCGGTCGCTGGTGAGCACGATTTGTTTGTTCCCGTCGAGCAAAGCATTAAATGTATGGAAGAACTCCTCCTGCGAGCGCTCCTTCCCTGCAAGAAAGTGGATGTCGTCGATGAGCAGCACATCTGCCTGACGGAAGCGCTTCCGGAAACGGCCAATCGAATTTGTCTGGAGCGCATTGATGAAGAGGTTGGTGAACTCCTCACTCGTAATATAGACCACCCGGGCTCTAGGCTTCCGGGCGATGACTTCGCTACCAATGGCGTGCATGAGGTGCGTCTTTCCGAGCCCGCTGCCTCCGTGGAGGAAGAGCGGATTGAATGACTTCCCCGGCCGCTGAGCCACTGCAACAGCAGCGGCATGGGCAAACTGATTGTTCGCACCCACCACAAAACTGGAAAAGCTATGCCATTCTCCGCCATCCAACGTCTCGGCCGACTCATTCACGTCCACTGCAGGCGGCGCAGTCGGCAATTCCACCTTCTCCACAGTATGGGAGGAGCATTCGGGAGCAGATTTGGCTGACCCTGAACACTGAGCGGGATCAATGGAGAAACTGAACCGTGGCTTCACCCCGGTCACGGCACCGAACGCATCTTTGAGCACACCAATAAAATTGACTTCGATCCACAGCTGATGGATCGAATCAGGCACAAGGACCTGAACGCATTCATCATTGGCAGATTGAAGCCTAAGGGAGGAGAACCAGCGCTCGTAGGCGTCAGGGCTGATCGAAGAGCGCAGTTGGGTGCATATGAGTTTCCATATAGTATCCAGGTGGTCGCGGGCAGGCATGGTCGAGGAACAAGTCCCATTTCACCACGACCCGTCCGGCATCCCCCCCCAGGGACGCACGGCATAACCACGGCTGGCCTGAAAAGCCGCCAGCAAATAGTACTGAGTCGCAAAAGTGAAAGGTGTTGGGCATAGTGAGGTGTGTAGGGTCGGAAAAAATGTGATGCTCTCAGCCGGTGTCAAAGTCCGGGAATATAATTCCCCCACGACAGTCGGCAGTGCCGCAAGCTGTTAGCTCCGCGCGCACCACCGCGCACAGTCGGCAGTGCGTTTGAACGGTGGAGCTTTGTGATGCGGAGCATTTGGTGTGCGGTTTGCTTTCGGAGTTGTCTCTTTGCAGTAGAGAACAGTCATCGATTGCCAATCAAAAAATCCGCGCAGGCAGAAACTTTTTTTAAGATGATCGCTTGACTCCCTTTCATTTGTTAGGGTTTTCCAACCCTTATAAAACAAGACTTTAACTTGATAGCGGCAGCGCAAAGATACGCGTTGGTGTAGTGTTGCCGTAAGTGCTTGATATGGCTCATTTTTTAAGAATTGTGATCTTTCTGCATGCATTTCCGCCAATGCTTCTGGTTTCAAGACTGCGGCGGCAGTCATTGCGCTGCGAATTTCAAGGAAGCGCTGGGGCGATAAATTGAAGTGGACCCCGAAGTCCGGCCACCGACTGGCTAAGCTATGCTGCCCGGCGCGTCCCTGTAGTTAATCCGCCTGCCCAGGATGTCAAGCTTGGTGCGGGGGGAGGGCCGATTTTGGGAAGCTGGAGCGGAGGGCGCAGCACGGTCCG